>DYID01000035.1 GCA_020723805.1 Anaerolinea sp. | reverse complement strand
GACCGGTCATCGTCGAGAGCCTGGACACCAGCAAGAAGATTGTGGCGGCGATCCGTCTGCAATCCTACGCCAATAACACCCTGTACTCCTTCGTCGAGACCATGGGTGTGCCGGAAGGACTGCTCTCCTACAAGTACTACTTCCCGACCTACAACAACACCTGGACGCCGCTCAACTCGCAAATCCGCGTCAGCAACCTGGAGACCACCCCCACCACCGTGCGCATCACCATCGGCGGGACAGCGGTCTGGGAACAGCAGATGCAGGGACGCGAAGAACAGCGCCTGTACTTCCCGGTCAGCGGCGGACCGGTCATCGTCGAGAGCCTGGACACCAGCAAGAAGATTGTGGCGGCGATCCGCCTGCAGTCCTACGCCAACAACACGCTGTACAGTTTCTCGGAGACGATGGGCATTCCGCTGGAGCAGATGTCGAGCGTGTTCTACTTCCCGACCTACAACAACACCTGGACGCCGCTCAATTCCCAGTTGAGGTTCGGCGTGCCGTAGACTTCAGTTTATTAACAGGACTTACGCAATTAGGCTTTCTTATCTGCTAATCTACGCCAATCTTCGCGAATTTTGAACAGATTATTGATGTTTGACAAAATAATGTCAGCAAGAACAGCCCAATTTCAGTCTAGAATCGGTGCCTTTTGTAGTGACATTGATTAATCAAAGATCAATAGCGCCGATTAGCGAGGGTTGGTGGAATAAAATCGGGTTCTGCGTAAATAGTGTTATTAATGAATCCACAAGCCTGACTCATCTTGAATATCAAAGGTGGGTCAGGTTTTTGATTATTAGCACACAACCATCTCCATACAATGCATGTCGGTCTTTTCGTCTCAAAACAACTGCTTTTTATCATATTGACGAGAGTTTGACTCTCATGATACCCTTGTTGGGCAATTTATACTTATTGGGTAAGATACGATGAAGAATTGGACGACATCATTTGGCAGCAAGCGGGCGCCCGTTCCGGGATGCCCGCTCATCTTTTCTCAATTACCACAACTAACGCTCCAGGAGAAGTAGCATGTCTGAACAAATCAATGCCTTTGAATTGGCACAAAAGCAATTCGACCACGTTGCTGAAATGCTCAACCTCAACCCCGGCGTGCGCGAAGTTTTGCGCTGGCCCATGCGGGAATATTCCTTCCGCATTCCGGTCCGCATGGACGACGGCACGGTGCGGGTCTTCCAGGGCTTCCGCGTCCAGCACAACGATGCGCGCGGACCCAACAAGGGCGGCATCCGCTTCCACCCCAACGAAACCTTCGACACCGTGCGCGCCCTCGCCACCTGGATGACCTGGAAATGCGCCGTCGCTGATCTGCCGCTGGGCGGCGGCAAAGGCGGCGTCATCTGCGACCCCGCCACCCTCTCCTCCAACGAAAAGGAACAAATCTGCCGCGGCTGGGTGCAGGCGATGTGGAAGAACATCGGTCCACGCAACGACGTGCCCGCCCCCGATGTTGGCACCACCCCGCAAATGATGGGCTGGATGATGGACGAATATTCGCGTCTCGTCGGGCAATACACCCCCGGCGTGTTCACCGGCAAACCGCTTGGCAGCGGCGGCTCGGAAGGACGCACCGAAGCCACCGGCTACGGCGTCATCTACGCCGTGCGCGAAGCCATGAAACACCTCAAGATTGATTCCACCAAAGCCGTCGCTGCCATCGAAGGCTTTGGCAACGTGGCGCAATATGCCGCCATCGGCTTTGTGGAAATCCTGGGCGGCAAAGTCGCCTGCGTTTCCTGCTGGGACCGCCACGACAAAAAAGCATACACCTACAGCAAAAAAGGCGGCATTGACCCGCGCTTCCTGCTTTCCATCACCGACCAGTATGGCACCATTGACCGCAAAGCCGCCGAACAGGCCGGCTACGAAGTCGAGGACGGCGAAGCCTGGATCACCAAGGAAGCCGATGTGCTCATCCCAGCCGCCATCGAAGGACATGTCAACGCCGAAACCGTCAAAAAGATGTCGGACCGCGTCAAAATCGTGGCGGAAGGCGCCAACGGTCCCTGCACCATCGAAGCCGACGAATTCTTCAAAGCCAACAAAATCTTCAACATCCCCGACTTCCTGTGCAACGCCGGCGGCGTGACTACTTCCTACTTCGAGCAGGTTCAAAACGACATGAACTTCTACTGGACAAAAGAGGAAGTGTTGCAGCGCCTCGACACCAAAATGACACAGGCATTCCACGCTGTTTTGCAAACCGCGGAGAAGGAAGGCGTTTACATGCGCGACGCAGCGTACATGGTCGCCATCTCGCGCGTGGTCAAAGCCATGGAATTGCGCGGCTGGCTGAATGCAACGTGGTAAATCGTAACCGATGCTCGTAGCGCGACATTGATGTCGCCTGAAAACGCGAGACGAATCTCGCGCCACTATGTAAGGTAAGTGGTAAACGAAAAGGATGCGCCCAATGCGGACGCATCCTTTTTTAATTCTGCGATTCATCCCCCGCCGACGGTTGCTTCTGTTTCGATCAGCCTTTATGACCCTCCAGGCAGACCACGCCATCCGCTCCCACCAGCGCATCATGCACGGTACCGGCAGGCAGGTCGAGGCGGTCGCCTGCGCGGAGGGTGAGGCTTTGTCCCAATTCAGGCAGACCAAACGTAATCGAGCCGCGCACCACATAGATGACTTTGTCGTACGAATGGGTATGCGCCGCATAGACCTCGTGCGGTCCATTCGACCAGACGTAGGGATTGAGCCCCTCGTCCGTCATACGTTGCATCAGCGTGGATTCGGTCGGGGCGGCGGCATCAGCCCAGGGGGTGACACGAGGCGTCTTCATATCCGTTCCATCAACTCAATGCGATTTCCAAAGGGGTCGTAGATGTGCGCCCGTTTGTATCCTTCCAGCGGCGGTTGAGATTCGTCCCATTCATAGCCGGCACGCTGAACTCTTTCAAGCAGCGCTTCCACATCATCCACAAGAAAAGCAGGATGCGCCTTGCGTGCCGGGCGAAAATCATTTTCCACGCCGAGGTGAATCTGCACCTGCCCCGATTGAAACCAAACACCGCCGCGTTTAGCAAGTTCGGCAGGTTTGGGAATTTCAGCACAACCGAGAATATGAACGTAAAAAGCACGGGCTTTATCCTCTTCGCCGGCCGGCATGGCAAGTTGAACATGGTCAATGGAGATGATTTTCATTTACGGCTCCACAGGATAGCCCGCCTGCACCCAGGCGTCGAAACCGCCAAGCAGGGCGCTAACTTTTCCATAACCGTTATGCAACAGAATGAACGCCGCACGGGCGCTCGTGTGTTCGTTCGGTCAGGTGCAATAGGTGATGATCCATTGATCTTTGGGGAGGTCAACACTAACGATGTTCGTTTCGAATTCATTCAACGGAATGGATAATGCTCCGTCAACATGGCTTGCTTCGTATGCCGCCCGGCTGCGCACATCCACGATGATGGCATTTCCCTGATCGTATGCGGCTTTTGCATCCTCGGCTGTCACACGCGGGACATCGGCTTCGGTGAGAGGGATGTTGCTGTTGACAGGCGTCTCAATGACGCTGGAAGGAGCAGCGTTCGAATCGAAAATCAGCGAACTGCATCCCAGGGAAAGGAGAAGAAACATAAATATTGTCGCGATTGTTTTTCGTCTTGTCATTGTTTACCCTTAAACATCAGGGACACAGCACATTGATGCGGAAGGCTGTGTCCCTGCGTAAATCGAAACGCCTTACAACTGACAATAACGATCCACACGCTTGCCGATGATGGCAAGACTATCTGCCCAGAATTTTTTGGTGCGGATGTTGATGCCGAACTTGTCGGCAAGGTCTGCTGCGCGGGCTTCGCCGGTGGTGGCAAGCAGTTCCTTGTAAGCGGGGACGAATTCCTCGCCGCGCTTCTGGTAGATGGCGTACAAGCCGGTGGCAAAGAGCAGACCGAAGGCGTAAGGGTAGTTGTAGAACGAGAAGCCGCTGGAATAGTAATGAGGCTTCCAGGTCCACATGAACTTTTGCAGATAGTTTTCGTCCAAGCCGTCGCCGTAGGTGGCTTTTTGGGCGCGTTCCATGATGTCGCACAATTCGTCGGCAGAAAGTTCAGACTTGGCGCGGCGCTCGAAAACTTCTTTCTCGAACAGATAGCGGGAATAGATGTCCACAACCACCTGCGAGGCGTTGTTCATCTGCGCTTCGAGAATGGCAAGCATTTCCTGCGAATCGGAGGTTTGATTCAGGGCGGCTTCGGTGACGATGGTCTCGCACATAATGGAGGCGGTCTCCGCCAGCGTCATGGGGGTGTTTTGCTGGATGGGCGTCTTGCCTGCCTGCCAGGCACATTCGTTATGGAAAGCATGACCGAGTTCATGCGCCAGCGTGCTGACCTGGTCGAACGAGCCGTCGAAGTTACTGAGGATGCGGCTTTCCTTCACGCCTTCCACGCCCATGCAAAACGCGCCGCCGCGCTTGCCTTCGCGCTGTTCGCCGTCAATCCAGCGGTTGTCGAAGGCGCGCTGGGCAAACGCGCCCAGTTCGGGCGAAAACTTATTGAAATTGGCGACGATGAAATCGCGCGCCTCGTCCCACGAATAGACCTTATCGGTCTTGCCCATGGGGGCAAAGATATCCCACCAGGCAAGTTTTTCCTTGCCGAGCAGTTTTGCCTTATGTTTGAAATAACGGCGGAACATGGGGAAGGAATCGCGCATCGCGCCGAGCATGGCTTCGAGGGTGGCGCGGTCAATACGGGCGAAATCGAGCGAGGCATGGATGGCGTCTTCACGTCCGCGCTTTCGATCGAGCGTGAGCGTCTCACCCTTGACCCCGTTCATGCACGCCGCCAAAACTTCCTTGGCTTCCTCCCAGGCTTTGTTCTCGGCTTCATAAGCGCGGCGGCGGGTGGATTCGTCGGGGTGCGAGCGCAGGTTGATGAGGGCGGGCATGGGCATCTTTTGCACTTTGCCGTCCAATTCAAAGTCAACAGTCATCTGCGAGGTGACGGTGCCTTGTAGTTTGCCGAAGGCGTTGCCTCCGCTCAGGGTGAGTTCGGCGGCAAGGGCTTCCTCCGCTTCGCTCATCAGATATTTGGATTGCTCCACACTCTCCAGCAGGGCAAACTCGTGCGCCTTTGCCGAGGCATTGGTCTTGGCGGCTTTTTTGACGGCGGCTTTGCCCAACTTGCCGACCCATGCCTGGAATTTCGTGTTGAGAATGTCGCGCTTGACCGACATCTGCTCGAACTCCGAGAGGGCACGCATCGCATCCTTGTTGCGAGAATCGGTAGAAACAAAGGAGTAGATGTAGGGACTGATGGTCCCCGAAAGTTCGAGGAGTGCGTTGAAGCGGTCCACGGCTTCGCCAAGCAGTTTACCCAGTTTCTTCGGTTCCGTCTGAGCGTTGGCTTTGCCAGCCTTTTTGAGGAAGGCTTCCAATTCATCCAGCGAGGCTTGATATTTCTTGACGGCGTTCTTGTATTGTTTCGAATCGAGCGAGGGATAGACGTTGGTCAGGTCCCAGCGGGGGGCAGAAACGGTCATGGGATGCTCCTTTTGAGTTGATGTGGCAAGTATAACAAATTCAATGAACAAGCCGTGCAAGCCATAGGAAATGGCTCAACCTCGCTATGGCGTTGCCAGCACCATTGCCCAGAACCCTTTGGTATTCCACGCTTGGGCGCGCTCGATCTCGGTTGGATGTCCAATCATAAATGTATCTGACTACTGGAGCCGCACTAATGCCAGCCATGGATCATTTCTTTATCAGAATTCTCTACCGTACAAATATTGAGCAACGTTCATTTTCAACACAGATGTCGCGCATTCAGCGAATTTCGCTGATGTTTTTTTGAAAAAAAATCCGCGCCATCCGCCTAATCAGCGCAATCCGCGTTGAGGTTCTCACCGTTGTACGGTAGCAAATATCAGAAACCGCTCGCAGCAGTCGTTGCAGATAAAGTCGTAGGCGGGCATGTGGCAATTTTAACGGAATCAGGCTGGAGCGTGGAGAGCCTGCAGGCTGTTTTGGGGCAGCAACCGCTTGAACAGAAAGGCTAAATCCTGTACAATGCTCTTAAAACAGCCCCTTATTCATTGTTGGGAGGTTCCCATGGAGATGATCAAAGTTTCTGCTAACTCCCGTACCTCTGCTGTTGCCGGGGCAATTGCAGGTGTCGTCCGTGAACACAAACGGGCGGAAGTGCAGGCGATTGGCGCCGGCGCCGTCAACCAAGCCGTCAAAGCGCTGGTACTGGCGATTGGCTACCTGAAGAACGACGGTCTGGATGTGGTCTGCATCCCCGAATTTGCGGATGTGACCATCGAGGACAAGGTGCGCACCGCCATCAAAATCGTCGTCGAGCCGCGCTAGCCCTTTGGTACTTGGACAATCCGTCTGCAGGGGGCGTATAATGGCACCATCCTCCCGCCTCCCGCGCAGGGATGCCTGCTTGGTTCTCTGAAAGCGCGTCCGCGCCCTGATTTTTTTATGCGACCTTCCCCCCTCGCCCGCTCCCTCTTTTTTCTTTTCCTCCTCGCCTGCCTGCTAACCGGACTGGCGGGGACGGTGCGTGTTCCAGTCAGCGCCGCGCCGCAGAAGCAGGCGGTCTTTAGCGTGGTGATTAGTGAATTTCGTTTTCTTGGACCCGCCGGCGGAAACGATGAATTTATTGAATTGTATAACCCCACAGGTTCCACCATTGATATTAGCGGGTGGCTGCTTCGTGGGTCGAATAATTCGGGATCTGTAAGCACTCGCGCTGCCATCCCTCCCTCAACAACTCTTGGACCCGGTCAATACTATCTTATTGCCAATGCGAGCACAAATGGATACAGCGGCACTGTTTTGCCCGATCTGACTTATACAACCGGTATTACAGATGATGGAGGTGTTGCCATCACATTGCCAGATGGCGTTTCCATTATTGACGCTGTCGGTCTTAGTACAGGTTCAGCTTACAAAGAAGGAACTCCTCTCACCCCATTGAGTGGAACAGCAGATCAGAGTTACGAACGAAAGACAGCGGGAGGCGGGGGAAATTGTAATGATACAGACAACAACCAGGCTGACTTTATCTGGAACCAAACAACCAGCAACCCACAAAATTCCGCCAGCCTGCCGGTAGCGTGCATTACAGTAACGGACGTTACATCGCCCAATGCGGATGGTATCTATACGACTGGGAATGTAATAGATGTGAACGTTGTGTTTAGTGCGGCGGTAGATGTTACCGGCAGTCCAACTCTTTTACTGGAAACCGGCATTACCGACCGCACTGCATCCTACCTTTCCGGAAGCGGAACCAACACCCTGACGTTCCGTTATACCGTAGTATTAGGGGATGCTTCGGATGACTTGGATTACGTCTCGACCTCTGCTTTGACTTTGAACGGCGGCTCTATTGTAGGAGCGGTAGGAAACGCCATTCTCATTCTGCCATCCCCCGGGACGACGGGATCGCTTGGCGCTAACAAGAATATTAGGATTGATAATGGCGCTCCTCCTGCCATTGACGCCATCCGCCGTCAAATCCCAGCCACCACTCCCACTAACGCGGATGCTCTTACCTTTCGTGTCACCTTTAATGAAACGGTTGCAGGGGTTGACGCGACAGATTTTGTCGTAACAGGAGCGACAGGCGCTTTGTCTGTAACGACGGTCAGCGGTAATGTGTACGATGTAACGGTTTCAGGTGGAAGTTTGCCATCTTACAATGGGGTGGTGGGATTGGATTTAAGCCCGTCCCAAAACATTGTGGATGCTTTTGGAAATCCACTGCCCCTTATTGAACCGCCCGTTGACGAGACTTATACCATTGATAATATCGCGCCAACTGTGATGATCGAACAGGCTGTGAGTCAGGCAGACCCTGCCGGTACGCCGCCAGTACAGTTCACTGTTACATTCTCAGAGGCGATTAATCCAGCTACATTTACTGTTAGTGACATTCGCCAAACCGGTACGGCAGCTTTCATCACATGGAGCGTTACCAATTCAGGCGATAATCGTAACTTTACCCTTTCCGCGATTTCGATTGGTCAAAATGGCACACTTATCCCTGTAATTGACGCCGGACGAGTTGCGGACCCTGCCGGAAATTCCAACCTCGCCAGCGGTGGTGTAGATAATTCCGTTACCTACCAGGATACTATTCCTCCCTCTGCGACCATCAATCAAGCCACCGGTCAGACTGACCCAGCCGTTGCCCTTCCCATTAATTTCACAGTGGTATTTTCCGAGCCTATTGTTGCCAGTATCTTTACTCCATCCGATATTGTTCAAACCGGCACGGCAAGCGGAATTACATGGAATATTACCAACTCCGGCGACAACAGGACATTCACAGTCATTGCTTCCGCCGTGACGGTTCCCGGCACGATTCGTCCCATCATCCCTGCAAACCGCGTAACCGATCTTGTGGGCAACACCAACCTTGCCAGCACCAGTACGGATAATACGGTCACATATTCCCCGCCACCCACTGCCACGCCATCTCCCACCCGTACCCCCACCCGTACCCGCACGCCCACTCCCGTTCGCACACCGACGCGCACCCCCACCCGCGTGCCGGCGCCTCCTCCTCCCCTCATTGCCATCAACGAATTCCTCCCCCGTCCCGGCAGTGACTGGAACAACGACGGGCTCATCAATCAGGGCGACGAATACATCGAACTCATCAATCACGGCGTGGTGAACGTCAACCTCAGCGGCTATCGCCTCGATGACGAAGCCAACATCGGCTCCCTGCCTTATACGCTCCCAGCCGTGACCCTGAAGCCGGGCGAGCGCATCGTCTTTTACGGAAGTCAGACCGGGCTCCTCCTCAGCGACGGCGGCGACGGCGTTCGCCTGCTCAAGCCCAACGGACAACTGGCAGACGCCTACAACTACTTCGTTGTAAACTTCCCCGACCAGTCCTTCTGCCGCCTGCCCGACAACGGCGGCGCGGATGACTGGAACGAAAACTGCTTCCCCACCCCCGGTTTGCGCAACTCCCTGAGCGGCAGCGCCCTGCGCCCGCCCACCCTCGTTGACGTTGACCAGCCGCTCTGTCCCATTGCCGATACGCTCCCCGAAGAATTTGTCCTCGCTGAGTGCACTCCCTTCGGCGTCAACATCTGGAACCGCTTCTACTGGGACCAATTCGGCTGGTTCGGCGAAAGGGCTTTACCGTTCATCAACAGCAAAGAAGAAGTGTTTGCAGACTAAGCCGCTGTTTTTCCCCATTTAGCCCTACAACAACCCCACCACCCATACAATCAACGGCGCGACCAGCAGCCCCGGCAGCATATTCCCCACGCGAATCTTCTTGATTTCCAGCAGACTGCTGACTGCCAGCCCCAGCAGAATCACACCGCCTGTCGCCGTCAATTCATTCATCATCGAAGCGGTGACGATTGCGTTCAACTGCGCCGCCAGCAAACTGATCCCGCCCTGATAAACGAGGATGATAACCGTCGAAAACATCACCCCCGCCCCCAGCGTGGACGCGAACGCCAGCGACGCGAACCCATCCAACACCGACTTGACCGCCAGCAGGCTGTAGTCGCCGGTCAGCCCGTCCTGAATCGAACCGAGAATGGTCATCGGTCCAACACAAAACAACAGCGACGCGGTCAAAAATCCGCGCACGAATTTGTTCGAACCGTCATCGCCTGCATTGGAAAAACGCTGCTCGAGAACCTTCCCCACATTGTGCAAACCGTCTTCGATGCGCCACCACTCGCCAAGCAAAGTGCCGACGAGCAGAGCGCCCAGCACAATCAGCGGATTTTCCGTCTTCAGGAACATTTGCAATCCCATCGCCGCCGTAAAGAGACCCATCCCAGCAATGACGGTCGCTTTTAGCTTCTCCGGAATGCGCGCGCCGAAAATCAAACCGATGACCCCGCCGATGAGGACGGTTGCAATGTTGAGAAATGTGCCAGTCATAAAGACCCTTTGCTCACGGGGATGATGTGTTGCTGAGAATTTTTTTGAACCGCCAGGCACACGAAGATCGCCAGAAAAATCTTTTACGACAATTCAGGATAAGGACATTTGGGGGCGCGGATGCTTCAACAGGCTCAGACAGGTTTCACGAAATGAACGGAAGATCCGTGCTGTCCGCGAATCCGTGTCCGAAATATAAACATATCCTTTATCCCGAACTCACGTTCCTTCAAAAACCTTCGCGCACTTTGCGATCTTCGCGGTAAAGAATCTATCCCTTTGCCAGCGTCGTCTTGTGACCCGCCGCCTGGTTTTCCAACAGTTCCAGCACAAAGCACAACGATGACAGGCGGTTCAGGTATCGTTGCAAATCGGGGTTCGAGAGATTGTCCGTATCGTACATCTCCACCACGCGGCGTTCTGCCCTACGGATGATTGCCCGCGCCAGCGAAAGCGCCGCACCGGCTGGCGAATCGCCCGGCACGATGAACTCATTCGGCATCTCCACCACTTTGGCTAACTCATCCGTTTGTTCCTCGAGCCACTTCACGCGTGAGTCGTCAATGAAGCGAAACTTCTCGGCGTTTTCGGGCGTTGCCGCCACCTCCGCCATCAGTTTGTATAAGTCTCGCTGCGCCTCGAGCAGGATAGGACCCGAGCGTGGATCAAGACATTGAGCGCGCGCCAGCCCCAGGGCGGCGGTTGATTCGTCCACCGTCCCGATCGCTTCGATGCGCGCGTCGTACTTCATCACGCGTCCCTCGCCCAGCAGTCCCGTCGTCCCGTCATCGCCTTTGGCAGTATAAAAAGTCATGCCGGCATTATAACGCACTGCGCTCGCGGGTATAATCGGCAAATGCTCACCCCTTATCACATCGAAATCATGCTGGAGTCGCTGGGCGACCGTTTCAGCCCGCGCGCCATGTCGGTCATTGTGCAGGCAAACATCAACCAGGACCGTCTCGCCGGGCAGTTCGGTCACGACGAATTTCACTTCGACAACAACGCCTTCGACAAGTCCTATGCCTACATCGAGGAACAGCGTGCGCTCGTCGTCTCGTCGCTGAAGGCGGGCGAGGCAGCCCCAGCCTGGCAGGCGTTTGGAAGATTTCTGCACACCGCGCAGGATTTCTACGCCCACAGCAACTACATCACCCTGTGGCTCGACCTCTTCGATGGGCAGACGCTTCCTCCCCCGCCCGAGGTGGATCCCATGGACCCCAGCCTGCTCGTCAGCCCGAACCTTCGTTCCGGCAAGGTGTACTATCCCTTCGAGTTGTTGTACTTCTTTCGCCGCACCCGCGCCCTTTCTCTGCGCATCCTCCCCAAAGACTCACACGCCTGGATGAACCTCGACTCCCCCGCCCAGGGCTTCAAATTCGACTACGCCATGCAAGCCGCCATCAAAC
Organism: Anaerolinea sp.; assembly: GCA_020723805.1. Classification (GTDB taxonomy): domain Bacteria; phylum Chloroflexota; class Anaerolineae; order Anaerolineales; family Villigracilaceae; genus Defluviilinea. The sequence continues at coordinate 19,521 of DYID01000035.1, read as the reverse complement.
GCACCGTCATCGAGTTCGAAAAGACGACAGAGGGATTCTCAGAAGAGATGTGCCGCTTATTTTTGGATAACAAAAACAGGTGAACGAGCCTCCCAGCCCGTCCACCTGTATCCTTCCCACTTCCCACTTTCCACGTTCCACTCCCCACTTTCCACTTTCTACTTTCTACTTTCTACTTTCCCCTACAACCTTTCCAACTCCTCCACCATCCTGCTCAACACGTCGAACCCGCCCTGCCAGAACTTCGCCGAGCGGATGTCCACGCCTGCCTCTGCCAAAATCTTTGCCGGCGCTTCCGAACCGCCCGCCGCAAGGATCTTGAGATACTTCGGCTTGAACGACTCGCCTTCCGCCTTGAACTGCTGATACAGCGAAAACACCAGCAATTGACCGAAGGCATAGGCGTACACATAGAACGGCGTGTGATAGATGTGCGGGATGGAGACCCATTCCCATTTGAACTCATCGCTCAGTTCCACCGCCTCGCCGAACTGCTCCTTGAGATTCGCCAGGTATGCTTTACTCAGGTCATCCACCGAGGCGTTTTTCTGGATCATGTCGTGCGCTTCGCGCTCGAACAGCGCAAAATAGACCTGGCGGATGATGGTGGCGTAGGCGTCGTCCATCTGCTTGAAGAGGATGTCGCGGCGCACGGCTTCGTCGGTCTCTTCGGCGAGCAGTTTGTCGGTGAGCATCATCTCTCCGAATGTAGAGGCGGTTTCGGCTAAAGGCAGAGACGAGTGGAAGGTGAACGTGCTGTGATGCGAAGCCAGCATCGCATGGATGGCGTGCCCCAGTTCGTGCGCCATCGTCGCCACATCCCGCGCGCGTCCCTGATAGTTCAACAGCACGTAGGGCGTCATGTCGGGCAGCACCGACCAGCAGAACGCGCCGTCGCGTTTGCCCTTGCGGACTTCGCTGTCCACGTGTTGCTGGTCGAAGACGCGCTGCGCCATCTCCGCAATCTGCGGGTCGAACGAGCGGAATGAATCGAAGACCATTTGGGCGGCGTCGTTGTAATCGAACTTCTTGTCCGACTTGGCGACAGGAGCATAGATGTCGTAGCGGCGCAGGCGCTCCATGCCGAGCAGTTTTGCCTTGATTTTGAAATACCGCTGGAAAATACCCACGTTCCGCCGCGTTACTTCCAGCAGGGCATCCACCGCCTCGTCGGGGACATCGTTCATCAGATTGCGGACGGAGATGGGGCTGGCGAACTTCCGCAGACCGATATTCTCGTTGTACCAGTCGCGCGCCCGCGTCTGATACATCTGCCCGAGGATGGGACCGTCGTTGCCGTACACGCGGTACAACTCCTGATATGCTTTTGCGCGCAGGTCGGCATCGCTTCCCTGCACATACGCCATCAACTGTCCGCGCGTGAGTTCTTTGGTTTCGCCGTTTACATCCAGTTTGAACACATAGCGGTTGGTAATGGCGTCATAGAGGGTTTCCAGCGCGCCCACGCCGGTCACATCCTTGATGTTGATGATTTTCTCCTCCGCTTCGCTCAGCGTGTGCGGTTTGAAGTGGCGCATCGTTTCGAGATAATAGCGATAATCGCCCGAGACCGCCATCAGCCGCTGGGCGTTGGCGTCATCCAATTCCTTCCACCATAGGCTGAAGAACAGCGTGCGGTTCTGCATCTCCGCCGCAAATTGTTGCACGCGCGCCATGTAGGTCTGCGCGGTCTGGTCCTGCGTGTCGGACGAGAACGACAAACCAGTAAACGCATAAATTTTATTTACGATGCGCGTCGTCGCTTCGGATGCGCGCACCACATCGAGAAACGTCTCTTCGTCCATGTCGGGGCTGAGTTTGTTCCGCACCCCTTCGAACGACGTGACCTGCTCCTCCACGTTATCGAAGGCGGCTTGCAATTCGGGGCTGTCGAAAGACGGGAATAACTCACTGAGATTCCAGCGCGTCAATGCGTATGCCATGATTTGATTTCTCCTTTTTTCTTGTTGCGATAAGGTTCGTAGTGCGACTTTCAAGTCGCAGCCCAAGCGCGATACGAATATCGCGCCACAAATCGCAATGACAGATTATCAGTAGTTCACGAAAGTATTTTGTGGCGACTTTAGTCGCTTTTTAGTCGAACGACTGAAGTTGTTACTACGTTTTCGTGATCTACCGATTATAGACTGGACCGGATGTGAACGATGTCCCCATCCTTGACGATGTATTCCTTGCCCTCCAGGCGGAACTTGCCCTTTGCTTTCGCCTCCGCCATGGACCCGAGGCGGATGAGGTCGTCGTACGCCACCACCTCCGCCCGCACAAACCCGCGCATCAGGTCGGTGTGAATCTCGCCGGCGGCTTCCTGCGCCGTTGCACCGATCTTCGTTTCCCACGCGCGGACTTCGTCCTCGCCTACGGTGAAGAACACCTGCACCTGAAGCAGGTCGTATGAAAGTTTGATCATCTTGTTCAGGCTGAGTTCCTTGATGCCGTATTCTTCCATGAACATGGCGGCGTCTTCGGGGGGGAGTTGCGCCATCTCCATTTCGAGTTTGCCCATCAGCGCCACCGAGGGCACGTCCAGTTCCATCTGCGGCGCGGACTGTCCCTCGCCCAGGTTGAAGACCACCAGCACGGGCTTGCGCGTCAGCAAACCGTAGGAGGCGAGTTCTTTTTGCTCCTCGGCGCTGTATTCCAGTTTGCGCAGCGGGATGTTGTTGTTCAGCGCCTCATGCAGGCGGTTGAACAGGGCGGTCTGGCGTTCGTTCAGGGCTTTGTCGGTGCCGCCCTTGCGCCGCTCATCGGTCAACCGTTCGAGTTTGCGCTCGACGGCAACCAAATCGTTCAACAGCAGTTCCCCCAGCATGGACTCGACATCCCGCTTCGGGTCTACGCTGCCGTTGGGATGCACCACCAAATCGCTTTCGAAACAGCGGATGACGAGGATAAACCCGTCCATTTGGGCGAGTTGGTTCAGCAGTTGCCCGGAAATGCCGCTTTTGGCAGACCCAGCCTCCAGTCCGGCAATATCCGCGTAGGTTACTTTGGCGTAGATCGTCTTCCGAGGCTTGAACATCTCCGAGAGTTTGGTCACGCGCTCGTCTGGCACGTCCACCACTGCGGTATGGACTTCGAAGCGTCCCGCCGAGGCGGTGGTGGGCGCGTTGCCGCGCGTCAGGGCGTTGAAAATGGTGGTTTTCCCCGATTGGGGCAGTCCGATGATTCCGAGTTTCATCTATCTTGACCTTCGCTTTTAGAGTGGTATACTTGCGAACGCAATAGCCGAAGTGGCGGAATAGGCAGACGCGCACGACTCAAAATCGTGTTCCCTCCGGGAATGAGGGTTCGATTCCCTCCTTCGGCACAGCATACAGGGTACCCGCTCGGGTATTATACCAACGCCCTCACTTTGGAGGGCGTTTTCGTTTCCCTTCGCCAAAGGTATAATGCGGAAATTTCATCGCAGGAATCCGCCATGCGCCTCAACCAGCAATTCGACCTCGTCCGCCAATCGGCAACCGTCTCCCTCTCTGACCGCATCAACGCCCTCAAAGCCAGCGGGCGCGCCCTCATCGGCTTGCAGGTGGGCGATCCCGACTTCGGCACACACCCCGCCATTATCGCCGCCGCCCTCCAAGCCATGCAGAACGGGCTCACGCACTACGCCCCTGCCATCGGCACGCTCGAACTGCGCAAAGCCATCGCCGCCAAACTCCAGCGCGACGAAGGCGTGACCTATGACCCCGCCTCCGAAATCATCGTCACGCACGGCGGCATCCACGCCTACTACCTGGCGATGCAATCCATCCTCAACCCCGGCGATGACGTGCTGATCCCCGACCCGTCCTGGGCGACTCACGAAAACATGGCGACCATGCTGCGCGGGAACGTCATCCGCGTCCCTGCCCCGCCCGAGGCTGGATTCATCCCTCATTTCGACTCCTGGCTGAAAGCGTTGACTCCTCGAACGCGCGCCATCGTCCTGAACTACCCCTCCAACCCGACGGGCGCATATCCCTCGCGCGAATACCTCCAGCGCCTGCAAGACTTCGCCAAGGAACACGACCTGTGGATCGTCAGCGACGAAGTGTACGGAAGCCTGTACTACGGCGAACGTCCGACCTGCGCCGCGGCATTCGATGGTGCAAAGGAGCGGACGCTTCTCGTCAACAGTCTCTCCAAATCCTACGCGATGACCGGCTGGCGGGTGGGCTTCCTCGCCGCGCCGGCGCGCGTCATCGAGAATGCCCTCAAAGCGGGGCAAAACTCCATTACGTGTGTCGCACCCTTCATCCAGAAAGCCGCCGCCTTCGCCCTGACTGACCCCGCGATTCAACAGGTCACTGCCGAAATGCGCGCCGCCTACGCCCGCCGCCGCGAATTGGTTCTGCGCCTTGCCCATGAATTGGAATGCGAGAAAGTGGTCGTCACCCCGCCGCAGGGCGCGTTCTACTTCTTCCTCGATATTCGCCCGTTGAAGATGACCTCTGCCGAGGTTTGTGAGAAACTGCTCGAAGAAGCGGGTGTGGCGCTTGTCCCCGGCTCGGCGTTCGGGGAATACGGCGAAGGCTTCGTCCGCATGACGATTGCCGCTTCGGATGCGGAAGTGGAAGCGGGCTTCAGGAAGATTGTGGAGTGGGCTGAAAAACAATAGTCAAGAGTCGAAGGTCGAAGGTCACGAGACTTTCGACTCTTGACTGACTTTCAGGAGACGACATGAAAGTATCCTTCCAGGGCGAATCAGGCGCATACAGCGAGCAGGCAATCTTCGAATATTATCGCGAGGCGGAGACCGTCCCGTGTGAGTCGTTCGATGCGGCGTTCGAGGCGGTTGTTTCAGGAAAAGCCGATGCGGCGTTGATTCCCATCGAAAATTCGCTGGCAGGGAGCATTCACCAGAACTATGACCTGCTCCTGCGCCATGACCTGCACATCGTGGGCGAGTATCTCCTGCGCGTGCGGCATTGTTTGATTGCCCTGCCCGGCGTGAGGAAGGACGAAATTCGCAAAGCCATCAGCCATCCGCAGGCGCTGGGACAGTGCGCCGGCTACTTGCGAAGTCACGGCATCAAGGCGGAACAGGTCTACGACACGGCGGGGAGCGTGAAGATGCTCAAAGAGTCGGGGGCGCGGGATACGGCGGCGATTGCGTCGCGGCGGGCGGCGGAACTGTATGGGATGCAGATTCTCGAAGAGGGAATCGAAGACAACGCGGAAAACTACACCCGTTTCCTTGCTGTGAAACGAGAACCGGTTGTTCCAGAGGGAGATGCAAAAACATCCATTGTCTTCACGTTGAAGAACCAACCTGGTTCTCTGTTCAAGGCATTGAGCGTGTTTGCCCTGCGCGATATTGACCTGACGAAAATCGAGTCGCGTCCGCTTCAGGGCAAGCCGTGGGAGTATCTGTTCTACGTGGATTTTATCGGCTCCGTGCAGGACGAGGTTTCAAAACGGGCGCTCGAGCATTTGGGGGAGTATGCCGTGACCCTGCGCGTGCTGGGGTCGTATCCGCGCTTCAAGGGATAGCCTGGCAGGCGATTTTGTCGTTGACAAAATCGAACGTGTGTTCTAAAATAAGACTGTCGTTATCCGAAATGGGGGCAAATGCACTCGCCAGAGGAGCATCCATGGCAAAAATCCGTTTCCAGTCCATTGACGAATACATCGCCGCCTGCCCCGCAGAGACGCATGAACGTTTGCGGGTAATTCGCGCGGCAATCAAGAGGATTGCGCCAGCCGCAAAGGAAAAAATCAGTTACCAGATTGCGGCGTTCGAGTTGAACGGCAGAAATCTGGTCTATTTTGCGGGGTGGAAAAGGCATGTGTCGTTGTACCCGATACCGGCGGGGGATGAAGCGTTCGAGCAGGAAATATCCCGATATGTGGATGGCAAGGGTACGTTGAAATTTCCGCTCGATGAACCGCTTCCAATCAAGTTAATTGAAAGAGTCGTCAAGTTGCATTTACAGGCAAATCAAAAGAAATCCAAAGGAGATTGAGATGAATAAAATTGTCCCGTGTTTATGGTTCGACATGCAATGTGAAGAGGCGATGCACTACTACGTGGACACGTTCAACGGCGCGCCGCACAAAAAGGAAGAGTCAAAGATCGTGTCTATCACCCGCTACGAAAAAGGCATGGACGCGCCCGGCGCGGAAGCCATGGAAGGCAAGGTCATCACCGGCATTTTCGAACTGGCGGGTCAGCGCTTCATGGCGCTCGATGGAGGACCCACCTTTAACTTCACTGAAGCGATTTCGTTCTATGTGGAATGTGAAGACCAGAAAGAAGTGGATTACTTCTGGAGCAAACTGTCGGCTGTTCCCGAGTCCGAGCAATGCGGCTGGTGCAAGGATAAGTTCGGTTTGTCGTGGCAGATCATCCCGAAACAACTGGGCGAGTTGATGAGCGACCCGCTTAAGTCCAAACAGGTTGTCAACGCCATACTCACTATGAAGAAAATCATCGTGGCAGATTTGCAGAAGGCGTATGATGGAGCGTAATTCGAAACCTGTTGGAAGGAGATTGCTATGAGTCCAAAGACGACCACGAAAAAATCCGCCTCCTCCCAGGGTCTCTCCGCCGAGGAACGCGCCGCCCTGAAAGAGACCCTCAGAGAAAGAAAAGCCGCCTCCAGCAAGCAAGAGATGGAAAAAGCCGCGCTGGAAGCGATTGCCAAGATGAAAGAGCCCGACCGTTCGCTGGCAAAACGAATTCATGAAATCGTCAAAGCCGCCGCGCCGGGTCTCACGCCCAAAACCTGGTATGGGATGCCTGCCTATGCCAACGCAGAGGGCAAGGTCATTTGCTTCTTTCAAGCCGCGAGCAAGTTTGGCGTGCGGTACGCAACCTTCGGCTTTCAGCCCGATGCGAAACTCGACGACGGCAACATGTGGGCAACATCTTTTGCCCTGCTCAAGTTGACCCCCGCCGAAGAAGCGCAGATCGCCGCGCTCGTGAAGAAAGCGGTGAGTTGAGAAAAGATTCCGCGCCAAACATCTCACTCAACCTGGGCAGGCGAAAGCCTGACCTTTGCCTGCCCATTTTGTTGATTATCGTAACCCTTGTCATGAAAACTTTAATGATTGGAGATTTGACATGAGGAGCAAAAACCAACCAGCCAAACGAAACACCCCTTCCGCCTCCCTCTCGACCTCGGACCTGCGCGCGCTTTTCAACGGCAGGGTCATCGCTCCGGACGATCCCCGCTACGAGTCCGCGCGGAAGGTTTTCGCCGGGAACATTGACCGCCGCCCAGCGGCAATTGTCCGTGTGGCGGACGCCGGCGATGTCACGCGGCTTGTCTCCTTGGCGCGCGAATATGGATTTGAATTGGCAATCCGCAGCGGCGGGCATAGCGGCGCAGGTCACAGCACGACTGACGGCGGCATCGTCCTCGATTTATCCGACATGAAGGACTTGCAAATCAATCTCGAAGAACAAACTGCCTGGGTGGAGACAGGCATGACTGCCGGCGAATACACCTCTGCCGTCGGCGCACATGGATTTGCAACAGGCTTCGGCGACACCGCCTCGGTGGGTATTGGCGGCATCACCCTCGGCGGCGGGATCGGATTCCTCGTCCGCAAATATGGGCTGACGATTGACTCTTTGCTCGCCGCCGAAGTGGTAACCGCAGACGGGCAACTCCTTTACGTGGACGACAAATCGTATCCCGATTTGTTCTGGGCAATCCGCGGCGGAGGCGGCAACTTCGGCGTGGCGACTCGCTTCAAATTCCAACTGCACGAGGTGGACCTGGTCCTGGGCGGGATGCTCTTCCTGCCCGCCACACCCGCTACCATCGCTGCGTTCATCGCCGAGTCGGAGGCTGCTCCCGGAGAATTGTCCACCATTGTGAACGTGATGACCGCGCCGCCCATGCCGTTCATACCCGAAGAAGCGCATGGCAAACCCATCATCATGGCGATGATGGTGTACGCGGGGAATCCCGAAGAAGGCGAAAAGGTCATTGCGCCATTCCGCGCGCTTGCCGCGCCCTATGCCGATATGCTGCGCCCGATGCGTTACCCGGAAATGTATCCTCCAGAGGAAGGCGGTGATTATCATCCCGTCGCGGCAAACCGCACCATGTTCCTTGATCGCGTGACCCATGCCGAAGCGGAATTGATTTTGGAGCGGCTTCAGCGTTCGAGCGGCTCGATGGCGGTCACCCAGTTACGGGTGTTGGGAGGCGCGATGGCGCGCGTCCCGTCCGATGCGACCGCGTTCGCCCATCGTCAATCCAAAATCATGGCGAATCTTGCCGCGTTGTATGAAAAGCCCGAAGAGAAGGAAGTTCACGAGGAATGGGTGACCGAATTTTTTTCCGCGTTGCAGCAAAGCGACAAGGGAATGTACGTCAACTTTGTCGGCGATGAGGGCGAGGCGTCCATCCGCGCGGCGTATCCGAATGGGGCGTGGGAACGCTTGCGCAAGGTGAAAGCGAAATACGATCCCGATAATCTTTTTCGCTTGAATCAAAACATTTCGCCGAAGTAACATCCCGGCACTGCTCTCACAACGACAATAAAACTTTACAGGTACCCATGAAAACCTTTTATCAAATCCTCGCCAACACTTTGCTCGCCAACGTCACCAACATGACCGTCTGGTTCGCGCTGATCTTCTTCATCTACCTCGAAACAAAATCGGTTACAGCGACCTCCATCGTTTCGGGTATCTATCTCGTGGCTGTTGCGGTCTCAGGCATCTGGTTCGGGAGCATCGTTGACCACAACAAGAAAAAGAATGTCATGCTCCTTTCGGGCTTCGTCTCGTTGGTCATTTACTCGATGGGTCTCGTGGTGTATCTGAACGTTCCCGCCGAAACGTGGAAGGATGCCGCCAGTCCCACGCTTTGGACGTTCGTTCCGCTTCTCCTCCTCGGCGTGATCGCCGGCAACCTGCGCGGCATCGCACTCCCGACACTGGTCACAATCCTCATCCCCGAGAATTCGCGAGACAAGGCGAACGGTCTCGTCGGCACGACGACGGGCATCATCTTCCTCATCACCTCCGCCATCAGTGGCTTCCTTGTTGCACATTCGGGCATGTACCTCGTCCTGATTCTTGCCGTCATTGTGATGGCTCTTTCGATTGCGCATCTCTTCTTTACGGAAATTCCAGAAAAAGAAATCGTTCATCTGGAGGGACAACCTCCCAAAGTGGATTTGCGCGGTACGTTCGCTGTGGTCATTACCATCCCTGGGCTGATCGCCCTGATCTTCTTCAGTACCTTCAACAATTTTTTGGGCGGCGTCTTCATGGGCTTGATGGACGCCTACGGTCTGTCGCTGGTTTCGGTTCAGGTGTGGGGCGTGCTGTGGGCGGTCCTCAGTTGCGGCTTCATCGTTGGCGGTCTGCTCATCGCAAAATTTGGCTTGGGCAAAAATCCGCTCTTTGCCATGTTCGCCGCTAACATCGTCATCTGGGTCATCTCCAGCGTCTTTACCATTCAGCCGTCCATCGTACTGCTTTCCATCGGCATGTTCATTTACATCAGCGTCATCCCGTTCATCGAAGCGGCGGAACATACCATCATCCAGAAAGTTGTCCCGCTTGAAAGGCAGGGACGTGTCTTCGGCTTTGCCCAAAGCGTGGAGATGTCCGCCTCGCCTCTGACGACCTTTATGATTGGTCCCGTGACCGAACTGATCTTCATCCCCTTCATGACCACCGGCGCAGGCGTTGACCTGATCGGCGGCTGGTTTGGCACGGGCGCGGACCGCGGCATTGCCCTCGTTTTCACATTGACGGGTATCATTGGTTTAATCGTGACATTGATTGCAATGAACACGAAATACTATGACTTGCTCTCGAAACGCTACGCGGAAGAAAGCGTGTCTGCCGCCTTGCCCGAAGGAGAACCAGCGTGACGAAAGATTCCCAAAGCAACAACAACCTCCCCAGGACCAGCGCGTCTGCCCAGCGCGCACTGGAAAGTGTCGGCATTACCACGCTAAAGCAACTGACCGATGTCACCGAAGCGGAACTGTTGATGTTGCACGGCATGGGTCCAAAGGTGATTCGCATCCTGCGCGAGGCGTTGAAGGCAAAGGGACTGTCATTTTGTGAGACAACAAAAAGAGGCGCGATGCGTAAAAAGAAGCATGCAGGAGCCTGACACCAATGAAACTCCACCTCGTTGACGGCACGTATGAACTCTTCCGCGCTCACTTTGGCGCGCCGCCGAAAAAGGCTCCTGACGGACGCGAAGTCGGCGCGACGCTCGGACTTTTGCGGAGCATGCTCCTGCTCCTCTCCAACCCCGAAGTGACGCATGTTGCGGTCGCCTTTGACCATGTGGTCGAGTCGTTTCGCAACGCACTTTATCCCGGCTACAAAACCGCTTCGGGCGTGGACCCGAACCTGCTTGCCCAATTCGACCTTGCGGAGGAGGCTGTTGCCGCTCTGGGGCTGACGGTGTGGTCCATGGTCGAGTTCGAGGCGGATGATGCCATCGCCGCGGCGGTCGCCAAATTCAAGAAAGCGAAATCGGTAGAGCAGATCGTCATCTGTTCGGTGGACAAGGATTTGGCGCAGATGGTGGACGGCGACCGCGTGGTTTGCTGGGACCGCCGCCGCGAGATTGTGTTGAACGAGCAGGGCGTCATCGAGAAGTTTGGCGTGGAACCCGAATCCATTCCCGATTATCTGGCATTGGTCGGCGACTCGGCAGATGGGTATCCGGGCATCAAAGGCTGGGGCGCGGCGTCTACATCCGCAGTGCTGGCGAAGTTCAAGCACATCGAGTCCATTCCGAAAGACCCGAAGCGACTTCCGTTGGGGTTGGGGCGGGCGACGACACTCGTTGAAAACCTTCAGCAGAATTTCAAGGATGCTCTGCTGTTTCGGGAATTGTCCACCCTGCGCACGGACGTGCCGCTGAAAGAGAAACTGGACGATTTGAAATGGCGCGGGGCATATCCGCGCTTGAAGACGTTATGTCAGGAATTAGGAGAGGAACGCATCCCCGCACGGGTTACACGCTGGCGTTGAGAGAAACACGCGCGGTTTGAAATGGGGGAGATTTTCGGATGGGAAATGTCTGGTTTGGAGAAACAGGTTGAATGTCCAGGATGAAGCGAGGGGGCTTTTGGTTGTATAATCCCTCCACGAAGAGGTCCTGCAAGTGGAGGAAATCCCATGAAGACTCTCCTTAAGCGTTATATCACCCCAGATGACCCGTTCGGTCCAATCGATTCGATTGACATTGATACGGCGGACAGGGAAGTACTGAAGAAGTTGTTCGAAACGCACAACCAGGTGTACCAGGGTATGCGTCATCGTCCGTCCATCATCATGGGGCGCAGGGGATCGGGCAAGACCTCCTATTTGCGGACGGTGTATTTCAATGGGGATTATGATTTCATCGTTGAGATTCGGGCGCAGAGGGTATTTGAGGAAATTACGATGGTGGTCCACAGAGCGGCGAAGGAAGCGTATGTGGAATCGCTTGCCGAATTGTGGGAAATGATGCTGTGGGTTTGTGTGTTTTCCGAACTTTCACGCAAGCCATTTTTACCATCCGACCGTTTGAACCTGGTGAATGCCTATCTGGCGGCGCTGGGGGTGCGCGACGCCGTCAGTGTGGACGATGTGCTTTTGAAACTGGCGGGCGTTCTGAGTGAGGCGACGCGCGAACATCCCAGCGAGGGCATTCTGGCGATTTTACGGCGGTTCGACCGCGTGGCGTTCGACGGCGTCAAGGCGGCGGTTTCGGATAGCCTGATGAAGACCAGGAAAAGGTTTGTGATTTTGATGGATTCGCTGGAGGATTTTCGGCTGGACATGGAAGCGGCGTCTCATTCCCTGAGAGGGTTGTTGAAGTATGTCGGTTCGATGAACAAGCCGAGCGATGTGGTGGACATCCGTTTTTGCCTGCCGACCGAGTTGTACCGCCGCGTGGCGGATTTTTCTTCCAATCAGAACAAGGATTTTCGCCGTGCGTTGAAGTTGCAGTGGAAAGCCAGCGAGTTGATTTTGGTGGGCGCCCTGCGTTTGAAGTTGTATCTTGAGTTGTATTACCCCGATTTTCTCAACCGGCTACTTCCGTTGGACGTGGGCAGGCGGCCCGATGCACGCAGGTTGTTCGATGCAGTGCTTCCGCCCAAGATTACCAATGCGGCGGGGTTTCAGGAGGATACGATTTCCTACATTTTGCGGCATACGCAGTTGCTGCCGCGCCATTTTCTGATGCTGTTGAATTCCATCTTCCGCAACAGCGGCGACGCGGGAGGAACGCCCCCGTTCCCCATCAGTGAGCGGAGGATTGTCAGCGGTGTGCGCCGCGTGGAGGAGCAAATCGTCAAGGAAATTTTCGGCGCATTCCGGCTGGTGCATCCCACCGCGGAGGAGACTTGCCGCCGCTGTCTGCCGGCGCTGGGACACAAATTCGATTCGGGTGAGTTGCACAGGGTCTATAACCGTCACGGCAAAGCGGTGTTTGGCGGCGACGGCATCCACGAGTTTCGCCGTATGTTGCAGGAAATCGGCGCGGTGGGCAGGGTGGACCCGTCGAAATCGGTGGAAGTGTACATTCAAGGCGATTTCGAATACAACGTGGAGCATGAGGTCGCCATCGCACCGCAGGATGAGATGTGCCTGCATCCGCTCTTTTCGGGGATTTACCGGGGAAATCAAAACGAGCGTCCGGTGTATCCCTCCGGCTGCAGACCCGACGATGAGGCGGTGGAAGACAGGGACTAGGGGGGTACCCGAAATCAACTATGCTAAAATACAACGCATGAACGCCAAGATTCCCCAGCCAGTTCACGAATCGTACCGAAACCACCGCAGGCAGTTGTTTTGGCAGATTATCCTGCCCATGGCGTTGACCGTGATTCTCTGCTTGGCGTTGATTGTGTTGATCAATATCGCCGCGTTTCGCGACGGCGGCGACGTGGCACGCTGGGCGGCGGTCTCGACGATTTGGATTGTCATTCCCATCATGATCGGTCTGGTGATCGTTCTTGCCCTGCTCGCCGGGCTGGTGTACCTGATGGCGAAACTGCTTCACGTCACGCCGAGGTATACCGGGCTGGCGCAGGAATACGTCCATAAAGCGGCGCTTTCCATCAAACGCGGCGCGGACGCGGTCGTCAAGCCGGTTTTCTTCATTGAGGGGCTTGGCGCAAGCATTCGGGCATTTTTGGGAAGGAAGTAAATCATGAACAGAAATAAAACCCTCTTCTTTGGCGCCGTCATTGGCGCAGTGACCGGGCTGATTGCGGCATCCCTGCTCCATCGCCGCGCGGAAAAGCAGGAACGGGAAACCGCCATCACCGCCGGCGAAGGCATCAAACTCGGCGTGCTGGTGCTGGGCTTGCTGCGGGCGATTGCCAGCCTGGGGGATGATAAATGAGCCCGAGGGTTTTCAAAGAAGGAGAATTTATTTTTTGGTTTCATAGTTATGATGTGTTGCATGAAAATCGAGCCAGCATTCATGTCGGCAAAGGTTCGCAAAACGATTCAGGTGATGCTAAAATCTGGCTGGAACCGCAGGTCGAAATTGGATGGGCTGGGCGTACACTAAGTCGGAGTGAATTGAATGAAGCGATCAAGATCATTGAGCGAAATCTTGGTCGGTTACAGGAGGCTTGGAATGCCCACAAAAGAAAAACAGGATGAACAAACGACAAAGTGGTATGACATCCCATATCCCGCTTCGGCATATACGTTCCCGCGTGAAGCGCTAATACACCGCGTGCGTTTCGACAAAGAGTATATGCACGTGGAATTGACCGATGGGAGACTTCTCTCCATTCCGTTGTGGTGGATACCTACTCTGCATAATGCCGCGCCTGAAGAGCGGGAGAAGTATGAGATCAGCCAGGATCGCAAGATGATTATCTGGGACCCTGATAAGTGCGCGATCAATGACGAGGTGCGAATTGATGACTATCTCGCGCCGCCCCCCCCCGATACGCCGCGCGAAACAACATGAAAACGCTGGGACGCAACACGCTGCGTCCCTATTTTTTTACGCACACCAATCCTTTGAGATAGGCGCTTTCGGGGAAATGTAATGAGACGGGATGATCCGCCGCCTGTGACAACCACTCGATGATTTGCGCTTCGACGCCGGCATCGAGGGCGGCTCCTGCCACGATTTTCTGAAACAACCCCGCATCCACGCCGCCCGAACACGAGAACGTGACCAGGATGCCGCCGGGGCGCAGAAGTTTGAACGCCAGCAGGTTGATGTCCTTGTAGGCGCGGGCGGCTTTTTCGGCGTGCGCGGCGGTGGGTGCGAACTTGGGCGGGTCGAGGATGACCATTTCGAAGGAGCGGGCTTCGTCGCGGAAACGGCGCAGGAGTTGGAACACATCGCCTTCGAGTGCGGTGTGACGCCCGGCGGGGAGGTCGTTGAGCGCGATGTTTTCTTTGCACAGTTCCAATGCTTCGGCGGAGGAATCCACCGACAGAACGGACTTTGCTCCGCCTGCCAGCGCGTTGACCGTGAACCCGCCCGTGTAGCAGAAACAATCCAGCACATCCCGGTCTTTTGCCAGTTCGCGGACGCGCAGACGGTTGTTGCGCTGGTCGAGGTAGAAGCCGGTTTTGTGACCGGTCTGGAGGTTGACGAGGAAGCGGAGGTTGTGTTCAGTGATTGGGATTTGGAAAGTGGAAAGTGAACCACGCAAGGGACCGGCTTTGGATTCCAGACCTTCGAGTTCGCGCACGTCGGCGTCGGAGCGTTCGTAGAGGACGGCGAGTCCCGTCTCTTCGAGGAGCAGGTCGGCGAGGGTGTCTTTCCAGTATTCGGAGCCGGCGGTCAGTGATTGGAGGACGAGGACCTTGCCATAGCGGTCAACTATAAGCCCCGGCAAACTATCGGACTCGGCATAAATCAAACGGTATGAGTTTGCATGACTTTCGACGTTTGACTTTCGACGCATTTCAGTGGCGGAGCGAATCCGTTTGCGGAAGAATTCCCTGTCCACCGCTTCGTCTTCGAACGTCCAGGCGCGGGCGCGGATTTGGGAGGCGGGGGAGTAGGCGGCGCGGGCGAGGAACTGCCCATTGGCAGAGAGCAGGTCCACGGTCGAGCCGGAAGCGGGGTTTCCTTCCACTCGGTGGATCGCGCCGGAAAAGACCCAGGGATGACGGCGAAGCAGACTCTTTTCACGTCCGGGTTTGAGAATCACATTAGCCATTGAATTTGTGCATCCAGTGTTCGGGATGGTCGAGGGGCATCCAGCCGAATTGTTCATATAAACCATGGGCATCGCGCGTGGCAAGGAGCCAGCGGCGCAAGCCTTGCAGGTCGGGGTGGGTGTGGACGGTTTCCACCAACCACTTGCCAAGTCCATGACCGCGATGGTCTTCATGAATGAAAACATCGCACAGCCAGGCGAAGGTGGTGTAGTCGCTGACGACGCGCGCCAGCCCCACTTGTTTGTCATCGTGATATACGCCGAAGACAAGCGAGTGCTGGACGTAGCGTGCAATCATTTCTCTTGTACGTCCCTGCGTCCAGTAGGCGCGTTGAAGCATGTCGGTAATGGCGTCAATGTCGAGGCGGGCAGGGTCGGTGCTGATGGTGTAGTTGTCTTTATGGACTTCGATGATTTGCGGCATGGCGCGAGTGTATCATGATATGATAGCGGCTTGTTTGAATTGAGGTGTCATGTTGAAACCCATTCGCTGGAACACGTTTGCAAGAGATTTTATCGTCATTCAGTTCGGCTTTTTGCTCTACGGAGTTGCGCTGGCGCTGTTGATTCGCGCGGGTTTGGGGACGAGCACCTGGTTGGTGCTGGAGATTGCCCTGGCTGATTTGCTGGGCATCACCATCGGCGCGATGACGGTGTGGATGGGCTTTGCGGTGCTGGTTCTGGCTCTGGCGCTGCGCGAGCGGGTGGGCTGGGGAACGCTGGCGAACATTCTGTGCATTGGTCCGTGGTTGAATTTGTTCCTTGGGTGGATACCAACGCTCGAGGCAAACATCCCTTTGCGAATTGGGATGTTCCTGCTGGGAGTGCTGATTCAGGGGGTTGCCACAGCGGTGTACATCGGCGTGGAGGCGGGGGCAGGTCCGCGCGATAGTTTGATGCTGGCGATTCACCGCGTGACGGGAAGCAGCGTGCGGGCGGCAAGGAGTTCCATCGAAGTCATCGTCGTTGCGCTGGGTTGGCTGTTGGGCGGACCGGCCGGCTGGGGGACGCTGGCGTTCGCGCTGTTGATTGGACCATCGGTGCAGTGGGCGTTCAAGGCGTTCAACGTGCGTCCGCACAGGGTAGAGGAGGCGGTTGTGGCGGGTGAGGATTGAACAGTGGACCGTGAACAGTGAACAGTGATCAGTGAACAGTGGAGAATGGCATGAATTTGAAGTCGTGAGGAGAGGTTCATCATGATGGAAATGCAGAACGATTTGAATCAACCCCTTCAACCAAAGGAAGAACCGAAGAAGCGCTCGGTTGGCGCGTTGGTGTTGTTTTTGGTGATGGCGCTGCCGATGCCGTTGTGCTTGTTCATATATCACTGGGTATTATGGCTCGCAGAGCAGACAGGAATCGCTTCGGGCAGTTTCGCCTACCTCCAATGGGCGGGAGCGGTTGGGCTGGCGTCGCAGGCGTTCGTGCTGACGGGCGCGATGGCGGCGTTGTGGTATTTCACCAAGGACGAGCGCTTCAAGCCCGTGTATGCAGGCTGGCTGGGCGCGGCGCTCATGGCGTTCCCCGCGCTGACGTTACGCTTCCTCGGTCCGAACAACGACCAGGTCGGGGCAATCGCTCAAATCGTCATTTCAGTGACGGCGTTTTTCATCGTGTCCAAAGTCCGCAGGGTAACGATGGATTGGAAAGCGGGGAATCTTTCTTTTGCTCTGTTACTCGCCGCGTTCGGCGTCGGTCCGTTTGCGGTGTTTGGCGCGTTCGGTTCGCCGGCGGATGCTCTGCTCAATCTGCTGGCGGGGCTTTCGCTGGGTCTGCTGGCGGCGGCGTTGATGGAAGCGACGACGGGCAACCGCTTCCTCGATGCGTTCGGCATCGGCGCGACGCTTGCCTTGCTCGGCTCTGCTCTCGGCTACGACGGGGCGCAATTGATTCTGCTTGCCCTGCTTCCGTCGTTTGCGTTTGCAGCGGCGGCGGTTATGCCTTCGCGGGTTGCAGGGGCGGCGCTCGTCGGTTTGCTGGCGGCGGCGGCGTTCGTCTTCTTCGACCCGACGGAACTCACGATTTTGCTGGGCGACATCGGTGCGCTGGCGGTGAAGGCGGGCGCGTTCGCCGTCGGCTTGGGGGTGGCGGTGGGAATTGTCGGGGTGGCGATCCGCATGTTGGCAGGAGCAGGCTTGAGGCGCCATCCTGAGCGTGTCGAAGGATCAGGCATGAAGCGGGCGCTTGGCTGGGTCGGCGCGGAGGCGGCGTGGCTGGTCGTCGTCATCCTGTTCGTCACGAACGGCAATCACGGCTTTTACGGCGACCGTCTCTTCGTCATCCTGAAAGCGCAGGCAGATTTGTTGGACGTGCGCCGCATCCAAAACATTGACGAGCGCCGGACGGCGGCGTATCGTGAGTTGACTCAATTTGCGAACGAGTCGCAGGCGGATTTGCGGACGGCGCTCGACGCGTTCGGCGTGGAGTACACACCGTATTATCTGGTCAACGCGCTGGAAGTGCGCGGCGGGACTTTGACCCGGCTCTTTTTGCTGACCCGCCCCGAAGTGGACCGCGTCCTTCCCAGCCCGAGGCTGAGACCTGCTCCCCAAGCCGAAGCCATGGCTTTGAGCGAACTCTTCTCCTCGCCTCCGCCTGAGGGTGTGCAGTGGAATGTGAGCATGATTGGCGCGGACAGGGTGTGGGAGGAGTTTGGCGTGCGCGGCGAGGGGATTGTCATCGGGCAGTCGGACAGCGGCGTGGATGTGAGTCATCCCGCCCTGAAGGACAGTTATCGCGGCAGGGATTCGGGCAACGACTATAACTGGTTCGACCCCTGGTATGGCGGGACTTCGCCGTATGACGTGAACGGTCACGGCACACATACGCTCGGCACGGTGCTGGGGCAAAACGGTATCGGCATCGCCCCCGGCGCAACCTGGTTTGCGTGCATGAATTTGAACCGCAATCTGGGCAACCCGGCGCTGTATCTCGATTGTATGCAGTTCATGCTGGCACCGTTCCCGCAAGGAGGCGATCCGTTTGCAGATGGCGACCCAACCCGCGCGGCGGATGTGTTGAACAACTCGTGGGGCTGTCCTGAAATCGAAGGCTGTGACCCGCAGGCTTTGCTCCATGCGGCAAATCATCTGCGCGATGCGGGTATCTTCGTGGTGGTTTCGGCGGGCAACGATGGTCCCAATTGCAGTACGGTCAATGCGCCGCTCTCGCTGTATGACTCGGTCTTTTCGGTGGGGGCAATTGACCGCGACGGGAACGTGACCGAGTTCTCCAGCCGCGGACCGGTGACGGCGGACGGCTCGAACCGCATCAAGCCGGATATCGTCGCGCCGGGCAGGGACATCCTCTCCGCTCTGCCGGGCGGCGGCTATGGCGCGCTGGAGGGCACATCCATGGCGGGACCGCACGTGGCGGGCGTGGTCGCCCTGCTCTGGTCGGCAAACCCCAGCCTCATCGGCGACATTGACCGCACGGAGCAAATCCTCATCGAGACGGCGCAGCCTTATCGAGGAAGCACGTCGCTGGGGTGCTTCGAGGGCAGCGTGCCAAACGCGGGATACGGCTATGGCGTGGTGGACGCCTATGCGGCGGTGAAGAAAGCCTTGGGGAAATAATTCCGCCTTTTCCTGAAATCGTCTGATATAATCTCGTTTGTCGGAAAAAATGAAAAAACTTCCGACAAAGGAGATTTTTTATGCTGAATGTGCGAGTAAGCCCCAAAGGACAAATAACCATCCCAAAAGACATCCGCCGCAAGTTGAATATCAAGTCGGGAGACCAGATGGCGGTCATCCTAGATGGCGATCAAATCGTCTTCAAGCCTTTTACGAAAACATTGCGCGACCTGCGGGGAAGCGTCAAGGTAAGGGGAAGGCAGGATTTCGAAAAGATTCGCGCGGAGGTTCTTGCAAGGCGCGCGGCAAGGGATGCGGGCGATGAAGGCTGAAACGGTCTTTGTTGACACCAATCTGTTTCTTCGTTACCTGACCAACGACGTACCCGACCAAGCAGATGCTGTGGATGCATTGCTCCGGCGGGCTGAGCAGAACAAGGTATCCCTGATGACCAACGGCATGGTCGTTGCCGAAATCGTTTGGACGCTGGAAAGTTACTACGGACTGGAACGAAGCGATATTCAAAACAAGGTCATGGCAGTTCTCAATACGCCAGGGCTGGAAATCCCCGAAAGCAACCTCATTTTGAAGTCGGTTGTATGGTATGCCGAAAAGAACGTGGATTTTATTGACGCCTACAACGCCGCCTGGATGGGCGAAATGGGCATCGAAAAGATTTACACCTTCGACCAGAAGCATTTTGCCCGTTTCGACGATGTGGAAGTGCTAAAGCCCTGATGATATGAGAAATTTCCGCTGAGGCTGTTTGTCACCCAAAGATAGCGATGGTCAAAATCCCCGCAAAGATGATGACCGA
>DYID01000005.1:125944-151475 GCA_020723805.1 Anaerolinea sp. | reverse complement strand
CGGGAGGGAGCGCCTGTTCGCTCTCGCCGGCGGAGTTGACGGGGCTGGCGAACGGCTCATACAAGTGGCGCATCCGCGACTATGGCGCGTATGGTTATGGTCCCTTTACACCGTTCATGAACTTTACACTCAGCGCCGCCTGTTACACTTTGACGGCGAGTGCAAATCCGGGTGCGGGAGGAGTGGTGACGACAAGCGCCCAGAACTGCGCTGGTGGGTATGTGGCAGGCAATGTAGTACAAGTAACTGTGATGCCGAATACAGGATACGTATTCACCGGCTGGAGCGGAGATGCGAGCGGGACGGCGACTACCGTCTCGGTGACGATGAACGGAAATAAGAGCGTAACGGCAAACCTGCGGGGAAACACCCTGCTGTCGCCTTCTGGAACGTTGACCTCGTGGAGCAATACATTTACCTGGACCGGGCATCCAACAGCAACGCATTATCTGCTTGTCGTGCAGCGACCAGACGATAGTTTTGTGCTATGGAAGTGGTACACAGCGTCACAGGCGGGATGTGCAGGGGGAAGTGCATGCTCGCTCTCGCCGGCGGAGTTGGCGGGACTGGCAAATGGCTCATACAAGTGGCGCATCCGTGACTACGGCGCTTATGGATACGGTCCCTTTACTCCGTACATGAATTTTACTTTGAGCCAATAATCCCTTTTAACCGTTTCATTCAGCATGGGCAGGCGCCAAGAGGCGACCTGCCCGTTTTATTTGAGCGGCGAAAACAAATGACAAAGGACACTATGATTCTTCCCCCTTTTGAGTATTATCTCAATAGAGATTGATGAAAAGCCGTTTTGACCGACCAATGAACGAAGTCGCTGTGAACTCCAGAGCTTTGTAACACTTCAACAGCCTTTTCGTCGTGTAAATATAAGAAATAGGAAGATAGTCGGTGTTTTCAAGGGATGATGGGAAAATAGAAATAAAACGACGCGATTGACGCTATTAGCCAATCTGGCAATTGAGACGGTGTTTCTCGTTCGTTGGCGGAGGAGTTTAGGTATGAACCCAATACGCTATCCACGTCTCTTTTGTGCTTTTCTGCTTTTGAGCATATTGATGGGGATGACGGGGATGCCTATGCAAATCGTTCGCGGGGCGGGTACGATCAGTTTGACGGGTATCCCTTACACCGAAAATTTCGATACTTTGGCAAGTTCTGGCGCGTCCAGCAGCGTACCGGTTGGGTGGGAATTCATCGAGACAGGCACAAATGCGAATACAACTTATACGGCGGGGACCGGCTCGAACAACACCGGCGATACCTATAGTTTCGGTTCAACGGGTAGTCCTGAGCGTGCATTTGGGGAGTTGACTTCTGCAAGCCTGATGACCACTCTGGGCGCTAATTTCACCAACGATACTGGCGCTGCCATTACCTCGATGATCATCCGCTATACGGGGGAACAGTGGCGGCTGGGAGCAGTGGGACGCACGGACCGGCTTGATTTCCAATACAGCATGGATGCAGCCAGCCTGGATACCGGCACGTGGGTGGACGTGGACGCTTTGGACTTCGTCGCCCCCGTTACCGGCGGAACGGTCGGCGCCTTGGATGGCAACCTTTCCTCCAACCGCACTTCCATGGCTTATAACCTGACCGGCTTAACCATTGCCAACGGCTCATCTTTTTGGATTCGCTGGAAATATCTTGACGTGTCGAACGGTGACGATGGATTGGCAGTAGACGATTTTTCCTTAATTCCTAATGCCATGCTTGACACCTCTGCTTCCGACTTCAGCGCCGGAACGGTGGGGAGCTGCGTGGTGGACAACCTGATTGGCGACGGGGCGGTGCGGCTGAACCTGCCTGGTTCGACGACCTGCACGTTCGAGTCGCGGGTGTTCGATGCGGGCGACTTGGTGGACTGGGTGGAATTGGATTGGACGGGCAGCACGCCTGCAGGGACGAGCATCGAGTTGCAGGTGCGCACGGGCAACGCGGACGGGACGTGGACGCTGTGGCAGTTGGACCAGTCGCCGCTGAACAATTTTGGCGGGCAATACATACAGTATCGCGCCGTTCTGACGACGACGGACAGCGGACAGACGCCGGTGCTGGAGGCGGTGACGCTGCGGTATGTGCTGAAGGGTTATGCGGTGTTGAGTGCGCCGTTGGGAGTGCAGAGCAACTGGGATCGCGAATTTCGCTGGACGGGGCGGTCGGGAGCGACGAACTACCTGCTGGAAGTGTATCGGTCGGACAATGTGACAATGTTGTGGAAATGGTACACGGCGGCGCAGGTGGGATGTGACGCGGACACGAGCTGCGCGATTGCGCCGGCGGAGACGCTGGGGCTGGGGAACGGGGATTACAAGTGGCGGGTGGCGGACTACGACCCGACGAACGGGTATGGGATCCGGACGAACTTTGCGAATTTCACGCTGGTGGGAGCGTGTTACAGCCTGACGGTGAATGCCAATCCGAGTGTGGGAGGGGTGGTGACGAGCAGCGCACAGAACTGTACGGGAGGCTACACGGCAGGGAGCGTGGTGCAGGTGAGCGTGACGCCGAACGCGGGCTACGTGTTCACGGGCTGGAGTGGGGATGCGAGCGGGACGGCAAGCACTGTTTCGGTGACGATGGACGGGAACAAGAGTGTGACGGCGAACCTGCGCGGGAACACGCTGGTGTCGCCGTCTGGCACGCTGACCACGTGGAGCAATGTATTCAGTTGGACGGGGCACGCGCAGGCGACGCATTATCTGCTGGAGGTGCGGAAGGCGGATGATACGGTGGTGTTGTGGAAGTGGTACACCTCGTCGCAGGCGGGGTGCGCGGGAGGGAGCGCCTGTTCGCTCACACCGACGGAGTTGACGGGGCTGGCGAACGGGTCGTACAAGTGGCGCATCCGCGACTATGGCGCGTATGGTTACGGTCCCTTTACACCGTTTATGAACTTTGCATTGAACGTTACTCCCGTTTGTACAAACGTCATTTACGTAGATGCTGACTCGACGGCATCCTCCCCGGATGGGTGCAGTTGGGCAACCGCCTACCAAAATTTGCAGGATGCCCTGGCGGCGGCGATCAGCGGCAAACAAATTTGGGTGGCAAGGGGAATCTATTATCCCGACCGCGGCGGCGGGCAGACTTTGGGCGACCGAAACGCATCCTTCGTACTCAAAGAGGGAGTGGCAATTTACGGCGGGTTCAACGGAAACGAAGCGAACCTCACTGACCGCGATAAGAACCCTGCAACGAATGGGACAATCCTGAGCGGAAACATTGGGACAGCAAGCGTCACAGATAATTCCTACCAGGTGGTGCAGGGGAGCAACCTCTCTGCCTCAGCGGTGCTGGATGGGTTTACGATCACGGGCGGATACTCCAACGGGAGTTCCGGTCACGGCGGCGGCATGTATCTGGCGTCCAGCAGTCCCACGCTGGCAAATCTGCTCATTTCCAACAATTATGCCGTTGCAAACGGCGGCGGGATGTATGTGACCTCGCCCAACTCGATTCCCGAACCCTCTTATAGCAGACCGACCCTTACCGATGTGACCTTCAGCGCCAACACCGCGGCGCGCGGCGGTGGATTGTTTACCCAGAACGGCAGTCCTGCCTTGACCCGTGTCGTCTTCACCGGCAACATCGCCACAAGCGGCGCGGGCGGCGGCATGAACAACCAAACGTTGACAACCTCCGATGCGCCCAGCCGGCCGTCTCTCACCGATGTAACCTTCAGCGGCAACATTGCAAACGGCGGAGGCGGCATGTACAACAACAACGCCAACAGCATCTTGAATCGCGTGACCTTTGTCAATAATACAGCCAACCGCCGCGGCGGGGGGATGCTGAATGAGGGCGCCAGCCCGTCGTTGACCAATGTGACTTTCTATGGAAACGTTTCGAATGAAAGTGTGGGCGGCGCTCCGTGGGGCGGCGGCGGGATGATGAACGTGACCAGCAGTCCGATACTGAATCATGTGACGTTCAGCGGAAATAACAGCGTCAACGCTTCTGGCACGGCTGGCGGCGACGCCATTCGCAATGCCGTGAACAGCAACCCTGTTATTCGAAACAGCATCTTCTGGGGCGACCTCAACGACGAAATCACCAGCGACGGGACGGGCTCCACAACCATTTCGTACAGTGTCGTGCAGGGCGGATTTGCGGGCGGCACAAACATTATCACAACCGATCCAAAACTTGGCGCGCTGGCAAATAACGGCGGTTTCACCCAAACCATGGCATTGGGGGCTGGCAGTTCGGCATGGAACGCCGCCGAGAATTCCACCTGCGCCGCCACCGATCAGCGCAGTGTTTCGCGTCCGCACGGCTTGATTTGCGATATTGGAGCGTATGAAGTCAATACCGTTTTGACAATTTCTCCTTCTGGTACGTTGACGACCTGGGACCGCGCTTTTCGCTGGACCGGATTGAACAGCGCAACCCATTTCCTCCTGGAAGTGCGGAAGGCGGACGACACGATCGTGCTATGGAAGTGGTACACAGTGGATGCGTTAGGATGCGCGGGCGGGGCTGGTTGTACGATCATCCCTTCTGAAACCACAAACCTGGCAAACGGAAACTACAAATGGCGCGTTCGCGACTACGGCGCTTATGGATATGGCTCATTCACGCCGTATGTGAACTTTACTTTGGAGATAGCATGTTATAGCCTGGCGACGAGTGTAAATCCGAGTGCGGGAGGGGTAGTGACGGCGAGTGCGCAAAACTGTGCGGGAGGGTACACGGCGGGGAGCGTGGTGCAGGTGAGCGTGACGCCGAACATAGGATATGTGTTCACGGGGTGGAGCGGGGATGCGAGCGGGACGGCGACCACCGTATCGGTGACAATGGGTGGAAACAAAAGCGTGACGGCAAACCTGCGGGGGAACACGCTGGTAGCGCCTTCTGGAACGCTGACCACGTGGAGCAATGTATTCAGTTGGACGGGACACGCGCAGGCGACGCATTATCTGCTGGAGGTGCGGAAGGCGGATGATACGGTGGTGTTGTGGAAGTGGTACACCTCGTCGCAGGCGGGGTGCGCGGGAGGGAGCGCCTGTTCGCTCTCGCCGGCGGAGTTGACGGGGCTGGCGAACGGGTCGTACAAGTGGCGCATCCGCGATTACGGCGTGTATGGTTACGGACCGTTTACTCCTTACATGAATTTTACGATTCCATAAAAAAGAGAAGAATTGAACGTACTGAACCTTCCGACCTTTAGCATAATACGCTTGTCGGAAGGTTCAGTTTGGGTGATAAACGGGCGGCATGTTATGAAGTCCGTGAGGCAAGATACAGCACAATGATGCTGAATTGTTCAAATTAAGGCGGTAACTATTGATTGTGCTTTTCGTCATGTGGCAACGTCAATTACAAAAATGCAAAGTTTGAGAGGTTTTGGTTAGAATTGCCTGACTTGTTGCAGAAGACGTAATTTCCACAGGGACGAGGCAGGGGAATGTTTGTATGCAGGCAAAGATGTTTTGTATGGTTAATGGATTGACAGTTTTCCCTTTCCAAAACGTGGCGTTTTCGCAAAATATGCTCGATAGGCAGCCACGTGATCTCGTGCGAAGTTGATCGTCGCGACTACTGAGGAACGGGTGGCAAACCGAAAGGCTATGTTGGGTTTGCCGTGTTGACTGATGGGGTGTAGTAACACTGATAAGAACAGTGCCATTTCAAGGAAGCCGCATGCGAAATGTCGGTGTGGCGGAGCATGGAAATTAACCGGTGAAATATGGACACCCCAAACGCATTTATTCATCCAAGCGCAATTGTCGAACCTGATGCACGGATTGGCGAGGGGACACGCATCGGAGCATTCACACATATTTTGTCGTCTGCTCGAATCGGCAAAGACTGTCACATTTGTGATGGTGTCTTTGTGGAGACCGATGCAGTAATCGGCGATCACGTGACGATCAACAATGGGGTACAGATATGGCGCAACATTCGGCTTGCGGACAACGTGTTCGTGGGTCCCCATGCAACTTTTGTAAATCATTTATCCTCCCCTGGTAATCACAGAACCGAAAAGATACCGCCGATTTGCATTCACAAAGGCGCCTCCATTGGAGCGAATGCAACCATCCTTGCAGGGGTGGAGGTGGGCGCCAATGCCATTGTCGAGGCGGGGGCGGTGGTCACCCATAACGTGCCTCCGAACGCGATTGTTGCCGGCAACCCCGCCCGTATCCGCGGCTATGTGGATGCCACAGAGAGAAATATCACCTCTTCTAAAGCCGCTTTGGAAGAGACGGGGGAATTATCCGTTTCGGGAGCGAAACTGATCAGACTTCCGCGCGTCGTTGACTTGCGGGGAAGTTTGAGTTTTGGAGAATATGATAAACACCTGCCCTTTGCGCCAAAGAGATACTTTGTGATCTTTGGCGTGCCTTCCATGGAGGTGCGCGGCGAACATGCCCACCGCGCACAGCATCAATACCTGGTCTGTTTGCAGGGGTCGTGTGCGGTTGTACTGGACGATGGCAGGAAACGCGAAGAAGTGCGGTTGAATCAGCCGGACCTCGGGTTGCATATCCCTCCCATGATTTGGGCAACCCAATACAAGTTCACGCAGGATGCGATTTTGCTTGTATTGGCGTCTGATGTGTATGATGCGGATGACTATATTCGCAGTTACGATGAATATCTGAACGCCGCATCCAGATTGGGAGCGAGTAAATGATTAGTAATCTGGCTGTTCTGGAAACGGAAGACATTGGCTCGAACGTGGAGATCGCGGAATTCAGCATCATTCGCGCCGGCGCACGCATCGGGAACAATGTTTGCATTCATCCTCATGTAGTGATTAACCCGGGCGTTGTCATCGGCGATGGTACGGAAATTTTCCCCGGCGCATATATCGGCAAGCCGCCCAAGGGAGCGGGGGCAACCGCCCGCCCGATTTCCTACATCCCCAAAGTGGAAATTGGGGAGGAGTGTTCGATTGGTCCCAATGCAGTCATCTTCTACGATGTAATCATCGGACATCACACCCTGTTGGGCGACGGCGCCTCCCTGCGGGAACAGGTGCGGGTGGGGCATCACTGCCTGATTAGCCGATACGTGACGATCAACTACAATACGACGATAGGAGATCACACCCGCATCATGGACATGACGCACATCACGGGAAACTGCCGTATCGGGAGCAATGTCTTCATCAGCGTGCTGGTCTCTTCCACAAACGATAACGTAGTGGTTTCCCGCCGTTACGACGAGGAGCAAATTTTGGGTCCGCAGGTGGATGATGATGCGACGATTGGCGCAGGGGCTTGTTTGTTGCCGGGTGTCAGGGTGGGCAGAGGGGCGTTTGTAGGCGCGAATGCGGTGGTGACGAAGGATGTCCAGCCGTATGACCTGGTCATGGGCGTGCCGGCGCGGGTGGTAAGAAATTTGAAAGCGGATTTGTAACATGACCGTTCCGTTTTTGGATATGAAGGCGCCCTACCGCGAGTTGCAGGCGGAACTTGACTCCGCCTGGCGGCGGGTAATGGAATCTGGCTGGTATATCCTGGGGGCGGAAGTCGAAGCGTTCGAGCGCGAGTTCGCCGAATACGTCGGGGTGAAGTATTGCGTGGGAGTGGGAAACGGACTGGACGCCCTGCATTTGATTCTGCGGGCGTATGGAATCGGTGCGGGCGACGAAGTGATCGTCCCTGCCAACACCTACATTGCCAGTTGGCTGGCGGTCTCTTATGCAGGAGCAAGCCCGGTCCCGGTCGAGCCGCTGGAGGCGACTTGCAATCTCGACCCGTCGCGTTTGGAGTCTGCCATCTCGTCCCGCACAAAGGCAGTCATGGCGGTTCATCTTTATGGACAACCAGCAGAGATGGATGCCATTAACGCCGTTGCGCGCCAACATGGATTGAAGGTGATCGAGGACGCGGCTCAGGCGCACGGAGCAGGTTATCGCGGCAGACGGGCTGGAGGTCTGGGAGATGCGGCGGGCTGGAGTTTCTACCCCGCCAAGAATTTGGGGGCGTTGGGTGATGCGGGCGCGGTGACTACAAATGATCCTGATCTGGCAGAAAAGGTGCGAGTGTTGCGTAACTACGGTTCACAGGTGAAATATCACAACCTGCATAAAGGCTTCAACAGCCGTCTCGATGAATTGCAGGCGGCGCTCCTGCGGGTGAAGTTGAAAGTGCTGGATGAATGGAATGCCCGCCGGGCGCAAATTGCGGCTCGTTACCTGGACGGGCTGAAAGACAGTGGATTGACCCTGCCCTTTGTCCCGCAGGGAATGCAGCCGAACTGGCATTTATTTGTGGTGCGTTCCCCAAACCGCGACGCTTTGCAGGCGCATCTCAAAAGACAGGGCATAGAAACGCTCATTCATTATCCCGTGCCGCCGCATTTACAGCCAGCCTATCGTGAAATGGGTTTGTCGGAAGGTGCATTCCCCATCACCGAACGCATCCACCGCGAGGCGCTCAGCCTGCCGATGGGACCGCACTTGAGTAGGGAGGAGGCGGATGCGGTGATTGCGGCAATCCGGGCTTTTGTATGACAGAAGAAAATATCAATACCCGCATCCTCAAATCCACTGCCGTGATTGGCGGGGCTTCGGCGTTGAACATCCTGTTTCGGATTGTCCAGGCGAAGATTGTGGCGGTTTTGCTGGGTCCGCAGGGGATGGGGCTGATGGGATTGTTCAATTCCATTTTGGGGGTGGCATCCACATGGAGCGGGATGGGCATTGCCACCAGCGGCGTGCGGGAGATTGCCGCTTCAGCCGAGAGCGGTGACAAGGTTCAGTTTTCCCGAACCGTGCTGACCTTCCGTCGTTTGAGTCTCGTGCTGGGCGGCATCGGCGCCTTGACCGTGTTCGGCTTGCGCCGCTGGATTTCGGAGGTTACTTTTGGCAGCGAGGATTATTCCGCTTCGGTGGGCTGGCTCTCGCTGGCGGTGTTCTTCATGGTGATTGCCTCTTCGCAAATGGCTTTGATTCGCGGGGTGCGGCGCATCGGTGACCTGGCGCGCGTCAGCGTGCTGGGGACAGCCGCCGGCACATTGCTGGGCGTTCCAATGATGATTGGGTGGGGGCAACAAGGCGTTGTCTTTTATGTGGTGGGAGTGGCTGCGACGACCATCCTGGTCTCATGGTGGTATGCCCGCCGCGTGCAGGTGGAATCTCTCGCGCTTTCGTGGAGCGAGACCCGCGGCATCGCTCTTGGACTGTTGCGGCTGGGGCTGGCATTCGTGAGCGCAGGGCTGTTGACCCTGCTCTCGGCGTATCTGGTAAAGGTCTTCGTCACCCGTCAGTTGGGAGTGCATGCGACCGGGTTATATGAAGCCGCCAGCGCGCTGGCAAACGTGTACGTCGGTTTTATCCTCGGCGCGATGGGCGCAGACTTTTTTCCGCATCTGGCAGGCGCCTCGCAGGATGATGCCGCCAGCAACCGCCTCATCAACGCCCAGGCGCAAATCGGCACCTTGCTTGCCCTGCCGGGCATTTTGGCGGTCTTGGCGTTCGGTCCGTGGTTGTTGAAGTTATTGTATTCTGCGGAGTTTGCCGCGGCATTCGACATTTTTCGCTGGCAGGCGCTCGGCACTTACCTGCGGCTGGTTTCGTGGCCCCTCGGTTTTTTGCTTGTGGCAAAGGCGAAGGGAAGTTTGTATCTATTCACGGAATTCATCAGTAATCTCTTTTTTCTGGGCGCCGCCTGGCTCGGACTGCAACTGTGGGGCGTGACAGGCGCCGGCGCCGCCTTCTTTGCCTTGTACCTTTTTTACACCGCCCTTATGACGTTTGTCGGAAAACGGCTTTCTGGTTTTGCATGGACATCCGCCTCTCTGCGCATCTTTGGCTGGACCCTGGCGGCTGTGACGGCGGCATTTGCCTTTTCTTTCATCACGCCCGCTCCGCTGGCTTTCGGGCTGGGCGCGGGTTTGACGTTGGTTGCGGGCGCATTCGCCCTGAAGACCCTGCGCGACCTGATCGGTGTGGATGTGTTTCGCTCTCGTCTCCAGCGCATATTTTCCCTGAGCAAGGTGCGCCATGCCTGATTTGAACGAAAGACCCCTGCTTACTTTTGCCCTGTTTGCCTATAACCAGGAACGCTTCATCGCCGATGCGGTGCGGGGCGCCTTGAGCCAGACCTATACGCCCCTCGAAATTATTCTTTCGGACGATTGTTCCTCCGACCGCACGTTCGAAATCATGCAGGAACTGGCTGCCGGCTATCAGGGACCCAACCGGGTGATTGTCCGCCGCAACGAGCAGAATTTGGGCTTGATTGGGCATATCAACCGTGTAATGGAACTGGTGCAGGGGGAGTTGATTGTGGCTGCGGCAGGGGATGATATATCACTGCCGGAGCGGGTAGAGCGCACCTATCATGCGTATCTAGAGAGTGAGCGAAGTGCATATTCGATTTTTTCGAATGCGATCTGGATTGATGAGAATGGTTGCAAAATGAATTTGCTTAGGAGACAACCCGTAAATTCTCGTGCCTTGACGTTTCTTCACTATGGCACTAGAAGCACCCCAGGGTTTCTCAATGGATGTACCCATGCATGGAAAAGGGAATGCTTTGATTTTTTTGGTCCGTTGATGGATGGGGTGGGTGCTGAAGATACGGTAATTCCTTTCCGTTCGGCTTTATTGGGCAACATTGTTTATATTCATGATGTTTTGGTGCTTTATCGCCAGAACAGAAGCAGAATGCAAAATCATCACGGCAAGTATCTCTATTCAATTTATCGCAATAATTGGGTAAAGCATCAACGCATGTTGTTGAACATTTTTAGGAATCGTCTTCAAGACTTAGAAGTTTACCTGACCATCCATTCCAAGACCGACGAGATATCCATTGTACTTAAATTCATCCATGAACAAATATCCGAATTGAGCAGAGTTGTGGAGATTTTCGAAATGCCATTGTTACGGCAAAGGTTGTTTGAAGTAATCAAGCGCTGCACTTTGTCCAATTTTCGAAACGTTATCAATCAATTAACGTGTGCTGTCATTCCGCTTCAAATCTGGTACGGGTATTTGAAGTTAATTGCCTATTACATCTATCAGGAATTTCAAAAAGGAAATTCGCTTTAGTATGGTGTTGACGTTCCTTGAAAGATCAATATGAAATTTCCTGCCAAAATGCAGTATCTAAAGAAAAGCATGGATTATTTGGGAGTAGGCGGGTGGATAAGACAATCCGTGACGGAATTTCGAAGGCTGGGTGAACGCATCAGGTTTTTTGTTTTGGGAAAACCTGATAGCAGCATGTCTGTTTTTCTTGCTGGTTCCGGTCGCAGCGGCACGACGTGGATTACCGATGTCTTGTGCGCCCTGCCCGGTGTTCAGCAAATTTTCGAGCCGCTTTTCCCGCCCTGGAACGAGCGCGTCCGCCAGTTGACCGGCTGGGACAAGCGCGACCCCTACATCCGCAGCATCTACCTGCGTCCCGAAGAGGAATATCCCGAATGGGAAGGTCTATGGCATCGCATATTGACCGGCAAATTCCGCAATTACTGGACGGATTACGAACGCACCTCCTGGTTTCCCAGCCGCTTTCTCGTCAAAGAAGTGCGAGCCAATCTCATGCTGGGGTGGCTTTATCGCAAGTTCCAGCCCCGCATCGTGTACATCATGCGGCATCCCTGTGCGGTGGTGTACTCCCGCCTGGCGGCGCCCCAGCCCTGGCATGCCGACGTGCGCGACATCCTGCGGCAGGAAAAACTGGTGGAAGATTACCTGAAGCCCTGGGCGGTGGAGATCGAACGCGAGACGGATCCGCTAGGCGCTCACGCCGTTTGGTGGGCGGTCGAAAACCGCGTCGCGCTTCAACAGTTGCAGGGCATCCCGCACGCGCTCCTTTTCTATG
The DNA here is from genome assembly GCA_020723805.1 of Anaerolinea sp. Taxonomy (GTDB): domain Bacteria; phylum Chloroflexota; class Anaerolineae; order Anaerolineales; family Villigracilaceae; genus Defluviilinea. The sequence goes on along the minus strand of DYID01000005.1, from coordinate 139,668 downwards.
AAGACCTGGTTTTACATCCTCAGGAAGTGTTGGAGAAACTGCTTCCCTGGCTGGGCGTGGCGCGCATCCCCAAGAAAGTATTCAACCTCCTGCCTCAGCCGAGCCGCATGAGCAATCATAGTCTGGCATATCGGAATGCGCAGGATCGGCTTTCGAGATGGCAGGGCAGTTTATCGGTCGAAGAACAGAGGCGGATCCTTTCCTGGGCAGAGCGCCTCGGCGTGGATGCTTACGGCGCGAGACCGCATCCCCGCCTCCCCTCATCCATCTATGCCTAAAGTGATTCTCTCAGCGGGAAACATCTCCCATTATCATCACACTGCCCTGGCTTTACAGCAGGCTGGCTGGTTGTGGAAATACTTTTGTGTCTTTCGCGGAGAAAACGATTTGGGATTTTTGGAAGGACTCCTGCCCTCGAACCTGCGCAAACGCCTGAACGGAAAAGCCCTGCCCGGTCTGGACCCGCACCGGACGCGCGTCTTTCCCCTCCCTTACCTGTTCACCCAAACCCTGCGCCGCCTCCGCCTGACCTCTCAGGCGCGCACCGATGCCTGGTTTGGCGCGCTGTATGACCTTGCCACCTTGCATCAAACCGACGGCGCCGGCGTCTTCCATTTTGTCAACGGCATGGGACTGCGAACAGCGCGGCGCGCAAAGGAACGAGGCGGCATCGTCATTTGCGATGTGCGCGCCGAACACGTGGACCGTCAGGAGGAAACCCTGCGCCTCGAATATAACCGCCTGGGCTTGCCCTACCGTTCTCTGCGGGCGCTCTACCGGGACCGCCTGCTGGCAGAATACGAGGTGGCGGATTTTCTGATTGTCCCCTCTCCCTTCGTGGCAGAGTCCATGATACGTTCGGGAATTCCGCCGCAAAAAATCATCCTTTTGCCTTATGGGGTCACTCTGCGCCATTTTGAGCCGAAACGCCCTGAGCAGGAACGAGTAAAGGGAGGCTTTCGCGTTTTGTTTGTCGGGCAGATCGTCCCATTAAAAGGCATTCATCATCTCGTGCAGGCGTTTACCCGCCTGCGTTTTCCTCGGAGCGAACTGATCATCGTTGGGCAGGGGGATGTCAGATACCAGGCGCTGTTAAACAGGCTTGTTGGTCGTGATGCTTCGGTGCGGTTCACAGGTCAATTGACGCAGGCGGAACTGTGGGCATACTACCAAAGCGCGGATGTTTTTGTCCTGCCTACCCTTTCGGAAGGCTCTGCCCTGGTGGTGTACGAGGCAATGGCGGCGGGACTGCCGGTGGTCACCACTCCCAACGCCGGGTCTGTGGTGCGCGAGGGCGTGGATGGATTGCTCTTTCCCGCCTGTGATGTTGACGCATTGCAGGATAAAATCCAGTATCTGTACCAGAACCCGCATGCCCGCATTGCCATGGGAAATTCTGCTCGTGAGAGGGTGCGGGAGTTTACCTGGGAACGTTACCGGGAACGTCTTTTGGAAATGTATGCCCGCATTTTTAGCGGAGCGAATGCCTGATGCCTTATTTTGAAATTTCCTCCATCTTACGAACCACCGCCGTAGTGATCAGCCTTGAGTTGGTTTTGTTTGCCGCCTTGCTGGCTCGGCGCGGCTTGTTCCGCTGGCTGACGGCCGGCTTTTGGGCATGGACTGCCTTTCTGGTTTATTTCGTTCTTTCGCCCGTTGCCGCCTCTTTCGATGACCTTTCCATGTCCCGATTGCAATTTCTTCTGGCGCTTAGCGGAGGGATTGAAAGGGCGTTTTGGGTGTTGCTCCTAATTTTGATGGGCATCGCCGCCTTCTTTGTGACATACCTGCGAACCTCCTACCGCCCGGTCACCTGGAAACTGCCGCCCGGTCCATTATCCTTGAACCTGCCGGCGCTGTTCGTTTTGCTGGCGTTTATCGCTTTTGGCATGTACTCCCTGCTGGTGTTTCGGGCAGGCTTGTTCCCGGTGGAAGGCGAAAAATTGATTCTGGGCGGAAGATTTGTAGGCAATATTACCGGTTACCAAAATGGAGGGTATGGCTTTCTGTTCACGCCGATTTTGCTCCTGCTTCTCTCCAATAAAAGAAGGCTGCAGGCTCTCGGCGGCATCATGATTGCGCTCTTTCTGATCTTTTCCCTCCCGCATGCCTGGTCTCGTTACATGACGGTCTCACTGCTGCTGGCACTCTCCATGGTCTTCGTTCTCAAACGAAAGAGGCGGATGCCCCCTCTGATTTGGGCTGTGGTCATCCTCGTGTTTGCCGCCTTGTATCAGATGCGCGGGCACAGCGACTGGCGCTACGGTCAAATCAACAGCGAACTCACCGCCTTGATTGATTCGTTCCCTGAGCGCGCCAGCCAGATTTTGAGCTCCACCGACACTGCCATGATTCAGGCATGGTATGTGAGCAGTTATCTCAATGACCGCTGGGTTGGAATTGACTACGGTTTGCCTGTTTTGAATTATGCCCTCACGGGTTGGATTCCATCGCGTTATTTCCCCGAGAAATATTTCATCGTGGACTGGCTGAATGCCCGCCGCAGCGGGTATTATCCCGCCGTATTCGATCAGGTTCTCTACGGCTCCAAGTCCTCCCTGATGGGGAGTTTTTACGACCACGGCGGATGGGCGGGGGTGTTGCTGGGATGTCTGCTGGCGGGTTACCTCAGCCGCCGCCTGGACGGCATGCTGGCGCCGGAGACCTCCAGTCTGGTCAAAAGCACTGGCATCACATGGTTGTCCATTTTGTGGATGGTATGGGCGAGCAGTTCCACCTGGGGAATGATGGCAATCGGCGCAATGGCGATGCCGGCGCTGGCGGTCTGGCTCTTCCTGCCGAAAATTTCCGCGCGACGGGATTCAAAAACGATGAGTTTTGAGCCTCAACCCGGACAGTTTCGTCCTCTGGAACGTTGATGCCATGACTGTTTCAAGACCACCCTCCCCGCGCTATGGCGCGAGTGCTCATTACGAGGGACAAAAAGGCGAGGCGTACTTTTCCGCCCAGGCGGTGACCGGAAAACTGGGAGCCGAGTGGAATTTGAAGTTTTGGAGGAAGTACATTCATTCGGAAGACAGCGTGCTGGATTTCGGGTGCGGCGGCGGGTATTTGCTCTCTGTTTTGCCGGGCAAAATCAAAATGGGTGTGGAAATCAACCCATCCGCCCGGGCAATGGCAGAAAGCCTGGGCGTCCGTTGTGCTGCGGCTTTGGATGAATTGGGAGAGGCGCGCTTCAGCCGTGTCATCTCCAGTCATGCTTTGGAACATGTGCCGGCGCCTCTGACCGCCCTCCAGCAAATGCGCCTCCACATTGCAGAGGGAGGCAAGTTGCTCCTGCTTTTGCCGCTGGATGATTGGCGCACTTCACCTCACCGCCGCTATCGCGCCGGCGATCTTCATCGTCACTTCTACGCCTGGACGCCGCAAAATCTCGGAAATCTGCTCGACGAGGCGGGGTATACGGACATTCGCATCAAAATCCTCACGGATGCCATGCCGCCCAATCTCAAACTGACAAGGCTTCTTTTGAGGAATGCGTTCCTGCGTTCTGCGGCGGGCTGGTCATTTGGCGTTCTGCTCCGCCGCAGACAACTTTTTGCTCAGGCAGCCGTTTGATTGTGGATTCCCCGCAACGCAGTGCAAATCAACCCCTTGGTCGTCATTCACTGGTCCCGCCTCGGACCTTATCACGCTGCCAGAATAGGGGCAGCGAAAAATTATTTTTCCGAACACGGTTTGCGTTTGACCGCCCTGGAAATTTTCGACGCCGGCGACGAGTATCTGTGGGAACGCGCCGGGCTGGACGATGGGGTTGAGCATGTCACTTTATTCCCCAACCTGCCCGTGGAAAAAATTTCGAAATTGAATTTGCTGCGCGCAATATGGAAAAAACTGGATTGTCTTCAGCCGCAGGCGGTCGCCATCAATGGCTATTCCAGCTGGGATGCGTGGTGCCTGCTGGCTTGGTGCCGGGCAAAGGGTGCGCTTCCCGTCCTCATGTCCGACTCGAAATGGGATGACGCCCCCAGAAAAGCCGCAATCGAATCGGCGAAGAGATGGCTGGTGGGCATGTATGGCGCTGCGTTGTGCGCCGGTTCGCCGCATCGGGCATATCTCGAAGGCTTGGGCATGAAAGCGGACAAAATCTTCGATGGTTATGACGCGGTGGACAACCAGTTTTTCATCGCGCAGAGCGACCTTGTGAGGAGTTCGCCTGAAGCATACAGGAACCTGCCCGGCTTGGAAAATCCGCGTCCGTACTTCCTGGCTGCCGGGCGTTTTCTTCCCCGCAAGAATTTCGCCGGGCTGCTGCGGGCGTATGCCGTGTATAAAGAGCGCTGTCAAAATCACGGGCGGGATGCCTGGCGCCTGGTCTTGCTGGGCGGCGGTCCCGAACGGGATTTCCTGTTGAGCGAAATCCAAAGATTGGGCATTGAAAAGGATGTGACTTTGGCGGGCGTTCAATCCTATCGTACTCTGCCTGCTTATTACGCCCTGGCTTCAGCCTTCATTCATTCGCCGCTGCAGGATCAATGGGGGCTGGTGGTCAACGAGGCGATGGCGTCGGGTCTGCCGGTCCTGGTCTCTGCACGGGCGGGATGCGCGGCGGATTTGGTCGAGGAGGGAGTCGAAGGGTTCACGTTCGACCCGCAGGACGTATCAGGCTTGGGTCACGTCATGAGCCGCATGAGTTCGGGAGAAGTGGATTTGCAGAAAATGGGTTCGGCGGCGCGTCGAAAAATCTCCAACTGGGGCGTGGAACGCTTCGCTCGAAATTTGCATCGCGCCCTGCTTGCCGGGTGGAGCGGATGAACATCCTCCACATCACGCTTGGGTTTCTGCCGGCGGCTGCCTGGGGCGGACCCGTCCAGATTGTGTACAACAACGCCAAAGAACTCATCCGCCGCGGACATCGTGTCACGGTGTATTGCACCAACCTTCTCGACAAGCATCATAAAATTCGACCGCATACCTTTGAAGACATGGTGGATGGCATCCGCGTGGTGTACTTCGATGCCTGGCGCATTCCCTTCTGGCGCGGCACACTGGGACCTGTGTGGTGTCCCGACCTGCCTTCTCAACTTCGGCGCGAATTGCCTTCCTTCGATGTCGTTCACCTGAATGGCTACCGCAGCCTCATGAACCTGCAGGTTGTCAGCGCTCTGGGAAATGCCCATCCGCCTCTGGTCGTTCAACCGCATGGCGCGATGCCGGTCATCGTCAATTCGTTTTTCGTCAAACGACTCTATGACCGTTTGCTTGGCAGGCGTGAACTTGGGCGGGCGCAGGCGTTCATCGCTTTGCAGGAAAGCGAACGGGAACAAATCCGGGCGCACGGTGTCCCTGCCGAAAAAATTACCGTCATCCCCAACGGACTCGACCCTTCCAATTACAACCTGAACGTTCAAGCGGGAATTTTCCGCCGCCGCTATGACATTTCCACAGACAAAAAACTGCTCCTGTTTCTTGGACGCATCAACCGCAAAAAAGGCGTGGATATGCTCATCGAGGCTTTTGCCCGCCTGAGAGATATGAATGCCATCCTGGTCATTGCAGGACCCGACGATGGTCAACTTGACGAAGTGAAGACTCTCATTGCCCGCCGCAACCTTGCCGGGCGCGTCATCCTGACGGGATTGCTGACCGGCGATGATGTGCTGAATGCCTACCGCGACGCCGACCTCTTCGTCTTGCCTGCCCGCACCGATACCTTCCCGACGACGATCATGGAAGCCTGTTTGATGTCCGTCCCAATGGTGATTACGGAGAGCGTGGAGATTGCTCATCTGTTGAAAGACCGCGCCGCTGAGGTCGTCCCATTCGATGCCACCTCGTTTGCGGAGGCAATGCGACGGGTTTTGTCTGATGCCGACTTATCCAGAAAATATCAGGCGGGATGCGCCGAACTCATGCGGGAGGCGTTTTCCATCACCGCCACCGTGGATCGCCTCGAACAACTTTATAGGGAATTGCTCGCCCGGAACGTGACGGCTGACCGATGAACGCCTTCGATACTCCCTGGAAAATCTGGAACAGCCTTCTGCTCGGAGCGGCGTATCCGTTGAATCGTCTGCTCTTCCTGTGGAACGGCATTGCCTGGGGCAAAGGCTGGCGTTTGCACGGCTTGCCTGTCATCCAGAAACATCGTCAGAGTCAAATGCGATTCGGTGACCGCCTGGCGCTGCGTTCCACCCTGCGCTCCAACCCGCTGGGGGCAAACCATGCGGTCATCTTGTGCACCTGGCAGGCGGGCAGTCTCCTCCAGATTGGCGATGATTTTTCCATGACCGGCGGCTCGATTTGCGCCTCCAAACAGATTGTCATCGGAGACCGCGTGACTGTAGGCGCCAACTCCATCATCGTGGATTCCGACTTTCACCCGCTTCAACCGGACCTCCGGCTGGATCAGCCTCAGGGAGGCTCTACTTCGCCCATTCTCATTGAAGACGACGTCTTTATCGGCATGAACTGCCTGATTCTGAAAGGCGTGACCATCGGACGCGGCAGTGTCATTGGCGCGGGCAGTGTGGTCACAGCCGATATTCCCGCCGGTGTGGTGGCGGCGGGAAATCCCGCCCGAATCCTGCGGGAGAATACGGACTGACATGCACATCCTGATCATGGGACAGCACTACGCGCCCGAAGAAGTCAGCGGGGCAGTGCTGGCGAGGGAACTCGCCGAGGGGCTGCTCGCGCGCGGGCATCAGGTCACGTTTGTGACCGCCGCGCCCAGTTATCCGCACGGCAGGGTGTTCGCTGGCTATCGCAACGTTTTTCTCGCGCGCGAAAAATTGAACGGCGTCAATGTCATTCGCGTCTGGAGTTCTATTTCCCCTTCCCGCTCGTTCTGGTCGCGGATTTTGAATTACGGCACGTTCAGCCTGATGGCGCTGGCGGGCGGTCTCGCCGCCGGCAAGGTGGATGTGATGATGAGCGCTTCGCCGCCTCTGCCGCTGGGACTTTCCGCCTGGCTGGTCAGCCGCATCCGCCGTATTCCCTGGCTCCTGCGCGTCGAAGACTTGTACCCGCAAACCGCCGTCAATGCCGGTGTGCTGCGGAACCGCCTGGCGATACGCTTCTTTGAACGGATGGAAAGATTCATCTACCAAAAGGCGGCGCATATTTCCCTCATCTCTGAAAGTTTTCGGCAAAACCTGCTTGCAAAGGGAATTTCCCCTCTTAAGTTGTCAGTCCTGCCCGTCTGGGCGGACCCGCATTCCATCCGCCCTCTGCCAACAAAGGAAAACGGTTTCCGCCGGACGTATGGCTTGGAAGGTAAATTTGTCCTGCTCTATGCCGGGAATTTGGGACATACCTCCGCGCTGGAGGATGTCGTCGAAGCCGCGCGGCTCTTGAGGGATGAAAGGGAAATTGTCTTCGTCATCGTCGGCGAGGGTGTCAGGAAGACGGCTTTGCAAACCCAGGCGCTTCGCTATGGGTTGGAGAACGTGCGTTTTCTGCCCTACCAGCCGCGTGAGGGCTATGCCGAAGCGCTTGCCGCCGCCGATGTGAGCCTGGTCACATTGAATCCAGCCGCCAGCCATACCTCTTTGCCCAGTAAGATTTTCAACATCATGGCAAGCGCCCGTCCCATTTTGGCGGTGGCAGATGCCGCGAGCGAAGCGGCGGCTGTGGTGCAAAAGGAAAGATGCGGAGTCGTCGTCCCTCCGGCGCAGCCCGCTCTGTTGGCGGAAACAATCCGGGCGCTGAGGAGCCGCCCGGCGCAGTTGGAAGAGTGGGGGAGCAATGGCAGGGCGGCATTGGAAAAGCGTTATTCGCGGGAAGCATGTCTCGATGCGTATGACGCGATGTTCCGCGCCCTCTCTGTCATCTCGCCGGGTGACGCGCCGCAAAGGACAACCCATGTCAGTTAGCACGGAAAACATCTTCCACCGATTGGCTCGAAACGCCGCACAGGGGAAGCGAAAATTCGTCTCGTTATATCGTGCGCATGGATTGTGGGACGCTTTGCGGGCGGCATGGCGCAACCTGTTTCTCATTGAAACCGTTTGCCGCCTGGAAAAAGACCTTGCAATTCCTGATTTCCCTGTAATGCCTGCTGTCCCCTTGCAAATCGAGACCTTGAACAGCGCAAGCGACCTGACAACCTGGCAGGGGCGGAAAGAAATCCTTGCCCTGCGGGGCGAATATGGGATGGAGCAGTTCCATGCCCGCCTGAAGCGCGGCGACCTGTGTTTTACGGCATATTCAGAGGGCGGATTTGCGGGCTTTGTCTGGCTGGAGTTTCCGCCGGGGAACGAAGCGGGCTATCCCTTACAGCCGCACGAAGCCTACACCTACGACGGCTGGACATTCGAAACCTTCCGCGGCAAGCGGGTGCTGCCCGTCATTCAACAGTCCATTATGGGTTATGTGCGCGCTCACCACGCGAACATCCGAACGCTGGTGACCCATGTTGCAGTTTGGAACAAACCCTCTTTGTCCGGCGATCAGCGGGCGGGGTACGTCCTCCGCCGCCTGGAACGGACGGTCATGATCCTGGGAGTTCATCGCAAACAAATCCTCTCTGCAAACATCCCCGCCGAATTGTTGCTGCGCCACAACATGCCATGAATGCCGAAATCTTCGCCGAATGGCTGCGCCGTCAGGGACATACCGTCATCAAAACCCAAAGCAGTTACTGGGCGGATTTCGGTCCGCGCGTGTTTCAGGCGTTTCCCTATCATTGGCTCATCGAGCCTTCTGAGGACGAATTGAACAGTCTGCTGAAAGAGCAAAAGGTAGCGGGCTTGCGCTATTCGTCTCCATTTTCTGTGAAAGAGGGCGCGGCAAGTTATCATGCCGTTTACGATGGGAGGGGATATGGATATGAAACGCTCGGCAAGTGGTCGCGCAAAAATGTGCGGCGGGGATTAAGTCATTGCCGGGTGGAACCGATTTCCTTCGAGCGGCTGGCGGAAGAAGGCTTCGATTTGCAAGTGGATACGCTTGCCCGTCAGGGGCGCAAATTGCATCTGGAGAAGCAGACCTGGCACACGCGCTGCCTCTCTGCACGAGATCTGCCCGGCTTCGATGCCTGGGGCGCGCTGGTAAACGGCAGATTGGCGGCGTCGGTCATCACCTTTCAAATGGGGGAGTGGGGCTATATGCTCTATCAGCAATGTCATCGTGACTTTTTGGCAGAGCATGTCAACAATGCCTTGAGTTTTGTGGTCACTTGCGCATTGCTGGAACGCCCTGAAACGAGAGCCATCCTGTATGGGCTTCACTCCCTCGATGCGCCCCCCAGCGTGGACGAGTTTAAGTTTCGTATGGGGTACACTGCCAAGCCTGTGCGGCAGAGGGTGGTCTTTCATCCCTGGCTGCGTCCGTTCATGAACCGCGCCAGTCATGGGCTTCTCAAAGCGGGGCTGCGCCTGAAACCCGGTCATCCGGCGCTTTCCAAAGCCGAGGGGATGCTGCGGTTTTATTTGCAGGGGCGGCTGCCGCTCGAAAAGCAATCACTGCCGCCGCCGCTGCTGTCGAATTGATTTTTTCACAAAGGATGCCCCCTTATGCAAAACACACCTGTCACCATGTCTTCGTTGTTTTCTGCGCCCGGGCTGTATGCCCGCTTCGAGAATTGTGTTGCCGATTTTGCCAAGCGCCTGCTGGATGTCATCGCCGCGGCGCTGGGACTGCTCCTGCTCTCCCCCTTGTTTTTGGCGCTGGGCATCCTGATCAAGCGCGATTCGCCCGGTCCCGTCTTTTACTGGGGGAGGCGGGTGGGCAGGCATGGGAGGGAGTTCCGCATCCTCAAATTCCGCACCATGCGCGAGGAGCCAGCCAGTTACGCCGGTCCGCCCATCACGGGACGGGATGACCCGCGCATCACCCCGCTGGGGCAGTGGCTGCGCGACACCAAATTGAACGAACTGCCTCAGTTGTGGAACGTGCTGATGGGCGAGATGAGTCTCGTCGGTCCGCGCCCCGAAGCGCCGGAAATCGTCCGCACCTGGTCTCCGGCTGTGCGGGAGGAAATTCTGTCGGTGCGTCCCGGCATCACCAGTCCTGCCAGCGTCCTCTATCGGGATGAAGAAAAACGCCTCAGCAGCGGACGGGTGATTGACGACTACCTCGAAAACATTCTGCCCGACAAACTGCGCCTCGACCAACTCTACGTCCGTCATCACAGCCTCCTGACCGACCTCGATACCCTGTTCTGGACGTTCGTGGTGTTGATTCCGAGACTGGGCAGCCGCCACATCTCCGAAGGCTGGCTCTTTGGCGGACCGCTGACCCGCCTCTCGCGCCGCTACCTGAACTGGCTCGTCACCGATTTCGTCATCTCCCTCTTCGGCATCGGGCTGACGGGCTTCCTCTGGCGTTTGAGCGGACCGCTGGACATCGGTCTCGACCGTGCCGTATCGCTGGCGATTGTGCTGGCGTTCCTCTTCAGCCTGTTCAACACCCTGCTGGGGCTGAGGGCGGTTTCCTGGGCGCATCTTGCCGCCGATGATGTGCTGCGCCTGTTTGTTTCCTGCGCCCTCGTTACCGTGACAGTGATTGGAATTGAACTCGTATATCACCCGCATATTTTTCCGCCGGTGCGCTTCATGTCGGCGGCGGGACTGGTGGTGTTGTTTGGTTTCATCGCCGTGCGTTACCGTCTGCGCCTGGTCACCGGGCTTGCCAGCCGCTGGATCACCATCCGCAACAGCACGTTTGGCGCGCCGGAGCGCGTGCTTGTGGTGGGAGCGGGAGAAGGGAGCGAATTTGCGACCTGGCTCCTGCAAAGACGCGAGTTCAAACGGATTTACCAGATTGTCGGCATTGTGGATGACGACCCCTCGAAACACGGAATGCGTTACGAGGGATTGAAAGTGCTTGGCACGACCAACGACATCCCGGAACTGGTGAAGAGACATGATGTGGGCGTCATCTTCCATGCCGTTACCTCCCCTGTTGAGGAAGACCAGAAGCGCATTCTGGCGCTTTGCCGAAAGACCGGCTTGCGCGTGGTGATGCTTTCGGAGGTGCTCGACCTGCTGCGCCGTCAGTTGACCAAGCCCGCTCCCGCCGCTGATGAATCATCCCATGCGGCGCTGGCTTTGCAGGCGGCTGAAGAAAAGGCATTCGTATGAACGAGTTTTGGCAAGGGCGGCAGGTACTCGTCAGCGGGGCGGGCGGATTTATCGGGAGTCATCTTGTAGAGGCGCTCCTTCGCAAGGGGGCAAAGGTGCGCGCCTTCGTGCGCTACACTTCACGCGGCGACCTGGGCTTGCTCAAACTGCTCGACCCCGCCGACTTGGCGCAGCTAGAAATCGTCGCTGGCGACCTGCGCGACGAGCACGCCGTTCAGCGGGCGGTCAAAGGCTGTGACTTGGTGTTTCACCTGGGGGCGCTGATTTCCATCCCGTATTCCTACGTCCACCCGGCGGAGGTGGCGGCGGTCAACTTCCTGGGGACGCTCAACGTGCTGATGGCTTGCCGCGAGCAGGGTGTGGGACGCCTGGTGCATACTTCCACGAGCGAGGTGTATGGCACGGCGCGGCAGACGCCCATCAACGAAAGCCATGTGTTACAGGCGCAATCGCCCTACTCTGCCAGCAAAATCGGCGCGGACAAACTGGTCGAGAGTTTCATTGCCGCCTACAGTCTGCCCGCCGTAACGGTGCGTCCGTTCAACACCTTCGGACCGCGGCAGTCGGCGCGGGCGGTCATTCCCACCATCATCACGCAGGCGCTGGCAAGGGACGAAATCCAACTCGGCAACCTGTCCACCACACGCGATTTCACCTTCGTGAGCGACACGGTGAACGGCTTTCTGTGCGCGGCGGAAACGCCGGGCGTGGAGGGCGGCGTCTTCAACCTGGGAACCGGCGAAGAGATTTCCATCGGTGACCTGGCGCAGCGCATCATTGCCCGGGTGGGCAGAAAGGTTCGGGTCGTGGAAGACAGGCGCCGGGTCAGACCGGAAGCGTCCGAAGTCCTGCGGCTGGTTTCCGACAACTCCCTCGCCGTCCAGCGTTTGGGATGGAAACCCACGGTCACGTTCGACGAGGGGTTGGAGCGCACCATCGAGTGGATGCGCGGCAATCTGGATCGTTACAAAGTAGGCGTGTATGAATTCTAGGAGGGACGCATGAAGGCGGTGATTCTGGCGGGAGGCAGAGGCACGCGCCTCGCGCCGTACACGAAAATTCTGCCCAAGCCGCTCATGCCCATCGGCGATATGCCCATTCTGGAGGTGATGCTCAAGCAGATGAAACGCGCCGGCATCACCGATATTGTGCTGACAGTGGGGCATCTTGCCAACCTGCTCCGCACGTTCTTCATGGACGGGCAGCAGTGGGGGATGAATATTGCGTACAGTTACGAGGAAAAGCCGCTCGGCACGGCGGGTCCGCTCGCGCTGATTGCGGGGCTGGACTCGACCTTCCTGGTTGCCAACGGCGATGTGCTGACCACGCTGGACTTTCGGGAACTGACGGCATTTCACAAGGCGCAGGGCGGCATCGCCACCATTGCCGTCCACCAGCGGCGCGTCAAAATTGACCTGGGGGTGGTGCAATGGGACGGCGATTACCGCATCCACGGCTACATCGAAAAACCCGTCTACGATTACACCGTCAGCATGGGCATCTACGTTTTCGAGCCGCGGGTGCTGGAATTCATCCCTCATAACGTGTATCTTGATTTCCCTGAACTCGTCTTGAAATTGATCGCCGCTGGCGAAAAGGTGGTCGGCTATCCATTCGACGGCTACTGGATGGATTTGGGACGCCCCGACGACTATGCCCAAGCCGCCGAAGATTTCGCCAACATGCGGGAGCAGTTCCTGCCCGAGGAGTGATTGTGGATTGGCGCGTGCCGCTTTCTGACATTGATTTCGACAGCGAAGAAGAAGAAGCCGTGCGGCAGGTGGTGAAGAGCCGCTGGCTGACGATGGGCGCGGTGACGCAGGAGTTCGAGCGCGAATTCGCGGCGTATGCCGGCGCGCGTCATGCGATTGCGGTGACCAATGCCACAGCGGCGCTGCATCTCGCTTGTGTAGCGGCAGGCTTGGGTGCGGGAGACGAAGCGGTTCTTCCCTCGCTGACGTTTGTCGCTACAGCCAACGCCGTTCGCTACGCCGGAGCCGTTCCCGTCTTCGCCGACATCGGCGGTGAAAACGACTTGAACATCTCTCCGCAAGCCGTCGAGGCGTGCATCACGCTGCGCACGCGCGCCATCCTGGTGATGCACTATGGCGGCTACGCCTGCGACATGCCCGCCATCCTTGACCTGGCAGAACGGCACGGGCTGACGGTCATCGAAGACGCCGCTCATGCCGTCGGTTCGGAACTGGACGGGCGCATGTTGGGAACGTGGGGAGCGATCGGCTGTTATAGTTTCTTTTCCAACAAGAACATGACCACCGGCGAAGGCGGGATGCTGGTGACGAACGACGACCGCCTGGCGGAGCGGCTGCGCCTCCTGCGCTCGCACGGCATGACCAGCCTGACCTGGGACCGTCACAAGGGTCACGCCTGGAGTTACGATGTGGTGGACCTGGGATACAACTACCGCATTGACGAAATCCGCTCGGCGCTGGGGCGGGTGCAGTTGCGGAAACTTTCGCGCAACAACCAACTGCGGCGGGAAAAGACCGCGCTGTACCGCCGCCTGCTGGCGGAAACCTGCCCTGAGGTGACCGTCCCGTTCGAGGGTCATGCGGGCGTGTCGGCGTGTCATCTGCTGCCCATCCTGCTCCCGCCCGGCACGCCGCGTGAGGCTTTCATGGAAGCGATGAAGGCGCAGGGCGTTCAGACCAGCAT
>DYID01000005.1:70233-125844 GCA_020723805.1 Anaerolinea sp. | reverse complement strand
CGCCGCGTGAGGCTTTCATGGAAGCGATGAAGGCGCAGGGCGTTCAGACCAGCATTCATTACCCGCCGGTCCACCAGTTCAGCGCCTATCGCCGCCTGAACCTACCCGGCGCTTCGAACCTCCCGCAGACCGAGGCGCTGGCGGCGCGCGAGGTGACTTTGCCGCTCTACCCCGCCCTCTCCGATGATTCGATCCGCTTTGTGGTGGAGGCGGTGCAGACTGCGCTGGCAGGCGTGGCGCGCGCTTCGGCGTGAAAAGAGTGTAGGAACTCTTGCGTGTGGAGGGCGTTCTCCAGTATTCGCGCGCACTCGCTAATCTCCACTAATCTGTTCAAAATCCGCGAAGATTAGCGCAGATTAGTGGATAAGAAAGCCTTTTTGCGTAAGTACTGACCCAATTATTTTGTTATCTTGTTTATGGCAGTGAAGAACGTGTACAATTAATTTAAAGGCGGCGTTCAGCGGCGGCACGCGGCGCCCAACCCCGCACTTTAGGAGTTTTGGATGGAACTGAAGGAATATTTTCAAATTATCAAACATTGGCTATGGCTGTTGATTTTGGGTCTCCTCCTGGGAGGGGCGGGAGGATATCTCTTCAGCAGTTACCAGACGCCGATCTATCAGGCGTCCACGCGCGTCATGGTCATGCGCCCGCCGCAGGAGAGCGTCTCCGACTACACCTATTTGAGCGGTCAGCAGCTCACGCAAACTTATGTTCAACTGATTACCACCCAGCCGGTGCTGGATGCGGCTTCGGCGGAACTGGGTTATACCATCGAGCGCGAACAAATCACCGCCCAGCAAATCCGCGATACGCAGGTCATCCAGTTGACGGTGGAAGACGAAGATCCTGCCCGCGCCGCCCAGATTGCAAATGTGCTGGTCGTCAAACTCATGGAGCAAAACGACGCCTTCCAGGCGGGACGTTTCAACTCCGCTGAAGAAAGCCTGCGCGAGCAGATTCGGCAAATGGAGACTCAAATCTCCGGCTTGCAGACCGTCATCAACCAAATCTCCAGCCAAAATTTGCAGGATCAAATCGCCCAACTGGAGGCGCAAATCCAGCCTTTGCAGGCGGAGATGCTGCAACTGGAACAAGAAATTGCCGCCCTGCCAACTTACGTTACCCAGAACAAGGTTCTTATCGCCGAAAAACAAGCCCGCATTGACCAAATCAAGCCCCTGCTGAACGTATATCAAGAAATCTATTCCAACCTGGTGGTGTTTGGCAAGCCGATTAACGAGGGAAGCAACGACCCGCAGCTCATGCAGTTGCAGTCCACGCTGGAGTTGTATCAGCAGATTTACCTCAACCTGTTGAACAGCCTCGAAACCATCCGCCTTGCCCGCCTGCAAAACACCCCCAACATCGTCCAGATCGAACCCGCCTCCGCGCCGGAGATGCCCATCCGCCCGCGCACCGTCATGAATACCGTGCTTGCCGCCGTGGTTGGATTGATGCTGGCGGTGGGTCTGGTCTTTCTCATCGAATATTTGGACGATACCCTGAAAACACCCGAGGAAGTGGAGCGTCTGCTGGGCGTGCCGGTGCTGGGGTTCATCGCCGAGATGCAATACAAAGGCAAAGGCGACGAAGTGTACGTGGCGCGTCAGCCGCGTTCTCCCGTTTCAGAAGCCTTCCGTTCCCTGCGCACCAACCTCGAATACGCCGCCGTCCAAAAACCGATTCACACCCTCATCGTCACCAGCGCCGAACCTTACGAAGGCAAAACCACGGTGGCGGTCAATCTGGCGGCGATTTACAGCCAGGCAAAACGAAGCGTCGTGTTGGTGGATGCCGACCTGCGTCACCCCAACGTCCATCGTTACATGGGGCTGCCCAACCTGGACGGCTTGAGCAACCTCTTCCGCGAACAGGGCGATGTATCGAAAGTATTCCGCAGCCGCGTGGACCTGCCCAAACTGACCGTCATCACCACCGGCAGTATCCCGCCCAATCCCGCTGAACTGCTTGGCTCCGACCGCATGACTTGGATTTTGGAAGAACTGCGCTCCGTGGCAGAAATGGTCATCATTGACACGCCCCCCTCCCTCGTGGCAGATGCGCAGGTGCTGGCGGCAAAAGTGGATGCCGTCCTGCTCGTCGTCAAGCCCGGCAAGACCAGCGCCGAAGCCGCGCGTTCTTCCATGGAACTGTACCGCCGCGCAGGCGCCCGCGTGGTGGGCGTGGTGATGAACCGCATCCCCCGCAACCGCAGTTACTACTACGGCGGATACAAATACTTCTCCCCCTACAACGACAGCAAGGGATACTTTACCGGCGCAGATGTCGAATTGGAAGAAGCCGCCCCCGCCGACTCGTCCAGCGACTGAAGCGTATCTTTCCTTCCGTTTCAGATTCACCGAAGGCATGAGAAGGCTTCCCAGAGTTCTCTGCCTTCGAGATTTTTCTCATGCCCTCTGTATTATTCGTTTGCACCGCCAACCGTTTTCGTTCCCCGCTGGCATCCGCCTTTTTCAAGAACGAACTCGACCAAAACTCCGCCGCCGCTCAATGGACGGTGGACAGCGCCGGCACCTGGGCGGAACGCGGCTTGCCCCCGCTTCCCGAAGCATCCCTCATCGCCCGCAAATACGACCTCGACCTGACCCGTCACCGCTCCAAGCCGGTCACCGCCTCTCTCCTCACCGCGCAAGACCTGATCCTCGTCATGGAAGCGGGGCAGCGCGAGGCGCTCCAAAACGAATTCCCTGCCATCGGCGGGCGCGTCCATCTCCTCTCTTGGGCGGCTGAAAGACGCAATTACGATATTCCCGACACCATCCATTCCCTCGACGCCATGCTCGAAGTCAGCGCCGTGCTTCACGATTTAATTCACAAGGGTTTCTCGAACATTTGCGAACTGGCGGCGCAATTTCACCGTTGACACAGCGAACACACACATCATGAAAAACATCACCGCCCCCGAAGCAAAAACCCGCCCCACAAATCTTCGGCGTATCCTGCGCTGGTTGTTCGCATTCCTCCTCATCATCCTCCTCGCAGGCGCAGGCATCAAAGGTTGGCGCACCTACCAAAAGGGCATGGAAGTCTATCGCAGTGTGAACGCCCTGCGGGCAACGCTTCAAAACCCCGCCGCCATCACCGACCCGTCCTCGCTGACCGCCTCCGTGACCGAAGTGCAGAGCAACCTGCAAGACTTCACGCAGGAGGCGCAGCCGTTTTTGTGGCTTGCTCCCAAACTGGGATGGATCCCCCGCTATGGCGGCGACATCGAGAACGCCCCTCACTTGCTCGAACTGACAAACCGGCTGACCGACGCCTCTCTTCTCGCCCTCGAGGCTGGTTCGCCCCTCCTGAGCATGGTCAACGCCTCTGCCTCTTCCCCCACCCCCGCCGAACTGACGACTCGTCTCGCAGAAGCCCAGCCTCACCTGAAGGATGCCCGAACAGAATTCGAACTTGCGCTCGAGGCGCGCAGCCAAATCCAAACCGAGGCGTTATCGCCCCGCCTGCAGGACATGATAACCAGCCTCGATCCCCTGCTCGCACGGATGGAGGAAGGTCTCGCCGCGGCAGCGACCTTGCCCGGCATCCTGGGCGCTGACGGAAACGGACCGAAAACCTACCTCCTCCTCGTGCAAAACGAAGACGAACTGCGTCCCACCGGCGGTTTTATCACCACCGTCGGCAGGCTGGTGGTGCAAGACGGAGTAATCCTCAGTCTCGAGTTCGAGGGCGTGGACGACAACTTCGAAGACTGGACGAACCCCTACCCTGCCGCTCCCTGGCAGTTACAGGAATACATGAACGCCCCCGTCCTCATCCTGCGCGACTCGAACTGGTACGCCGACTTTCCCACCAGCGCGCGCTGGGCGGAATACCTGTACGCCTATATCCACCCCGAACCTCTGGATGGCGTCATCGCCTTCGACCAGCAGTTTCTCGTCATTTTGCTGAGCGCCCTGGGACCTTTGGAAGTGGACGGAGCGCCCTACCCGCTGACCAGCGCCAACGTGATCGAATACATGCGCTCCGCCAAGGCGCCCCCGCCGGATGAGCCTGCCCCTGCCGTCTGGTATCGCAAACATTTCATCGAAGAGATTGCCGGCGCCCTTTTGCGGGAAATGATGAACGGCGCAGACAAGGATTGGCGCGGGCTTTTCGCTGCTTTGGTCCGAGCGTTGAACGAACGTCACCTGCTGATGTACTTTCACGATCCCGCCGCCATGTCTCTGCTTGCCGCGCGCGGTTGGGATAACGCCCTCCGCTCTCTGCCTGACGGCGACTTCCTGATGATGACCGACACCAACATCGGCTTCAACAAAACCAACGCGCTGGTGGATGTTGGGGTGTCTTATGAAGTGGATTTAACCAACCTTTCCGCGCCCAGGAGCGTTTTATCGGTTACCCATCAGAATCGTGCGGACGAAAACATCCCCTGTATGCATTGGGGCTATCAACCGGGCGAGGGCGTGGATTGGTACCCCATGCAGCGGTGTTACTGGTCTTACTTGCGGGTGTACAAACAAACAGGTGTCGAGCTGCTGAACGCCAGCCCGCACGAAATTCCCGCCGAGTGGATTCTGACGGAAAGAACCGTGCCGCCGCGCGTGGACGTTCTGGATGAGCCTATGGACGGTGTGCAAGGCTATGGCACTCTGCTTGTCGTCCCCGGCGGGCAGTCGCTCGAAACCGGCTTCGAGTTCGCCCTGCCCGCCGTAGTCGTTTCCCAAAATGGAAGCGGCGGTTTCACCTATCGCCTCAAAGTGCAAAAACAACCCGGCACCCTTGCCCATCCTCTGACGATCCGCGTGCAACTGCCGCCCGGCGCAACGCTGGAAAAAACCAACCTGCCCGCAACCCTTCAGGGCAGCACACTGCTGGTCGAAACCAGCCTCCGCACCGACGTGTATCTCGCAGTGACTTTCCGCGTCCCGTAGATGAAAACCAACAGCATACCGTCCCTGGCATTACGCCCGGGATATAATGCAAAAAAGAAAGGCAGGCTATTATGAAAATTCATCCGCTGCGTATTTTGCTGGCACTCAGCGTAGTGTTGACGATTTTCTTCCTTGCCGGCGGCGAAACCGTCTGGGCGGTGCAAGGAGGCGGGCAATCCGTGAGTGCATCCTTGAATCGAAGCGGCTTTGCTCCTGCGCCGGGCAAACCTGGACCCGGCTCGGTCAAACCGCCGCCGCCGTTCCTTGCCATTTGCAAAGACGGGCTCTACTCCATCGGCGGCGTGGTGGCGCTCGAAATCAAAGACCTGAAACCCGGCTACTGTGTGGAAGCCATCCTCTGGAATCCCCGCTTTCAAATTCGCCGCATCCCTGAAGACGCCGGCAAACCCCTCGCCCACCTGCTTTTCCTGCGCGTTTACTACGCCGGACGCCTGACCTATGAAATCCTCCCCGGTGAGGGAACCGTCGAAGCCTGCTATGCCCTCCCGCCGGAAAAACAGGGACAGTTCTACTTTTTCGATTTCTACGGTATGCGTTTCAAGAAACTGACCCGCCCGCCCCTCACCTGGGACCCCATCGAGACCCGAACCGACACAGAGAAAAAGACCGCCTGCGCCTTTACTCAAGTCTCCGGGGTGTATGCCCTGGTTGGCAAATAACCCTTTCGCATCGCATTCACTGACGGGGAAGAGATCAACCTCTTCCCCGTCATTTTTCATGGGCATGTTTGCAAAACCGCTGTCACGTTCCCTCCCCTCTATCCTCCTGACGGCGTTCCTGCTGGTCATCTACCTAAACACGATGGCGCCAGGACTCACCTGGGCAAACGACGGAAGCGATGGCGGCGACCTCATCACAGCTGCTTACACAGGCGGAGTTCCTCACCCTAGCGGCTACCCACTCTACCTGCTTCTGGCACGCCTCTTTCAAGCCATTCCCATCGGCACGCTTGCCTGGCGCACCAATCTCATGTCTGCTATGTTTGCGGCGTTCTCTGCGCTGCTCGTTTACCACCTCGTCAGCCGCGCCCTCAACGAACAGAACCTCAAACACGCCGGGTTCGCCGCCCTCCTTGCCGGCATCGTCTTCGGCTTGACTCCGCTGCTCTGGTCGCAGGCGGTGATTACCGAAGTCTATGCCCTGCAAGCCTTCCTCACTGCCCTCATCCTTTATCTTTACATCTTTCCCAATCCGCTTTCGGATTTCAAGCGGGCGCTCATCCTGGGTTTGGCAGCGGGAAATCACCTCACGACACTGCTTTTGCTCCCCCTCATGTTTTGGGATTCCTCCCACTCTGTGCCGAATCGCCCGCTGTCCCTCGCCTCTTCTCTGACCCGCAAACTGGCCGGCTTTATCCTCGGCATTTCCCTCTACCTGACCCTTCCCCTGCGGGCGCATGCCGGCGCCCCCGTCAATTGGGGAAACCCGCAAACGCTCGAAGGATTCTGGTGGCTGGTTTCAGGGAGTTTGTATCGGAGTTACTATCTGCAATCTCCCCTCCCTGTCGCGGCGGAACGCATTCAAGCCTGGGCATCCTTGATGATCCAGCAGTTTGGGTGGTTGGGGATTGTGTTGGGGGTGACGGGGTTGATTGTGTGGTTTCAACCCTCGCGGTTGTATCTTTCCACTCTTTGGGTCGGCGCAGCGCACACTGTATTTGCGCTTGTGTACTCGTCGAATGACTCATACTTGTATCTGCTTCCCCTTTGCATGGTGTTTTCCATTTGGGCGGGGCTGGCGGTTGGGCATGCCTTGAATATGCTCCAATCACAAATGTTGAAAGCGGGGATGGGGATTTTGCTGACGGCATTTTTCCTGGTTCAGGGCTTGAGCCATGCGGAGCAGGTGGATGCCTCTCATGATCAGCGGGCGGAAAGGTTTGGGAGGCAGGTCCTGTCCGAGGTCCCGAAAGATGCGTTGGTCTTTGTCAAAGGTGACCGGGCGGTGTTCACCCTCTGGTATTTCCACTTTGCGCTCGATCAGCGCCCGGATGTGGCGGTCGTTGCCGAGGAACTGTTGCATTTCGATTGGTACGTGGAAACGCTTCATGCCGCCTACCCTGCTCTGACAATCCCTTCCCCCCTGCCGTGGACGCAAACACTTGCCGCCGCCAACCCCGCGCGCCCGCTTTGTTATGTCCAATATGTGGAGCGCGCGGAAATCGAGTGCAGTGCGCCGTGATATTTGTCTGACAATTTGGGGTAACAAATTTGCACCAACTGCGTCATGGGTTAGTAACCGATTCGTAGCGGAGACGTACGTTTCGCGTTACGAGAAAACGGCGTAAAGTGAGGTACGCGGTAGCGCGAGATTCTTGTCCTGAGCCTGCCGAAGGGCATCTCGCGTTTTCAGGCGACATAAATGTCGCGTTACAAGAAAACTGCGTAAGGTGATTAGTGAGAGTGTCTAAAAGAATGGGCTAAAGATTTTTCTGCCACAGAGCTCACAGAGATCTCTGAGAAAAATCTCAAAATCTCTGCGCTCTCTGTGGCTAAGCCCACGACATTGGACACTCCCTGATTAGTAATACAATATACTCACAGTGCCGATTGTGGTATAGTTTTTACGGTTCGTTATTTTGTTTTTCATGGATTGAAATCCCAACTATGGAAATTACAGCCTATCTTAGACCTCTCATGCGCTGGTGGCGGCTTGTGGTTATTGTGACCATGCTGGCAGTGGTTGCCAGCGGAGTCTCCACTCTGTTTCAACCGGATGTTTATGTTTCCCGGACGACGCTGGTTATCGGTACGACCATCCTGAATCCCAACCCCGACGCCGGTCAAATTTACATTGCCCAGCAGCTGGCTCAAATCTATGCCGATATGGCGAAGCGCGAACCGATTCAACAGGCGACGATGGAAGCGCTCGGCATTGACTGGCTGCCGCAGTATCAAACGCGCGCCGTGCCGAATACGCAGATGGTGGAAATTTCGGTCACCGATACGAACCCCAAGCGTGCGCAACTGATTGCCGATGAACTCGCCCGGCAGCTGATCAAGCAAAGTCCCGCCATCGGCGATACGGAAACCGGCATCCGTCAGGAGTTCATCCGCCAGCAACTTTCCAGCCTGCAGACTCAAATTCAAGAGACCGAACGGCAGATCGAAGAATTACAGACGAGTCTGATTGGTTTGAACAGCGCCAGCCAGATTGCCAACATCGAAAGCCAGATCAAGGATCAAACGGAAAAACTCAACAAGCTGCGGGAAAGTTACGCCAGTTTCCTTGCCAACTCGCAGGAAGGGGCGCTGAACATCCTCTCTGTGGTGGAACCTGCCAACCTGCCCACGCGCTCCGTAGGAACGAACAAGCTCATCATCGTTGGGCTGGCTGGTTTGGTGGGGTTCAGCCTGGGCGCCGGGGCGGCGTATTTGCTCGATTTTCTCGACCGTACCGTCAAAACGACATCCGATGTCGAGCGCATTTTCAATCTGCCGGTGATCGGCTACATCTCCGAACTTATGGACAAGGAGAACAACGCCACTTACGTTGCCAAGGACCCCGCCTCCATCCTTGCGGAGAACTTCCGCTTGTTGCGCTCGAACATCGAATTCTTCCAAATCAGCAAGCCCATCCGCACCATTCTCGTCACCAGCCCCAGCCAGGGAAACGGAAAAACCACCATTGCCACCAACCTGGCATTATCCATTGCGCAGGGCGAACAGGAAGTGGTGCTGGTGGATGCCGACCTGCGGAGACCCGCCATCCACAAGGCGCTCGATATGGCGAAGGAACCCGGTCTCTCCGACCTGATTCGCAACAGGGCGGATTTCGATGAAGTCATCCGCAACTGGTACGGCAGTAACATGAAGGTCATCACGGCAGGCAATATTCCCCAAAATATCACCGAGGTGGTCGGTTCGAAACGCATCGGCTCCATTTTAGGCGACTTGCGGGAGCGGTTCGAAATGGTCATTGTGGATGCTCCGCCTCTCATCATTGCCGATGCCTACAACCTTGCCTCGCGGGTGGACGGCGTCATCCTGGTGATGGAACCCGGCAAGACCTCTGAAGAACAAGCGCGCACCATCAAGGAACAGTTGGATCGTTCCAACGCGCACCTGCTCGGCATTGTCTTCAACAAGATTTCCGAGCGGAGCGCCAGCAGTTATTACGATTACCAGTATCGGTCGTTGTATTCGCCCAAATACTATGGTGATTACGTCTCGAAGAAAGAGAAAGCGGAACCAGCGGCTGAGCCTCGTTCGAAAAAACTGGTCTCCTTCCTTGAGCATGGCGATGTACCGCCTGAGGTGGCGGAAGGCATCGAATCTGCCATCACCGCCATCAAAACCCAGCCCCGAACCATGATCGAACGCCTGCGAAAAAGCAGGAAAAACGGCAGGCACGGCGGGAAGCACAAATCTTGATTTGGAATTGCATTCCCTTCTGCAGGGCGCACAAAGGTGCGCCCTGTTTTTATTTGCAGGCAGGGTATACTCAAAGTATGAAATCGTCCACTCTTACTCGCTTTCTGGTTCTATCTGCTATTGTCGCAGGCATTTCATTGTATCTTTTCCAGCCGGTGAATTTGCCGGATGCCGCCATGTCGGCTTTCGGTTCGGAGACCTTGCGGGCGCGCGTGATAGACATCATCGAAGAGGGTGAAATTGACCTGGGCGGTGTGCGGCAGAAATATCAGGTTGCGCGTGTGGAATTGCTGGAAGGGGAATATCGCGGCATTGTGATGGAAATGGATTACGGCAGGCGGCAGGTGTTGTCCAATGCCGTGTACCTCCAGCCGGGCGACTCCATTCTTGTGACCATCGGCACGCGCCCGGATGGACTGTTAACCGTCTATTTTGTGGATTTCACCCGCACCACACCGCTCTTGTGGCTGACCGCCCTCTTTGCCGCCGCCATCCTGCTCATCAGCCGCTGGAAGGGATTGCGTTCCCTGCTGAGCATGGCGTTTAGTCTGGCGGTCATCATCGGCTACATCATTCCCCGCATCCTTGCCGGCGGCGACCCTCTACAGGTGAGCATCGTCGGCTCGATCCTGCTCCTCGGCGTGACGCTCTACCTGACCTATGGCTGGAATCTCAAAACCCATGCGGCAGTTCTCAGCATGGTTCTCGTTTTGCTCATCACAGGGACACTGGCGGCGCTGTTTGTGGCGTTTGCGCGCTTGACCGGCTCCGGCGACGAGAACGCCCTCTTTCTCCTGCAAATGCTCGATGCACAAATCAACCTGCGCGGGCTGCTGCTCGGCGGCATGATCATCGGCGCGCTGGGCGTGTTGGACGACCTCGTCACCACGCAGGCTTCGGCGGTGTTTGAACTGCATCACGCCAACCCGTCACTTGGGGCTGGCGCTCTGTTCCGTTCTGCCATGCGCATCGGGCAGGATCATGTGGCGGCAACCGTCAACACGCTCGTACTGGCGTATGCGGGGGCTTCGCTCCCCATGCTGTTGATGTTCACGCTGGGGCAGGGACGCCTCGGCTATCTGGTCAATTTTGAATTTATTGCCGAGGAAATCGTGCGCACGCTGGTCGGGTCGCTGGGGCTGATTAGCGCCGTGCCGCTGACCACCCTCATCGCCATCTTCTTCGCCCGAAGGGCAGAGTCGCTGGGGCGGTGGGAGCAGGTTCTCGGTCCAGAAGGAGGCGGGGAGGGGCATGGGCATATCCATTAGGCGCAACTTTTTTCCGCTCGTGTCGTAAATGTCACTAGAAAGTCTTAATAGGAGCGAGAGTGACCGACGAGAAAACCTGGGTGCTCCAGGCGCAACAAGGCAGCGACGAGGCGTTCACGCAACTTGTCGAGACCTATCAAAAGCCAGTCTATAACCTGTGCTACCGTATGCTGGGTGAGCCGGAGTTGGCGGAGGATGCCGCACAGGAAACCTTCTTGCGTGCGTATCAGGGGCTGCACCGCTACGACGCCTCGCGCCCCTTCGGGACGTGGATTTTGTCCATCGCCGCGCATTACTGCATAGATAACCTTCGCAGAAAAAAGTTTGCGATGTTTTCGATGGACATCGAGACTGACGACGGCGCGACCTTCGAACTGCCGGACGCCTCTGCCCCCGACCCGGAAACTGAATCGGTCCGAAAGGAACAGCGCGACCGCCTTCACCTTTTGCTCAAGAAACTGGATGCCACCGACCGGGCGGCGGTCATTTTACGTTACTGGTACGACTTTTCGGAAGTGGAAATTGCCAATTCCTTGAATCTTACGGTCAGTGCGGTCAAGAGCCGCCTGCACCGCTCGCGGCGGGCGCTGGCAGGCATGTGGCAGGAAGAACCGTCGCCTGCCCGCCCCGAAAGGAGAGCGTATGAAACACCAGCCTTTTGAAGAGTGGCTGTTGAATGACACACCGCTGAGTCATGCTCAAAAGCGTGAGCTCGACCTGCACGTGCGTTCGTGCGCCTATTGTTCCGCGTTGTTGGAGACGGAGAAGGTTTTGCATTCGGTGAGGATGGCTGTCCCTGCCGAAGGGTTTACGGTGCGATTCCAGGCGCGGCTGGCAGAGCGCCGCCTCGCCGAGCGCAGACGCAGGTTATGGGGGAGCGTGTTGTTTTTGCTGGGAGGAGCGCTGTTCCTGCTGTGGCTGTTGGCGCCGTCGCTTTTTGCAGTGCTTGCCTCGCCGCAGGCTTGGGTTGCTTCGCTGGTGAAGTGGGGCATCTTCCTCGTCACCACGCTGCAGGCGGCGACTCAAGCGGCGGTGGTGGTGCTGCGCGTCATTGCCGATTTGATGCCTCCCTTTGCCTGGCTGATTCTTCTCTCGGCGTTTGCCGGTATGAGTCTGATTTGGTCAATTTCCATCTGGCGGTTCACGCGTGTTCCGCAAGGAGTGTAATGGTATGAAAATCAAGTACAAAACTCTGACTTTCCTTTTACTGTTGGCGTTGTTGTTTTTGCCCACCCACGCCGTGTATGCGCAGGGACCAGGTCCCGGCAGCGGGCGGGTGTTGTTTGGCACGAATGTCACCATTGAAAGCGGGGAGC
The DNA here is from genome assembly GCA_020723805.1 of Anaerolinea sp. Classification (GTDB taxonomy): domain Bacteria; phylum Chloroflexota; class Anaerolineae; order Anaerolineales; family Villigracilaceae; genus Defluviilinea. Next base: position 113,962 of record DYID01000005.1, on the reverse strand, counting down.
CGTTCGAAGGCGATCTGGTCTTATTTGGCGGCAATGTGACGCTTGAAAAGAATGCTGAACTTCACGGCGATTTAGTGGTGATTGGCGGAAGCATCCACAGCGAGGGGTTTGTGGACGGCGATGTGGTCGTTGTGGGTGGGCAGGTCAAACTGGAGCCGACAGCGGTCGTCGGCGGAGATGTGGTGCTGGTGGGTGGGCAACTCCAGCGCGAGGAGGGGGCGCGCATCGAAGGCGACCTGGTCAACAACACCGCTCCGCAGATTGACATCCCCGGCGGGAAGGTTCCCCCGCCGCCGGAACCGGATGTGCCCAGTCTGCCGACGGTGATCAATGTGGATTTCAATCCGTTCTTTGCCTTTGGGCGGGTGTTTATCGGTTCGCTGTTGATGGCGTTCCTGGGGATGCTGGCGGTGTTGTTCTTCCAGGAACGGCTGGACAAGGTCTCACATGCGGCGGTCACCCAGCCGTTGGCGGCGGGCGGCGTGGGGCTGCTCTCGGTGCTGGTGGGAGCGGCGTTGTTCCTGACCGTCATTCCGCTGGTGGCGCTGGTCTTTGCCTGGCTGTTTGGCATGGTTGCCATTGGGCGTGAAGTAGGCGAACGGCTGGCAAAGGCGCTGCGGCAGGATTGGGCGGCGGTGCTCAGCGCCGGAGTGGGAACGTTCCTGCTCATGTTCATCGTCGGCTCCATTCAGATGCTGGGTGAGTTTTCATGGGTGGTAGGCTGCTTTGTTTGGATCATCCCAGCGGTAATCGGGTTGCTGGCAATCGGTTCGGTGGTGGTGACACGGTTCGGGGCGCAGGCAGTTCAAGGTCCCGTACGAAGCGCGTACGTTCCGCCGGCAGATGCCGGTCAGGCATAAGTTTCCCCGGTGATATAATTCGCCCGCTCCGCAGCAAGTCTCGGAGCGGGTTTTGATTTTAGGAGGTTCTATGGCACTGCAACAAGTTCCCGTACCCAATACGATTGTTCATTCTTCTCCGCCGCCGCTGATCGAAGTCTATGGTACGCACCGCGAAATGGGCAGACAGATTGGCGAGGCGAGACGCGAACAGGTTCAGCACAGCGTGGAGAACGCCCGCCGTCTGATCGAGCAGGCGTATGGCACGCTGGAGTTGACGTGGGAGGGGGCGCAAATTCAGTCGCGTAAGTATCTGCCGTTTGCCGAGGAACGCTACCCGCAATATGTGGAGGAGTGGCGCGGCATTGCGGAAGGGGCAAATGTGTCTTTCAATGAGATTGTGACGCTGAACGTGATGGAAGCGGTCACGGTGGATGCCCTGCATTTGACGCGCTGTACCAGTTTTGCGGTCAATGAGGAGCGCACAGCGGATGGTCATGTGCTGGCGGCGCATAACGAGGACTGGGTGCCGGAAGACGAGAACGATGTGTACGTCGTCAGCGCCAAGCCGGCAAATGAGCCGCCGTTTCTCGCCATGACTTATGGCGGGCTGCTGCCCAATGTGGGCTTCAATGCCTATGGCATTGCCCAGTTAATTGACTCAGTGTATCCCAACGACTCGCGCATCGGCATTCCACGCCTGGTGGTGTCGCGGGCGGTGCTGGCTGCGCGGCGTCTCTCCGGCGCCATCCGGCGGACGCTGATCTCGCATCGTGCAGCAGGCTATAACCATGTGTTGGTTCATGAAAGCGGCGAGATGTATTCGGTGGAGGTTTCGGCGCGCAAGTTCGAGATTTTGCACGGCACGGACGGGTATATCGTCCACACCAACCATTATCTCACGCAGACGATGAAAGCCATCGAGCAGGACCCGGAAGAATTGATTTCCTCGCGGGTGCGCTATTTTCGGGCGAATCGTCTGCTGCGGCAGAGTTCGGAGCATACCATCAAGTCGCTTCAGGCGATTCAGAAGGACCACGTCAATCTGCCGAATTCGATTTGCAATCACAACATCGAGGGGACCGATCCGCTCGACCGCGAAAGTACCATCTGTGCGCTGGTCATTGACCTGACGGCTCGGCAGATGCACATTGCATGGGGCAATCCGTGCCAGAATGCGTATCATACGTATCATTTGAAAGAATAGGCAAAGCAACGGGAAAGAAGAAAGAAGGAGACTGTGTCAGGCAGTCTCCTTTTGCTTAAGCAGAAACAAAGTTGCTTCAAGTGCGTGTCATTGCGGGGACGAGGGTTTTCGACAAAAAAGACACCGCTGTGGGTGTCTCATTTTGTGCCCCCACGAAAAATAGCAATATCTCGTGAGGTGTCGCCGGAGGGTGAGAAGTCAATCATGGGGTAGGTGTAGTAAATCTTGGCGCGATTGTAGCCGATTTCGATTCTGGACACAAAACGATACAGCCACGTCCTAATCAGTCTTACGTCATTCGATTGCCTTGCCTGGGTGAATTGCTTCCGCCATTCGTCCAGGACGATTTGCATCGCCTCGGGCGTGATTTCGACCTTTGCCGCCGCCAGCATTGCCTCGAGGTGATTTATCTCCGCTTTGACTTGGGCGCGTTCCCTCTCGCGTTGCTTCAACCGCTCATAGGCTGACTCTGATCCCGTTCTTTCGATGGAGTCAAAGACGCGCCTGATCGCTAGTTCCAGGTCATCTAGTTTTTGTTTGGCAAGGGCGATCTGCTTTTCGATTTCGGCGGTGTTGCCAAACGCGGCGCGGGTATGTTCAAGGACTGCCTCGAGGTAGGCGGGTGATAACACCTGATTTATGACGGCATTCAGGATTGCGTTTTCGGCGGGCTTTTCACCAACACGGCGGGACGGGCAAGCCTTCGCGCCTTGTCTGTCCTTTTTGCCGCAAATGTAGCAGCGCCAGGGCTTGCCCTTATGCCCTGGGGTGTGCGTCATCATCGAGCCGCAGTCCAGGCAGTAGGCATAGCCAGTCAACAGGGAGGGAGTTCCCACGCGGCGCGGGTGTCTTGGGTTGTTTTTCGTGCGCGGATCGCTTTCGCGGATTTTCTGCACGGCTTCCCAAATTTCCCAAGTGATCGCGGGCTGGTGGTGGTCGGGATATTCGACGCCGCCGTAGGTGTAACTTCCCAGATAATTCTTGTTCCTGAAAAACGTGTTCCAGCAGTTGATTGACTTATATAGCCCGGTGGCTTGCTGAATCTCTTGGTAGGATTTTCCCTCTGCCCTCAACTTCCAGGCTGTGATAACCCTGTCCCACGCCGCCGGGTCCGGGATCCATTTTGACACGCGGCGCGGCGTGCCGTCGCGTTTGACGCCGATTTCGATTTGAACCCGTTTATAGCCTTTTGGCGGCTTGCCAGGCGCAAAGCCCATTTTTACAAGCGCCGTGAGTCCCCGCTTCACGTCACGCGAATTTTGCCGCCGTTTTTCTGCGTTGGAAAAATCTATCAGCGATTCAATCACCAGACCAAAACCATCGTTTGGGATCGGATCGGTGAGGGAGTGAATCACGATGCCGCGTTTGCGTAACAAAGCCTTGTAGAACATCGAATCGTTTTCGTCACGCGAGAAGCGGGCATAGTTCCAAATGAGCAAACCGTCGGGGCGGATGGTTTCGGTCTGGTCTATCATCCGCTCAAAGTCGTCGCGCGAGATGACGCTACCGCCGCTTTTTGCTATGTCTTTGAATACAAAAGTTAGGGTCAACTTGTACCTTTGGCAATAGGCGCGGATTTCTGCCTCTTGCTGTGCTACGCTGTTTTCCTGGGCTGGACCTCCTGAGTCGCGGAGGTATGCCCAAACGGTGGCGCCAGCAGGGAGGGGAGGGGGATAGTAATCAGCCATGTTTCACCTGTTGGGGTTGGGGATGATCTTGCCGTTGACCTGGGCAAGTTGACCCGATGCAAGCAGATCGCGGATCAGGTGTGCCAGGTGCGCCGCCAGCGGGTCGAGCGCGGCGCGCTGCGCTGTTTCGAGGTCCGGGAAGTAATCGCCGGAGAATTGCTCAATTTCGATGTGTGGTGCTTTTCGTGCCATTGGTCAACCTGCCTGAATTATGGGGCTGTACGGCTTGTACCAGCCCCTACAAGCCCGTTTTTAGCCTGGGTGTGGGTGTTTTCCTTGGGAAAAATGCTCTTGGGCGTTCTGTGCGTTTTTGGTAGCACACTGCTACAAGTATACAAGTTACGCATTTGTTGTCTATACAATAAACTTGTATACTTGTATACATGTAGAATAGTGCTACAAGTTTTTTACTACACGGTAGACAGTAGCAGAAGATCCTCGAGCGCCCTTTCTCTCTGATGGTTCGATTATGTTTGTCTCAACCAAGTCGAAAATTGTTTGCTTCAGACGGTTGTACTTTTCACCTGTTGACATGTGTAAAGCCCGTGCGATTTCAGGGAGACTCTTGTCAGGCTGTAGGGTAAGTTTGGTTACAACTTTCTGCGCTAATTCGTCATCTTCGTTTTCGATTGGTTGACTTGCATCTTCAACTATTCGATGCAGGCTATTACGGTACGCTTCCGTGATCTGTTGAGCGCGTGCCCAATGTGGGAGGCGAATTACAAGCGGATTTCCCTCTGCCATAGTTGCCCAGTCGGACACGGCTAATAGCATTGCAATCTTTATAGCCTTTTCGTGAAGCCTTCCATAAGGCGATGCTAGTTTTTCAGGCACGGCTTTTTTCTCGATTAGTTCAAACATCGCCGCATGATAGTTATCCCAGCGCTTTCGTACATCTGGTGTGATCGTTGCCTCTTTTGCGGGAGGGGCTGTAACCGGTCCTAAAACGTTTTCTTTGGGAGGTTCCAGGCGGTGATAAGATAACGTGTTTAGATGCTCTGCCAGGCTTGTAGGAACGGGAAAAGGCTCTGGGTAGAAAACTCGTACAGGTGGGGTGTCTGGAGTGACCAGCAAAAAACGAGCAAAGAGTCCGTTTGTCCAGTAGTCATGTGTTTTTAGATGTGGACGTAATGCCGCTGGTGTTGTGGGACCGACAATAGTTAAATAAGCATTACGAACAGTTTCACGCCCTCTAACCTGGGTGGATACTTTTATCTTGGCTTCACATTCATACAGGCGTAGGATGATTGGCAATAGATCGGCTAAATGCTTTTGCTGAAATTGTGATAATAGCCGTGCGGCTTCATCAATCCACCAGGCACGCTGACCAGCAAACAAACGTTCTTTTTTCCATTCGTCTTGATCATCCTGATTCCAGTCCTTGAAGTTATCCATAGGACGGTTGGACAATTCGGTTATGAGGCTTTGCGGTGTCACGCCATCTGGCAATAGCAGGTGAGACAAGCCCGCTGTTTCAAGCAGTTTCATTGCCGACTTGTAGCCCGTTGTTTTTGTGTAAAGCGTAGAGGGCGCAGAGAGAAGCATGTAGAGATTTGGGAAAATCCTGTCCGTGCCCACACTGACATATACGCGCCGGGCTATTGCTGTTGACAGGATCGCCAGGGCGTAGGATTGGTGGAAGATCGGCGGTGACATGGGCGCGTCTTTCATCCCAAATTGGATGTAATCATCTACAAACTTTCCTGCCCCTTTTGCCTCTGCTTCCTCTGCTTTGGTAAGATGTGCGACTTTCGGAATATCCGGCATATTTGAGTAAATCGGAAAAGGTTTATCATTCTCATCATCGTTTTCTTGGGTGATCGATTCGGGCGGAGCAGATACGACAAAACGCGAGGGACGCGGATCGTCCTCATCCGCCCAATGGATCAAACTCCCTAATGTGAGTCCTTGACCAGGCTTGAATGATTCCCACTTTTCAGCACAAACGCCCGCTTGATATTTCTGCGATCGGCGCGACCATGAATCCCACAGCGAGAGTCCAGCCGCGCCAAGTTCAGAGAGTGACATCCCTACCTCGAGCCAGGCTTGATAATCGTCACATCGCCAGGACGCGAGTCTTTCGAGGGCTTGACGTGCTTTTTCAACGTCATCCGTTTTCGGGGCTGGCGCTGCGGGCTTCGATGCGGACTTTCCGCGGAGTGACTCGAGGGCTTCCATCAAGCCAGCCGGGACCGGGACGGGTTCTTTCGTCCAGTCGTTCACGGCAACGTAACTACCACAATCGAAAATCATTGAAGGCGGAGCAATGAAGTAACCACCTGCGCCGCGTGTGTCAATTCCTAGTTCTTCGTTTGTGGTGTTTTTTCCACTCCCTGAAAAAACCAGGTGCAAGCCTCCGTTTGGGGTGGTGCTTTGCAATGCGCCGGTATGGTCAAGCCCCAACTTTTTGAAATTGACGATGCCGTCCCTCCCGTCTTTCACATCGAGATCAACAACAAATAACTTGGACTTGCCGCACGCGATTCCGATGAGTGCATTAGGGTATTTGCTCCACCAGGATTTTATTATCCTGGGATCGGTGCTTGCATCCTTGAAACCGTTTTTTGTGTATGGTTTCTTGGCTTTCTCTCCCTCTTCGACGCAGGGGAAAACGTACCAGCCTCGCGCCGCATAATCCAGCGCGGCTTGCAGTAGAGTCTTTTTTGGTGTATTATTCATTTGCTTGTGTCCTTTCGTTGCTGGGTGTCCCTGATTTGAGAGATCAGGGACATCATGCTTTTATGGGACTTGAGTCTCTCCGGTGATGTCCGGGACCGGGTTGTAGATCGGGGTGTCTTTGCTTTTATGGTCACGCTTCGCCATCCTGGGACAGGTTCAAAGCGGTGATGACTTCCATCGGGAAGATCGAGCGCGGCGCCAGTTCACGCACAGCCAGGCGGAAGATGCGGCGCATCATCAAAGACTTGTTGTCTATCGCATCGGCATTTGCCCAGAGCAGCAGGGCGGCTTCATCGGCTTCGCTCAATCGCATGTTCAAAACTTTGTTTAGCATGGGTCACTCCTTTGTTGTGACAATATGTATCACGACACCCGGAATTAAACAGTATCCAAACGACACACAGGATCAAGCGGGCTTGTGTCCTGTGTGCCACTTTACTTACCTGCAATTTGTATGATGCAAGATGTATGATGAGTTACTTGCCCGCACACACCCCCTAACTGGCAAAAACGCCCGCACACGCCCGCGTGTGTAGGAATCCAAGCCCCAGGTCGGCTTGACGCTTTCCTGGGGCTTCCAGGGCTGTACGTCGCGCGTCGTCCGTCACGCTGTCGGCATACCTACACCCCCCAACTGGCAAAAACGCCCACACAAGCCCAAAATTGAACGCGCGTGTGGGATTCAAGCCCCAGGTCGGCTTGACGCTTTCCTGGGGCTTCCAGGGCTGTTTTTTGTTACGGTATGACCGTCTCGTCACGACTCGCGCCGGCGTTCGCGCCAGGCGGCTTGTTTGTGGGCGTTGGAGCAGTAGCGCCGTCCGTAGTGGGTGGTTTCAAACGGCTGTCCGCAGTACTGGCACGTCCAGGTGTAGGTCTTTACTCTGGCAGGGTCGGCGGGTCGAGTTGTCCCGTCGGCGCCACTGGCTCGACTTGCCGGAAGTGTTCGCATAATTCGCCCCCCACCCATTCCTTGCCCTCTTTCAGGCACGACAAGCAGAACGCCCGCCGTTTCGTGCCGTCCTTCGACGTGATGGACTGCATCCACAAGCCCCGCGTCAACTGTTGGACTCTGGAAAAGGGTCACGCGCCGCTTCGGGCTTATCCTGTTCGACAATGGGCATGACGGTCTGCTGATAGGTGCGCTTCGGCTGGGCGGGGAGGATGGGCATCTGTGGGTCGGCGGGAATGAGTCCCAGGTCTCGCTTGACTTGGGACACAATATCATTGCGGATGGTATAGGCTAATTCCGCTTTCTGCTCTTCCAGTTGCCGCGTGGACTGACCGATCGCTTCGGTGACAATCTCGCCGCGTGCAATTCCCACGTTGATCTTCTCGTGGATAACTGGGGCGGTGGCGTGGTGGGCATATAGCAAGCCAGCGTGCAGGGCGGTGACGATGATAAACCCGTAGGTCATCCACTTGCCAATATCGCCCGCTTCAATCTGCCCGCTGGAGAGGATGACCTCGGCGGCGACCATGCCAAGAGTCCCCACAAAGCCCACGACAAAACCGATTGCGGCGGTGGCATACTGCCCAGTGCTTTCGCTTTCAAAAACAAACGCCAGCGCCCAACACATCGCGGCTATATCGAACATCACAAGCCCCCACATGCGATTGACCAGGTTGTCAGGGAAGATACGCGCCAGAGCGGAGTAAGTGAGACTCATCAAGAGGGCAAGAACGGCAATGCCAAACAAGGCAAAGATGTACTTGCTTGCTGTCTGGAAAACTTTTTTCATGGTGTCATTGTCCTTTCGTACAGTAGTTTGAATTGATCCATCCAGTGAGAGCGCCAGCCCGGACCCGCAGCCATGCGCCAGCGGGCGGATCAGGGAGGATGGTCAACACATCGCCAGCGTACAGATAGCCGATGACTGGGGCGTCAATGCCAGGCTTTGCCCGCAAATGCAAACTTTCGGCGGTGACGGTGCATGTCACATCTTGGGGCGTTGCTGTTGGGCTTGGGGTGGATGGGGACGGGGAGGGGCTGGGCGAGGGCGTGACCATCGCCGCAAGACTCGCGGCGGGCGTGATCGAGCAAGCCAGGGCGAGCAATGGCAAGAGCAAGAGGTATTTTTTCATCGGATCGCCTTGACGGTGTTCGTTTTGCGGTCAACCATCGCATACCCGCCGATTCCATACGGCGCCAGGTAATACCGGGTCCAGGTCACGGACGCGCCGCGTTTGCCGATTTTCTGCATGTGTTCGCGTCCGTGCCGGGCAACGGTGGCGCGTCCGCCTTTACTGCCTGCTATTTGTCTTTGGTTCATGTGCTAGAATCCTTTCGGTGGCTTCAGTGTGTGCCACTAGGCTACTGGACTCCCCGCAAGGGGAGTCCTTTTGTTTGTTCGTCTGCCCCTGACTGATCTGCCACTCTGCCCGCTACTCTCACGGGCTACACGGCGTCAGTTATTCGGTTGGTAAAGAACAATAATGCTACTTTGGTAATATTACCAAAGTAGCATTATTTTGTAAAGAAAAACGCCCGCCAATGAACGGACGTTTTTTTACTTTGTTTTGCCTTTGTATCTCAAGTCACGCTTGCCTAAGGCTTTTGTTTTTTTGAGATATTCCTCAACGGATTTTCGAGAAACTAACCATGACCGCCCAAAGCGCACGCCTTCAAGTATGTTATCTCTAACCATCTTGGGGATAGATTTGACGTGAAAGCCTAACTTTTCGGCGGCTTCACGGGTGGTCATAAACTCTTCTAAATCGGGCATAGCGGGCTTTTTGGGGGAATGGGTGAGAAGTGTCATCTTGGACTCCATGTAACCAAGATTGGGTTCTCACCCTTCAAGAGAATGCCCCCACGGAGATTCGAACTCCGGTTTTAGCCTTGAAAGGGCTGCGTCCTGGTCCACTAGACGATGGGGGCAATCAAAAGCGGGCGGATTTTATCATTCCCCTGTGGAACGGTCAAGCGTTTGACGGGGTTATTTGTCTTCTTTGGCACGCTGGTTGAGGAAGGCGAGCATATCTATCTTTTCGCGGTTGAAGAGGGTGCCAGGGCTTTCCACCTTCAGGTTGGGAAGCAGGATGGCGGTGAGGGTGGCGTCGAACATGGGGATGAAGTTGCGGGTTTTGTCGGCAAGCATGGTGACGAAGTCGAAGCGCCCGGCGACCTGTAACTTTCCCTCCATCTCGAAGGTGCTGGTGGCGATGTGCGCTTGTAGTTCGACGACGTTCGAATATCCGCCGCGCACAATGCCGCTGGGACCCAGGTCTTCGCGCCGCGCCGTGCATACGACGTGGATTTGCGCTTTGACAAGCCGCACCACCTCGTAATGATCCACCAATTTAGTGGGCATGTGAATGCGGGCAAGGCGGGCGTCGTGAATTTCGATGTGGGATTTGGTGGTGTCGTTTAGAACGCCCATGATACCGTTGGCAGAGACCATAATCTTACCGACGATGCGGTAACCGGCGGTATACACGTCGGCAGGCAGGAAGCGATAGGTGCGCTGGGAGGTATCCATCATACGTCGAGGGGGTTAACCGCTTGTGGAGCGGGGATGCGTGGTGTTTCGTTTGGGTTGATCCGCTTGAGGGGCGCGTTTGAGGCGGCGGGCGGGTTTGCCCGCTTCGGGGTTGAGCAACATGTTCAGCATGGCAATCGCGCGTTCATCGTATTCGCGGTGTGCGCACAGATCGCATACCCAGGCAGGGAAGTTGGGAACGGTGATGAGTTCATTGCCCAGCCAGGTAAAGTAGGTGATGGAACGCTGCCGCATGATGCCAGCCTGGCATTCCGGGCAGGGCAGGGAAGCGGAGGTATCGTAAGTTTGAGTCATGGGCAAATCCTGTCTAGGGGACAAACACTTCCTGTGTGTGGTTGACCAGTTTCCAATCGGAGGGGGGCCAATAAATCAATAGCGCCTTGCCGATGACGTTTTCAATGGGCAGCAAGCCCCACTGATGGGAGTCTTTCGAGTCGTTGCGGTTGTCGCCCAGAACGAACAATTGACCCTCGCCCACCGTCCATTCGCCGGTGTAGGCGGGCGGTTGGGCAATATAAGGCTCTTGGAGTTTGCGTCCGTTGACGAACACTTCGCCGCCCTGAATGCGGATGGTTTCACCAGGCAAACCGATGACGCGTTTGATCAAGTCCTGTCGGGTGTCCATCGGAAAACTGAAGACGATGATGTCGCCCCGTTCGGGAGCGCCGGTTTTGTAGGCGAGGCGGCTGACCAGCACATATTCGCCGTTTTTCAATGTGGGGCTCATGCTCAAACCGTCCACACGCACACGGGCGGAGACGGCGTTGATGCCAAAGTACAACACGATGGCAAGGATGATGGTTTCGAGGATGTCGAGCGCAAAGCGCTTCCATTGACCCGTTTCCTGTGGTTGTGATTCGGTTTGAGTTTGAACTTCTGAAGTGGGTGTTGTCGTTTCCAAATTAATTGTTACTCCAAACAAAAATTATACTGCTTTTTGATGAATGCCTGTCTGCCACAATTGAATTAACATCTAATGTTACACATTCACCTTACGCGAAACGTCCCGAAGGTTCTCGCAAATTGCGCCTATTTTCCAGCCAAACCTTCGGGACGGTGCGTAACATCAGTTAACATGTTTACCAGTTATGCCCCGCCTCTGTATTGACGTTCGAACGTTTCCCAGTCCCGAATGAACTGTACCTGCTCGAACGTTTCTGGCGAGCGTGGATGGATGCGGCTCTTGGGAACGGTCTGCCACCACTCCGCCAGTTGACGAAGCGCCTCCTCGCCGCTCATGCCGCGCCGCACGAGATAACAGCCGACGGTCGTCCCTGTGCGCCCGATGCCGCCCCAGCAATGCAGGTAGATTTTGCGTCCCTTTTGAAGCGCCGCGTCGAGGGTATCCAGGATCGCTTTCATGGTTTCGGGGGTGGGCAAACCGAAGTCACCGATGGGGAAGTTGTGGCGTTCCACCTTCACATCGTAGAGTTGCGCCTCCTCGAGCAGAATGCGGTCATACGGAATGGTCTCGTTGGGGCGGGTGAGGTCAATGAAGGTGTCAAAGCCCGCCTCCAGCAGGGCATCGAGCCGCTGGCGCGTGGACTCGACGGCGTACTGCGCGGGATATTCGCCTGCCAGCAGGCGTCCCGGCTCGACCCAGTAGGATTCAGAGATGGGGCGCGGTATGTCCTGGTTCATGGCTGGGTGTAGGTGCAGACATTCTGGATGATTTGTGCCCGCAGTGAGACCAGTTCGGGAAACTTATAGAAGAAGCGGATTTTTTGTTCGAAGATAAGGTCGCCTTCGGGCTTTGACTCCAGCACAAAGTACATGAAAGTTTCTGCCATGTCTTCGTTGATGTTGGTGGCGGCATAACTGCTAACAAACATGTCCTCGTAACGAAAGTAGAAGTCTTCAACCAGTTTGTCGTACTCGTCGCTGGATGTGACCGGGACCTCTTCCACGCTTTCGAGCCATTCGTCGTAAATGTCTGCCCAAAAACTTTGGTAAAAAAGGTTCAAGTACGAATCGGGATGCGTGCATCCTTCGGGGAGGCTGAATTGCGGACAGGTGGAGGGATTTTGCGCCCAGGTGGAATACGAATCCGCCGGGGGAATTTGGTCGGTGTTGAGCGTAAGTAAATGACCGAACTCATGGACCAGGGTGTAGGTGAGGTCAATAGGGTCTTCGGCGTCCAGGATGTCAACACCCAATTGCCAGTGAGAACGGTCGAGAATGTCGCGGTTGTCCACCCATGCCAGGGTGTTATCGGGTCCGTCGGTGAAGATGAAGAATTCGCTGATCCACTTCAGTTGGTCGGGGGGCAGAAGCGAAGAGGTGTAGTTCCAAATGGCTTTTTGGGTTTCCAGGTTTTGCTGAAGAGGCTTGTATTCCTCGGGGACATATAAGACGGTGCGATTGCCGAGTTTTCCATCCCGAATTTTATATGCCACCAGGTCGAAACTGGCTTCCTTGTCCGCGTATTCGCCGCCGATTGCCTCGGTTTGAGCGGTCTCCAGCGTCTCATTGATGCGGGTGAGGCAGGCGTCGAGACAGGATGCGTCGGTGCAGGTGATAGGGGCGGGACTCGGCTTGGGGGAGGGCGTGTCTGCCGCTATTTCGGTCGGTAGAGAAGAGGAAGGCGCTGCCGGCGGCGGGTTGGGAGAGGCGGTTTCGGGGAAGATCAGCCTCGTGGCGGCGCGGCAAGCCAAAGTCGAGAAGAGAAGCGCAAAAGTCACAAGGAGTAATTTTCTGCGTGGCATGAGGTCGTCCTATTTGAGCGTAATCCAGCCGGCGTCCAAAGCATACAGGTAAAGGTAGCCAATCAGCAAAAGCACCCAGCCGAGCATTTGCAGGCGGTCCATCAAGGTCTCGAATGATAACGCAAAATTTTCCTGAATGGTCTGCACGATGCTTTCCAGGTTGTCGAGTTTGGAGCGGATGGCATTCTTCCACTCTTCCAGGTAGAACTCGTCGCGGATGGTGGTGTAGAGTTTTGCCGTGTACCAGTCGCCGATGAGCAGCAGGTTTTGTTCGGTGCGTTCGAAGTCGAGCATCATTTCGAGGCGATGCTGGACAATATCGCGGATGGCGCCGCGCGTAGGACGCGGACGCCGTTTGTTGATGAAGAATGACTCGTTGATGCGGTCGAGCAGGTCTTCGATGGATTGATCGAGCATGCGGTAGCGCAGCAGTTGGTAGTTGCCGACCTTGAGCAGTTCGATGTCCGACTGAAAATCGCCATTAGGGGCGATGATGACCGCTCCCTCCCAGTCCACCACCGTCAGGTCGTGTGTGGAGTAGCGGACGCGCGAACTGAGCATCATCTCCAGTTCGGTCTGGTCGAGCACTTCGCGCTGGGAGCGGATGAAGCGTCCCAGACGGGCGGCGTTCTTCTCGATGTACTGGTCGGGTGTAGGTTGCGCATGAGTGAGCAGCAGGATGACATATTCCTCGAACATCCCCGAAGCGAGATGTTCGCGCGGCACAAAACGCTCGCGCAGCGCCTGTTTGATGACCTCGCGCTGTTGGATGGCGGCGATGCTGAGGTAATCCTCCATTTGAAAGCGGCAGTCCACCATCTGAATGCGGTTGTCATAGCGTTGGCGCAGCACCGAAACCTGCACGCCCCCTGCCAGCACTTCAGCCTGCCCCAGCGTCCGCACGTCAATATCCACAGGCTGGAAGTACGGCGCGTCCTTCAAGCCGCGAATCTGTTCCTTCGGCTCGGCGGTCTCTGCCGCAAGATCGGGGAAAGCAAGAATGTAACAAATTTCGGCTGTCTTTTTGGATGGCATTGCGTCAGTATATCACTTCGCGGTCAGAAAGAATGATGGGACGTTCTTCGCCCTCAAACATGCCGCTCGTCCTGACGCTTCATTCAGGTTGGATTTATACTTGAGAAAATTTACCGCGCCGAACAAGAACAGGTGAAACCATGACCCTTCAGGACCAATACAACCGCTGGAAAGAATCCACGCTCAAGAAATCTCTGGAACGATTCAAGGAACGCAAGGAACGCTTCGAGACGACCTCGGGAATCGAAATTCCCCGCCTCGCCCTTCCGCCTCAGCCTGATGCCCTTTCAGAGACCTGCGACTACGCTGAAAAACTCGGCTTTCCGGGCGAATATCCCTTCACGCGCGGCGTCCAGCCCACCATGTACCGCTCGCGGTTTTGGACGATGCGGCAGTACGCTGGCTTTGCCACCGCCGAAGAGACGAACAAGCGGTATCGCTATCTGCTTGCCAATGGACAGACGGGTTTGTCGGTGGCGTTCGATTTGCCAACCCAAATCGGCTACGACGCGGATGACCCGATTGCGGCGGGGGAGGTGGGCAAGGTGGGCGTCTCGATCTCGTCCATCAAGGACATGGAGCAGTTGTTCGACCAGATTCCATTGGACAAAGTCTCGACTTCGATGACCATCAACGCACCGGCGGGCGTTTTGCTGGCAATGTATATTGCCGTTGCGAAGCGTCAGGGCGTGGATATGAGGCAGTTGCGCGGCACCATCCAAAACGACATCCTCAAGGAGTATGTGGCGCGCGGCACCTACATCTTCCCGCCTGCGCCCTCCATGCGCCTCATCACCGACATCTTCTCCTTCTGCGCGAAGGAAGTGCCGAACTGGAACACCATCTCCATCTCGGGGTATCACATCCGCGAGGCAGGCTCCACCGCCGTGCAGGAGGTGGCGTTCACGCTGGCGAACGGCATCGCCTACGTGGAAGCCGCCCTGCGGGCGGGCTTGAACGTGGACGATTTCGCCGGTCAACTCTCGTTCTTCTTCAACGCGCACAACAACTTCCTCGAAGAAGTCGCCAAGTTCCGTGCGGCGCGGCGGCTGTGGGCAAAGATCATGCGCGAACGCTTCAAGGCGCAAAAGCCTTCCTCGTGGCAATTGCGTTTTCACACGCAAACCGCCGGCTCCACGCTCACCGCCCAACAGCCCGAAAACAACGTGGTGCGCGTCACCCTGCAGGCGCTGGCGGCGGTCTTCGGCGGGACTCAAAGCCTGCACACCAATTCGATGGACGAGGCGCTCTGGCTCCCGACGGAAAAATCGGTGCGGGTGGCGCTGCGCACCCAGCAAATCATCGCCTACGAATCCGGCGTGGCAGATTCAGTGGATCCGCTGGCGGGGTCGTACCTGATCGAATACCTCACCGACGAAATCGAGCGGCGCGCGGAGGAATACATCGCCAAAATTGACGAGATGGGCGGCGCGATGCAGGCAATCGAAAAGGGCTTCATGCAAAACGAAATCCAAAATGCCGCCTATGCCGCCCAGCAAGCCGTCGAACGCGGTGAGCAGGTGGTGGTGGGCGTCAATCAATTCACCGTGGAGGAGGAATTGACGCTGGAACGGCTGAAGGTTGACCCCGCGATTGAATTGCGGCAGAAGGAGAGACTGAAGGAGTTAAGGGAAAGAAGAAACAAGGAAAAGGTGGATGAATTGCTTGGCAGGTTGAAAGTCGCCGCGACAGGAACGGAGAACCTCATGCCTCTCTTCATCGAATGCGTGGAAAACGACGTTACGCTTGGCGAGATTTGCAATACGCTTAGAAGCGTGTGGGGCGAGTATGTGGCGGAGGGGTTTTGAAATTGGATTTATCATTAGATGAAATTTGGAGGTTGTCATGACTCTTTTAGAACAAATAGAAAAGCAGTTAAGTTCCCTGCCTCCCGAAAAACAGAGTGAAGTGCTGGATTTCATTGCATTCTTGCAGCAACGGATGAAGGATTCGCAACCTGTAAAGCGTCGCTCACTCAAAGAGCACGCCGCTTTTGGATTGTGGAAGAATCGCAACATTGACGCGGTCAAGTATCAACAAAGCCTGCGCGCTGAATGGGGAATTTGATGATTGCGGTCTTCGATACGAATATTGTGATTGACGCGCTCAATGGTGTTGCTGAAGCCGACACTGAATACAGCCGTTACGAGCGTGTGCTGATAGTCGTATCACTTGGATGGAAGTTTTGATTGGGGCAGAGGGGGATGACACTGAGATTCGGGATTTTCTAGAGTCGCACTTCGATATCATTCCACTCGATGTGGCAGTTGCAGAAACTGCCATCCAACTGCGCCGCCAGCATCGCCTTCGGCTGCCTGACGCTATCATTTGGGCAACTGCACGGGTAAATGACGCTTTGCTGGTCACACGCAACACCAAAGATTTTAATCCCGGCTGGGATGGAATTCATTTACCCTACACCCTGTAAATTGCAAAGTGATCGGCGATTCACCTTCGGAAAACGATTCCTCTATTGAATCTGCGTTTCACAGGTGAGAAAGGTATCGTTGCCCGGTCCGCCGATGCACATATCCTGTGAGTTGTTGCCCACCAGTTGGTCGTCGCCGCCTGCGCCAAGGATGCAATCCTCTCCGCCGCGCCCTCTGATGCGTTCGCCCGCCGGCGTGCCCAGAATTAACTCGCTTGCCTTTGTGCCATCGCAGTTGCCGCCAGTACAAATGACAATGTCGGTCAGGTTCAGCGCCGAGCATTCGGCAGGCTTGAGCGCATTTGCCGTGACCGCCTGAATTTGCTGTCCGAGGCGGGTGTTGGGGACGGTGTTTGCAGCCGAAAATGCCGACAGCGCGCCGGTCAGGATGAGCGCCGCTAGAAAGACGACAAAGAGACGGGAAATGAGATTCTTCCTCATGACTTTTCCTCCGCTTCTCCCTCAGGGACGGCGGATTCTGTTTTCGATGCACTGATGACCAGCCGATAGAGCGTTCCTCCGCCCTGCACATCGTAAGTGTGCGTCCCTCCGCGGTCGGTGTGCCAGATCACGGTTTGGAAGCGTTCAGCCAGCTTACCCAAATCGTCCAACGAACCAATTTCCACGACGGGATTCGAGAGGGGCAAAGCGGTGTTTGAAACGTCAACCATTTGCGCGCCGTAACGTATCCGCGCCAGTTGAGCAGGGTCGCGTTGCGCGAGGGTCTGAATGCTCCAGGCAAGGTACGCCAGCCCGCCCAGCGAAATGACCAGCCCCAGCATGGCAATCCACCTGAGCGCCGGCACGGCAAAATCCCTGCCCAAAATACGCAGACTATTGGCTTCCACTCGTTCGCCGCTCAACGCGCCGTGAATGCTGACGTTCAAGACGTTTTCGTTTGTCGCATCCTCTTTGAGCAGGTAGAAATGGACGTGGTCATAGCGGAACGTCAGCGCCGGATTGAAGGTTGTATCAAACGACCGCCCTGCCAGTTGACCGTTAACTTCGATGTTGGGGGAGATCGTCAGGAGGTAGGAGCCGGAGCGAAAATCGGTGCTTTGTTCCATGTCCTGAATCAGTTTTTCGACTTTGCACAAATCGAGTTTAGCGTTGACGCCAAAGGCATTGCCGCTGAAGGGCGTCTTGTCTTGCAGAACTATTGTCCGTTGCCAGCCGCTGGTCGGTTCGGAAATGGACGCGGTCAGTTGGTAGGCGCCTGCGATGTTTTCCGCCTGCATGGCGACCAGCGTGTACTGAAACGTCACGTCCACGGTGCAGGTTAGATTGGGGAAGATGGGGTCGCCGTTCTTGAGCGTGTTGGCGTCGTACACTCCCTGCGGAGCCTGCGCGCTATAGGCAAAAAAGCCCAACTGGTCGTATCCAATCTCATTGGACACGATACGGGCTGCAGGTCGGGAAAACGCCACGATGCCAAGAATCAACGAGGAAAAAGCGACCAAGCCCAAAACGAAAAATCCTGTCTCGAACAGGACGCCCTGAGATGAAGATGACGAATTCGACGATGCAGGGCGAAACACATTTTGCACCTTTTGTTTAATCGCAGCCAACCGATGATTGTTCATTTGTTTCCTGCTCTTTGCTCTTGCGGGGAACCATCCCAGCGCCAGAAAGCCTCCCAGCGCGCCGGCGATCAGCGCCATGACCGCCGGCTGGCGGATTGCCTGAATGACCTTCCCGCCTTTGGGGATGCGCAGCCATAACTTCCCGATGATTTCATCTCCTGTGGGCTGATAGGTGTCGGTCCATGTGTTGTTGTCGCCTTTGAGGGTGAAGCGCCCCTCTCCCTCTGCGATGATGCGGTGAAAGACGAAGTTTTCCAGCTCGCCGTTGCGATAGACGACCGCATCGCCCACCCGGTAGGTTGACTCTTCGTGAGTGACAATCAAATCGCCGATGTGAAAACCCGGCTCCATGCTGTTGCCAATCACGATGATGTAGGACGCCATCCCTCCCACCCTGACGGGGACGAAAAAGAGCCATAAGGCTGCCATTGCCGCCATCCAGAAAGCGGAAGCCAGGCTGGGGCGAAAGCGCCGGAACATGTGCATTTTGACGGGGAGGTATTCTCATGAAAAGAACCTGCAGCCCCCACGTCCTCTGCAGGTTCTCTTCTGATTGGCGTACTGTCCGCGTGGATTATTCGGAGGCGATTACCCGCAGTTCGTCCGCCGCGGCAACCGTCGCCTGCGGGGAGGTGGTGTTGCAGGTCCAGTTGAAGCCGGAGGTGTTGGTGCAGGTGTAGAATGAGCCGGTGGTGACCAGACGAACCTTCACGATGGAAGCGGGAGCGTTCAGCGTGAACGACACGCTGTCAATGTTGGATGCGTTGGTCGCATTCAGGTTATACACCACATTGGTCACAGTGTAACCGCTGACGGTTCCGGCGCCTTCACCGGCATAGGTGCCTGGCACGGTGTTGGTCGCTGCAAAAGCGAATGCCGCAGTGGCAAAGACCAGCGCCAGCAAAACGACGACGAACATTTTGGAAGAACGGCGGTTGAACATGAAGTAGGAACTCCTTTGTGAAAAAATGTTGCCGCTACTATATCAGCAAATGCAAGGACTTTTCTTTTCATGCTTGTTAGCTAACAATGCTGGAAAGAGAATTGCATTTTCATAATTGGATAAAGCGAGTCTGCATTCGAACGTTCGTTTATACTCGAAACGCTCGTCAACTCATTCCAAACGAACCATCCAAACAAAGGAAGAACAACCCATGCCCGCCAACATCGAAATCAAAGCCCGCGCCCGCAATTTTGAAGAGATCAAAGCCCGCGCCGAAGGACTCAGCGACACGCCCGTCGAAGTCATCCCGCAGGAGGACATCTTCTTCAACGTTCCGCAGGGGCGACTCAAACTGCGCGTCCTCACTCCCAATCATGGACAACTCATTTACTACACCCGCCCCGACCAGGAAGGACCCAAGCGCTCCGACTATCACATCGCGCAAATCACCGACCCCGAAAATCTCAAGCGCGTCCTTGAACTCGCCTATGGGATTCGCGGAGTGGTAAAGAAAACCCGCTACCTCTATCTCGTCGGGCAGACGCGCGTCCATTTGGACGATGTGCAGGGTTTGGGTCAATTCATGGAACTGGAAGTCGTCCTGCGGGAGGGACAGGCAGATGCCGAGGGGCGGAAAATTGCCGAAGGTCTGATGGCAAGCCTCGGCGTGGAAAGAAGCGACCTGCTCGAAGGGGCATACATGGATTTGCTCGAAAAACCGTCAGGGGTCTAACGTCGAAGGTCGAACGTCGAAATCCCGACTTTGACTCGTGGAGAGTGTCTAAAAGAATGGGCTAAAGATTTTTCTGCCACAGAGCTCACAGAGATCTCTGAGAAAAATCTCAAAAGCTCGGCGCTCTCTGTGGCTAAACCCACGACATTGGACACTCCCGACTCGTGACGTTTGACCTTCGACGCTGATAATCGTGGTAAAATTCGCCGCCGAGCGTAGTACCCTTCGCTCCCGAGGTCATCACAACGTGAGACCGAGGCGCCGCCGATTTTTGCGGCATTCCATCATTTTGCCAGAAAGGGCTTGAACCATGAAAGTAATGCTTCTCAAAGACGTATACAAACTGGGGCGCGCGGGCGACATCAAAAAAGTCGCCGATGGCTACGGGCGCAACTTCCTCATCCCGCAGGGACTTGCCGTCCTCGCCACCGCCGGCGCCATCACACAGGCGGAAAAAGTCCGCAAACAGGCTGAAATCCGCCGCGCCGAACTCAACTCCGAACTCAAAGGATTGGCGGACCAAATCAAAGGCATCACCCTCACCTTTGCCGCCAAAGCCGGCGAAACCGGCAAACTCTACGGCTCCATCACCACCCAAGACGTTGCCACCGCCATCTCCGAACAGACCCGCTACGAAATCAAGAAACACCAGGTGGACATGCAGCCCATCCGCAACCTTGGCGAATTCACCGCACACGTCCGCCTGACGATGGACCTCGTTCCCGAAGTCAAGATCATCGTCCACCGCGAAGGCGAGGCGTTCGAAGAAGCCGCCCCGGCGGAAACCGCCAAAGCCGAACCTGCCGCGGAAGCCCCCGCCGAAGCCTAACCTCCACCCGCCGTCATGACATCACCAGTTCGTTCCCGCTCGCTGGGGGGGCTGGTGATGTTTTGTTTATCCTGATGCCCACTCTCGGTCAACGTCTCAAAGCCGCCCGCGAAGAACGCCGCCTCACCCTCGAACAGGCATTCGAGGCGACCCGTATCCGCGTCGCCTACCTGCGTGCGCTCGAAGAAGACGACCTCTCCGTCATGCCTTCGCCGGTGCAGGCGCGCGGCTACCTGCGCAACTACGCCGCCTACCTCGGGCTCGACCTTGACCGTCTGCTCGAAGAAGTGCGCGCCTCCCAGCAGCCGGAAGAGAAAATCATTGGACCCGCAGACCAGACGCCTCCCCCGGCGGTTCAGACGCCCGAACCTTTCTCCCCCCCGCAGGACAGCGCGCTTCTTTCCCCGCCGGCAGTGGACACTGCCCCCTCGGCCGAATCTCAGCCCGAGCCTTTGCCTCCTCAACCCAAACGCCGCGGACGTAAAAAAGCGGAAGCCTCTGCGTCACCTGCCGAAGAACCCGCTCCCAGCAAACCCAAGCGCCGCACTCGAAAAAAGGACGAAGCGTCGTCAGAGGCAGAATCGGTTTTGGCGGCAGAGACCCCGCCCGTGGTCCCGGCGGAAGCGGCGCCGCTGCCCGAACCTGCCCCTCAGCCTTATACCCCTCCCGGAGCGGAGCAGCCCTCCCAGCCCGATGTCCGCGACAGCCTGTGGCAGGCGTGGCTGAACCGCGTCAGTGGTCTCATCTCCAGCCGAAATAAGCAGACGGATGAACCACAGGAAGTCCCTGAAGCGCCGCAAGCGGAGAGCCTGCAGACTGAAACCATCCAACCTGAAACCCTTCAGCCCTCCGCTGAAATCTTCAAGGAAATCGGCAGGGAACTCCGCGCCCGGCGTGAGATGCTGAGCCTGCACATCGAGGAAGTGGAGCGCAACACGCACATCAAAACCCACTACCTCGAAGCGCTCGAGCAGGGCGCGATGGACCGCCTGCCCTCCGCCGTGCAAACGCGCGGTATGCTCTCGAATTACGCCTCCTTCCTCGACATGGACGTGGACGCCATCCTGCTTCGTTTTGCCGATGCCTTGCAGGCGCGCCACCGCGAGAAAAATCCCCCAAGACCAGTCCGCAAACCCGGGCAGCCCATCCTCGCCAATTTGCCCACCCTCAGCAACTTCATTGCCGGCGACTTGATCTTCGGCATCGGCATGGCGGTCATGCTGGTGGGCTTTGTGATTTGGGGTATCAATCGTGTGCTGACCCTGCAAAGCCTGCAAGCAATTGAACCGACCGCGCCCTCGATTTCCGATGTATTGCTTTCCACGCCCGACCCATCTCAATTCACCGCCACGCCCACCCTTCTGCCGGTGGAGGCGTTTGCCAATGAAGCCACGCCGACCATCATCATTCCCACCATCAATGCCAATGTCCGTGTGCAGGTCAATTTGGTGGCAGTGGAACGGACGTATCTTCGGGTGGTTGCCGATGGGAAAGTGGTCTTCGAGGGCAGGGTCATCCCCGGCAACGCTTATCTGTTCGAGGCGGAGCAGCAGATCGAGGTCCTGACCGGAAGCGGCGGAGCCATCCGCCTCGTCTATAATGGACAGGACATGGGGCTGATGGGCGGTTTCGGTCAAATTGTCCACAATATTTACCTTGCCAATGAAATCATCACGCCCACGCCGCTGCCCACTCCCAGCCCCACCGTCACGGCGCCGCCTTCGCCCACCCTGCGCCCGACGAGGACGCCGGTGCCATCGAATACACCGCTGCCGTGAGTGTAAAAATGGCGTACTTGGCTGTTGCTGCCGCCAAGTCGCTTGTCGTACACGGGGCATATCCCCACTGAATTTTTGTGCAGACGTTAGAGAACGTCTGCTACGCTAAAATGTTTTTTGCGTGAATCAATGCATTAGAGGCTCTCTTGAACAAACAAACCTTTCACCTTGTTTCCCTTGGCTGCGCCAAAAACACCGTTGACTCCGACTCGATGGCGCAATTGCTCCTCCGCGACGGCTACCGCGCAGTGGATGACCCCTCGCGCGCCCATGTGCTGATTGTCAACACGTGCGGTTTTATCGGTCCGGCAAAGGAAGAGTCGCTGAGGGTGCTGCGTGAACTGGCGGAGGGGAAGAAGCGCAATCAAATTCTCATTGCCGCCGGCTGCCTGACCCAGCGCTACGGCGCTGAGGTTGCCGAGAAAGTGCCCGGCGTGGATGGCGTACTCGGCACACGCCGCTGGATGGACATCCTGCAGGTGGTGCGCGAACTGCGAAATGGTCCACACCCCGAACCACTCTATCACCTGCCCGAGGAGGCGAAGACCGTCGGCACGGATGAACATGAGGCAATGCGCGTTTCTGTCGCGGGGGCGAGCGCTTACCTCAAAATAGCGGACGGATGCCGCCGCCCGTGCGCCTTTTGCGCCATTCCGCTCATCAAAGGAACTGCCGTCTCGCGTCCCATCGAGTCCATTTTGGAGGAAGCCCGCCGTCTGCGCGATATGGGCGTGCGCGAGTTGATTCTCATCGCGCAGGACACAACGGACTACGGTCACGATTTGGGGATGAAGGACGGGCTGGCGATTTTGCTGGAACGCCTGACCGCCTCGGTGCCGGACCTGGATTGGATTCGCGTTATGTACGCCTACCCCGGCTATGTGACCGACCGCCTGATTGACGTGATGGCTTCGAGCCGTCAGGTTTTGCCGTATCTGGATATGCCGCTTCAGCACGCGCATCCCAAGACGTTGTATCGCATGCGCCGCCCCTCGAACATTGACTGGGTGTATAAGACCCTCGACAAGATGCGCTCCCGTATTGCCAACCTTGCCATCCGCACCACGTTCATCGTCGGTTACCCCGGCGAGACCGAGGAGGAATTCCAAGCGTTGTATGATTTTGTGAAAGAGATTCGCTTCGACCGCGTGGGGGCGTTCCAGTTTTCGTTCGAGCCCGGCACCGCCAGCGAGCCGCTCGGCGACCCGGTCCCGGCGGAGGTGAAGGCGGAGCGTTATGCCCGCCTGATGGAACTTCAGCAGGGCATTTCCCTGCAAATCAATCAATCGTATGTGGGGAAGACGCTGGATGTGCTCATCGAAGGGCGCGACAAAGAGATTGCCATTGGTCGTTCCTACCGCGACGCACCGGAGATTGACGGGCTGGTGTTCGTGGAAGGGAACGCCCCAATCGGCGAGATTGTGCCGGTGAAGATCACCGGCGCGATGGCGTATGACCTGACCGGGGTGCCGGTTCCATCCCTGATCAATCTGTAGTTTTCGGTTTGCTCTTTTGCAAGCCTGCTCCTGCTTCATGGATTGTCTGGCATAATTCGGGGCGGAGGTTTCCCATGAAAAAACGATTTTCTCACCTTGGATTGCTGTTGTTGATTGCCCTGCTGAGCGGTGTGTTGACGGCGGCGGCTCCTGCACCGAACGTCACGTTTACGCTCGTGCAGGGATTACCCCCCACGATGAATGTCGGGGATACGTATACGGTTATCATCGAAGTAACCAGCGATGTACCGTTCAATGCTGTGCAAGCCATGCCCGATCCACAGTACCCGGGCAAGGGAGTGGTCCCGGTGCAGGGCGGGGATCATGCCGGCGCGGGCACTTCGGCAACGGTGTCGGTGACTTTTACCGCCAAGACGGATACGGCGAAGATGCCGGGCGGAAAGGATGTGATGGCGGTGGTCGTTGGTGTGCGGTATAAGGGCGGTGTGGTTGTCGGGCAGACCTTCCCCTTTGAGGTGACTGTGCCGTAGAAATTGTCAGTTTGGCAAAGGTTCATTAAACAGGAACAGCCGTCCCGTAGGAACGAGGCGGCTGTTTTGTTTTATGGGACGATGCAGCGCATTCAGGAGGCGCGGGCGAATGCCGTCGCCAGCAGGATCAGGATGGAAAGTCCAAAGTTGAGGCGCAGGAGGTTCGTCTCGCGTTGTTGAAGCCGCGTCACCTGCAGCGGGTCTGCCGATTCTTTCTTCAGCAACAGGCGGCGGATGGAGGGAATGACCTCCCAGGTTTGAACCGCGCTGGCGACAACCATGAAAACGCCGAGGATGTGTTTGATGAGGATTGCCAGCGACCATTGCGTGCTGACGGAGGCGAAGCCGTCATAGTGAGGGTTGACGCTCATCTGGAACAAGCCCGTCAGCAGGAGCAGGCTCATGCAAAACCAGGCAATGGGTTCGAGCCGCCGCTGCATGGCTTCGATGAGGGCAAGATGGTCTGCCGGCTTGAGCGCCTGTTTGGCGGCGGGCAGAAAGAGGATGGATGTGGCAGTGATGGCGCCGATCCAGGCAACGGTGGCGAGCAGATGCAGCCAGTAAGTGAGCGCCAGCGCCCAGGCGGGAGGATGGCTCATGGAGTGGGCGTATCAGTTGGAACCGGCGTGTCGGTGGGGGCAGGCGCCGGTGTGTCGGTGGGCACGGTCCCCAGTGTGGGCGTCGGCGTGACGAGCAGGAAGGGGTCGAGCGTTGCCGTCGGCGGGAAGCAGAGCAGGAGCGCCTGGTCGTAGTTGTTTTGCGCGGCTTTATCGAGCGGGGCGATGGTGAGGGCGTTGTTGTAGTGAACGAGCGCTTCGTTCTCTTCGCAGATTTTATTCTGTGCAAACAGTTCGTCGCCGTAGCGCATGGAGGCATACCAGAAACGCTCGGAGGCGGTCATGGTGCCGTCCCACAGGTTGCCCCAGTTGCGGGCTTGGCTGAAGTAGAAGACCGCCTGTTCCCAACTGATTTCCCAGAACGATGCGCCGATGAGATAGACGCGCGCTCCTTCGCGCACGCCGGCGGCGTTGCTGTCGAGCGTGCCGAAGCGTTCGGCGAGAGTGATGTAGTAGATGCCGCCTTCGAGGTTGCCTTTGGAAATCAGGTCATAGCCGTGATTGCGCAGGGCAAAGTAGTACATGCCGTCCACTTGCGATGTGTGGTAATTGGGGTCACGTTTGCGGAGTTCATCCAGCGCGGCGAGGGCGTTCGCCCAATCCTGCGCGGCGATGAGCTGCTGGGCGCGGGTGTATGCCTGTTCGGCGCCGCTGAAGTCGGGCGTGGATGTGGGAGCGGGCGTGGATGTGGGCGGGACGTAACTCGCCTGGGTGTTAATTTTCACCAACACCTCGGTCAATTTTTCCTGCGCGCCGGGGAAGGCGGGGTCTTTTTCGATGATGAATTCCAGCCGCTGTTTGGCGATGTCGTAGCGCCCAAATTCGATGTCCACGAGGGCGTATTGGAATTGTTCGCCCAGTTGCGCCATGATTGCCGAAGTTTCAGCGTTCTTGCGGGCGGCAATCCCCGATTGGTAGCCGCCGAAAATTCCCAAAGCGAGCAGGGCAATCAAGATAAGCGTATTGAGCAAAAAGGTACGCCCGCGATGACGCTTTGCCAGCGGCGTGTTGGGTTGTGTATCGAAGTTGTTGTCTTGGGTCATGGTCGAAATTATATCAGTCCTTATTTTCACAGTCTTAAGAGCAACTTAATCTCAGACCAGATGATGGGCAGGCAGATCAGCCCTCCGACTGTCATTCCCAGCGCCGAGGTCCACAGCGCTGAGCCGGGCGCGGTCACTGCCAGACCGTAGGCTGCGGCGCCTCCGATCAGGCTTGCGCCAACGCCTTTGCCGATTGCCCGCCAGACTTGCAGGGGAGCGTGCAGGCGGCGGCTCAGCCAAGAAAAGAGCAGAACGGCTTCGAGGAGCAGGGCAATCTCCGCAAAGGCAATGACCGGCGCACCGATGTGACGGAAGACGGTCACTCCCAAGATGCCAATGCCGATGAAAACCGTCAGGCGCAATCCCACGGCAATGAGCGGGACATACGGCTCCTTGCGTGCGTAGAAGGATCGCGCTGCGATTTCCTGAAGAGCGTAACCGGTCAGGGTGAGCAGGTAGGCGCGCGTCGTCCAGGTGATGAGCGTGGAGGTTTCTCCATCGAAGCCGAAGACCGCCTGCACAAGCGGGTTGATTCCCGCCGCCAGGACAGCGGCAACCGGCACCGTCAGTGCAATCAACACGCGCAATGTGCGTTCGATGGTGGCGCGGAATTCTCCCCACTCGGCGCGCGCCGCAAATTCGGAGAGGGTGGGGAGCATGGCGGTGGCAATGGCAGTGCCGAGCAGAGTCTCCGGCACCTGCATGATCATCCAGCCGTAGGTCAGGGCGGTCACAGCGCCCGTCTGGTCGAGGCGCGAGGCGAGGTTATCGCGGATGATGACGATGAGTTGAATGCCCGCCATGGTCGCCAGACGCGGCGCAAGCAGTTTGAGGGCTTCGAGCAAGCCGGTGTTGTGCAGGTCGAGGGATGGGGTCCAGCGAAAGCCGAATTTGAACAGCGCGGGGACCTGAATGAGCAGGTGCAGCGCCGCGCCCAAAATTACGCCATAGACCAGACCATGAATCCCAAATCGCGGCACAAAGGCAATTGCCCCGAAAATCTGCCCGATGTTGTACATGGCGGGCGCCATGGCAGGCAGGGCAAAATGCTGATTGGCTTGCAGGCTCGCCATCACCAGTCCGCTGATGGAGAAGATGATCGTGCCGACGAGGTTGAGGCGCATGAGTTCGGCGAGAAGCGCGCGCTGTTCTGCGCCGAAGCCGGGGGCGATGCCGAGTTCGGCGTTCACAATCGGCTCTGCGAAAACGGCGACGAGGACGGCAATCGAGCCGGTCAGCACAAAGGCGAGGTTCGCCACGCGCGAGAACAGGTCCCAGGCGGCGGCGCGCCCTTTGGTGGTGAGGTATTCGCTCATCAGCGGGATGAACGCCATCGCCAGCGCTCCGCCGGAGATGAGGGCAAACAACACGTCGGGCAGGTTGTTGGCGGCGTTGAACGTGTCGAGCAGGTCCACCGAATCGGAGAATTGACGCGAAATGATGCCCACGCGCACGAAGGCGAGGATTTTGTCGAGGAGGAAGAAGGAGGCTACGATGAGGGAGTTGCGCGTGAGGCGGGACATGGGGTAATGTGGTAATTAGTAATTGGCAATTGCGTCTTGACTTAATGCTCGTGCGGCGGCGTGGGGGAGGGAACGAAGCCGGGCAGTTTCTCGATCAATTGCTGCGGCTTGTGGATGAGAATCGGCAGGCATTGCGCGCAGAGGTGCTTCATTTCACCATTGAAAGTCAGACTCAAGAGGGGAGTTTGCTGGTCGGTCTTGCCGCAGTTCAGGCAGGTAAGGTTGTTCATGAACGCTCCAGAGATGGGATAACGGGCGAAGTGTACCATAATGAAACGTCCCGAAACCTCGAAAGGTTCCGAGACGTTTCGCCGCATTCCATACCAAAAGGCATTTATGGCAGGAGCAATATCTTTCCCTTCGATTGCCTGCCTTCGAGATAACGGTGCGCTTCGGCGGCTTCTGCCAGCGGGAAGGTCTTGTCAATGCGGATTTTCAGTTTGCCCGCTGCGATCCATTCGAAGAGGTCGTTGACTCTTCCCATCAGTTCGGCGCGGTCGGCGGTGTAGTGCGCGAGGAAGGGACGCGTCAGGTACAGCGAGCCTTTGGCGTTCAGAACCTGCGGGTCGAGAGGCGGGACCGCGCCCGAGGACGCGCCGTACAAAACCATGTACCCGCGCCGCCGCAGGCAGTTGAGACTTTTGTCGAAGGTATCCTTGCCGACCGAGTCGTAGACCACGTCCACGCCTGCGCCGTTGGTTAATCGCTTCACTTCGGACTCGAAGTCGGTCTGAGTGTAGAGGATGACTTCATCCGCGCCCGCTTCGCGCGCCAGGGCGGCTTTTTCCTCCGTCGAAACCGTCCCGATGACGCGCGCGCCGCGCATCTTGGCGATTTGGACGAGCAGTTGCCCCGTCCCGCCGCCCGCCGCGTGGACGAGGGCGGTATCGCCCTGTTTGAGCGGATAGGTGCTGATGGCAAGGTAATGCGCCGTCAAGCCTTGAATCATCATCGCGGCGGCGCGCTGAGAGTCCACTTCTTGGGGGATGGGAACGAGCCGCCAGGCGGGAGCGACGGCGTATTCGGCATACGATCCTTGCACGCTGGCATACGCCACACGGTCGCCTGCCTTGACGTCGGTCACGTTGGGACCCACCGCGTCCACCACGCCCGCGGCTTCCTGTCCGAGCGTGAGCGGAAGCGCGCCCTGATAGCGTCCGATGCGGTGATAGATGTCAATGAAATTGACGCCAATCGCTTCGATCTTGACCCGCGCTTCGCCCTCTTTGGGTTCGGGCAGGGGGACGTCTTCGTATGTCAACGCTTCGAGTCCACCGTATTGATGTACACGCACTGCTTTCATGATTTCTCCTTGACATCTCACACAATCTCGATTCTTTGCTCGATGACATCCCCATCCGTCCAGTGACCCTCCACCCATTTTGCTACGGTTTGCAGCGCCGATTCGAGGTGCCCGTGCCCGTTTCCAACCATCGCGCAGACGATGACCGCCTCCTGCCATGTGTCATTCATATCCATCTCCGCCACCGAGACGTTGAACTCGCGGCGCAGGCGCGCCATCAGCGGCTTGATTCGTCCGCGTTTTTCTTTGAGGGACGTGCAGGCAGGCAGGTGGAGGTGGATGGTGAGTGTGGCAAGCATGGGGATTTACGATTTGCGATTTGCGATTTACGATTTTGGATTTACGATTTGCGATTTGCGATTTACAATCTCTTCCATGACCGACATTGAAACCGCTTACAACCAAGCCCTCGATTACCTCTACTCTTTCGTGGATTATAGCCTGAAACACGCTTCCGAACTTGCCAAGGCGGAGTTCAACCTGGACCGCATGTTTGCCCTGATGGAAGCGCTTGGCAACCCGCAAAACCAATATCCCATCATCCATGTGGCAGGGACGAAGGGGAAAGGTTCTGTTTCCGCGCTCTGCGCCTCGGCATTGCAGGCGGGCGGTTACAAGGTTGGATTGTACACCTCGCCGCATCTGCTGGATTACTGCGAACGGATTCAAGTCAATGGTGAGCCGATTGCACACCAATTGCTGGTCGAGTTGGTGGAAGAAGTCAAGCCGGCTGTCGCGCGGATTCCCAAACTCACCACGTTCGAAATTACCACTGCGCTCGGCTTTCTGGCTTTTGCCCGGCAGGGATGCAATGCCGCGGTCATCGAGGTCGGTTTGGGCGGGCGGCTGGACGCAACCAACGTGGTCACGCCGAGGGTCTCGGTGATTACCTCGCTTTCGATGGATCACATGGCAGTGCTGGGCGATACGCTGGCAAAGATTGCCGGCGAGAAGGCGGGAATTATCAAAGAGGGCGTTCCTGTGGTCTCTGCCCCGCAAAAGGAGGAAGCCCTCGAAGTTATTTTGCGCGTAGCCAGAGAGAGAAATGCGCCGTTGACCCTTGTGGGCAGGGATGTGACGTTTGAGCCTATCAGTTCGTCGTTGGATGGACAAAAACTCAGAATTCAAAATTCAGAGTTCGGAATCCCATTGCTGGGCGCGCACCAACTCGAAAACGCCGCCACTGCCTATGCCGCCCTCAAAGCCAGCGGGATACCCCTTTCCGAGGAAGCCATCCAAAAGGGATTTTCTCAGGTAAAATGGCGTGCCCGCTTCGAGATTGCACGCCGCAATCCACCCGTCATCTTCGACTCGGCGCACAACCAGGATTCGTTTGCCAAACTGCGGCAGACCCTCGACGAATATTTTCCCGGCAAAGAGGTCTATCTCATCTTCGGCGCGTCGGAGGATAAGAATATCCCCGGCATGTTCGCGGAGATGAAACCGAAAATCAAACGCCTCATTGTTACCCGAGCCGACCATCCGCGGGCGCTGGAGGTGGAGAAAATTCTTGAGTTGGCGAAGCAGGCTGGGGTGGAGTCTGAAGCGGTCAGTCCTGTCGAGTCCGCTTTGGCGCGGGCGTTGGAGTTGTCAAAAAATGATGGTAGCATTGTCCTGTCTGCCGGCAGTATGTTCGTGACGGCAGAAGTCATGCAGGCATGGAACAAATTTGCCCTTGCCCCCGCCCCTCTCCTCACGGCAGAGGGACGCAGGGGTGAGGAGAGGTAATATGAGTCATCCAAAAGAATGGTACGAAGAAGAAGATTTTGATCTGACCCTCTCGCAGCGCACGGAAGAGTTGTATCGCATTCCCAACCGCGAACCCGACGCAAATGGCATGATCGAAGCCGCGGTGTTGCCGCTGCGCGACTTGATTATTTTCCCACACATGGTTTCGCCGATTTTTGTGGGGCGTGAGGGTTCCCTGCTGGCGGTGGAAGAAGCGCAGCGCAAAGGGGTGACCGTCATCGGGCTGACGCAGACCGACCCCGAA
This sequence comes from Anaerolinea sp., assembly GCA_020723805.1. Taxonomy (GTDB): domain Bacteria; phylum Chloroflexota; class Anaerolineae; order Anaerolineales; family Villigracilaceae; genus Defluviilinea. Next base: position 83,549 of record DYID01000005.1, on the reverse strand, counting down.
CAGGACCGCCCCGGCGTGAATGACTTTTTGCCGGTGGGTGTGGAACTGGCGGTGGGACGCCTGCTGGCGATGCCGGACGGTTCGCGTTCCGTCCTGGTGCAGGGACGCCGCCGCGTGGAAGTGGTGGAATTCGTCCGCACGACGCCGTATTTGGTGGTGCGCGCCCGCGTCGTTCATGAACCTCCCACCGCCGACCGCCAGACGCAGGCGCTCATGCGCTCGGCGCTCGATCTGTTCGACCGCTGTGTGCAGTTGGACCGCACCATCCCTGAAGAGGCGCATCTCTTTGCGTTGAACATCTCGGAGCCCGGCTGGCTGGCGGATATGATTGCCAACTCGCTGGCGTTGAAATACGAAGTAAAGCAGAACCTGCTCATGATCCTCGATGTGCGTGAACGTCTGCAGGCATTGAACAAGATTCTGGCGCAGGAAGTGGACGTGCTGGAACTGGAAGACGAAATCCACGCACGCGTGCAGGATGAAGTGGACCGCAGTCAGCGGGAATTTTATCTGCGCGAGCAGATGCGCCAGATTCAAAACGAACTGGGGGAGGGGGATGTCTTCACGAAGGACGCCGACGAACTGCGCAAAAAGATCGAAGCGGCGAATCTGCCTCCCGAACCGAAGGCGGTGGCGCTCAAGGAGTTGGAGCGCCTGAGCCAGATGCCGCCGATGGCGCCTGAAGTGGGCATCATCCGCTCTTACATTGACTGGATTGTGGAACTGCCCTGGTCGGTCTATACGCCTGACAATCTCGACGTGAAGAACGCCGCCAAGATTTTGGACCGCGACCATTACGGCTTGAAGAAAGCCAAAGAGCGCATCCTGGAATACATTGCCGTTCGCTCGCTCAAACCCAAGAAGGAACGCCAGCCCATTTTGTGCTTTGTCGGTCCGCCCGGCACTGGCAAGACCTCGCTGGGACGTTCGATTGCCGAAGCGCTGGGGCGCAAGTTTGTGCGCGTCTCACTGGGCGGCGTGCGGGACGAGGCGGAAATTCGCGGGCACCGCCGCACCTACATCGGCGCGCTGCCGGGGCGCATCATTCAGACCATGAAGCGGGCGGGGACGTCCAACCCGCTGTTCATGCTGGATGAGATTGACAAGTTGTATTCCGACTTTCGCGGCGATCCCGCCTCGGCGATGCTCGAAGTGCTCGACCCGGAGCAGAACCACGCCTTTAGCGATCATTACCTCGAACTGCCGTTCGACCTCTCGAAGGTCATGTTCGTGACGACCGCCAATTACCTGGGCAGCATCCCGCCGGCGTTGCTCGACCGTATGGAAGTCATCGAGTTTCCCGGCTATATCGAAGAAGAGAAACTGGAGATTGCCAACCGCTACTTGATTCCGCGTCAGATTGAAGAAAATGGATTGGACGGGATCAACCTTCAGTTTGAGGTGGAGGCGATCCGGCGCATCATCCGCGAATATACCTACGAGGCGGGTGTCCGCAATTTGGAGCGCGAGATCGGCAAAGTCTGTCGCAAAGTGGCGCGCCTGAAGGCGGAAGGGAAGAAGTTCCCGCAGGTCATCACTGCCGAGGCGGTGGAGAAACTGCTCGGACCGCAGCAATTCTTCCAGCCTGAAGCCGAGCGTGAGGACGAGGTGGGAGTGGTCACCTCGCTGGCGTGGACGGAAAACGGCGGCGAAATCATGCCGGTGGAAGTGGCGGTGTTGGAAGGCAAGGGCTCGCTGCAAATGACCGGACAGATGGGCGAGGTGATGCAGGAATCCGGTCAGGCGGCGCTGACGTACACCAAATCGCGCGCCGCGCAGTTGAATATTGACATGGAAGTCTTTGAACGCATGGACATCCATGTTCACATGCCGGAAGGCGCCATCCCCAAGGATGGACCCTCGGCTGGGATTACCATAGCGACCGCCATCATCTCCGCGTTGACGGGACGCCCGGTCTACAAAGACGTGGGGATGACCGGCGAAATCACCCTGCGCGGACGGGTACTGCCCATCGGCGGCGTGCGCGAGAAAGCGCTTGCCGCCCATCGCGCCGGCTTGAAGGTGGTCATCCTGCCGGAGAAAAACCTCAAAGACCTGGTGGATCTGCCCAAAGCCGCCCGCAGCGAGTTGAAGATTGTGCCGGTCAAACACATGGATGACGTGTTGAAAATCGCCCTCTCGCCGGAGGTGACGGTGGAGCCGCCGCGCCCGCGCAAGCAGAAGAACGAAGAGAGCGAAGAAGAACAATAGAAAGTCAAACGTCGAAGGTCTTTCTGATTTTCGACGTTTGATTTTTGACTTTCGACCTGATAACGAGGGTACATGATTGCTTTGAAAGATAAAGTCGTTCTTATCACCGGCGCTTCTTCCGGTTTTGGGGAGGATGCCGCCCGTCTGTTTGCAAAGGAAGGATGCAAAGTGGTATTGGCTGCCCGCCGGCTCGACCGTCTTCAGGCGCTGGCAGCCGAAATCCAAAACGCCGGCGGCGAGGCGCTCGCCGTGCCGGTGGATTTGAACGTCACCGCCGAAATCAAAGTCATGGTGCAGACCGCGCTCGACATCTACGAACACATTGACATTCTCTTCAACAACGCCGGCTATGGCAGCATTGACTGGTTCGAAAATCTCGACCCTGAACGCAGCATCGAGACCATCATCCGTGTCAACCTCATCGGCACCATGCTGGTCACGCGCGAAGTGCTGCCGCACATGCTCGAGCGGCGTCAGGGTCACATCATCAATATGGTGTCGGTGGCGGGGCTGATTTCCCCGCCGCTCATCACCACCTACTCTGCCAGCAAATACGGCTTGCGTGCCTTCACCGACGCCCTGCGCCGCGAAGTTCATCCTTTTGGCATTCACGTCAGCGGCATCTATCCGGGTCCTGCCGTCACCGAGTTTGGCAAAAAACTCAAACGCACCAAATCGCGCGAAACCATCAAACGCCTGCCGTACCCTCATCTCACATCCGCCTACGTTGCCCAACGCGTGGTGGACGTGGCGAAACGTCCGCGCCGCACGCTGGTCGTGCCTTGGTGGTTCCGCCTCGTCACCGGCTTCGACACCCTCTTTCCTGTCGTTGTGGATTGGATACTTTATCTCTTCAGCCGCCGCAATCACCGCCTGAATTCAGGAGACTCCCATGACTCAAACCCGCTTTGACAAACTCAACGCCTCACTCCGGACCCGCGACCTGGATGCTGTTATTCTGAATCCCGGTCCTACGCTGAAATATCTCACCGGGCTGAGTTTTCACCTGATGGAGCGTCCGGTCGTCCTGTTCGCAGCAAAAGGCCAGACGCCCGCCATCGTCCTGCCGGAGTTGGAATTGCAGAAAGTGGCGTCGCTGCCCTACGCCTTGCAGGTGTTCGCGTATGGCGAGAACCCGTCAGAGTGGGGAGAGGTCTTTCGGAAGGCGGTCCAGGCGCTCGGTCTGGATGGGAAGCGGATTGGCGTCGAGCCGCGCGCGTTGCGTCTGTTGGAGTTCCAATACGTCAAAGAAAGCGCCCCCAACGCCGAATTCCCCGATGCCAGCGTCGTGCTGGCGGGTCTGCGGTTGAGGAAGGAAGCGGCGGAGGTCGAAGCGATGCGTAAGGCGGTGAAAATCGCCCAGTCCGCGCTCGAAGCGACTCTCCCACTGATCAAAATTGGCATGACCGAAAAGGAACTTTCCGCCGAGTTGGTGGTGCAGTTGCTTCGTCACGGTTCCGATGCGGAGATGCCGTTCAGCCCCATCGTCTCCGGCGGACCGAACTCAGCAAACCCGCACGCCTCGCCCTCCGAACGGAAACTGCAAGCGGGCGACCTGTTGGTGGTGGATTGGGGCGCGGCGTATGAGGGCTACATCTCCGACCTGACGCGCACCTTTGCGGTGGGGGAGGTGGATGCCGAATATCAGAAGATTCACAAGATTGTGCAGGAGGCAAACGCGGCCGGGCGCGCCGCCGCCCAACCCGGCGCCCCATGCGCGAATGTGGATAAAGCCGCGCGCGAGGTCATCGAGAAGGCGGGCTACGGGAAGTACTTCACGCACCGCACTGGTCATGGCATTGGCATGGAAGGTCACGAGGACCCGTACATGCGCGGCGATAATATGCAGCTCCTCGAGCCGGGCATGGCGTTCACCGTGGAGCCGGGCATTTACCTGCCCGGTCGAAACGGCGTGCGCATCGAGGACAATGTGGTCATCACTGAAACCGGCGCGGACGTGCTTTCGAACATGCCGAGGGAGATAAGGGTGGTGGGATGAAGAGCGTGAAATTATTCCAACTTGGAAAGGGGAAATCCCTGCTTGTGGCGGGGATTATTTTCATGTGGGTGATATTGGGCGTTTTGTTTGTGACGGTCGGCTATGAGGAAACCTGGGAATTGTGGGATGTGCCGGTTGAAAAACCGTTCTTTTTTGATTTTCGTCTGATCCCCGGCAGTGCCGAGTCGTTTCGCAATGGTTTCGAGCCGACGGTAAAGAATCCCTTTGATCCTGCCGGTAGACTCTTCAATTACCCTACCTTTTGGCGGCTGTTTTTCTACACCGGCATCAGCATGGACGATACGCTTTGGATTGTGGTCCTGATGCTCGTCTTATATTTTGCGGGCATTGTTTTGTTCCCGCAGGCGCTGTCGTATCGCGATGCCTTGTTGATGCTGTTGGTTATTTTTTCCCCCGCCTCCATGTTGTTGTACGAAAGAGGCAATGTTGACCTGTTCGTATTCTTCATTTGCGCTTTGATTGTCTTTGTCAATGGTTATTCCGCGAACTGGGCGGCGGCGTTGATTGTCTTCGGCGCAATCGTAAAATCGTTTCCGTTGTTCGGCGTTAGCGTGCTGTTGAAGGAGCCAAAAGAACGATTTTGGAAACTGACGGCTGCCAGCATCTTGTTCATGGTCATTTACGGAATAAAGACCTTTGAAAGTCAATACATCGCATGGACGACCACACAGCGCGGAAGCGACTTTTCGTATGGGGCGTTTGTTTTGATGACGTATCTGAATAATCATTTACAATCCCTGCCGCTGGATGTCTGCTCCCTGGGGTGCTGGAAAGTTCTCTTTGAAGGGCTGGCTGGGATATTGATCTTGTCCGGTTTCATTGGGGGCATTGTTCAGCCGCATCGTTTGAACGCAGTAAGTGAGGGAAATCTAACGGCGTTTCGCATGGGCGTCTCGATTTATCTGGGAACGTTCCTGCTGGGAAACAACTGGGATTACCGCCTGGCGTTTTTGGTGTTTGTCATCCCGCAACTTTCGCAATGGCTGGGAGGAAAACACCGGCTGCACAACCTGATTGTGCTGTGGGTGCTGGCGGCGATCTATCTATCCTCCTGGTATTTTTCCATAAAACTTGATCTGCCATTGCTGCCCATAGATGACCCTGCCGGCAGGTCTCTTGTCATGGATGAAGTCATCAACTGGACATTATTGCCGTCGTTTGCCTATTTGTTCGGCGCTTCTTCCCCCGACTGGCTCAGACAAGACTTTCAAAAGATTCTCAAGGTGGTGGGGATCAAACCGCTGGAAACCACGACGTACGTTTGACAGGTTGGGATACCTCCTCCATTGAAAAGGGGCGCCCAGCCCATCACCAGTTACAACCCGGCGTGGTATTCAGTCCCGCCGATTTGCCGACATATTTGTACATGGTCACGTTGGTGAACGGTTCGCCCAGGATGCCGTCGTGAATTGCCCACGAGCGCAGGCGGATGCTGTTCGCCGCTTGGGGGGAACGGAACGGCGTCGAGCCGTCCAGTTTTTGACGCAGTTCGCCTCCCTCCATAAACCCGAGGTGGATGCTCTCCATGCGGCGTCTGCCCATCTGATAACTGAATCCGTGCCGCTCGAAGATGACGGCGTTATGATAGTAGAGAGGTTCGGCGAAGTACATGTCGTGCCCCAGGCTGACGACGAATTCCTCGAACTTTGCCATCGCTTGCCGAAAGAGATGCAGCCCGCGCCGCACCTGACCGGGCGCCAAGCCAGCCTGCATGGCGGCGAGTTCGGCTTCGAGGTTGCGTTTGCGGATGCCGAAACGGGTGGGAGTGCCGTCGGGCATTTTGTCCACGTCGAAGCGGGGGGAGTCGGGGTCGTTGAGGATGTAGAGCAGGACGTGAATCTGCCCGTTGAGGGTATCTGCCAGGTGGGCGTAGAGGATGGGGTCGGGAAAGCCCGGCTGGTGATAGAGCATCATTTCCACGTCGCTGGAGCCTTCGGCGTAGCGGAATTTCAAGAGTTCATGATTCTGCACCAGGTCCGAGAGATGGAAGCGTTGAAGGAGTTCCACAGGGATGTAACGGGCGTAGATTTCCCTTTTTTGTGGTTCGGGGAGTTTGTTGATTCCGCCAATGGTGGAAGGGGGCATGGCTCTGCTCTTTCGTTGGCGCGCCGGGATCAGCGCACGCGGGTTTCGCGTTCGGCGCTGCGGGCTTCGTCGCGTTTGGCGATGGAGGCGCGTTTGTCGTAGGCTTTTTTACCCTTGGCAAGGGCAATCTCGACTTTGGCGCGTCCGTTTTTGAGGTAGACGCGGGTCGGCACGATGGTCATGCCTTTGATGCGCACCTGATCCCACAATTTGCGGATTTCCTTTTTGTGGAGGAGCAGGCGGCGTTTGCGGCGCGGGTCGTGGTTGAAGCGATTGGCTTGTTCGTAGGGGGCAATGTGCGCCTCGACGAGGAAGGCTTGCTCGCCGTTTTCGATTTCTACGTAGGATTCCTGGATGCTGATTTGCCCGGCGCGGATGGATTTGATTTCGCTTCCCTGCAGGGCTATCCCCGCTTCGAACTTGTCGAGCAGGAAGTATTCGAATCCTGCCTTGCGATTGGTGGCAACCACTTTAATGTCTTCGGTCATGGATTGATTTTACCGCTGGTTTGGCATTCCCTTGAAGCAAAAAACGCCCTGTGTGAAGGGCGTTTTCTCTGGCGGAGAGGGCGGGATTTGAATAATATCCCCTCAATGGGGGCGCGCGTTCCCCCTGAAGCAAAAAACGCCCCTTGCGAGGCGTTTTCTCTGGCGGAGAGGGCGGGATTTGAACCCGCGTTCCCTTTCGGGAAACACGCTCTCCAGGCGTGCGCGCTAAACCGGGCTACGCGACCTCTCCAAAAGAGCGACGGGCATTATACCACAGGGATTTTTGCGGAATCCTTTCCGGAGGCAAGGAAAAGCCGTCATTCCAACTTGAACTGGTTGAGCCCGTTTTTCTCGCAATACTCAACCCATTCCTCCCGGCTGAGTTCGCGCGCTGCCAGTTTGGGGAACAGTCTGTATGGAGCGATTTCCTTGTTTGCTTGAACGAACCTCAAGTCTTCGCCCAGACCGGTTTTGATTTTCCAGTTATTTTGCTTCAAAGTGACCGCAAACGCCATCCCGATGATGTTACTTATAACTTGCATTTGAACTTCCTGTGGTACTTGTTCAATCTTTACATTGGGAGGAAGAATCTTGCCTGTTGAAGCGAGCCTGGCAAAAAGGGTTGAAGGGTTTTGAGCGGCATCAAAAAGACTCGGCGGCGTGATTTCACTGAGTATCTGACGGAAGGGTTTGATGTTATCGCTCCACTGAGGCGCAAAAACGGTTTCTGCCACATTTTCCCAGGGAATATCCTTCAGTGAACTGAATCTTTCCTCTTCCCTGATGACTTGCTTGAGGATCAGCGTTTCGAGGTCAACGTCGGCAGGGAGCAGGGAGGAGGCGGGATGGTCGTTGCCATTTGCGCCGGCGGGGAGTCCTTCCAGTGCGGCGATGCGTTCCTTCAGAGACGGATGGGAATCATAAGGATTCGTTGTACCCTTTGTCAGTTGCTCCTGATAGCTGTTGTTGACCGCTTCTGTGACTATGGGCGATTTGAGAAATTCTCGAAACCCTTCCAGCATCGGCGGCTTATATCCTGCCGCGATCACAGGGGCATATTCGTTCTGGAGAAAGACATTAAATGCGTAGCCAAATTTGTGTACTTTTTGTAATCCGGAAATGACCGCCTGCGCTCCAACTGTTTTGGCAGCCAGCCGGTCTGCTGTAAATTCCTGCTGGCGCGAGACGGCGTTTGTCACGCGCAGGAACATTTTTGCATATGCCTCGAATGGGATGTAAAGCCAGCGATTGGCCTGTGCGACATTGACGGTGGTGCGGATGATCGCCTCGCGGGTCTTGTAGATCCAGGGACCAAGCGCTGTGTCTCCTCCGAAGTAATGCCCAAATTCATGCGCAAGGACTGCTTTGAGTTCGTCCACGTTCATCAGTTGGAAGAGGGGGAACCCAATCCCCATGATCCTTTTTCTGCCAATTCCCATGAAGCCGCCGCGTTCTGCCACGAACGCATTGACATCCGGGACAAGGTAAATATCGCGCGGCATGTTCTGACCGGTTAATTTGGCTACTTTTTCTATTTCATTGAACAACGCCGGGAATTGTTTGCGTGTGATGCGCGGACCTGGGGGAGTGAAGCGGTCTGGCCGCGGGATGATTGACCACAAAATGACCACTGCGCCTATCAATGCAAAAATCGTCAGGCGGATGTTGATCCTGCCGAGCACTACAAACTCAAGATAGATCAGATAGAGCAGACCGAAAGCGATGGCAAGTGCAAGGCTGTAGAACCCAATGGTGAGCAGGAGCGCAAGAAATGCTCTGCCAAAAAGTGATAGACGAGTCCCTCTATTCATGGCAATCTCCCAAGTGAATTTTCCCCATCATAATTATTTGCGTTGAAATGTCAAGACATACGGGGCTACGAGGGGGCGATTAAAACAAAAGAGTGTCTGCGAACGGCAGACACTCTTGAATGTGTGAGTGAAACTCAGTTGTCCAGCGCGCCCTGGTTGACCCAGTCAACGATGAGTTGCACTTGCGGAGGGGTGAGCTTGGGTCCGCGCTTGGGCATTTTCTGGCTGACGACCAGTTCCACCAGCAGGCTGTTTTCGGCGTCGCCGGGGATGATGACGGGTCCATTATCAGAACCAGCCATGAGTTCGGAATAGGAGCGCAGGAGCAGTCCCTCTTCCACCCGTTCGCCGCCGTGACAGTTGACACAGCGGCTCTTGATGATGGGGAGGATGTCGTTGGCGAAACTGACGGTTGCGGATGCCGCCGCTTCAGCAGTGGCAATCGGTTCCTGGGTGGGGAGGGGGGACTCGGCTGGCGGGATGGCGGTGTCGGTGGGAGGGTTGGTGGATGCCTGGGTGGCAGGAGCAGGTTCCTCGGTCGAGGGAGAAGCGGGAACTTCAGTCGGTTGGGCGGTGCAAGCGGTGAGGAGTCCCAAAATCAAGGTGAAGATGAGCAGTTTTGTTTTCATACAAGTTGTTCTCCTAGAAGCCATAGAGGATGACGCCGCCCAGGAATGCCAGGACGAGCGCGATGGCGAAACTCAATCCGTAGGCGCCGGCGTAGAGCAGGCGGCTGCCTTTTTGGAAGACATTCGGGTTGTGGTAGCGGAAGAGACTGATGCCGGCAGTGAGGAGGAACAGCACGATGGCGAGGACGATTTTTGCGCCGGCGTTGGGTGCGTCGCCGAGGTAGTTTTTGAGGTTGTCCATGTAGCCGGTGATGCCTGCGGCGATGGTGCTGATGGATGCGAGGGCAATGTTGGCGAACGCGGCTTGTTCGAGGGCGGCGTTGTTCCGCCACCAGGCGAGCAGGATGAACAGGAACGCCGCGCCTGTGAGCGCAATGGGGAAGTGGACGAACATGGGGTGGGTGGGGTGCACTTCCGTAAGCGCAACGATGAGCCGATTGAGAAAGTCCATGAGTCTCTCCTCATAATCACAAGACCCTGATGATACAGGGTCTTGTGTTGTTGTGAGTTGTAGACGTGGAAAGGATGCAGATTATTACACGTCGGTTTTTGCGGCAGGCGTCTCCGCTTTGTCATTCGTTTGGCGGGTGAGGCGCCATCCGCTTTGGGTGAACAGCCAGTACACAAACCAGACGATGAGGGCGAATACCGCAATGTTCCAGAGGAAGCGGAACGGCGTGAAGAGGCTAATGCCGAAAATGCCGCGTCCCATCATGGGAGGGTGGTAGGGCTGCCGCCAGATGCCAAAGTCGCGGCGGAAGTTGGGCATGGTATTGGGGTTGATGCGCTCGGGGCGCATGAGGAATGGGGCATTACCGTCTGCGGCGGCGCCTTGAACGTAGCCGATGCGGTAACCGGCAAAACCGATGCCAGCCGCTGCGCCGAGAATTACAATCACTGCCAAGAGGGTAAGCAAAAATTTTTTCATAGGTCAACTCCTTGTCTTTATCGCTTTTCGTTGGTTACTTTACCATTCGGACGTAAACGGTCTGTGTGAAAAGTGTGTGGGATTTATGGCGGTTCAATGAGAGCAGAATTAATACTTTCTTCGCAACATCTTCATAATTTCGCCGTCAGTTCTCCACCATTCAGTCCCGGCGGGGGCTACAATGCGCCGATATTTTATATAGGAGGTACTATGTCCGAAATTCAGTCTTCATCCAAAAAATTGACGCGGGTCAAATTGGTAGTGGATTTGCTGATCTTTTTTGTGTTCCTGATTGCCATGGATCCGCGTTCGAGTGGGGTTGCCGTGCATGAATGGCTGGCGACCGCCGCCCTTGCCGCGCTCATCATTCATTTGTTGTTGAGTTGGGATTGGATCGCCCAGATTTCACGCCGCTTCATGAGACGGGTGAATGTGCAGACCCGTATCAATTACATTCTGAACTGGCTGCTGTTCATTGACGGTTCGGTGATGATGCTTTCCGGGTTCATGATTTCGGAGGCGGTGTTTCCGTCGCTGGGCATCGAACTGCCGCGCAATTTTGCCTGGCGTCCGCTGCACGATATGACCGCCAATTTGTTTTTACTGTTACTGGGCTTGCACACGGCGCTGCACTGGGGCTGGGTGGTGGATACGTTCAAGCTATCATCCATTCGCTGAGCAGGCTGATTTTCTCCCGTAAAAGAAAGGATGTTGTGGCATGAAGACCCTGGGACGCATTCTCATTATTCTGGTGGTCATGGCGCTCGTCATGGGCATTACGTATGCGGCGGTCAGCGCGAGCGGGTCGTCGGGAGCGCCGGGTGTGGAACCGCGCTTCGAGGAAGGGGGACGCCCGCCATTTCGTGAGGGGCAGTTTGAAGGAGAAGGTCATGAGGGACGAGAGGGCGGCGGGTGGATGTTTGGCTTGATTAAAAATGTGGGCATCATCGCGGTGTTGGTGACGTTGATTGTTTTACCGAAGAACGCCCGCCGTAAACGCAAGCGCACCCTTGCGGCAGGTTAAGAGAAAATCGGAAGCGGTCGCACGCTTCCGATTTTTGTTTGTAATGAAGAGGATGCTTACGCTTCGGCTGGAAAGTGTCGCGGCAGGGAAATGACGATCTTCAGCCCTTTGCCCGGTTCAGATTCTGCCCAAATCTGTCCGCCATGCGCTTGGACAATGGACTTGGCAATTGCCAGCCCCAGCCCGGAGCCCCCCTCGTCGCGGCGGCGGGAGGCGTCGGCGCGGTAGAAGCGTTCGAAGATGCGTTCAGCCTCCTCTTTTGGCAGGCCGGGACCGCTGTCTTGTATGGCAAGTTCCACCCGTTTGCCTGCCTGTTTGGCAGAGAGGGTGATGTATCCGCCTTCGGGGGTGTGGCGCAGGGCGTTGTCCAAAATGTTCGTGAGGACCTGAGTCATTCGTCCAGGATCAACTTCCAGTGTGGGAAGATGCGGGGCGATGTCCAGTTGGAGGGAGATGTTTTTCTTCTGCGCGTGATATTGGAAGAGAGAGGTTACTTCGCGCAGGAGCCGGTCAGGTTCGAGGGGCTGAGGCAGAATGGAAAGTTCGCCGGCGTCGGCAAGGGAAAGGGTGCGAAGGTCTTCCACCAGATGTTCGAGACGGGCGGCTTCCTCGCGGATGATTTCGAAGTTTTCTCTGGTGGGCGGCAAGACGCCGTCGTGAACCGCCTCGGCGTGACCGAGGATGAGGCTGAGGGGCGTACGGAGTTCGTGGGCGATGTCGGCGGTCATTTGTTTGCGGGCGTTGACCGAGCGCGAGAGTTCGGCGCTCATCTTGTTGAAAGCGCGGGCAAGTTCGCCCAGTTCGTCGTTGGTGCGCACGGGAACCTGCTGGGAGAGGTCGCCTTGGGAGATGGCGTGGGTGGCGCGGGTCAGTTCGCGGATGGGGCGGGTGATGGTACGCGAGAGAAAGACGCCCAGAAAGAGGGCAATCACTGCGCCAATCAGCGCGCCGTAGAACAGGGTGCGGTTGGTGCGTTCGATGAATTCGAGTTCGCGGGGCGTTCCCTGAAAGGCGCCGCCGAGAGGGACGAGGATGCCGATGATGTTGCCGTTCTCGGTGAGCAGGGTGCCGATTTCGAGTTGTTCGTCGGAGAGTCTCTCGCCGATTTTGTATCTGCCGTTTGCCACGATGATGTAGCCGTTGGGATCGGTGAGCAGGTAGGGCAACTTCATCGCTTCCGTGCGGGGTCCTTGTCCCATGCCCATGCCGGGGCGGTCGCCGCGGACAAAAAGCAGTTCCACGCCTTCCCAAGAGCCGTTTTGTTGATGGTAATTGATGAGGTTTGTGACGATGGCAGATTGATTCTGGTCGGCGAGGAAGCGGATGAATTCCAGGCGGGTATTCCAACGGGCGGTGAGGAAGATGATGGCAACGCTGACGATGCCGATGCTGAGGAAGGCGAGGATCAATTTTGTGGAAATGGAGCGCATGGCTCACCCTCTCTTGAAGCGATAGCCCACGCCATACACGGTTTCGATGTATTTCGGCGCACGCGGATCGTCTTCGATTTTGCCGCGCAGATTTTTGATGTGCGTGTCTATGGTGCGCTCGTAGCCTTCGTAGCGCACGCCTTGGATGATGTCGAGCAGGTCGAGGCGGGAATAGACGCGCCCGGGATAGGACATGAGCGCGGTGAGGATGTCGAACTCGGAGGGGGTGAGGTCCACGAAGCGCTCTCCCACTTTGACGGTGCGGCTGTCGCGGTCGAGGACGATGTCCGCGGCTTTCAGGACCTTGGCGGTGGGTTCCCGTTCCCCGGCTCGGCGCAGCACCGCTTTGACGCGCGCCATCAGTTCGCGCGGGCGGAACGGTTTGGTGATGTAGTCGTCTGCGCCCACCTCCAGCCCAATGACCTTTTCTTCGTCGTCCACACGGGCGGTGAGCAGAATGATGGGCGTATTGTGTTCGGCGCGGTGACGGCGCATGAATTCGTAGCCGTCCATTTCGGGCATCATCACGTCGAGGATGATGAGGTCGGGCTTTTCCTTTTGGGCGACGGCGAGCGCTTCTTTGCCGTTAAAGGCAGTGACCACGCGGTAGCCTTCCTGCGTCAGATAACTTTCGACAAGGGAGACCAGCCGCTTTTCGTCATCCACTACCATGATTGTTTTTGCCATAGT
>DYID01000005.1:66217-70133 GCA_020723805.1 Anaerolinea sp. | reverse complement strand
GTGAGACCGGGCAGGGTGTTGATTTCCATCAGGCGCGGGTTGCCCTCCTCGTCGAGGCGGATGTCGGTGCGGGAGATGTCGAGTGCGTATAGCAATTGATGGGCGCGCAGGGCAAAGTGCTTGAGTTTCCTCTCGAGTTCGGGGTCAATATTGGCAGGGCAGACGTAATCCGGCGCGCCCTCCTCGCCGACCTCCTTGGATTTCGATGCCTGACTGTAAACGTTGGGCGTGACGGAGCGCGAACTGTCCAGTTCGAGGACGGGGAAGCGGTGAAAGCCGTCCTTTTCGTACCATTCGGGGTGGCGGGAGTAGAGTTTCGCATCTGCCCGCCCAAGGATGCCCACCGTAAATTCGCGTCCGGGCAGGAAGGTTTCGACAAGAGCCGGCTGTTGGTAGGTGTTGATGATGTACAGGACTCTTTCGCGCATCTCCTTTTCGTTTTTGACGATGGCTTTTAAGTCTACGCCCATGCCGGTGCCTTCGCGGGCGGGCTTGACGAAAAGCGGGAATTTGAGTTCGGGGCGCAGCGTTTCGTCGCCGACGGTGAATTCCTGGAAGGGGGCAACGGGCAGACGCCGGTCACGCCAGATGCGCTTGGTGAGGGTCTTATCGAGGGAGATGCCATTGGTGAGGACGCGCGAGCCGGTGTAGGGGATGCGCAGGAGTTCGAGCAAAGCGGGCACTTGCGCTTCGCGCGCATCGCCGCCCTGACCTTCGGCGATATTGAAACAAATATCGGGCTTGACCTCCCGAAGGGCATAGGGCAGGTCGGCATCAGCGTGGAGAAAGACCGTTTGGTGGCCGTCCGTTTCGATGGCGGCGCGAATCGCGTCCACGGTCTCGATGTGGTCGAAGTCGGCGAAGGCATCCGGCGGGACGCCTTCCGGTCTGGGTTTGCTGTCGTCTTTGATGTTGGCAATGACGGCAACCTTCCAGTATCGTTTCATGGGACGAGAGGGAGGCTTGTCTTCTCCGCGGGGGATCATGTTGGCTCCTTGAGATAAGTTTGTTTGCGAGTATATTACAAGCCCCGTCCTTGACAAGGGTATGATGATTGTAACTAGACAATGATGAGCCTTTCAGGTATCATTGGCGAGATTGTGCGCCTCCTCACGAAGGCGCTGCATAAAACACCATACGCCCGGATAAAGTTTATCCGGGTTCTTGTACGTAAATCGAATTCTGGCGTGGAGGAATAATGACAGACCTGATCAAGCAGATTGCAGGCGACTTGCAGAGGCAAATCGAGGCGTTCAAGCCCGAAATCGGTGTCAGTGATATTGGTACCGTGGTGGAAGCGGGCGATGGGATTGCGCGCGTGAAGGGGCTGGCGAACATCCGCTCTCAGGAACTCGTGCAGTTTGCCAATGGGGTGATGGGGACGGCGTTCAACCTCGAAAAGGACAGCGTCGGTGTGATTGTGATGGGCGAGTACGAAGGCATCGTCGAAGGGATGACGGTGCGCGGGACGGGGCGCATCGCCTCGGTGCCGGTGGGAGATGCGCTGATTGGACGTGTGGTCAACGCTCTGGGCGAGCCGATTGACGGCAAGGGTCCCATTGCGACGACCGGCTTCCGCCCGCTGGAGCGCATCGCTCCGGGTGTGGTGGAACGTCAGGACGTGGATACTCCGGTGCAGACCGGCATCAAGTCCATCGACTCGATGATCCCCATCGGGCGCGGTCAGCGTGAATTGATCATTGGCGACCGTCAGACCGGCAAAACCGCCATCGCAATTGACACCATCATCAACCAAAAGGGCAAAGACCTGATTTGTATCTACGTGGCAATCGGTCAAAAGAAAGCCGCGGTTGCCCGCACGGTGGGCATTCTCGAGAGATACGGCGCGATGGATCATACGATTGTGGTGGTGGCTTCGGCTGAAGAGTCGGCGGCGCTGCAATACATCGCTCCGTATGCAGGCTGCGCCATCGGCGAGGAATTCATGGAGACCGGGCGTGACGCGCTGGTCATCTATGACGACCTTTCCAAACATGCCTGGGCATACCGCCAGGTTTCTCTGCTTCTGCGCCGCCCGCCCGGACGTGAAGCGTATCCCGGCGACGTGTTCTACCTCCACTCCCGTCTGCTCGAACGCGCGGCGCGCCTTGCCAATCAGTATGTGATTGTGAAGAAGGATTTCAGCGGCGAACTCGCCTCCGCCAGCGACGGCGTGGACGGCAAGGTCTATAAAGGACCGATGTCACTGCATGACGCCGAGCAGGCGCTCAAAGCCATGCCCGATGCGGAGAATCACAAGATCGTCAAAGTGAAAGGCACCGGCGGTTCGCTGACCGCCCTGCCCATCATCGAAACCCTGTTGGGCGACGTTTCCGCCTACATCCCCACCAACGTCATTTCGATCACCGACGGTCAGATTTATCTCGAAAGCAACCTGTTCAACGCCGGCATTCGCCCTGCGGTGAACGTGGGTATCTCGGTCTCCCGCGTGGGTGGCGACGCCCAAACCAAAGCCATGAAGCAGGTGGCGGGACGTCTGCGCCTCGACATGGCGGCGTATCGCGAACTGGCGGCGTTTGCCCTGATGGCATCGGACCTCGACAAGAACACGCAGAATCAACTCAATCAGGGTCAGCGCATGCAGGAAATCCTCAAGCAGCCGCAGTATTCGCCGGTGGCGCTCGAACATCAAGTCATCCTCATTTTTGCGGGTACGAACGGCTTTGCCAGCAATGTGCCGGTCGAAAAAATGGCGCAATGGCAGAATGACCTCATCCGCTACATGGATACCTCGCATCCCGAAATCGGCAAAGACATTGCCGAAAAGAAACGCATCACCGACGAGACGCGCGAAAAGATGATCAAGGCGCTGGAAAGTTTCCGCGCCGGATGGCAGGCATAAGTCATGGCATCGGCTCGTGAAATGCGGCTCCGCATTCGGAGCGTCAAAAACATTGCGCAGGTCACGCGCGCCCTCGAAACCGTCAGCGCGAGCAAGGTCCGCAAGGCGATTGCGGCGGTTACCGCCACACGCCCCTACGCAACCAAAGCCTGGCAGGTGCTCAAACATGTTGCCCAGCAGCCGGGGCGCGAAAGCCTGCACCCGCTCCTTGCCGAGCGGACGAGTGTGAACAAGACGCTTGTCGTCGTCATCACCGGTGACCGGGGATTGGCAGGCGCCTACAACTCGAACGTGATTCGCTTCGTCGCTTCGCGCTTCGACAATCACCCTGTCCCGGTCAAATACATCGCGGTGGGGCGTAAAGGACGCGACCTGCTCATCCGCCGCCGCAAGAACGTCATCGCCGACTTCAGCAACCTGCCAGCCGCGCCGTCGTTTGCGGATGTTTCCGCCATCGGGCGGCTTGCAGTGGACGAATTCATGAAGGGTGAGGTGGACGAGGTGTATCTCGTTTACACCGACTTCGTCAACATGGCGCGTCAGGTGACGACCGTCAAGAAACTCCTGCCGCTGGAACTCGTCGGCGAGGGGCTGGTTGAGGATTTTGGCGGTCAGCACAACGGTCCGCAGGCTGCGTATGAGTATGAGCCGGAGATGAACGAGATTTTGGATGAAATCATCCCGCGCTTTACAGCATTGCAGGTCTATCAGGCTGTGCTCGAATCGCTGGCGAGCGAACATGCCGCCCGCATGGTCGCCATGCGCAACGCCACCGATAACGCCAAGGAACTGGTCGGTGAATTGCAACTGGCGTACAACAAAGTCAGACAGCAAACCATTACAAACGATATTCTCGATATTGTCGGCGGCGCAGAAGCGCTTGCCGCGAAATAATTGGAGGTTTTCATGGCAAACGCAAACGGCCGTGTCGTACAGATCCTGGGGGGTGTGGTGGATGTGGAATTTCCCGAAGGCAGCATCCCTGCGCTCTTTGAAGCCGTGGAAGTGGATCGCGAAGGCAAAGAACCGCTGGTGCTGGAAGTGCAGAAACAC
>DYID01000005.1:0-66117 GCA_020723805.1 Anaerolinea sp. | reverse complement strand
CGTGGAAGTGGATCGCGAAGGCAAAGAACCGCTGGTGCTGGAAGTGCAGAAACACCTGGGCAATAACTGGGTGCGCACCGTCGCAATGGACTCGACCGACGGTTTACAGCGCGGCGTTCCCGCCCGCGCCACCGGTGCGCCCATCATGGTTCCCGTCGGACCGGTAACCCTGGGGCGCATTTTCAACGTGCTGGGCAAACCGATTGACCAGAAGGGCGAGGTTCGCGCCAGTCTGCGCTATCCCATTCACCGCCCGGCGCCGCCGTTCTCGGAGCAGTCCACCCGCGTGGAAGTGTTCGAGACCGGCATCAAGGTCATTGACCTGATTGCGCCCTTCACCAAAGGCGGTAAGACCGGCATCTTCGGCGGCGCAGGCACCGGCAAGACCGTCATCATCATGGAACTCATCCGCTCCGTGGCGACCGAGCACGAAGGCAACTCTGTCTTCGCCGGCGTAGGCGAACGCACCCGCGAAGGGACACAACTCTACCGCGAAATGCTCGAATCCGGCGTGATGAAGGATACCGTCATGGTGTACGGGCAGATGAACGAACCCTCCGGCGTGCGTCTGCGCGTGGCGCTCTCGGCGCTTTCGATGGCGGAATACTTCCGCGACCAGGGGCGCGACGTGTTGCTCTTCATTGACAACATCTTCCGCTTCTCCATGTCGGGTTCCGAAGTGTCGGCGCTGCTGGGGCGCATGCCCTCCGCTGTGGGCTATCAACCGACCCTCGCCACCGAGATGGGCGAACTTCAGGAACGCATCACCTCCACCCGCACCGGCTCGATTACCTCCATGCAGGCGGTGTATGTCCCTGCCGACGACTATTCCGACCCGGCGCCGGTGGCAACCTTCACCCACCTCGACGCGACCATCGCCCTCGAACGCTCCATCGTGGAAAAGGGCATCTATCCCGCTGTGGACCCGCTCGCTTCGACCTCCCGCATCCTGGACCCCAACATTGTGGGCGAAGATCACTACAAAACCGCCCGCGAGGTTCAACGCGTGCTTCAGCGCTACAAAGACTTGCAGGACATCATCGCCATCCTCGGCATTGACGAACTCTCCGAAGACGACAAACTCATCGTCTCGCGCGCCCGCAAGATCGAACGCTTCTTCTCCCAGCCGTTCTTCGTGGCAGAACGCTTCACCGGCATCCCCGGGCGCTATGTTCCGCTCAAGGACACGGTGCGCGGCTTCCGCGAAATCCTCGACGGCAAATGCGACGACCTGCCCGAACAGGCATTCATGATGGCAGGCACTATCGAAGACGTGCGCGAGAAGGCAGAGAAGCTCGCCAAGTCGGCGTAGCCGTAATTACCAATTGCCAATATCGTAATGGGTAGTTGGTAATTGGTGAGGCTTGAGACTATGACCATTCGTTGTGAAATCGTTTCGCAGGACCGCACGGTGTTCGAAGGCGACGTGGATATCGTCGTCCTGCCCGGCGCGGATGGCGAGATGGGCATCCTGCCCAAACACTCCCCGGTGCTTACCACCCTGAAATACGGCATCATCAAGATCCGGCGGGGCGGCAAAGAGGAATTGTTCACGGTGGCGGGCGGTGTGGCAGAGGTCCAGCCGGATATCGTCACCGTGCTGGCGGACGCCGCCGAAAACATCGAAGAGATTGATGTCGAACGCGCCGAAGCCGCCCGCAAACGCGCCGAAGAAGCCCTTGCCAAGGGCGTTCCAGCCGATACCGATGCTTATCTTGCTGTGGAAGCGGCGCTGCGCCGCTCCAATCTGCGCATTGACGCCGTGCGCCGCTATCGCCGCGGCTCTCGCATTCCCGGCTCGGAGTCCTAGATTCGCGTGGCAATGTTCTCGAAAGACCTGGGGATAGACCTGGGCACCATGTTCACACGTCTCGCCGACAGCACGAAGGTGTTGTTGGATGAGCCGACCATTGTTGCCATCGAAGTGGAAGACCAAAAGATGGTGGCGGTGGGGCAGGAGGCGCGCGATATGTACGGGCGCGTCCCCGAAAGCATCGAAGTGGCGCGCCCGCTGAAGAACGGCGTCATTGCCGATTACGAAATCACCGAGACGCTTCTCTCCTACCTGCTTCAGCGCGTCAGCGGTTCGATGCGCATCTTCCGCCCGCGGGTGATGATTTCCGTGCCGTACGGCGTGACCAGCGTGGAACGACGCGCGGTGTATGAAGCAGTGTTGGAAGCGGGAAGCCGCGACGCCTCCCTCATCCAGCAGCCGCTGGCGGCGGCTCTGGGCGTGGACCTGCCGATTAATTCCCCCTCCGGAAACATGGTCATTTGCCTGGGCGGCGGATGCACCGAAGCGGCTGTCATGGCGATGTATGGCATCGTCTCGGCAGAGACGTTGCGCGCCGGCGGCTTGGAACTCGACGAAGCCATTATCAACTATGTGCGCAGAAAGTACGGCGTGGTAATCGGTCAGGTGACGGCGGAACAGTTGAAAATCAAAATCGGAGCCGCCGTTCCGCAGGACGTGGAAAACAGCATGGAAGTGCAGGGGCAGGATCAGGTCACCGGTCTGCCGCGCCCGGTCACGCTGACGACGGGTGAAATCGTTGAGGCGCTGCAGGAGCCGCTCAAAGCGGTCATCGAGACCGGCCGCCGCGTGCTCGAAAAGACGCCGCCCGAACTCGTCTCCGACATCATTGACCGCGGTGTGGCGTTGTGCGGGGGCGGCGCGCTCTTGCGCGGCATTGACAAACTGCTGACCAAATCCCTCGGTGTGCCTGCCTACCTGGTAGATAACCCCACTACCTGCGTGGCAGAGGGGGCAGTCAAGGCGATCCCCATGTACAATATTTTGCGGCGCAACCTGCCGCAGGTGTAAAAGCGAAGCGGTCACGCAACTGCGTGACCGCTTTTTTGTTGGAGCGCTTTCAAGCGGTTTTAGTTTAGCATCAGCGTTCTCAATTCTGCCCTGCTCTCTATAAACTCCGCGGTGCGGCGCGGATCAATGCCGCTCATCTTCACCAGCACTTTCCTGGCGTCGTCTTTGCGGTCTGCCTTTTCGTAGATGACCGCGATACGCGCCAAGTCAATGAACTCTCCATACTCCGCTCCCACCGCTGTCAGGAACTTGTCCATATCCTCCGCGGCTTTGGTCTTCATGCCCAACTTGTCATGGATGAGTCCCATGTTGTAGATATAGACTTCCTTGGGGGCGAGTTCGATCACCTGCTCGATGATGGTCAGGGCGCGCTCGTAGTGTCCGCTGGCGTAGAGCAGCATTTGCAGGCGGTTCAGGAGATAGGCTTTGGTGACGTCGTCAATGTCGTCGCGCTTTACCTGAGCATGGATGATGGGATCGAGGACCTTGGCGCCCTCTTTTTCTCCATCTACAATGTCGTAGTAACTGCTCAGCGCAATGACGGCATTCCTGACCACTTCGATATCCAGCGGTTCTGCCGGCGCATCCAAAATCCTGACGCAAATCTCTTTGGCGGCGGTATCGCCAGCGTTGGCAAAGATCATGGCTGCCAGCAATACATCGTTGGTATTGCCGAGTTTGGCGTGCAAAATGGGCAAAATGTCTCTGGCTTTGTCGAGTTCCTCCGCGTCGAGCGCCTGATTGAAAGCCCTCTTGGGATTGGCTTCGATGCGGATTTTATCGAGGAATTCCTTTTGGTCCCTGTCTTTATGTGCGCCGGCTTCTCCAGTTGAAATGCCGTCCAGTTTTCGTTCGATGCGCCGAATGGCGCTTGCCAGCGAAGACAGCGACTCGCCTGCGGTTCGGGGCGAAAAATCGGATGTGGACAACTCGGCGACGTAATTCTGTATTTCCTTGATGGCTTCGTGCGCCGTCCGAACGGTGGAAAGGTCGTAGATGATCGTTCGGATGCCGGAAACATCGAACGGCATCTTCTCCCCCTTCCTGATGAGTTGGATGAAAGGCTTGCCGGTCTCGTGCCTTCTTCCGCATTCGTAGAAAACGTTGGGGTTGCTGCCGGTCAAGTCAATGATGCACAACTCGGCGTTTTGCACCAGTTGGATGATGTCGGTGGTGATGACCGAGGGTCTGGGGATGCGATCTGCCCGGACGACATCGAAGTCGAATTTTTCGAGCGCCGGGATGATGATCAAATCCATGAGGTCGTCGGATGCCTTGCGGATCTCCGAGCCTTCCTCGCCAATCGGGCAAATCAAAAAGCAGGTCTTGGTTGCCATTCCATATCTCCTTCGATGAAAATTGGTTGCAGCCCGATGGGGGGGAGTGTGCATCATCGGCGCAGCGACTGATAAGACAATCGCCGCCTGACATTCCGTTGGAGACATCAGGCGGCGAACCGTTGCCAGACTGCTATAAATAGTAAGTCATTCTTTGTAAATGTGCGGCAGGATCAATATGCTGCACTTGCACGTCCTTTGGCACGTTCAAATGGATTGGCGCATAGTTCAAAATCGCCTTGATGCCCGCCTTTACCAGTAAGTCCGCCACTTCCTGCGCCGCAGAGGCGGGGACGGTCAGCATGGCGATCTTGATTTTGTTTTGCTTTACTTTTTCCACCAGCACATCGGTGCTGAAGATTTCGAGGTTGTTGACTTTCTGCCCGATCTTGGCGGGGTCATTGTCGAACAGCATCGTCACCTGATAGCCGCGGTTGACAAAGCCATTGTAACGGGCAAGCGCGTGACCCATATCGCCCATGCCTACGATGATCACATCCCACACGCGATTAACCTTCAAAATATCCTGCAGACGCTCGATCAGGAACGGAACCGAATACCCCGTTCCCTGCTTGCCAAACTCGCCAAACTGCGAAATATCCTTGCGGATTTGGGCGGCGGAAATGCCAATCATCTCGCCCAGTTCCTGCGAAGAGGTATTGTGAACACCCTTCTCTGCCAGGCGCTGGAGCGCACGCAGATAAATGGGCAGTCTTCCTATGATGATGTCGGGGATTTTTTCAGCGTTCATGCAGGATTACCCTCGCCGGTGTGAAATTTCGCATTAACTCTACCATAAATGGATATTTTGTACAATCAGGCACAAATGGGATATTTGTCACCGTGTCGCACCGGACTTCTGCCTGATCCCATTCAAAAAGCGATTTTCCTGCGGCAAGCCTTTTCTTATGGGGCGTTCCCCACCACCTTGCATGAAATCGGCTGGTTATACACCACCTGACATTCCACCCAATCCCTCTCGAACTTTGCCAAAACATGTATCTCGATAAATTCGCTGTCATACCCGCTCACGAACAGACGGTAATCCGGTGTCACGGACGCATCCACCGCGCGGAACGCCCCGGTGTGCATTCTCCGCGCCTCCGCCGCATCCACCTCCTGACCGCGGTGCTCCAAAATGAACTGCAGGGTGCTGTCCACTGCCAGCGTGGAGTCGCGCAGGGGCTGGTTGAACAGCCCGTTGTCCAGGATGGAACCGGCGATGCTCATCAAAATCAGGACAACGAGAAGCGGTCCCAGTTTCCCGAAAATCGAAGTGGAGAATACCGCCGAGTCGCTCAGCGGGACCTGTAGGATTCCCGCCACCGCCAGGAAAATGCCCAGCCAGAGATATGCCACTCCAACGATCTGCGGGAAATTTGCGAAATACTCGTAGTGAAGCAGTTCGCGGAGCGCTGGCTCAAGCAGCGACATTGCCCTCGGCAGGAGCGTGAGCGGCAGGTGAACCGCCAGCCACGCAAACACCGAACCGGTAATCAGCCAGACCAGCATTGCCGCCAGCGATTTGCCCGAAAGCGCCGCCGCCCAGCCTGCCGCCGCTCCCACCGCCATGCAAATCACCGCGCCGATGACGAACTTGAGCCACGGGAGCAGACCATGATGAACGCTCAGAAAGTAGGCATCCACCCCCCAGGTAAAGACGGCAAACCCAAACCCCAAAACCAGCCCATACCAGATACCGTAGCGGTATTTTTCCTTCAAAACATCGGTTCGTTGTAAGTGCGGGTTCAGCGGTGGGAGTTTCATGGCTTCAGGGTCTCGCTTGGATGGTCAGAGTGTAGGTGACGGCTTGCAGGGCGCCGGAGGTAGGGACCGCCTCGATGTGGATGAGTTGCGCCGCGCCGGGAGTGACGGGAACGACTCTTTCCGCCTCGTTGCAGGCAAAGGTCAGCCCGCTGGCGGCAATTTCCGCGCGGAGCGAGCCGTTGCCCGTGCATTGCAGGCTCACAAAGACAAAACTGCCATACGGCGTAAAGGCAATCCAGTCCTCGGGGTCGCCCTGCGGAGTGGAAACTTCGCCATTGTATATCAGGGCGTGCGTGCCGGCACGCTCAAAAAGGATGGTTTTTAGCGGGGCGTCGGGGGAGTCGAGGTCCATCGGCGCAGGGACAACGGTCGGCGTGGGAGGAGGCGGGGTGTTCGCCGGGGTGCCGGTGCCCACCACCTCGCCCGTGTCCGCGACGATGGGCAGGACATCCACCCCCTCCGCCCGGACGAAGGCGGCATTGACCCAGCCTTTTCCATCGGCGCCACCGGCAAATTCGATTTGTAGCCAGGCGCCCTCGCGGTTTTTACCCGTCAGGCGGACGACATCATTCGCATTGAGGATGCCGATGGAGTTGAAGCCGGTGCCCGGTCCACTGCGGACGTTCAACTGCTGGATGACCACCGCGCTGGGCGCAGACCCTGCCTCTCCGCCTCCAATCAGCGGGACCTCGGGCTGGGTCGCCGTCCGAATGTATTGCGCCGTCACCCAGCCTTTTCCCGCGGGTCCCGCCTCGTAAAGGATTTGCCACCAGTTCCCGCCCGGGTCCCGCCCGACAATTTGCACGCTGACATTCGCCGCAAGGATGCCCAGCACTTCACCCGCCGTGGATGGTTCCGCGCGGACGTTCACTTGTGTGGATGTGGTGCCGGGAACAGGAGCAGCCGTCGGTGTGGGGGGAGGCGGAGTGGATGTCGCCGAGGGGGGAGGGGTGAGGGAGGGCGGGAGCGTCGCGGTGATGAAAGTCGTTGGGATGGCGGTCGGCAGTTCGGTCTGAATGGTGATACTGCATCCGGCGGTCAGCAGACTTACTGCCAGAAGGGAAAGAATAAGTTTGGTCGGCACGGAATGATTCTAACCCAACCGCGGTTCAGACGTGCGCCATGCCCTGAACCCTGCGGTGTGTGACGCTCCACCACAGCCCAAAGCGGTAGCCGAGCCAGCCGGTCAGAGCGCCGGCAAGTACGTCGGCAATATAGTGCTGCTGGGTGAACAATGTGGAGAGCGCCACGATGAAAACAATCCCCGTCCACAGCCTCCCATATTGCGGATACCAGCCGCGGTACAGCAGAGCAAGCACAACCGTGATGTATACATGGGCGCTGGGCAGGGCATCGTGGTCGCCGCCTGCCGCCTGGATGGCTCTCAGCAAATTGGTGAGCAGGTCGGTTCCATGCAGTTCGGGCAGGATGACATACGTCGGGAAGAGCAGGTACACCGACACACCTAGCGAACAGGTGAAGAACAATGCGGCGATAGCGGTGTGGAACTGGTCATCATCTGCCTTCCACACCAGCCAGACCAGCGCCCCGATCCAAAGTGGGTAGCACAGCACATACGGAATCACCCAAACCGTCCACAGCGGGAAAACGTCAATCGGCAGTTTGGGTGCGATGCCGCCCTCCATCCACAGGCTGGTGGGGGTGTAAATGGCTTGGATGAGCAGCACCCACAGCATCAGGAGCATCCGTCGCTTGAGCGGCGCTTTCATGGCTTCCTCACGGCTTGGGTCGTGCCCAGCCTGCGATGACCTGAATGTCTTCGGGCGAGGTGCGGCAGCATCCGCCAATCAGCCGCGCCCCCGTCTCATACCAGACCTTTGCCTCCTCGCCAAACGACGCATAGACCGGATGCCCGTCCCAGTCGTTTTTCGAGGCGTCGTAGGTCTCGCCCGAATTGGGATAGACCAGAATAGGTTTGGCGGTCGCTTTTTTCGCCTCGCGGATGAGCGCTGGGATGAACCTCGGCGAAGTGCAGTTGACTCCGACCGCCGCCACTTGCGGACTCACCTCGACTTGGCGGATACACACTTCGAGCCGTTCCCCCTCGCAGACATGCGCTTCATCCTTACAACTGAAACTGATCCACGCGCTCACGCCGGGGAACTCGCCCAGGAGTTTGACCAGCGCCCGCGCCTCGAGGGGGGAGGGAATCGTCTCGCAAGCCAGTAATTCCGCGCCGGCTTCAATCAAGGCTTTCATGCGCGGACGGTGGAACTCGATCAATTGCTCCTCGGTCAGACCGTAGTCCCCGCGATATTCCGAGCCGTCTGCCAGATACGCGCCATAGGGTCCGATGGAGGCGGCGACGAACGGCTTTGCCCGTCCGGCGCGGTTCTTTTCATCAGCCCAGAATTCATCCCGCGCTTCGACCGCGAGTTTGACGGATTTTTGGAGCAAGGCGTAGGCTTGCTCGGCGTTCAGTCCGCGCTTCATGAAGCCCTCGAGGGTGGCTTGGTAACTGGCGGTGATGGCGCAGTCTGCCCCGGCTTTGAAATAGTCGTAGTGCAGCTGCTTGATGGCTGCGGGTTCTTCCAACAGCACCTTTGCCGACCACAACTCATCCTTCAGGTTGTAACCGCGGCGTTCCAACTCGGTGGCGAGCGCGCCGTCTATGACGAGAACGGGATAATGGTTCAGAATGGAGGCGATGGGGTTCATGTGCGGGAGGATACCATAACTATTGACAGTGTTTCCAGTAGGATGTATTATATGTCATATAACGATATATACTGATTTTAGGAAAACGTCATGAGCGCCGACCACCTCGCTTACCTCCCGCTGACTGAACCTACGTTTTACATTCTGCTCAGCCTGGCGCCCGGCAAAAAACACGGCTATGCCATCATGAAAGATGTCCGCGCTTTGAGCGGAGGGCGCGTTCGATTGAGCACCAGCACGCTCTATACGGCGCTCGGGCGTCTGCTGGAGCAGGAGTTGATCGAACGCCTTTCGGAGGAGCAGGGAGGAGGTCCGGGTTTGCCGCGCAAGTTCTATGCGCTCACGGATATGGGGCGGCGCGTGCTCGAAGCGGAGACCGTCCGCTTGCAAGGGATGCTCCGCGAGGCACGCCTGCGTTTACGGGAAGGTGGGACATGAAAGATTTGTATGCCTGGCTCCTGTATTTGTTCCCGAGGACGTATCGGGAGGAATACGGCGAGGAATTGCAGGCGGTCTTCAATTCGTCAATGGACGATGCGCTGGCAACAGGGATTTTTGAAGCATTGAGCGTGCTCCTGCGCGAATTGAAAGGATTGCCGTATGCGGCGCTCAATGCGCACCTGCGGGAGAGGAGAAAACGAAACATGAGCAGGAAATTCGCTTCACGTTTCGACTTTGAGCCGGGTTCGGGCAAAGAGACCTTTGCCGCGCTGACGCCTTTCCTGTTCAGCATGGTAATGGTTTTGTTTGGTTACCTTGGCAGGTATTGGATCGCTCCCATCTGGGCGCCAATCGCCTTTGTCATTCTCTTTTGGGCTGCGGTGCTTGGTTTGTTCCTGCTTGGCTCCGCCAAAGGCTTGCCGCGCTGGTTCCTGCCGTATTTGGGAGTGCTGTTGGCAATTGCTTCCCTTTTCCTCTTCAACTTCCTTGTAGATTTGAGGCTGGATGTTTGGTGGTACAGGTCATCGGGGTTGGAGAGCGTTTTCAACTTTGGAAACTTCTTATGGATAGGGCTGCTCCTTCTGGTGTTCCTTTTGCTTGCCGCATCGAGAGTGGTTCCGAGGTTTCATCCCTTTTACCAGCGGCTGCGGGACGATTGGACGCTCCTTTCCTTTTTGTTATATGGAACGGGTCCGTTTATCCTCTTGCTTATCTTCGATGAGTACGCGGATGAGGAACCTGTTGTTGCCCTGTCCCTCTTGGTGCTTGCGCTTGGCGGCTGGTTCTATCTGCGAAACGATGCGCCGATGAAACGATTTGCGTCATTGCAGATTGGGCTGGCTTTATCCATGTTCGTTGCGGCGGCGGGCAAGGCGGCTTTGATACTATGGTCCCGCTCCCAGGTGCTTGATTTTACGGTGAAGGGTGAACTGGTCTTCACGCTGAAGACCTGGCTCTGGCTGGCGGCGATTATGTCGCTTCCGTTCCTGCTCAATTTGTTGCCGCAGCGTCATTCCGTGGCGCGACATTAATGTCGCGCTACACTAACTATAAGAGCGCACTCGGCGGTAACGACCGCCGAGTTTGCGTTATACGCTATGGCTTTTTGGGAGGCGCTGACCGTATAATATACGGGTTGAAAACAAACATCCTATTCTCAAGGCAGATCCATTGTTCACATCCTCAACCGATTACGGGCTTCCCTTTGCATCGCTGGAAAACGAATACCTGCGGCTCGATTATCTGACCACCACCGGTCCGCGGGTGGTGGGACTGTACGTCCGCGGGGGAAAGGGCAATTTGCTGGCGGTCACGCCCGAGGTCCATTGGGAAACGCCGCACGGGGAATTCTTTCTGCGCGGCGGGCATCGTCTGTGGATTGCGCCGGAGAATCCCTTCTTCACGCCTCCGGAAGAAAGTGTCACGGTCACGGAGCAGGGCGGCGGCATCCGCCTGCACAGCGCCGCGGATGCTTCGGGCTTGGAAAAAGAGATCGTCCTGCGGCTGGAGGCAAACCGCGTGCATCTCTTCCATCGTGTGACCTGGCATGGAGATCAACCGCTCGAACTAGCGCCCTGGGGTATTACGCAACTGCGTTTGGGCGGCTTGGGAATTTTGCCCCTGCCCGCTCCGGCGGAGGGGTTCGCGCCCAACCGCAATCTGGCGTTGTGGTCCTATTCGCGCCTGGATGACAACCGCCTGGAACTATACGATGACCTGATTCTTCTGCATGGCAGGGCGGCGGCGCAGGCGTTCAAAATCGGCGCGCGCAACACGCACGGCTGGCTTGCCTGTGCGCTGGGTGATGCGCTGTTTGTCAAGCGCTTTCCGCTGCACGAAGGCAAACTGCCCGACTTGGGCTGTAATGCGGAAATGTACGTCAAGGATGTGTGCCTCGAACTCGAAACGCTCGCGCCTCTGGTAACATTACAGCGCGGAGAGTGCGCCACACACGAAGAGACCTGGCTGGTGCTTGCGGGGGAGTATCCTGCCACACTGGAGGGGGCGCGGCGCGTCAAACAAATGCTTTCAGAATAGCCTCGCGGAGATGAACATGGCAAACAAATTCACCTTCCCCGAAAACTTTCTTTGGGGAGCGGCAACCGCCGCCTATCAAATCGAAGGCGCATGGAACAAACACGGCAAGGGCGAATCCATCTGGGACCGCTTCGCCCATACCCCCGGCAACATTCTGAACGGCGATACCGGCGACGTGGCAGACGACCACTACCGCCTGTGGAAGAAAGACATCGCCCTGATGAAACGCCTCGGTCTGCGGGCGTACCGTTTCTCGATTGCCTGGACGCGCATCCTGCCGGCCGGACGCGGCGCGGTCAACCAAAAGGGACTCGATTTTTACAGCCGCATCGTGGATGGCTTGCTGGAGGCGGGCATCGTTCCCTTCGTCACCCTCTATCACTGGGACTTGCCGCAGGCATTGCAAGACGAGGGCGGCTGGACGGTTCGCTCCACCGCCGAAGCGTTTGCCGATTATGCCAATGTTGTGTCCCGTGCGCTCGGCGACCGTGTGAAGCATTGGATTACCCACAACGAACCCGCCGTCGTCACTTGGCTGGGACATGAAGAGGGCGTCCATGCGCCGGGCATTCGCAACCTTGGCGAGGCGGTGCGTGCCTCGCATCACCTTCTGTTGTCGCACGGCTGGGCGGTGCCTGTCATCCGCCGCAACAGCCCCACAGCAGAAGCCGGCATCACGCTCAACATCAACTGGAAGACGGCGGCATCCAACAGCGCCGCAGACCGCCGCCTTGCCCGTGAACAGGACGGTAAATGGTTCCGCTGGTTCGCCGACCCTCTCTACGGACGCGGCTATCCATCCGACATGGTGGAATACTTTAGCCGCCGCGGCGCGCTCCCCGATGGGTTGGACTTTGTTCAACCGGGAGATATGGACTCAATCGCCTCGCCCACCGACTTCATCGGCTTGAACTATTACACCCGCGAATTGTTCCGCGCCGACGCATCTCCCAACGACCCGCAGACCGTCTTCCCCAACCCTTCAACCTCCGAACACTGGACGGAGATGGGCTGGGAAAACTACCCCGAGGGACTGACCGGCATCCTCTGCCGCGTGTATTTCGATTACCAGCCGCCCAAACTATACATCACAGAAAACGGCGCCAGTTACTCCACACCGCCCGATGAAAACGGTAACGTCCCCGATGAACTACGCACCCGCTACCTGCGTACTCACTTTGCCGCCGCACACCGCGCCATGCAGGCAGGGGTTCCATTGGCAGGTTACTTCGTCTGGTCGCTGTTGGATAATTTCGAATGGGCGTTTGGGTACAGTCAGCGTTTTGGCATCGTCTGGGTGGATTATCAAACGCAGCAGCGCATCCTCAAAGACAGCGCGAAATGGTATCGAACCGTCATCAAGAAAAACGGATTCTCATAAATGATTAACTCACCTTATGCAGTTTTTTTTTTCGTAGCGCGACATTCATGTCGCCTGAAAACGCGAGACAAATCTCGCGTTACCGCGTAACATGAGTGATTAACTCACCTTACGCGAAACGTCCCGAAGGTTCTCGCTAATTGCGCCTATTTTCCAGCCAAACCTTCGGGACGGTGCGTAACATCAGTGATTAAGCCGAAACTATCGGATAGCCCCGGTGTTGTAGCGGTCATGACTTACAAGGAGTACGTATGACTACTGATACAACCATTTCCGCCACCACATCCTTCTATGACCGCCCCGGCGTGGTAAAGGACATCCTGCCGATTGCAGAGGGTATTCCCTTCGGCATGGAACGTGTGACCAACCCCTCGGTCGGCATTGGAGGCGTGTATGGGACTTGGGGAACCAGTTACGATAACGAGACCCTGCCCCAGTTTCTCGAACAACGACTTGGACATCCGCTGCCTCCCAACGAGAGGCTGAATCTGTCCGAATTGGGTTTTCTGAACCGACAGCATCTTCCCCTGCACCTGACCCAGGAGGAACACACCCGCCTGGAGGTGGAGGTAGGGAGGCGGTTTCTTGTCGAGGCGATAAACGCCTGCGGCTGGAAGCCCTCCGAAGTGGACGCAGTGCTGATTGGCATGAGCGCCCCGCTGGCTGAGGATTACCTCAACCGCATCACAAAAGCGGCAGGGATTCCCGAAAGCGCCCTGAAAATTGCCATCCACAAAGCCTGCGACGGCTCGACGAGCAGTCTGCACCTGGCGCTGAACCCCGACCTGCCCGAAAATCAGCAGTTGGGCAGCAACATCGCCGAGTCCCTGCGCGGAAAAAAAGTGCTGGTCGGCGGCATCGAAGGGTTGAGCCGCTTCGTCGGCTCCTCGCGCGATTCCAATGCACTGCAATTGTTTGGGAATGCGGCTGGAGTGATTGGCGTCATTCCCGGCAAGACGATGAAGTTCCTGGCAGGCAAATCGCATGAAGTGTTCGATGACGACGGCGTTCTGCAGGTTGCCATGTATTACCCGCATTCGCGCAACTCCAGCAAAGGGACGAACGTGGATGTGACCCAGCCTTTCGAAAACAACATCCGCGTGGCAGGGTTGATGCACGAACCAAGCGACGGCTCGTCCATTGCCATGGCGGGACCGATGGGCATGGTCAAGTTGTTCGTGCGCACGGGCGTGCAGGTGGTGCGGGATGTGTATGCCGCTTATCAGGCTCGCCTGAGCGAACTGGGCATGGCGGGCAAGTCGCTGGCGGTGGCGATTGTGCATCACGCCAATTACAAGATCAACAAGTTGAAGGAAAAGCATCTGCAAAACGAAGGCATCACTCTGCACATGCCCTGGCTGTTGAGCGAGTTTGGCAACGTGAGCGCCGCCTCGAATATGATTGCCTTCCTGCGCGAACTTCCCAACATGAAGCCGTTCGATCATATTCTGATTGACGGTTTCGGCGCGGGAACCTACTACGACGCGCTGGCGGTGGAACTCGGAGGGTAGGGAAAATTTTCGAAACGGTATCAGCCGTCCCGAAGTGTGAAGCGGACCGTCCCATTCCACAGCAGAATGGGACGGTCTTTTTGTAACCTTCGTAACAAGTTCATCGTCATGGTTTTGAAATGACCCAAACAGAAGGTGAGTGGACGGCGGATGTATCGTACCAATCGGAACATGGCAGTCATCCGACTGCTTTTGCAACTCAAAGCGTATGAAAGCGATTATCCGGATACTTTGTTTTCCGTGCGGCGATCGTATTTTGTCCGCTTGTTATATCAAATCTTATCCATGTTTATGAAATCGTAACGGGCGCTCAAAAGGGCGTCTTTTTTTATCTCCTACTCACTGTTTCGAGCAGAAAGGCATATTCGACGGCGACTTCTTTCAGAGAGTCATACCGCCCCGATGCACCGGCGTGCCCGGCGTGAAAGTTGACCTTGAGCAGGAGCAGGTTGTCGTCGGTTTTGAGCTCGCGCAGTCTGGCGGCGAATTTGGCAGGCTCCCAGTAACCCACGCGCGGATCGTTGAAGCCGGCGGTGAGGAGCAGATGGGGATAGGCGGCGGCTTTGAGATTGTCGTAGGGGGAATAGGAAAGCATGTACTCGAATTGTTCGCGGATGGCAGGGTTGCCCCATTCGTCGTATTCGTGCGTGGTCAGCGGAATGGACGGGTCGCTCATCGAGTTGATAACGTCCACGAAGGGGACTTTGGCGATGACCGCCTTGAACAGATCCAGGCGCATCGTCATGCAGGCGGTGACGAGCAGACCGCCCGCCGAAACGCCCAGGATGGCAAGCCGCTCTTTGGACGTGAACCCTTCGTTGATGAGATGTTCGGCGCAGGCGATGAAATCGGTGAAGGAGTTCTTCTTGCGGAGCAGTTTTCCGTCCTCGTACCATTCGCGTCCCAGCACCGATGAACCGCGAACGTGCGCGATGGCATAGACGAAGCCGCGCTCCAGCAGGCTGATGCGGTTGGCGTTGAACTCCGCTTCGAGATTTGCGCCGTAGGCGCCATAGCCATGTAACAGAGCCGGGTGACTGCCGTCCCGCTGGATGTCTTTTTTGTAGGCGATGGAGATGGGGATGCGCTTGCCGTCCGGCGCTGTGGCATGGATTTGGTCGCAGACGTATTGCGACTTGTCGTAGCCGATGACCGCCTCCTCCTTTTTGACCTCCCATTCGCCGCTGTCGAGATGGATGTCCACGATGGTGTGGGGGGTGACGAGGGAGGAGTATTTGATGCGCAGTTTGTTCGCTTTGAAATCGGGGTTGCGCTCTGTTTCGAAGTGATAGGCAGGCTCGGGGAAATGGACGTAATGGACATCGCTTACACCATCCGCGCGGCTGATGCGGATGTGTGGCAGACCGTCGCGGTATTCATATAGCACGAGATGATTCTCGAACGTCTCGATGCCGCTGAGCAGCGTCTGCGGGCGGTGGGGAATGACCTCCTGCCAGCGCGACGGATCGGTTTCGCCGACCGGCGCCTTCATCAACTTGAAATTTTTGGCGTTTTCGTTGGTGAGGATGAAGAAGGTTCCCTTGTGATGGGCGGCGTAATACTCGATGCCGCGCCGGCGCGGCGTAATGACCTTCAACTCCCCGTCGGGCTGGTCGGCGGGGAGGTAACGCATCTCGGAGGTCGTCGTGCTGTGATGTTCGGTGAGGAGGTAGAGGTCATCGCGCGTCTTGTGCAGAAACAGGAAGAAGGTCTCGTCTTCTTCGGTGAAGAGCAGGGCGTCGCTGGCTGGGTCGGTGCCAAGCCTGTGACGGTGAAGTTGATGGGGGCGCTTCGCCGCATCCAGCGTCAGGTAGAAAAACGTCTCGCTGTCATTTGCCCATTCGACGCCCGTATGAAAGTACACACTGCCATAGGTGTTGCGAATGATTTCGGGGTAGGGCTGTCCGCTTTTCAAATCGAGAACGTGGATGGTGTACGTCTCGCTGCCTTCGTAGTCCACGGCGTAGGCGAGTTTGTTCCCGTCGGGGCTGACGGCGAACGCGCTGACACTGCAAAAGGATTTGCCTTCTGCCAGGCGGTTTTGGTTGAGCAGGATTTCTTCGGGCGCGTCCGACGCGTCCTTTCGGCGGCAGAAAATCGGATACTGTCTGCCCGCCTCCGTCCTTTGATAGTACCAATACCCGCCTCTCTTCTCAGGGACGGTGGAATCGGTTTCCTGAATCCTTCCCTTCATCTCGGAGAAGAGCGCTTCCTGCAAAGGTTGGGTATGGCTCATGACCTGCTCGAAATGGGACATTTCCTCCCGAAGGTATTTCAGGGTGTCCGGGTCTTCGCGGTTGCGGAGCCAGTGATACTCGTCCACGCGGGTGATGCCGTGCTGGGTGATGACGTGAGGTTTTTTGGGGGCGGCAGGTTTCATAGTTTCTATTTTCTGATGATTGGGATTTTGGAAGCGTGTTCAAATGCCGGTGATGCGATACGCCGGCGGCTTGCCTTGCAGTTCATCGGGCTTGCGGAGGCTTTCAAGCAGGGGCGGCTTGCGTCTGGTAGATGTTGGCAATCACCTCTTCGAGCGGCGGGTCGGAGATGGTGATGTCTGCCACGCTGCCCGCCTCTGTGAGGTGGGCAAGCACCTTATCCACAGGCGTCGTGCGCGTGTCGAAGCGCAGTTTCACGCCATACGTGCCAACCTTCAACACCTCTGCGCCTTCCACCTGAAAGGATTTGGAAACCTGCTCGGCGTAACGCACTTCGACGAGTTTGGAGGTTAGGAAGCGGCGTTTGAGGTTCGAGACTTTGTCCTCATACACGATCTGTCCGTGATTGATGATGATGACCCGTTTGCACAGCGCCTCGAGGTCACCGGCGTCGTGCGAGGTGAGCAGAACGCCCACTTTTTCGATGTTCGCCATCTCGCGGATGGCGTCGCGGATGCGACCTTTGGCGACCACGTCCAAGCCGATGGACGGCTCATCGAGCAGGAGCAGTTTGGGGCGGTGCAGAAGCGAGGCGGCTACTTCGCAGCGCATCCGCTGTCCGAGTGAAAGTTTGCGGACGGGGGTCTCCAGCAGGTCGCCAATCTCGAAGGCTTCGGCGAGAAAGGCGATGCGTTTCTTCGTCTCGCTGTCGTCCATCTCGAAGATTTTGCCGAAGAGGCGGAACGTGTCTATGGCGGGCAGGTGATACCACAGTTGCGGGCGCTGACCGAACACCGTGCCGATGTGATAGGCGAGTTTTTGCCGTTCCTTCCAGGGGACGAAGCCCAACACCCGCGCCTCGCCGCCGCTGGGATGCAGGATGCCCGTCAGCATTTTGATGGTGGTGGATTTGCCCGCGCCGTTGGGACCGATGAAGCCGAGTAACTCGCCCGCTTCCATCTGGAACGTGATGCCGCGCACCGCTTCGATGACGCTGTACTGCGGCTGAAACAGCGACCGCACCGAGCCGCCCAGCCCGCCGGCTTTGCGCTTGGTCTGAAAGGTCTTGCGGAGATTGTGAACTTCGATGGAGGACATAACTAATTTTAGCACGCCGGCGGGACGCCCCCGCCTGGTGTTTCTGCGACGCCGCAAAATATTACAAGTCCGTTGCTTGCAAAGTTGAAAACATCTTTGCGCGCGAAGTTTGATACACTGCTGCTCAGGCACGTTATTGAGACTGATGATGCAGCCGGGAAGGGAAATGTATTGATCTTTGATTAATCAATGTCACTACAAAAGGCACCGATTCTAGACTGAAATTGGGCTGTTCTTGCTGACATTATTTTGTCAAACATCAATAAGTCGTTGTTCTCTGCATAAATGCAGTGACAAAATCCGACAGACAGGCGCCATGTCAAAAGAAAAAATTTTCATTGCTGAACACGATCCATCCATCGCGCGGGAGGTCGCCGCTGCGCTGGAACGGGCGGGTTACCTTGTTGCCGGGCAAGCGGAGCATGGCGAAACCACCGTGCAAATGGTCGAGGCATTGCGCCCGGACCTGGTCTTGATGGAAATGCGCCTGCGCGGGCGGATGAATGGGGTGGAAGCCGCTCGAAAAATTCATACCGATTTCGACATTCCCGTCCTTTTCATCAGCACACAAGCCGATACCCTCACCATGCAAACCGCCATGCTGGCGCGCGCCTATGGTGTGCTGTTTACGCCTTTCGATACGCGCGAACTGAAATTTCACATTGCCATGACGCTCTACAAGCACAGCATGGAACGTAAATTGCGTGAAAGCGAGGAGCGTTATGCCCTGGCAGTGCGTGCCGCCAACGACGGCATTTGGGACTGGAATCTCAAAACGAACGAAATCTACTACTCCCCGCGTTGGAAGGAGATGCTCGGTTACAGGGACGATGAGATCGGGACCTCTCCCGAAGAATGGTTCCGGCGCATCCACCCCGATGATCAAGAGCAGGTGCAGGCAAATCTCGTTGCACATATCAAGGGTATCTCGCCACAATTTCAGTACGAATACCGCATTCAACATGCCAACGGTTCTTACTTGTGGGTGCTTACGCGCGGACTGGCTGTGCGAGACTCGAAAGGAGCGGCATACCGCATGGCGGGGGCGCAATCGGACATTACCGCCCGCAAACTTGCGGAGGAACAGCTGGCGCACGACGCCGTCCATGATGCGCTGACAGGCTTGCCCAACCGCGTGCTTTTCCTCGACCGCCTGCAAAACCGCATCGAACGAACCAGGCGTAATCCCAACGATCTGTTTGCAGTCATGTTCCTCGACCTCGACCGGTTCAAGGTGGTCAACGACAGCCTGGGTCACGCCGTCGGCGACGAACTGCTTGTCACCGTGGCAAACCGCTTGAAGCGCTGTTTGCGTCCCGAAGATACCGTCTCACGGCTGGGCGGAGATGAATTTGCGATTCTGGTTGATACCGTGCGCGATGTTACCGATGCCCGCCAGGTTGCCGACCGTATCAAAGGGCGGCTGATGACCACCACCCTGCTGGGAAATGTCGAACGTGCCACCACTGCCAGCATGGGCATTGTCCTTTCCAATCCGCGTTATACATCCGCCGGCGAACTTCTGCGCGATGCCGATGCCGCGATGTACCGGGCGAAGGCGCTCGGCGGCAATCAACATCAAGTCTTCGACGATTCCATGCACATCAGCGCAGTGGATTTGATTCGCCTGGAGGGCGAACTCAAGCGCGCGGTGGAGCGCGAGGAATGGCTGATTTACTACCAGCCAATCATTTCCCTGACGACCGGCAAGCCGGTGGGCATGGAAGCCCTGATCCGCTGGCAGCATCCACAACGAGGACTTCTCGCCCCCAAAGAATTCATTCAAGTGGCGGAGGACACCGGTCTCATCCTGCCGATAGGCGAATACATTCTGCGGACAGCCTGCCGGCAAGCCAGACTCTGGCGCGAAACGGGAAGACCTTATCTTTGGGTCTCGGTCAACATTTCACCGCGCCAGTTTCAGGAAAAAATCCTGGTTGAACAAGTTTCTCAAATTCTTTCCGAAACAGGCTTGCCTGCCGCCGGCTTGCGTTTGGAAATCACCGAAAGCCTTGCCATGCGGGATGTCAGCCACACCATGAAACTCATCAACGACTTGAAAGCCCTGGGGGTGGAATCCACGTTGGACGATTTTGGCACCGGCTACTCTTCCCTCAGTTACCTGAAACAATTCCCCTTCCGGGCGCTCAAAATTGACCGTTCCTTCATCCGCGACATTCAGCCCGGTCAAAACACCCAATCCCTTGTCACAGCGATTCTTGCCATGGCGCGCTCTCTCCGCCTCGAGGTGATTGCCGAAGGCGTGGAAACCGACGAACAACTCACCTTCCTGCGCTCCCTCGCCTGTGACAACGTCCAGGGCTTCCTGCTCAGCCCTCCGATACCGGCAGACGAGTTGAACAGGTTGCTGGGCTGAAGCAGCATCCAAAAGGAGAAACATGACTGGAAGGGTGGGGGTAAAATTTACCTCATGCACCAGCGGCGCATCTTTTCGCGACGACGCTCCTCCCGCTCCCGCCTGCCTATCGGCTGGCTCCTCGTCCTAACCGCGCTTGGACTATGCCTGCTCGTTCCTTCCGTCAACATCACCCTGGGGGAATTCAGCGCCTCCTCCTCCGACCTGCCAACTGCTCTGCCCACCTTTACCCCTCTTCCGCTCCCCACCCGTCCGCACATCGGACGGCTCATCTTCACCTGCACGCGCGGCGACTTCAACCAGTTGTGCATGGTCAACGCCGACGGCAGCGATTACCGTCAAATCACCAACGTGCAGGCGCACAACTACTACCCCGTCTATTCCCCGCTGGGAGGTTCCATCGTCTATGCCTCCAACCAGAACGGCGGATATTTCGACCTCTTCCTCTTCATCTTCGAGGGTTCGCGCCTCCTCCGCCTCACCGAACGCATCGGCAACGTCATCTCTCCCAGTTTCTCCCCCGATGGTCAGATCATCCTCTTCGCCAACCGCGCCGGCGACGGACCCACCTCCCTGTGGACGGTGGATGTGACCGGCAAGAATCCCAAACTGCTCTACACGGGTCCCGCCGACATCGTCGCCGCAGACTGGTCGCCCGACGGCAGCACCATCGCCTTTGCCATGGCAACCGACCGTCCCGGCTCTCACGAAGTTTTCCTCATGAACCCCGACGCTACAAACATCCGCCAACTGACGCGGGGACTGGAAGGCATTGGCGGCAGCCTCGACTGGTCGCCGGATGGACGCTTCCTGCTCATCCACGCCGGTCCGCCCGGCGACAAGGACATCTTCCGCATAGATGTGGAAGCGCAGACCGCCTCCCAACTCACCGACGGCGGAAACAACGCCGCCGCCTCCTACTCTCCCGATGGGCAGTGGATTGCCTTCAACTCCCAGCGCAACAACGACCAGGCAGACCTGTTCGTCATGCGCGCCGACGGTTCGGACCTCCGTCAGATCACCGACAACCCCGAACCCGACTGGCAGCCGCAATGGGAGCCGTGACAGGCGGGCAGCGGATAAATTTCAGGTGAGGCAAGGCTCATTTGCCGATTCAGTTATCGGGGCGGTGTGAAGCGTATGTCCCAACAAGGAAGAAAGGTCAATGGGCGGTCAATCCCT
This sequence comes from Anaerolinea sp., assembly GCA_020723805.1. GTDB lineage: Bacteria > Chloroflexota > Anaerolineae > Anaerolineales > Villigracilaceae > Defluviilinea. The sequence continues at coordinate 45,105 of DYID01000005.1, read as the reverse complement.
CTCAAACAGGATACAATAGGCATATCGTCCCGCCGATTCGTTCGAGGAAGCCATGCACAGCCCTTTCGTGAAAACCGTCGTCATTCTTCTCATCGTTGCGCTCAGCGGATGTTCCGCCATCCCTTTTGATTTTGCGTTTTCCGCTTCCGCCACGCCCGCACCCACCGACACCCCCGCCCCGACCGTCACCCGCTTCCCTTCGCCCACCTCCACACGCGACCCATTTGCGCTCAACACGCAAGCGCCCACCGAGCCGCCTGCCACGCTGCCGGCCGGCGTCCTGCCCTCCCGCACGCCCACCCTCACCCGCACTCCCCGCCCGACCATCACCCTCGAAACTCTCCCTCCCAACCTGAACACTCCTTCGCCTCCCATCTTTCAATTCGTTCAGCGTTCCACCAGTCAACTGGTGTGGGGAGGCAATTGCCAGGGCGACCGTTCCATCCTGTTCACCGCCACCGTCAACCGCGTGCGCCGGCTCAAGTATGTGCTGCTCTTCTTCCGTTTGCAGGATAAATACAGCGGGCGCGGCACCGACTGGGGCGGCGGCGCCATCATGAAAGACAACGACCAGGGCACCTACTTCTACAAACTCGAACTCGACCAGATTCAGGATTACGACCAGTTCCAGGATGCCTGGCTGCAATACCAGTTGGTTGCCTCCACCGCCGGTCTCTCTGTGCTGGGGCGCACGGTGGTGGACCGTACCAGCGTCTCCGTCACACACTGCAGCGCCTTGCCATGACAGGACCCGCCATGAAAAAAACCCTTCCCTTCCTCCTGCTGATTGCTTTCCTTGCCGGTTGCGCCGGCTTTGAACTCCCGGACCTGACCCAATTCTTGGCGACGCCCACCCCCACCGTCCTTGCCGACACTCCCACGCCTCAACCGACCGTCACCCTGATTCCCACCGTTGACTTTTTCGCCGTCCCCACCGCCACGCCGGTCACCTTTACCCCCGGCGGCGAACCGTTTACCACCCCCCAACTGCCTCCCACTCAAACGCTGGTGCCCCTGCCCACCTTCTCCGAAGAATTCATCAACGACATGAGCAAAATCACCTTCTTCGAGCAGAACGTTGGGTTCAGGGGCGTTCTGTTTTCCGCGCCCACCCTCTATTGGGGCGACGGCGCCTGCACCACCCGCAGCATCAAAATGACCGTCTTCGTCGAAGACCCCGCCCGCACCGACCGCGTTTACATGTTCCTGCGCCTGCGCGACAAGCAGAACACTCTCAACGTCAGCGAATGGAGCGCCGGCGCCGAGATGATCAAACTGGAAGACGGCACGTTCAACTACAACATCGAACCCCGCCACCTGCGCCGCTACTTCTACTACAAAAACGCCTGGATCGAATACCAGTTCGTCTCGGTCAACGAAAAGAACGAGATCCTCGGACGCACCCAACTCTACGACCGCATCCTTTCCCTCGTAAAGTGCGGACTGTGACCTTCCCCGCTGACCTCCTCACGCTTCTTCTTCGGACCTCCAAACTTGCCGCGCTGACCGGCGCCGGCGTCTCACAGGAAAGCGGACTGCGCACCTTCCGCGACGCGCAGAGCGGCCTGTGGGCGCAATACCGCCCCGAAGACCTCGCCTCCCCCGAAGCCTTTGCCCGCGACCCCAAACTCGTTTGGGATTGGTATGCCTGGCGGCGCGAAGCCGTCAAAGCCGTGCGCCCCAACCCCGGTCATTACGCGCTGGTGGAAATCGAAAAGCGCGTTCCGCACTTCACCCTCATCACCCAAAACGTGGACGGTCTGCACCGCATGGCGGGAAGCCGCAACGTGCTGGAGCTGCATGGCAACATCCAGCGCGTGCGTTGTTCGGAGTGTTACGCCTTTGCCGAAACCTGGGGCGACGACGGCGAGTCCGTGCCGAGGTGCGAGATATGCGGCGGTCTGCTCCGCCCGGATGTCGTCTGGTTTGGCGAGGCGCTGCCGCGCGAGCAACTCGAGGCGGCGGTGGAGGCGGCGCGGACGTGCGATGTCTTCTTTTCGATTGGCACATCGGGCGTCGTCCAGCCAGCCGCCTCGCTGGCGTATGCCGCCCGCAACCGCGGCGCAGTCGTCGTCGAGGTCAACCTCGAGCCGACGCCGCTCACGCCCAAAGCCGATTTCTTCCTGCAGGGCAAATCGGGGGAGATTTTGCCCGCGCTGGTCAAGGCGGTGTGGGGATAAAAACAGCGCAAGGCATTTGCCCAGCGCTGTTTTCGTTCCTCCGTAATGCGTTAGAGAACGCATTCTACGCACTCTTGAGCACCACACCGCTGCGCGGCGGGATGGTGAACCACAGCCGCCCTTCGCGGATGGAAATCTCGGACGCCTCTCCAAACACAGGCTTGGGGACCTTCCCCGCCTCATACGTGACGTGAACCTGCTGAGGCGTCTCCGACACATTCAACCCCACCACAAACGTCTTTCCCTCGAGCGAGCGCGAGAACACATACGTCCCGTTCGCCGACCACAGCCTCCTGTAGTCGCCGCGCCGCAGGGCGGGATTCTTTTTGCGCAGGGCGATGAGTTCTTTGACATACTCGCGCAGACTGTGATCCCACTTGTTCTCGTCCCAAGGGAAGGAGCGGCGGCAGTCCGGGTCGTGCTGACCTTCCATGCCGATTTCATCGCCGTAGTAGATGCACGGCGCGCCGGGATAGGCGAACAGGAACAGCCATGCCAGTTTGAGCGAAGCCTTGTCGCCGCCCACGCAGGAGAGGAAGCGCGGCGTGTCATGGCTGTCGAGCAGATTCAACTGGGCGTAGGTGATGTCCTTTTTATACAGCCCCAGGTTATGGTCAATGCGGTCGGCGAATTCGTGGGCATCAATCGAGTGCTGAATGCCGTGATAGTTGCTTTGCTGATGCAAGACCTTCAGGTCGAGGTGACCGTTCGAGAAAAAGGCGATGACCGGCTTGGTCACCTCGTAGTTCATGACGGCGTCGAACTGATCGCCCTGCAGCCAGCGCTGTGACTCGTGCCAAATTTCGCCGACGATGTACGCCTCGGGGTTGATCTTCCGCACGCGGCGGCGGAACTCCTGCCAGAACGAGTCGTCGTCAATTTCGGTCGGCACGTCCAGCCGCCAGCCGTCTGCGCCGAAGCGAATCCAATGTTCGGCGACGCCGAAGAGGAACTCGCGCACGGCAGGGGTGCGGGTGTTGAACTTGGGCAGGGCGGGCAAATTCCACCACGCGCCATAGCCGATGGCAGTGAGACTCGGCTCCCCGTGACTCAACGCCTTCTGTTCCTGCGGACCGGGGTATGCGCCCCAGTGCTTTTTGCGGGTCAGGCGGTCGGGGTCGAAGTGGAACCAGTCTTTGTAGGGCGAGCCGTCGCCGCATTCGAGCACGTGATGGAACTGCCAGAAGCCGCGCGAGGCGTGGTTGAAGACACCGTCCAGCACGATGCGGATGTCCTTCTTGTGCGCCTTGTCCAGCAAATGGCGGAAGGCGTCGTTGCCGCCGAGGAGCGGGTCCACCGTGTAATAGTCGTAGGCGTGGTAGCGGTGATTCGAAGCGGAGGCAAAAATCGGGTTCAGGTAAAGAGCCGTGATTCCCAAGTCCTTCAGATAATCCAGTTTTTCGGCGACTCCGTACAAGTCGCCGCCCTTGAAGCCGTGTGGAGTGGGGGGCGAATCCCACGGCTCGAAGGGCAGAGTGCGGGCGGGGTTGCGTTCGCTGCGGGCGAAGCGGTCGGGGAAAATCTGGTAAAAGACGGCGTCTTGTACCCAGTCGGGTGCGGTGATGGTCATGGAGTAACCTCGAAGTTGGAATGGATAATGATTCTATCTTGTTTCGGAGATCTTGGCAGGCGTTGTTAAATAAGGTTTTTCAATTTGCGCTTTTCCAATAACTGCCGACTTAGCGGTAGCGCGACATTAATGTCGCGCTACCTTGCCTAATCAAAGGTGCGCCTGCGTTGTTTATTTGACGATCATCCCGCTGAACGGCGGAAGGAAGAAACGCTTCTTTCCACCCTCAGCCTGAATCCTGCAAGCGGGGCTGGTCTTCAGCCTGGGGCTGGACTCGGCAGCCTCCACCTCGAATTCGATTGCCTTCTCCGAAATGTTCAGCGCACACAGGAGACTTCCGTTCCCGTCGGCGCGGCGATAGACGAGGATTTCCTCGGCGGCAAGGATGGTTTCACGCGTCCCATATCGCAAAGCAGTTTCGTTCTTTCGGATTTGAATGAGTTGACGATAGAACTCGAACAGGTCTCTGTTTTGGTCATCTCCCCAGAGCATGGGCATACGCGCCTCTTCGTGGATGGCGCGTCCGTGCTGCATCACGTCGGCGGGCTGGGAGAGTCCCACCTCCGTGCCGTAGTAGATGATGGGTGCGCCGGCCAGTGTGAACTGACACATCGCCGCCAGTTTGAGTTTCTGTATGTCGTTGTGCGCCGCCCACAGGAAGCGGTTCATGTCGTGGTTGTCGAGGAACGACGGGCGCGAGAAGGATGCGGGGAAGTATGCTTCGTGACGGTCGAGGAAGTCGGCGAACTGTTTGGCGTTCCACTTGCCGAAAGCGAAGGTCTTGCGCAAGGCTTCGAGGAGCATGAAATCGAGTGCGCCATCCATGCCGCCCTCGAAGGTCAGTTGCGAGTCGGGTGGGTCCACGGCTTCGCCGAAGGTCCAGGAATCGGGTTTGGTCGTGCGCGTGACGCGGCGAAAGTCGGCGTAAAAATCGGGCGTGGGACCGATGCAATAGTCCACACGGAAACCGTCCACGCCGAACTCCAGCCAGTATTTGGCGGCATCCAGCACATGCTGGCGTGCGGGGGCGTAGCGCAGGTTGATTTGCGGCAGGGTCTTCACGCCGAAGAAGGTTTTGTACTTTTCGGGATACTGCTCAAACGTGTACCACTTCACGTATTCGCTGTTGGGATTCTGCGTGGCTTCGATAAACGTGGGATGCTGATTCGACCAGTGATTGGGGACGAAATCCATCAGGATGCGGATGCCGCGACTGTGCGCCTGCTCGATAAGTTCCCTGAAATCCTCCGCGTCGCCGAGACGCGGATTGATCGCGAAGAAGTTGGTCGCGTCGTAGCCATGATAACTTGGACTGGGAAAGATGGGCGTGAGCCACAGACAGTTGACGCCGAGTTCGACGAGATAGTCCAATTTCTCGATAACGCCGGTGAGCGTGCCATTGCATTTGAGAGAGGGCTTTGGCTCTAGTTTAGGAAAATCGCCTGCGGAATTGAAGAAGCGGTCGGCAAAGATTTGGTAGATGACGGCGTCTTTCGTCCAAGCGGGAGGCGGGTCGTTGTCCACATAGAAAGCGTAGTACGCGTCATTGTCAGCGAAGGTTTCTTCGCCGTTTCCTCCCGCCGACACGCGGTAACGGACAACCGTCCCTGCCTGCTGTGGAGGAATCTCGCCGCGAAAGGTGCGGACGTAGCCCCACAGGAAGGTGTTCCATTCGGAGGCGATGGGTTCGAGCGGCACAGCATAGCCGTTGGAGGCGCGTCCGTTTGCGCCGGCGGGGTCGGTGCCGTCATTCGTCCAATAGACCCAGGCGCGGGGGTGAGGGTGGTCGGGTCCGAGGGTGAGAAAGATTTGGACGGGCTGACCCGGCTGAGGGTCGCGCGGGAGGCGTTTGTGGGCGTGGGTCACGCCGCCGAGGGTTTCGCGCAGATGGCGGAGGCGTGATTCGTCAGTGGCGAGGGTTCCGAAGATGAAGTCTTCCATGAGGTGTCCTTGAATTTTTAACTTGTGTTACGCGGTAGCGCGAGATTAATCTCGCATTTTCAGGCGACATCAATGTCGCGCTACGAAGAAACTGCGTAAGATGAGTTTTTAAGTGGTTGTCGGTTGTGTAGTTTGCGCTCTCTAGCGCAAAGCGGCGTTAGAGAACGCCGAGTACGCCATGTTATGCGTAGGGAACGTTCTCTAACGTTCCCAATACGCTATGGCGTGAGTTGAATGACAAACATGCTGTACGGCGGGAGTTCGGGGAACGGGGCGTAGCCGTCGAAGCCGCCTTTATCGTTCGCGGTGAGCGGGGCGGGCGCGGAAGAATCGAGCAGGGACGCGGCGGTGTATTGACCCGCCAGCGGACCGCTGGAGAGGTCGAGGGTGTAGTTGTTCAAGGGTTGGTCGTCAATGTTGATGAGGATGAGCATCGTCTCGTCACTGCTGACGCGCAGGTAGGAGAGGATTTTGTTGGAGTTGGATTCCGCCACGTAGGTCTTGCCGATGCGCAGGGCGGAGTGGGCGTTGCGGAGTTGGATGAGCGTGCGGTAATGTTCGAGCAGGGAATTGCTTGCGCCCTGCTGGCTGGCAACGTTGACAAAGGGGAAATCGGAGTTGACCGCCTGCCAGGGGCTGCCGCTGGTGAAGCCGGCGTTGGGCGAGTTGTCCCATTGCATGGGCGTGCGGATGAGTTCGTCGGGCTTGGTGCCGCTCATGCCAATCTCTTCGCCGTAGTAGATGAAGGGAATACCCGGCGCGGTGAGCAGGATGCCCGCGGCGAGTTTCGCCCGCTGTTCTTTATCCGCTCCCAATTGACTCATGACGCGCGGCATGTCGTGGTTGGTGATGAAGTTGGCGTTGTCCTGTTCGGGGAAGTCGCGCAGGGTGGTTTGCAGGACGAAGCGCAGGCTGGTGACACTGCCTTCGTTGAGTTTGAGCATGGCGTCAGAAAGGTCGAAGTTGAAGGCGGAGTCGAGTTCGCGATTGGTGTCCGTGTATTTCTTGACGTTGGCGTTGTCGGTCCATGCTTCGCCGACGGTGAACGCCCGCGGGTTGAGACTGCGGTAATACTGCCCCCATTCTTCGAGGAAAGCGTGGTTGGCTTTGGAATCCGCCAGTTGGTCGCCTTCGACAAGATAGCGCACTGCGTCGAGGCGAAAGCCGTCCACGCCGACTTCTTCGAGCCAGAAAGAGGTGACCTTTTTCATCTCTTCGCGCACGGCGGGGTTTTCGTAGTTGAGGTCGGGCATTTGGTCCCAGAAGATGGCGTAGTAGTATTGTCCGTTGCTGGCGCGGTGCCAGGCTTTGGCGCCCCATGGACCGAGCGTGCCGGGGTCGGTTTCGCTCCAAACATACCAGTCGTGATACGGACTGCCCGGTGTGAGCGCCTGCTGAAACCAGGGATGCCTGGCGGAGGTATGGTTCATCACGAAGTCAATGATGATTTTGATGCCGCGCTGGTGCGCCTCTGCGAGCAGGCGTTTGAAATCCTCCAGCGTGCCGTAATCGGGGTTGACGGCGTAATAGTCGGTCACGTCGTAGCCGTGATAGGAGGGCGAGGGGTGAATGGGCATGAGCCAGATGCCCTTGATGCCCAAGCCTTGGAGGTAGTCGAGTTTTGCGGTGATGCCGTTGAAGTCGCCGATGCCGTCGCCGTTGCTGTCGTAGAACGAGCGGACGAAAATCTCATAGAAGACGGTGTCGTTCCACCAGGGGAAACCGTCGGTGCCGGCGTAGGGGTCGGGCGGGGGGGTGGGGGTGAGGGTGGGAGGCGGCGCTGTCGGTGTGGGCGAGGCGCATCCCATCAACAGGATGACGAGCAGGAAGAAGGGGACAAGCCTGGATAAAATCTTCATCCGTGTGAACCTTTTCTGTATTCAAACCGTCCGCGCTTCAAACCTACGGGACGGCTGAACCTGTTTCGATATTCTGGATATTCCCCCCGACGGGAAGTCCGCTGGGGACAGAGGCGGGGATGGTGTGGCTGAGGTCGAGGGCAGAGGGGGAGGTGAGCGACTCGAGGAAGACGAGCAGGAGGCGCATCTCCTCGTCCGTGAGGGTCACGCCCTCGCTGGCGTTTTTAGGCGTGTACCACTTGAGGATGGCGGCGAGGGTTTCGGGCTGATCCTGACAGGTATCTTTGAGCAGTTCGCTCAACTGGCTGGGGTCGTAATTTTGCAGGCTGGTCTTCGGGTCGAGGTGGTGGCGGACGGCTGCCTCGAGCGTGGTGAACGCGCCGTTGTGCATCCAGGGTCCCGTAATGGCGACGTTGCGAAGCGGCGGGGTGCGGAAGGCAAAACGGTCGCAGTCGCTGCCGGTTTCGCGGGCGCGCCCGAGGTCGAGGGGTTGTTCGCGTCCCTTGCCGTCGCCGATTTGCGGAACGGCGAGGTTGTAGAATTTTTGGTCGGTGAGCAGACCGGTGGAGTGACAGGAGGCGCAGCCCGCCTCCCCGTAGAATAACAACGCGCCCTGTTTGGCTTCTTCCGAAAGTGCAGATGGGTCGCCGCGAAGGTACCGGTCGAAGGGGGAGTCTTCGAAAGTGAAGACGGCAATCTCATACGCCGCCATCGCATTCGCCGCGTGCTGAAAGCCGAGTTGGTCGAGCGGCACGTCGGGGTAGGCGGCGCGGAACAAGTCCACATAGCCGGGGATCGCCAGCAGGCGCGCCATCAATGCTTCCCAAACGGGACGCGCCTTGTAATCCACGATGACCGCGAGTTCGTTGGGCTGACCGAAGATGTCCACGTCGCCGCGGTAGCCGCGCATTTCGTCGCGCGAGGTGACGGGGAACATGGCTTGCGCGGCGAGGACGCTGTCGAGTCCGCCGGGGAGGCGGTCGGAGGCTGGGGTGTGGAATCCAGTTTCAGGGTCCGCAGAGACGCGCCCGTCCCAGAAGATGACGCGCCATTCTTGATATCCGAGATTGTAGAGCGGAGTGGCGTTACGCGGGACGAGTTCGCGGGCGTTCCCGAATTGGCGGTTCTTGCCAAGACCGAAGCCATTTGTGCCGATGGAGACGGAGAGGTTATCGCCTGTGCCGAGGTTCGGGTGGTGGCAGGTGGCGCAGGAAATGTCTCGGTTGCCGCTCAGGATGGGGTCCCAAAAGAGCGCTTCACCGAGTTTGACGAGCGCGGGCGAAGGCGGAGGCGGGTTGGTGGGCGGTGCGACGTTTGCCTGAGCCATGAGGCGGGAGAGTTGGGAGTCGGGGTTGGTGGTAAATGGTAATTGGTAATTGGTAAGGGTGCGGAGGTAGGCGAGGAAGGATGGCTTGGCGATTTTTACGACGGGAGTCGCGGGCAGGGGCTGTAACGCCCTTTCGCCGTATTGGATTTTGTAGCGCCGGTCGGCTTCGACGTTTTGGATGACCTGTTCCGTGCCGTCGCTCCAGCGGATGCGGACCTGTGCGCTTCGCTCCTTGCCGAGACCGAAGTACTGCGCGAGGTCGTTACCTGCCATGACGCTCGAACCGAGGATGACTTCCTGCATTTGCGTCACGCCGCCCGCGGTGACGTAGACGCGCGTCCCGACGGCGTCGCGGTTGACGGGTCCTGCGCCGAGGAGTTCGATGGCAAGCCAGTGGTTGCCGGAGGTTTGTCCCTGCTGGTTTTTGTAGAGGCGGTAACCTTCGTCGAGGTTGCCGACGACGAGGTCCACCCAGCCGTCGTGGTCGTAGTCGGCGTAGGCAACGCCGATGCTCATGCGGATGTCGGTTGACTCGTTGTTGCAGGCGACGGGGGTGAACGTGCCGTCGGCGTTATTGTGGAAGAGTTGGTTGGCGCCGACGTCCTTGTGGTCGGCGGTGTCGGCGACGGCGAGGTAAAGGTCGCGCCAGCCGTCGTTGTCGTAGTCGAGGAAGACTGCGCCCCAGCCGATGCCCATCGGGAAATTCACGCCGGCTTCTTTGGCAACGTTCTTGAACGTGCCATCGCCTTGATTCTGAAGCAGTTCCATGGGACCGACGTTGGAGTAGTAGAAGTCCACGTCGCCATCGTTGTCGTAATCGCCGGGGGCGAGCCCCATGCCGAAGACTTTGGAATCGGCGTTTGCTTCTTTGGCAACCTGCGTGAAGCACCAGCCGCCGCAGCCGGCGCCGTCGTTGCGCCAGAGTTTGTTGCCGATGGGGTTGATGAATTCGTCGTTGACGAGGTAAATGTCGAGGTCGCCGTCGTTATCGTAGTCGGTGAAAGAGGCGATGAAGCCCGCGCCGCTCACGCCGCCGTTGAGCAGATGGGTGACTTCGGTGAACGTGCCGTCGCCGTTGTTGTGATAGAGGCGGTCCGGCTCGCCGTCGAACTGACGTCCGCATTTGGGATAACAGGACCAGTTGGCGATGTAGAGGTCGAGGAAGCCGTCGTTGTCGTAGTCGCCCCACGAGGCGGATTTGCTGTTGCGGTCATCCACGATGCCCGCCCGGCGGGAGACCTCCACGAAGCCTTTGCCCTGCTCGTTGTGGAAGAGGTGATCCTGCCCCCAGTTGACGACGAGCAGGTCTTTCCAGCCGTCGTTGTCATAGTCGGCGAAAGTTGCGCCTTGCGAGTAGGTGTTGAAGAGGGCAACTTGATCGGCGAGGGGCGAGAGGCTGAACGTGCCGTCGCCGTTGTTGCGGTAGAGCGTGTTTTTGCCGATGGGGTCGGTGACGTAGAGGTCAATCCAGCCGTCGTTGTCGTAATCACCCCAGGCGATGCCCGCCGACATTTCGATGCCTGCAACGCGGTTATTCACAATACCCGCCCGCCGGCTGACATCCGCAAAGATGGGCGGTTCTTCGACAGGATGTTGAGCGGCATAGCGCAGATAGCCCTGTGCGAGGAACAGGGCTATCGCGATGACTGCCAGAATCGAAACGACAATGACGCGGCGCATCCTATCCTTTGACCGCTCCCTGAGTCAACCCGCCGACGATTTGGTCTTGCAGGGCGAGATAAATGAGCATGATGGGCAGTGCGCCAATCAACGCGCCGGCGGCAAAGACGCCCCATTTCTGGTCGAATTGACCGGCGGTGAAGATTTGCAGTCCCACCATGAGGGTGTACTGGTTCACGTCGTTGAGCAGAATGCGGGCGAGGACGAAGTCGCCGTAGGTGCCGATGAAGGAGAGGATGCCGATGACCACCAGGATGGGGCGCAGAAGCGGCAGGATGAGATGCCAGAAAATCTGGAAGTGCGAGGCGCCGTCCACCATGCCCGATTCGTCAATGTCGCGCGGGATGGTGTCGAGGAAGCCTTTCATCAGCCAGATGTTCATGCCCATCGAACCGCCGAGGTACACCATGATCAGGCCGGCGTGGGTGTTCAGTCCCAGTGCAGGGATGATTTCGCCGAACTGGAAGATGATCACATAAATGGCGACCAACGCCAGCAGGTTGGGGAAGACCTGAATCAGCAGGATGCCCTTGAGCATGGTGACGCGTCCCTTGAAGCGCATACGCGAGAAGGCATACGCCGCCATGGTGGTGATGGTCAGGCTGAGGAGGGTGGAGATGCCCGAAACTTTGACGGAGTTCAAAATCCACTTTTGGAAGACCAGGTCGCCGAACTTGTAGTTGGGGTCCTTGTCGAATAGTCTCAGGTAGTTTTGCAGACTGGCGTTACGCGGGATGATGGATTCCTGTGTGGCGAGTGATTGCGACGGGTCGAAAGAGGCGGAAACGATCCACAACACCGGGAAAATGGAGAAGGCAATCAGGAACACCGCAATGACCAGCCGCATGGCGATGCTGAAGCGTTTTTGGAATTTCTGCGAGGAACGCAAGGCGCCGAAGGTTCGAGTGAGGTTAGACATTTTCGCTTGCCTCCTCCCACATATTGGTGAAGCGGTATTGGAACAGGGTAATCGCGCCTACGATGAAGAAGACCACGATGGAGATGGCAGACGCCAGACCGTATTGCACGCCCCGCCCGCCGCTCTCGAACGCGAGTTTATAGACGTAACTGATGAGGATGTCGGTATAGCCTGCCTGCGTCGCCGCATTGGGGATGGGCGGACCGCCGGCGATGAACAGGTAGATCAGGTTGAAGTTGTTGAAGTTGAAGACGTAGGAAGCAATGAGCAGGGGACCCACGGCAATCAACAGCAGGGGCAGGGTGATGCGGCGAAATCGCTGCCAGGGAGTTGCCCCGTCAATCATCGCCGCTTCATAGATGTCGGAGGGGATGGATTGCAGTGCGCCGCTGCTGACCAGCATCATGTAGGGGTAACCCAGCCATAAGTTCACGAGCAGAATCGCCACCTGCGCCCAGAACGGTTCCGTCGTCCAGCGCGGCGCGGTGCCGATGAGGTCGTTCAGAATTTTGTTGACGATGCCGAATTCCGAGTTCAGCAAGCCGCGCCAGATGATGATGCTGATCAAACCGGGGATGGTGTAGGGAATGATGAGCAGGGAGCGGATTAATTTCTTGAACGGGAAATCGGGGTCGTTGAACATGATGGCGATTGCCAGCCCCAGCGCAAATGTGGAAACGACGCTGACCGTCGGGAAGATGAAGTTCCAGGTGACGATTTGAACCAGCGGTCCACGCAGCGCCGGGCTGGTCAGGAAGTCCCTGAAGTTTTTCAGCCCCACCACGGTGCGGAAGCCGGGCGAGATGGTTTTCCCTGTTCGTGAAGTGAAGGTGCCGTCCACGTTGTAATAGATTTCGCCGTTCGACTGATCCACCACCGTGTCGGTCGCTTCGTCGTATTTGAAGCGGCTCTGTAATTCGGCGGCTTCGCTTGGGTTGCGAATCTGAATGACCTGATCGCCTTCCAAGCCAAACTTGATGTTGGGGAGATTCTTGTCTGCGGCGGCAAGCAGAGTGTTGAGACGCTGGTAGCCTTCGATGGAGAGGGGAATGCCCTTGCTGTCCGCTTCGCCGATGCCGGGGTCGCCGGGCTTGGCGGGCAGAATTTCCTCGCCGGGTTTCGCCAGAAAGGTCTCACCTTCGGGACTGATCAGCCACAGCGCATACTCGCCCGCCTCGTTGCGGTAGGCTGTCCATGAATAGGAGCGTCCTCCTTCGGGCAGATAAACCTGCTTTTCGATGAGCGGAATTGCCTGCTCCTTGGTGAGCAGGTGCCCGTCGCCATAGTTCGTAAACGCCACATAGACCGTAAAGATGATGGGGTAAATGGTGAACAGAATCAGGAACCCCAGCCCGAACGCCATCCACCGCAGCGGATATGCCTGCGGGAGCAGGAAAATGAGGTTGAACATGACGGCAATCACGCCGATGACAATTGCCAGTTGATCGAAGCCTTTGGAGAGGGCGTTTTGGATGAACCAGACGGCTCCGGCGTCGAACACGATCAGCAGGATGATCCGCATCAATCTCGACAAGAAGGATTCTTCGGTCATCCCGGACCTTTTCTTTGGCTTTTCCGGCAGGGCTTGGCTCATGGGACCTCCTCGATGGAGAAGCGTGGAGTAGGGAATAGACAAAAGAGGCTGAGGAACAGCGTTCCTCAGCCTCTTTCAACTTACTTACTCAACTTTGACCTCGACGAGCTTGGTCGCGGGGTCGTAAATGAAGGAAACTTTGGATTCGGCGGTGAGGCTCAGTTTGTAATTGGGACCATCCTGAGCGCCATCGGAGCCGTAGTTGACCGTCCACGACCCGTCCAAAGCGACCTTGTATTCATAGTCGCCGGCAGGCAGTGTGAACGGACCACTGTAGTATTTGCCGTCGTCGCCTTTGGTCATGGCAGTGGCGGCGCAGTCGGGCTGCCAGTCGCCGGAGCAGCCTGCTTCGTCCTGATACGAGCCGGGGATGTTGACCATGCCGGTCAGCGGGTTGGCAATCAGGGCGCGGATCTTGGCGGCAGCTTCCTTCATGGCGGTTTCGGGATCCTGTTTGCCGTCGCGGGCGAGGACGACGCCGTCATTCCAGTTGCCCCACACCGAACCCATGGCGGGGATGGCGGGCATCATGGTGGCGTTTTTCCCAGCCTCGGCAAACGCCTTCAGGTCGGGATCGTCAACCTTTTCCAGAGCGGGCAGGTAGGCAGGCGCGCGCTGACCGACTTCGTAGAGTTTGAGCATGACATCTTCGGTCGCAATGAACTCGTTCAGGAACGCCTGAGCGAGCAGAACGTTTTCGCTCTGGGCATTGATGAAGAAGCCCTGCGTGCCGGCGAACGGATAACCGCCGCTGGGGAAGTTGGTGATGGCGTAGGGAACGCCCGATTCGCGAATGCGGCTCAAAGCCCACGGTCCAGCCATGATGAACGGCGCTTTGCCGGTTTCGAACAGAGCGTGGTTGTTCGCCCAATCCCAATCGGCGGGCAGGTCACCGTTTTTGACGCCGTCGGCAAGCCACTTGACGCCTTCGATCATGCCGGGGCTGTCCACGCCGAGGTCTTCAGGATTCCAGTCGCCGTTGGGGAGTTTGCCGAAGATGTAGCCGCCAAAGGAGGTGTAAAGCGGGTACACATCGTAGGTGGTGCCGGTCACCGCCATCACATATTCCACTTTGCCTTCCGCCTTGAGGGCGCGTCCCATTTCGAGGACTTCATCCCAGGTGGTGGGAGGAGTCTGAACCAGGTCTTTGTTGTAGAAGAAAGCCAGGTTCTCGGTGGCGTAGGGCATGCAGTACAGTTTGCCGTCGAAGGTACAAGCTTGCAGCGCCACAGGGGCGAAATCGGCGGCTTTGTCGCCCAGATCCACCTCAGCGAGCAGACCATTGGCAACGAGGGTGCCAGCCTGGTCGTGAGGGATCACGATGATGTCGGGACCTTCGCCGAGGGGAGCGGCAACCTGAAAGTCATCGCGGATGGCAGACTTCAGTTCGACGACGAGTTCGAGGTTGTAGGCGGCGAGCACTTCATCCGCCAAGTCTTGGAGGATGGGGGCGCGGGTGTCATCTGCCCAGATGCGCAGGGTGCCGGCAGGTGCGGCAGCAGTGGGTTCCGGAGCGGCAGTCGGTTCGGCTGGGGCTTCGGTAGGTGCAGGAGCCGGTTCTTCGGTGGGGGCTTCGGTGGCTCCACCGCCGCAGGCGGCAAGCACGAAGGCTGAGATCAGCAAAAGGCTGAGCAACAGACTGAATTTGGTTTTCATTACTTCTTCTCCTTGTAGGATTTTAGGGGTTAATTTGAAGTGTTTATCTCGTGACAGTAATTTCGTTGATTATAAAGGCATCACCTCCTTATCCCGGGATTAATTCACTTCGACTGGTTCCATGAAAACGGCTTTTGAAGTGGAATTTCTGTTTTCAGCGGCGGCATGAATGGCGACGTTTACCGCCTGAACGATGGCGCCAATCAACACGGAACGGCGTCCGAGCATGGCGGTGGTGATGCGCACACCCTGTTCGGAGGCGCGCATTGCCCGCTCACGAACCGCCTGGCGGATGGGCGTGGTAAGCATATCGCCCACCTCCGCCACCCCGCCGCCGATGATGACTACGCTGGGGTTGAAGAGATTGATCAAGCCGGCAATGGCAATGCCAATGTAGGTGCCGGCGCGATGGATGATTTCCTGCGCATACAGGTCTCCGCGGCGGGCGGCTTCTGCCACTTCCCGCGCCGTAATGCTTTCCACGGGCAGGCTGGCAAGCAGTGTCCGTTTGCCTGATTTTGCCAGCGCCCGTCCCTGAAGCGCAATGGCGTGACCGCCGGCAAACGCCTCCAAGCAGCCATGGTTGCCGCAGTTGCACAACGGACCGTTCTCGTCAATGGTCAGGTGACCGATTTCGCCTGCTGCGCCGGTCGTCCCGCCGTAGATTTGTTTGTTGAGGATTAAACCTGCGCCAATGCCGCTTCCCACTTTGATATAGGCGATGTTCTTTTCGCCGCGTCCTGCGCCGTATGCCCATTCGCCCAGCGCGCCCAACTCCGCGTCGTTGTTGAGGGTGACGGGGCACCCCCAACTCTTTTCGAGGCTTGCCCGAATGGGATAGCGGTCCCAGCCGGGCATGATGGGGGGCGCCACCACCGTACCCGCTTCGGTGATGACCGGTCCCGGCACGCCCACGCCAATGGCGGCAAGATCTGAAACAGGCAAGCCCTTGTCGGCAAGGAGCTGTTTCAGCAGTTTGTCTGCTTGGGCAAGGCAAACTTCGGGTCCGTCTTTGATATCGAGAGAAATTTCCGTTTCCTGATGAATGCGGGCGGCAAAATCCGCCACGGCGATGCTCATGTGAGTCGCCCCCATGTCTATTGCGCCGACCAAGCCCCGTTCCGGGTTGATTTCGAGGACAATCGGCGGGCGTCCGCTGGGCGCCGAGCGGCTCTCTGCCTCCATGACCACCCCGCTTTCGAGCAAATCGTTCACAATCAAACTGACAGCGGCGCGCGTCAATCCCATTTGCTCTGCCAGTTCCGTCCTCGACATCCCTGCCCCCGAAAAGCGAATCAAATCAAGAGCCGCATGTTTGTTAAAACTCTTGACATTGTAGTCGGCGGGGAGCCAGAAAAATGTACTCATAACGGCATTATCGTATCGAGAAACTGAGCAGATAATAGCATACCCTCTTTGTTTTTTCAAGCATTTTAACAAATTCAACCATAAAAAAATCGGCACCCTTGCGGATGCCGACTGGAAAGCAGAAGACGAACCCTACCGAATGGCTTGCTCGGTTGCGGCGTCGAAAATGTGGAAGTTATCCATGTCGAACGCCACCTGCGCTTCCTGCCCGATGCGCAGTTTCGAGCGCGGATCCACGCGGGCGACAAACGTGTTCCTTCCGCTGACGAGGTACAGGAAGATTTCGTTGCCCATCAACTCGGTCACATCCACCTTCACCGTGACTCTCTCTGCGTCAATGTTCGGCGGCGTAAAGTCCACATCGTGGACGTTTTCGGGGCGGATGCCAAAAATGATGTCCTTGCCGACGTGCGCTTCGTAGGGCTGGGCGCGGCTGGGCGGGATCGTTACTGCAAAGTCGCCGGTATCTACCAGCAGTTTTCCGTCCTGCTTGCGCAGTTTGCCGGGGAAGAAGTTCATGGCAGGCGAGCCGATGAAGCCAGCCACGAACAAGTTGTTGGGTTTATCGTAAAGATTCTGCGGCGTGTCGAGCTGCTGCAAAATGCCCTTGTTGATGACCGCAATGCGGGTCGCCATGGTCATGGCTTCCGTCTGGTCGTGGGTGACGTAAATAAAGGTCGTTTGCAGGCGCTGATGCAGTTTGCTGATTTCGGCGCGCATCGCCACGCGCAGTTTGGCGTCCAGGTTTGAGAGCGGCTCGTCGAACAGGAAGACCTTCGGCTCGCGCACGATGGCGCGTCCCACCGCCACACGCTGACGCTGACCGCCCGAAAGCTGGCGCGGCTTGCGATCCAACAAATCGCGGATGCCGAGGATGTCTGCCGCTTCATACACGCGGCGTTTGATTTCCTCCTTCGGCACTTTGCGCAGTTTCAAACCGAACGCCATATTGTCATACACCGACAGATGGGGATACAACGCATAGGACTGGAAGACCATGGCAATGTCACGGTCTTTGGGCGGAACATCGTTTACCACCCGGTCGCCAATCAAAATCTCGCCCTCGCTGATTTCCTCCAAACCCGCCAGACAGCGCAGGGCGGTCGTCTTGCCGCACCCCGAAGGACCGACAAGCACCAGAAATTCCTTGTCGCCAACTTCGATGTTCAGATTGTTGACGGCAATCACGTCTCCAAACCGCTTGTAGACGTTTCTGAACGTAACACTAGCCATGGGTCATTCCTCCGTTTCGTGAGAGTATAGTGACTGCATTATACTCCCGCCTTTTTCGCAACGGAATGAATTTGGGGAGACGAAGACCCGCCCCCGACTCCGCCCGTGCCTGCCCTGCCTTCCACAGCCTTTTCTCCCCGCGAGTTTTTACCGGTTCACCAGCCACACCCCAAACAGGATGACCCCGCCCCCAAGAAGCGAAACGAGCGTGACTGGCTCTCCCAGCACAAAGAACGCCACCACCACCGCCACCAGCGGCTCGATGTATAAAAACACCCCCGTCTGCGCCGCAGAGAGCGCCTGCAAAGCGTCGTACCATGCGATGTATGCCAGCCCCGAACAGAACACGCCGAGAAAGGCGATGCCCAGCCAGCCGTTGAAAGTCAGACCGCTTACTTCGGCAATGTTCCCCCCGGCAAAGAACAGCAGGGAAGTGAACAGCCAGCCCAGCGTCATCACGTAGAACATCATCAAGCCGGCCGGGTATGCTTTCAGTCCGCGCCGCGAAAGGACCGAGAACACCGCCCAGTTGACGGCGCTGACCAGAATCAACTTGTCGCCGGGTGCGCCAAACCTGCCCACCGAAACGGAAGACAGGTTGCCTTTGGAGACGACCAGCAGCACCCCGGCAAAGGCGAGGAAAATGCCCAGGGTTTTGAGCCAGTCCAGCCGTTCCTTGAGAATGAAGCGTCCGAGCATTGCCATGAAGACCGGCGTAGTGGCAACGATCCAGGCGGTGGTTCCCGCTTCCGAAGTCTGCAATCCGTTCGATTGCAGCCACTGGTGAAAGGTAATCCCCAAAAAACCGAGCAGGGCAAAATACGCCCATTCGCTCCTCCTGGGAAGCGCAAACTCACCGCGCATGGCAACCGCCGCGCCGAGGATGAGCACGCCCATCGAAAAACGGAGCCACACCACGGTAACGGGGGAGACATCCTGCAAAGCGACTTTGGTGGCGATGAACGACGCCCCCCACACCACGACGGCAAAGAGGGCTTCCAGATAGGGAACGGTTTTTGATTTTGTCACGGTTTTTCTCCTGGGCAGTCGGCACATTATAAATCCACAATCCACTTTCAACTGCCGCGAGTGTCCAATGTCATGGGCTTAGCCACAGAGAGCGCAGAGATTTTGAGATTTTTCTCAGAGATCTCTGTGAGCTCTGTGGCAGAAAAATCTTTAACCCATTCTTTTAGCACTCTCTCAACTGCCAATTTCTCGAAACGGCGTTCCGTGTATAATACTCCCCCGGAGGTTTACGCTTCATGGAAATTACCTGGTACGGACATTCCTGCTTCCGTCTCACCGAGCGCAGTTACGCCACGGTGGTCACGGACCCTTTCGACAACAAAGCCATTGGATATTCCCCCCTCAAACTCAAGGCAGATATTGTGACCGTCAGCCACGACGCGCCCGGTCACAATTACACCGAGGCGGTCAAGGGCGCTGCGCACATCATTGATGGAGCGGGCGAGTTCGAGATTGGCGGCGTCTTCATCACCGGCGTCTCCACCGACGGCAATTCGGGCGGCAAAAAACGCAAGGAAGCCTCGAGCCGCAACACCATCTACGTCTTCGACTACGACGGCATCACCGTTGCGCATCTGGGCGACCTTCAGCAAGTGCCGACACAGTCCGAAATCGAATCGCTTGGCACAATCAACGTTGCGCTGGTGCCGGTGGGAGGGGGAGGCGGGTTGAACGCCGCCAAAGCCGCCGAAGTCATCAGCCTGATCGAGCCGAACATCGTCATCCCCATGCACTATGCCACGCCCGATGTGAAAGTCCCGCTCGATTCCCTCAACAAATTCCTCAAGGAAATGGGTCTCTCGAAGCCCGAAACCCAACCTACTTTGAAAGTGGCGCGCAGCAGCCTGCCCGAAGAAACCAAGGTTGTTGTGCTCGAATATCAAGCGAGTTAATATGCCTGTCAAAGTCCTCATGACCTGGGACATCGCCGCCGAACGCGATCAGGAATACTTCGAATTCGTCATCGGAGAATTCATTCCCGGCGTCCAGCGGCTGGGGTTGCAGCCTGCTGAAGCCTGGGCAACGCTTTACGGCTCCTACCCGCAAATCCAGGTGGGACTGGTCGCGGCAGACGCCGAAGAGGCGTATCGCATCCTCAAATCGGCAGACTGGCTGCTCCTGCAGGAGCGCCTCTTCAACTACGTCAAAAACTTTTCCTATAAAGTCGTCAAAGCGCGCGGCGGATTTCAATTCTAAAGAACGGATTACGGAGACCGGACAGGTCTCCGTGTTTTTATTTAACTCATGCCGACCTCCTCGCTTCAAACCAGACTTTTAGCCTGGTACCACAAAAACAAGCGGACTCTCCCCTGGCGCGATCACCCCGACCCCTACGCAGTGTGGGTTTCCGAGATCATGCTTCAGCAAACGCGCGTGGAGACGGTCATCCCCTACTTCAAAAAATGGATGCGGCGGTTTCCCACCGTGCAGGCGCTGGCAGATGCCTCCGAGCGGGACGTGCTCAACGCCTGGGAAGGACTCGGCTACTACAGCCGCGCCCGTAACCTGCACAAAGCGGCGAGGGTCATCGCCCGTGAGCATGGCGGGACCCTGCCTCGCAGCGTGGACGACCTCCTGAAACTGCCAGGGATTGGCAGGTACACCGCCGGCGCGATTGCCTCCATCGCCTTTGGCGCAGACGAACCCGCCCTCGACGGAAACATCAAACGCGTTTACGCCCGCCTGTTCGATGTGACCGAGCCGGTCGACTCTCCCCAGGGCGAAAAAATGCTGTGGGACATTGCCCGGCAAAACCTCCCCAAGGGCAAAGCAGGCGACTTCAATCAGGCGCTCATGGATTTGGGAGCGATGCTTTGCTTTCCTAAAAATCCGCGTTGTTTGCTTTGCCCGCTCCGGGAGTTGTGCAAGGCGCGGGCAACCGGCACGCAGGAACTCCGCCCGGTCAAGAAACCGAGGAAGTCTGTGCCGCATCATGTCCATGCGGCGGGGGTGATCGTGCGGCGAGGCAGGGTGCTGTTGGCGCAAAAACCGTCGAAAGGATTGTTGGGGGGGATGTGGGAGTTCCCGAATGGGCGGGTGGAGGGCGATCCGGCCGGGGAGTTGGCTCAGGTCCTTGAGGCAGGGTACAGGCTCAAAGTCCAGAGAAAAGAGGCGCTGGGGGTTGTCCAGCACGCCTACACTCACTTCAAGGCGACCGTCCATGCGTTTCGGTGTGACCTGCTCGAAATGTCCGATGTGTCCGCTTTGCAATGGGTCGCCATCGGAAAATTGGGCGAGTATCCCATGGGGAAGATAGACCGCTGGATTGCCAACGCCCTTTTGCAACAAACTGCTACTTGAGTACGGAGGGGCTTTGGCGTAGAATAGAAAAAATTTGGCAACGGTAAGAAAGGGCGACGGCGATGGCTAAAAAAGAGAAACCCGCAGCGGATGAAAACAAAGGTCCAAACGTCCAGTTGATTTCGGTCCTGCTTACCTTTGTGGTTGGCGTGTTGGGAGTGCTTGCCACAGTCTATGGTCCGATTATTCAAAAACGGCTTACAGAACAGCCCACGCAAACGCCGATTGTGATCGTGGCAACTGCAACCGATGTTCCCGTCACGCCGACGCCTGTTCCCACGGATACCGTACCGCCCGGTGAGCCGACCTCCACGCCTGCGCCGACGGATACGCCTGTGCCCCCCACTGCAACGCCGATCCCGGTCGGTTTCGACTGGGCGAATGACTGTATCAGCGCGCTTTGGGTGCCGCATCCCGCCTCTGCCCAAACGGTAGTTAGGGATGGGTGTTATTCCCAGCCGCTGGATGTGTTCTTTGCGGATAACGGACGGCTCTCCTTCCTGTATGATGGCAGGCTTTCGAGCGCGGAAGTGCATGGTTTGTTTGCGCCGCTTCCCTCCAGCGGAACGGTGGATTTGCAGGTTTATTTGCGCGAATTGAAGAACGGCAACTTGTGGATGGGTGTTTTTTCCGAACCTTCGCTTTCGGCGAAGGGATTGTTGCTGTCCATCCCCTCCGGCGATGTGAAGAAGCGTCCGTTTGTGCAGTGGGATATGCCGGGACCGGTCAAGGTGTTGGATACGGTGACCTTCCAGCAGAATCCGCCCATTTACAGCGTTCACTTCGAGTTCAACAATCTTTCGGTGCGGGCGGTGGTGATGAAGAACGCCTTTGCCACGAGCAACGTCCCCGTTCAATCCAGCCAAAAGTGGCTGTTCCTCGGTTTTCAAGGCGTCATCGGCACCAATCGGTTGGATGCGGAGTTCTTCGATTTGACGATTACTCCTTAACTTCGGCAAGCCAAAACCAAAAAGATTTCAACCACAAAGATCACAAAGGAAGCCTTTAAAACTTCGCGTACTTTGCGTCCTTCGCGGTGAAAAATCCTCCTATTAAACAAAACATCCCGCTCTTGACGAGTGGGATGTTTTGTTGAGATGTCGTATTTGCCGGCGTTACACCTGCTCTGGCGGGCGGCGCCAGGGGAGAACACCGACTACACGTCAACTTTTGCTCAACGTGACCAGCACCATCGGTCTGCGTTTGGTGTACTCGTAGAGGTACGACTTGACCGTGTTGGCGATGTCCTTTTCGCTATCCCAGCCGCCGTCGTTGACCACGTCCATGATGTGCTTGCGGACTTCGGGCAGCAGTTCCTCCGCTTCCTCCTGCGAGACGAAGCCGCGTGTGATGATCTCCGGTTCGTGCAGGAGCTTGCCGTTGAACTTATCCACGCTGATGTCAATCAGGAAGATGCCGTTGCGCGCCAACTGCTCGCGCTCGCGCATCACGCTGAAATCCACCTCGCCGATGGATTGCCCGTCCACGAACACGTAACCGCCGGGGATGCGCTCGCCGAGCCGGATGTTCTTGCCGGAGAGTTCCACAATCTGCCCGTTCTCGACCACGATGACGTTTTCCTTCGGGATGCCCACCTCCACCGCCAGCTGCCCGTGACGCTTCAACTGCCGCAGTTCGCCGTGAATGGGGATGAAATACTTGGGCTTGACCATGTTCAACAGCAGTTTCAATTCCTCCTGGCTGGCATGACCTGAGACGTGAATCGGCAGGATGGCGTCGTAGATGACGTTTGCGCCGCGCCGCAGGAGACGGTTGATGGTCTTGCTGATGGTCTCCTCGTTGCCGGGGATGGGATGCGAAGACAACACCACCGTATCGTTTGGCTTCAAATCGAACTGACGGTTTGTCCCTGCCGACAACCGCCCCACAATGGACGACGGCTCTCCCTGCGAGCCGGTACACATGATGGTGACCTTGTGATCCTGCATCTGCAGCGCCTGCTCGATGGGTACGAGCAGTTCGTCGGGGATGTCGAGGTAGCCCAATTTGCGGGCGATTTTCACGTTGTCAATCATGCTGGAGCCAGCCAGCGCCATCTTGCGCCCGTGCCTGGCGGTGGCATCTGCCACCTGCTGGATGCGCGAAAT
This sequence comes from Anaerolinea sp., assembly GCA_020723805.1. Taxonomy (GTDB): domain Bacteria; phylum Chloroflexota; class Anaerolineae; order Anaerolineales; family Villigracilaceae; genus Defluviilinea. The sequence goes on along the minus strand of DYID01000005.1, from coordinate 22,340 downwards.
CAGCGACGCAAACGTCGCCACGATGACGCGCCCCGGCGCTTCGGTGAAAACCTTGTCGAAGGCGGGACCGATGATTTTCTCGGAAGGCGTCCAGCCGGGGCGTTCGGCGTTGGTCGAGTCGGCGAGCAGGATGTCCACGCCGCGCTTCGAAAATTCCGCCAGTTTGGCAAAGTCGGTGGGCCAGCCGTCCACCGGAGTCTGATCGAACTTGAAGTCGCTCATGTGGACGACGAGACCGGCGGACGTGGTGATGCCCAGTCCCACCGCGTCGGGGATGGAGTGGCAGATGTGGAAGAACTCCACCTCGAACGGTCCAATCTTCGCCGACTTGCCGGCTTCGATGGTGTTCAGTTGCACCAAGCCTGAGGCGTTGTTACGCGCCAGTTTGACCTCGATCAAGCCGCGGGTCAGGGGCGTGGCGTAGATGGGCGCAGGGACTTCGCGCACGAGGTGATGAATCGCCCCGATGTGGTCCTCATGTCCGTGCGTGATGATGATGCCCACCACCTTGTCGGTTTTGTCGAGCAGATACTCGAAGTCGGGGATGATGTAATCAATCCCCATCATGTCGTTGTGGGGGAACATGATGCCCGCGTCCACCACCAAAATCTGGTTTTGGAATTCGTAGGCGGTCATGTTCTTGCCTACTTCCCCCAGCCCTCCCAGGGGAATGATTTTCAATTTTCCGTGCTTACTCATGGATATTTTTGTTCCTTTAGTTAAAGATTGTTATCCGCCTTGGGCGGTTGAAGTCTAATAAAAAGACCTCCGCTGACTTGCTCGCGAAGGTCCTGCCGTACCATTGCGATTGCTGTTTACAAACAAACGACGCCTTTGCGCCGCGAAAGTCAAATTCAACGCTCGAAAGTATAGCAGGGCAGGGGGGATTTGTAAAGCAGAGGATTATGGATTCGGATAGCTCTGCTGTCCGACCTGCACGCCTCCCTCTCCGCCTCCGCCTGCTTCCGTCCGAATTACTTTTGCCTCCGCTGACGCCTTTGCCTCTCCATCATCAGGCTGAACTCGATTTGCTTCTTCTCGATTGCCGTGTGGAGTTCTCTCTTCTTTTTCTCATCCCGTGCTGCCGCGCGGATTTGTTTGAGTTCGGCAATCTCCCTGAGCAATTCCACCTCACGTGAAGTCATCCCGGCATTTTTCAACACCGAATACGCCAGGCGGAGGTCTTCCGGCGTGTCGAAATACGCCGAAAGGTCAATCGGCTTGCCTTTGCCGGGCAGGTTGTCGAACTCCCCGCGCTCCATCGCCTCTTTAATGATCGACTCGACCAGTTTATCGAAATTCACCCTTTGATTTTACCAGTCCCATCGTTGCAGCAAATAGACATTATCTGAAATAACCGTCCCGAAGGTTTCTTTGGGCAAATCAAAGGGCAAATATCAGCCTTCGGGACGTTTTTCCGTAAATACTGATAAAGTCTAATCACGATTTCAAAACTAGGGAGTGCCTAATCTCGCGGGCTTGCAAAAGATTTAACCACAGAGCGCATAAAAATCACGGAGAAAATCTCTTTGAAAAATCTCCGTGGACTCCGTGTTCTCTGTGGTGGAATTTCTTTAGCCCTTCCTTTTAGACACTCCCCAAAACTCGAATAATCCGTAGTAGCGACTTTAGTCGCCTTTTGGGCTGAAATTTCTGAATAACTCACCTTACGCAGTTGCTTCGTAGCGCAACACGTTGTCCCCGAATGGGGGTTCATGTCGCCTGAAAACACGAGATAAATCTCGCGCTACCGCGTAAGGTGACTGAATAACTGCGTTTGATTTGTGGAAGGTCAGAACTATTCTATTGTGCGGTAGGAAGCCAGCATACGAAGTAAGATTTCTTTGACGGCAAGGTAATCGTCGAATTTTCCCGGGGCGCTTTGCAGATTTGCTCCGTAGGCAAAGTGAGTGCCATCTTCAATATCAACAAAGAAGAATTCTGAATAAAGGATTGTATTGTCGCCTTCTTGCTTGTACAGTTCCCACCCGCGGGCTGGATAGATCTTGCCATTGATGCTAACCTGTTCTGATTTTTCAACAACAACATCCGCGCCCACTCCGAAACCTCCACAAAGGACGTAATCCCATGCGTTGGGTGCTTGAATGAGTACAAACCCTTCGCGATAGGTGGCAATGACACATAAGTCACCAAGTTGGTTTTGAAGTTGAAGTAGATACTCCTCGAATGTTAAGCCTGCTGGCACTTCTCCTGGAAAGCCATCCACACTGCTTATCTTCAAAGTCGTGCCAATTGGATAACTGAATTCGTACCTGTAGGTCGGATTCTGATAGACCAGCCATCCTTCAATCAGACTGGATGTAGGTATCGCAACTGTAGATATTAATGTTGGGGTAGGTCGCGGATTTGTGTTTGACACTGTTTTGGTTGACAGTGCGGTGGGGGAGGAGAGTGCAGAGGTGGCAAACAACTGATGTGTGTCACTTATGACCGGAGTGGATGCATCTGACGGTGGAATGCATGCAACTACGTTACATGCCATTGCCAAGAGTGTGAAACAAAGTTTTACTTTCCTCATTTCGTTCGCCGAACTTTTCGATAACGAATTGCTGTGAATCACAGGATAGCAGGATTTCGTTTTTTTTTACTTCAAGGTGAACATTTGGGTTGGAGAGTATAAATTCGCAATGTTTTGGTGATCTGCTGAAAATCCACTGTAATTTACTTATGGCGATTCGGTTACTAAATCAAAACGATAGTTCCATGAAGCAGTGGTATTCGTTTCCAAGCGAAAGAGCAGAACCTCCAACTGTGTTGGAAGATCGAGTCGGGTAAATGCATCGAGAGAAAAGATCAGTGGGATATTGTGTGTTTGACCGGGCTCAATTCGTAGGACCGGCGATGGGCAGGGGGCGTCCAGCGCAAAATCTTCCCAGAATAGTTTTCCACAAGTTTTCCCTTCCGCTCCCCATAAAACAGCCTGGTCGTTGTCATTGGTCAAGTTGACCCAAATCTCGATCCCTGAAACCAAACGCAACATAACACTTGGGAAAACAGCAAGTTGACTTTGCGTTTTGGGTCTCACATTCAAGCCAAACTTGTCGAGGGTCGCGTTGCCCACAAGCCACATACCTCTTTCAAAATGCAAAACATTCACAGTGGAATACTCTGCTGGTTCAAGACCTTCCTGCTTTATATTAACCCAGAATACAACCCGATTTTCATCGAAAATTTTTTTGTTTGTAACTTCACAACTGACCATCCTCCATCCCTTGGCGTCGTTATCCTTCCATAGGCGGATCAACTCACTCCTGGTTATTCCCACTTTTGTGGAAAACAAAGACGCCGCCTTTTCGTAATCTCTTGCCTGCAAAGCAGAACAATATTCGTGCAGGATTTGTTCTGCTTGAAGGGTAGGGGATGCCGTGAAAGTAGGCTCGGCAATTGGAGACGGTGTTTTTTGCGGGCGGCATCCAAAAAGGATGAAACTAATCAGTAAGGAAAGAAAAACAAACCGTCGCCGTAAATTAGATACACTTACCCCAAACATATTTTATTCCTCCTCGTCTATGATAGAAGGAATGGCATTCTTCGGGAAACAATGACACCAATATTGTGTTACCCATTCAAGGCAACATGGCGGACCTGTAACGCAAATTGGCAGCCATGTGAAACGCTTGCAGTAATGTGACACGCAACAGACTCGCACCACCGAACAGTCGCTGTTACAACAACTGGTAACCCAGCAGTTAGATGCAATAGCAGTATTGGTGTCATTGTAAATCTTGGAAAATCGTCCCTCCTCACCAAAGTTAAGTGGCGCTAGTGATATGTTTTCCTGAATTGGTGCTGCATAGGCGAAACCCTATACTTTGATCGCTGATAAAAAGGCTTGACATCGTATCACTTATTGCAAAGATTGCTAGTAAAGCCGCTACGCTGACAAATGCAAAGAGTTTTACGTTTCTCATTTCAACCTCCGATCTCAATGTATTATGAATTAATTTACTATACTCATTTCAAGAATGGCACGGGGGCGATTAGGATTCAATGTACCTTGGTACAGTATTTCTATGTCAGCGATTGTCTTGAGTAATACCGTGTTTCCATGCCCATGCAATAGCCTCTGAACGTGATTTCACCCCAAGTTTGGAATAAATGTTTGTTGTGTGGTACTTTACTGTTCGAATTTTAACTTGGAGATATTCGGCAATTTGACGATTCCTCCAGCCTCGGGCAATCAGACCCAAGATTTCCAATTCTCGTCTGGTCAATTCGTTTATCTTCTTTTTCGTAAACATATCTTTTCCTTTCTTGCATCCTATGGAGAATTGGCCGGCGATCGAATTTTTCTCGTTAATGGGTTATCACCTGGCGGGCATAGATACTCGAATGTCCGTATCTAACGTCAATTCGGGATAAAGACATTTGGGAACGCGGATGCCTCGATAAGCTCAGCACAAGTTTCACGGAACGAACGGAAGATTCCGTGAAAACACGTAAACACATCCATTGTCCCGAACACACGTTATCTATAAAAATTTTATCCTCTCGTAGATTGCAAAACAGACTGCAAAGTATTGATTAGACGGATGGCGCGGATTTTTTTGAAAAACATCGGCGAAATCCGCTAAATCCGCGACATCCGTGTTGAAAATGAGAAAACCATGCTGCCCATGATTTTGGCGGTTGACAAAAATTGACAATTGATGTCACCTCCTGTACACTCTTTGCATGGACATTGACCTCGACCTCTACCGTCACGAAGTGCGCGTCTCGACCAACCCGCTGGTGAGGCTTTCGGCGATTGACGTTTCGCCGGACCACCCCCAGCGGACGTTCGTTTTCATTCACGGCTTCGGCGGCAAGGCGGAGCAGTGGCAGTACCAGGTGCAAGAGTTCGCGGTGGAAAACCGCGTCATTGCCCTCGACCTGCGCGGACACGGTCTTTCCGATAAACCGGGGCGCGGCTACGAGATGCCTCAGATGGTCGAGGATTTGGAAACGGCGCTGACGCTGTTGAAGGTCAAGGGGAAGATCGTGCTGGTGGGACATTCCTTCGGCGGCGCGATTGTCACCGAATATGCCCTCAAACATCCCGACCGCATCGAACGGTTGATTCTGATTGCGACGGCTGGCGAGTTCAAACTCAATCCGCTCTTTCGGCTGGGGTTGAGTTTGCCGGTTTGGTTGTTGAGGCTGATCGGTCCGTTCACGCGTTCATGGCTTCATGCGCCGCCGCACGCGCTGAAAAAGTTCTATCACGAGAATATGTCGCGCTGGCGGGGCTGGGAACGGTTCACCCAACTCGAAGTGCCGACGCTGGTCATCCGCGGTCACCGCGACTTGGTGTTCGAGCGTCCGCTGTTCGAGAAGGTGACAGAATCCATTCCCGGGGCGGAAGAGGCTGATATCGGCGTATCAGGTCACATGGTCATGCTGGAGCGGCGGGAGGCGGTGAATCGCTCCATCGCACGATTCCTCTCCGGCGAAGGTCAACGCTCGTGGCGGGAATCGGTCAGCGATTCCAAAAAGAAAAAAGGCGGGCGCGACGCTCTGCGCCGGGAACGTCCCTGGCTGGAACATTACGAACCCGGCGTCCCGTACACGGTGGGCGTGCCGAACATCCCTCTGCATCACCTGCTGCGTTCGGCGGTGCGGCGGTTTTCCTCCCGCCCGGCGATTTATTTCGAGGGGAGCCGCATGTCGTACCGCCGCCTGAACCGTGAAGCAAACCGCTTTGCCAATGCCCTGCTCTCGCTGGGAGTAGGGAAGGGGGCGCGGGTGGTGTTGCTGTTACCGAATGTCCCGCAAATGGTGATTGGTTTCTTTGGGACGATGAAAGCCGGCGCGGCGGCGGTCTTTGTGCCGCCGGTCATCGAGCCGGAAGAAATCGTGCGCCAGGTGCGGGATGCGGAAGCCAGCGCCTTGGTGACGCTCTCGATGTGGGCGGGGCTGGCAAAGCAAATTCAGGAAGCCTGCGGGATTCCGCATATCATCCTGACCGACCCGGCGGAGTACCTTTCTCTGCCCAAGTATCTGATTTCGCATTGGCGCAACCGCGCCTATGGACTGCGCAACGCCGTCCGCTGGGGCGACTTTTTGGGCGGCAAGAGCGCCAAATCGCCGACGGTGGAAGTGACGCCGGAGGACTTGGCGGTGATTCAATACACCGGCGGAACGACTGCCCAATCGAAGGGTGTGATGCTTTCGCACCGCAACCTGGTGGCGAATGCCCTGCAAACCCGTCATTGGCTGCCGGGCGCAGTGGAAGGACGCGAGCGCTTCCTGTGCGTGGTGCCTATCTTTCATAGTTACGGGTTGACGACCGCCATGAACGTCCCGGTTTCGGTGGGCGCGGCGATGATTCTGAAGACGCAGTTTCAAACGCTGGACGTGCTGAAAGCCATCAAAAAATACAAGCCCACCATTTTCCCCGGCTCGCCGAACATGTTTGTTGCCATCAACAACTTCCGCGGCGTGCGCAAGTATGGCATTCAATCCATCAAAGCCTGCATCAGCGGGTCTGCGCCGCTGCCGGTCGAAGTGCAGGAAGCGTTCGAAAAATTGACGCGCGGCAAACTCGTCGAAGGCTACGGGCTGACCGAAGCCTCGCCGGTCACACATGCCAACCCGCTCAACGGAGACCGCAAAGTTGGCACCATCGGTATCCCCCTTCCCTCCACCGAAAGCCGCATCGTGGACCTGACCAACCGCCGCAAGGATGTCAAGCCGGGGCAGATTGGCGAACTGGCGGTGCGCGGTCCGCAGGTGATGATGGGTTACTGGCGGAATCCGCAAGCCACCGCTGAAGTCCTCACCGACGACGGCTGGCTCCTCACCGGCGACATTGCCCAGGCAGACGAAGACGGCTACGTCCGCATCATCGCCCGCAAGGCGGATATGTGGTACCCCAACAAAGTCAAAAAGCCCGCCTTCCCGCGCGACGTGGAGGAGGTCATCTACGAAATTCCGCAGGTGAAGGAAGTGGCGGTCACCGCCGTGGCGGGGCATCCCTTTGCCTTCATCATCGCCGGCAAAGATGCCCCCTCGCCCAGCGCCGTCATTGCCTACTGCAAGCGGCGTCTGCCCGCCTACCTCGTGCCGCGCTTCGTCTTCTTCCTGGACGATTTCCCGCGCACCTTCATCGGCAAAGTCTTGAGAAGAGAGTTAGTCAGAAGATATGAAAAGTACGACAAATGAAATAATCATTCCCACAACTGCAAATTACGTCCAACAGGGCAGCGGCAAGCCCATCGTCATGATCCATGGCATTGCCGCCTCTCTGCATGACTGGGATGAACTCATCCCCGCACTTACCGAGAACGGCTACGCCTCTTATGCGCTCGACCTGCTCGGTCACGGCGACAGTCCCAAGCCCCCCTCGCGCGCCTATCACATCGAATGGCTGTTCGAGCATTTCCTGCATTGGATCACCTCCCTGCGCCTGACCGAACCCGCCATCCTCATCGGACATTCCCTGGGCGGATACCTCGCGCTGGAATATGCCCGCCGCTTCTCCGCCTGGACCCGCGGCTTGGTCCTCGTCAGTCCATTTTACTCACGCCTGCAACTTCCCCCGCTTCTCCGCCGCTCCTACAGCAACCGCAACCTGCGGGGTGTCATTGCCGAACGCACCCCGCAATGGATGTTCCGCGTCATCATAGACATCACCAGCCGCGCCATGGGACACAGCGCCGGCGCCCTGCATTCTTTGCCGGAACACATCCGCGCCCAGACCGCCCTCGATTACACCCGCACGGCGCCCGGCGTCTATAACCTCCCCAACGTCATTGCCGACCTCACGGAATTTTTACCATCCATTTCGTTGCCTACCCTCGTCCTTTGGGGTGACCGTGACCAGACGTTGTCGCCCTCTTCCTTCCCCAAACTGGTGGACGCCATGCCGCGCGCAGAAGGGGTCAGCCTCCGCGCTGGTCACGTGCCGCATCAATCGAACGCAGAGGAATTCAACGCCTTTGTTTTGAACTTCCTGCGCCGGCTCGACCAGGAATCGTAGAAAATAGAAAATGGTTGGAAACTGAACGTTTGGGCGTTCGCTGGTACATAGCAGTCCCGCCGCGTGTAAGGGACGTTCTCTAACGTTCCAAATAAGGAGGCGGCAAAAATGGCTGGGATATTTTAAGACAAATCCCCCTTGCGTCCTCTTGAGGGAGGTGCGCCTCCGTGCTACAATGCCCCCTGCAACAGCCAGATGTACGGGGATGCAGTGCGCTAACGCCCACAGATGGCGGACACAAATGTTCTAAAAATGGAGTGACTCTTTTCCCAATGCGATGCCCTTACTGCCAGCATCACGACTCTAAAGTGCTCGATACCTCTCACGACAGTCACGGCGGAATCCGCCGGCGGCGCGAGTGCTTCAATTGCGGTCAACGCTTCAGTACCTACGAGCGACCCATCCTGGCAACACCGCTCATCATCAAACAGGACGGCTCGCGCGAGGAATTCGACCGCGAAAAACTGGCGCGGGGCATTCGCATTTCCTGCGCCAAACGCCCCGTCTCCGCCGCCGACATCGAACGCATGATCGGGCAGGTCGAGGCGCAATTGCAGAAGATGGGCAAGGCGGAGGTCTCCTCCCGCGTGGTGGGAGACCTGGTCATGCAGGTCCTGAAAGAGACCGACCAGGTGGCATACATTCGTTATGCCATCGTGTACCTGGGGCTGGACGATCTCCACTCCGTGCGCGACGAAATCAACCGTTTGCTCGAAGGCTAATTCACCGGCAGTGCATCTTCCTCCCAGGGCGGGGAGGAGGTCACTGCCGCTATTTGTCTCAAAATCACTTAGAGGAGTATCAATCATGGCAGACAAACCCGTCACCACCAGCGACCAATCAAAACACGGATTACTTCCCACGCCTCCCCTGCCGGCGGGGCTTCCCAAAGCGCACCTGACCGAAAACGCCCGTCAGGTGCTGATGCGGCGTTACGTCCGCCGCGGAGAGGATGGCAAGCCGGTTGAAACCGTCGAAGAAATGTTCTGGCGTGTTGCCTGGCATGTTGCCAAGGTGGAGGCACAATGGGGAGATGACGTTCATGCGCGCGCCGTCGAATACTATCACCTGCTTTCCAGCAAGAAGTTCTTCCCCAACTCTCCCACCTTTACCGGCGCCGGCACGCCGCTCGGTCAGCTGGCGGCTTGTTTTGTCCTGCCCATCACCGACGACATGGGACGCGACTCGGCCGGCATCTTTCAAACATTGCGCGACGCCGCGCTCATCCAACAGACGGGCGGCGGCAACGGCTTTTCCTTTTCGCGTCTGCGCCCCAAAGGCGCGATGGTGCATACTTCCGCCGGTCAGGCAACGGGACCGGTCGGCTTCCTGCGCGTCTATGATCACGCCTTCGGGGAGATCGCGCAAGGCGGCTGTCTGTTGCCGGAAACATTGGTGTTCACAAATAAAGGCTTGTTACGGTTGGACGAAATCGTAGATGCAAATCTCTCTGGCTGGCAGGAACATCGGCTTTCCGTTCCCACGGATGAAGGCACGAAAGTTTCGCCGCGCGGATTCAATAACGGCATTGCTGATGTGTTGCGCGTCCATACCCGTGAAGGTTTGAGCATTACCGGCACACCCAACCACAAAGTGAAAGTGATGACCGATGCAGGTCCGCAATGGAAGGAAATTCAAGACCTTGTCAAAGGGGATTGGATTGTCGTACGGCTTGGCGAACATAGCGGTTCCCTGCAAGTATTGAAAAAACCTGCCCAAAAACATGGCAATCAGGTGATGCCAAACCTGCCTTCCATTTTGGATGAAGAACTGGCGTTCTTCCTGGGTTACCTGGCTGGGGATGGGTTTGTAGCGCAGGGTGAGGATGATCAACGCGTCGGAGTAAGCGTTGCGCATTCCTCCTATCTGATGGAAGAAATGCCAGCCATGTTGAATCGGCTTTTCGGCATCAATGTGCACCGAATGCAAAAGCCAAATGACCGCTCGGTGACATTTGTGATGGATAATCGAGCAGTGAAGGAATTTTTGCACCTGAATGGATTGGGCAAGAAATCCAGCCGCGAGGTATCTGTTCCGCGTTTGATTCGACAATCGCCCGCAAATATTGTCGGCGCATATCTGCGTGGGCTGTTCGAAGCTGACGGTACTTTGACGCATGGCTATCCCACCTTGACGACTTCGTCCTCCCGTCTGGCGCGCGAGGTTTCGACGTTGTTGATTGGTCTTGGCTGCCCTGTACATATCCGCACCGTGTCCGCCGGCTTGGATCGTTGGGGAGATTCGGAAACTTATCAAATCCGAATTACATCCAATATTGGATTGCGTGCATGGCGTGAAAAAATTGGCTGTGACCACCGCTCGCGCTTTGTGGCTGCCTATGCCTGGGAAAGCGATTTGAGGCGGGAGTCATCTTATGTATTGCCAAGCCCGAAATATTGGCTGCAGCCCGTTTTGGATGCCATTACTCTGGAACAAGTGGATAAGAGAGGACGCGGAAGGAACATTAACTTCCGCGCTACAGAGCCGCACTTGCGAAAGCAGATTTTGCGTTATATGCGCGGCGACCGCAATTTAACCCGTTCCGGTTACGACTTGTTGAAAGCCGAACATCCAGAGATGTTTGAAAGTGCACCTTCCGTCGAAGGATTCTGGTTTGTGGAAGTTGGCGGTGTTGAAGAGGCGGGCAGGTCTCTTACGCTTGACCTGGAAGTTTCTGATAATCATACCTATCTGGCTTATGGCATGGTAACCCATAACACCCGCCGCGGTGCCAACATGGCTGTCCTGCGCGTGGATCACCCGGACGTGGAAGAATTCATCACCTGCAAAACCGACGAAAACTCCATCACCAACTTCAACATCTCCGTCGGCATCACCGACGCCTTCATGCGCGCCGTGAAGGAAGACAAGGAATGGGAACTGCGTTTCCCCGACCCGAAGGACGCCAAAGCCAAAGGCTTCAACGGCACGCTCGAACAAGCCGAAGCCGCCGGCGTCAAAATCATCACTTATGGCAAGGTGCGGGCGCGCGACATCTTCGACAAGATCGTCAAACAGGCGCATCACAACGGCGAGCCGGGCGTGCTTTTCCTCGACGCCGCCAACCGCTCCAATCCCGTCCCGCACCTGTACCCGCTGGAGTCGACCAATCCATGCGGCGAACAATGGCTCGGACCTTACGAAAACTGCTGTCTCGGCTCGGTCAACCTCAACGAACACTGCGGACCCGACGGTACGGTGGATTGGGAACTGCTGCGCCAGAGCGTGGTCACCGCCACCCGCTTCCTCGATGACGTGGTCGAAGCCAACGCCTACGTCCCGGCTGTGCCGCAATTGCGCGAATCCGCCATGCGCGCCCGCCGCATCGGGCTGGGCATCATGGGCTTGGCAGACCTGATGTACCACGTTGGCGTGCGCTACGGCTCACCCGAAGGGCAGGAGTTCGGTTCGCAGGTGATGGAATTTGTCCGCTACCACGCCATGCTTACCAGCATCGAACTCGCCAAAGAGCGCGGCGCGTTCCCCGCCATCGAAGGCTCCATCTACGACATGGACAACATGACCTGGACTCCGCCTCAGCCGTTGATTCCCTATCAGCATAACTGGGGCAGGCCCCAGGTCCAGTGGGAGGCGGTGGTGGAGGGCATCAAAAAGCACGGCATCCGCAACGCCGCGCAGACCACCGTCGCGCCGACCGGCACCATCGCCACCGTCGCCGGCTGTGAAGGCTACGGCTGCGAACCCGTCTTCGCCCTCGCCTACATCCGCCACGTCAACGATAACGGCAAAGACCTGACGCTCACCTACGCCAGCCCGCGCTTCGACGAGGCGCTCAAAAAACTTGGTCTCGGCGAAGAGAAGCGCCAGGAAATCGTCGAACAGGTGATGCGCGAAGGCACCTGCCAGCACATCCACGACCTGCCTCCGCACATCCGCAACACCTTCGTCGTCTCCAGCGACGTGACCGCCGAAGAACACGTCCGTATGCAAGCCGCCTTGCAGGCATTTGTGGACAACTCGCTCTCGAAGACCATCAACTTCCCCGAAGGCGCCACTGTCGAAGATGTTGCCACCGCTTACCTGCTCGCGTGGGAACTCGGCTGCAAAGGGATTACCGTGTACGTGACCGGCTCGCGCGACAAAGTAGTGCTGGAGACGAAAGCCACCGCAGAAAAGAAAGACGGCGGCGCTGCGCTTCCGACTCCGCCGCAGCCTGCTTCTGCTCCCAAGCCTGAACTCGCCCCGACCTTCTTCCACGACCCCAAGAAGCCGCGTCCTCGCGCCCTGCCCGGCAAGACCTACAGCGTGGAAACCCCCGTCGGGAAAGCCTTCGTGACCATCAACGAAAACGGCGGCGCGCAGCCCTTCGAGGCGTTCATCAACACCGCCAAGGCAGGCTCCGAAACTGCCGCTGTCTCCGAGGCAATCGGGCGGCTCATCTCCTACATCCTGCGCATGACCTCGCCCATCAAGCCCACCGACCGCCTGCGCGAAGTGGTGCGCCAATTGAGCGGAATCGGCGGCGGGCGCTCGCTGGGGCTGGGTCCCAACCGTGTGCGTTCCCTGCCCGACGGTATCGGTCAGGTGCTGGATATGTACCTGCGCGAGAAGGCTGGCGCCCTGCCTGCCTTGGAAGACAAGCGAAGCAGCCCTGATGAGGGAAAGACCAACGGCGGCAGTCATACCATCGAAGAGGAAGTCTTATCGCAAAAAATGCGCATCGGCGACCTGTGTCCCGAATGCGGCGAAGCCGCCGTGGTCAACGAGGAGGGCTGCCGCAAGTGCTACGCCTGCGGGTTTAGCGAGTGCTAGCAGTCTGAGCCATCCGAGGTCCATAAAGACCTCGGATGGCTCAATGCGGTTGTCACCTTCTGGTGTTTGGCAAATGGTACAATGGAAACTATGAAAACGGTAAAGGTTTCCATAAAAAGCAAGGTTCAGCCTGTGGGTTTTCCTCCCGTTAGCAAAACACTGCCTAAGGCTGTCAAGCGGATTGTGGATGAACTCAAACCCGAGAAGATCATTCTGTTTGGGTCGTATGCGTATGGAAATCCCACGCCGGATAGCGATGTGGACCTGCTTGTAATTATGAAAACCCGAGCCAAAGAGATTGACAGGTATGTGGCTGTTTCCAATATCCTCTATCCACGCCAATTTCCGGTGGATATTCTCGTAAAAACGCCCAAAGAAATCAAAGCGGAAGCCGGGAAAAAGGGTAACTTCTTCATGCGCGAAATTTTGAAAAAGGGGAAGGTGCTCTATGATCGAAACGGATGAGGCGTTAAAGTGGGTGGAATACGCTGAAGAAGATTTAATCCTGGCAAAAAGCGCTTTGCGGCGAAACAAACCGCTTCCAATTGGCGCCTGTTTCCATAGTCAGCAATGCGCCGAGAAATACTTCAAAGCAATCCTTGTCTCACGAGACATTGAGTTTCCCAAAACGCACGATTTATTGATACTCAATACGCTTTGCACTGATGCAGGGATTCTTACAGGCTTTACGAAGGAAGACCTGGGCAGGTTATCCGGCTATGCGGTACGCACCCGCTATCCGGGAAATCAACCAACTCCCGACGAAGCAAAAGAAGCGCTTGAAATCGCACTAATCGTTCGCCGTTTTGCCCGTGCTTTTTTAGGTTTGAAGAAAAAATGAAAGGCGGCGATCTATGGCAAAACTCATTCCTGCCGCTGAGCGCATCCAGCGTGCCCGCAAACTGATTCAGCAAGCCCGCGACCTGCCTGTCCCAACCGGCGGGCTTGGCAAATCCGATTTCTCCTACATTGCCGCCGTCAAAGACTTGCTGCGGCAGGCGCGCGATTTGGTCAAATTCATCCCGCAGACTGCCGGGGTTTCTGCCGAAATGAAAGAGGAAGTCAAAAAAATCTACGAAGAGATCGAGCAGGCAGCCCGCGAAATCCTGTACTGACTGCCTCGTCCCCGAATGTTATAATCCGCGCCGATGAAACACTGGAACACACCCCTCATCGGCTTTTTTCTTTTTACCCTTGCGCTGCTTGTCATCGCATTGCCGTCCCTTCGTGTGGATGCCGCGCCGCGCCAGCAGGACTTTGCCACTGCCACGCCCGGTCCCGACGGGCGCATTCTGTACACGGTGGTCGAGGGTGACAATTGCTCGAGCATTGCCCTCAAACACGGCATCACCGTTGACCAACTGCGCCAGTTCAACACCCGCCTGGATGAAAACTGTACCGTCACCATTGGACAGCAACTCATCGTCGGTCTTGCCGCCCCCGTGACCGCTCCCACTGCTCCAGTTACGCCCACACCCACGCCGCCCGCCGCCGCGCCCACGCCCTTCGAAGGCACCACCGAAGTCTGCATCCTGCTTTTCAACGACCTCAACGGCGACGCCCTGCGCCAACCGGACGAATTGGGCATCGAGGGCGGCGCGGTCAGCCTCACCAACGTCAACGGCTCCTACTCCCAGACCCAAACCACCTCCTCCGCCGTGGACCCCGACCTGCTCGAACCCGTCCGTTCCTGCTTCACCGACGTGCCGCCCGGCAGGTACAACATCAGCATGGCAGTCCCCGACGGGTACAACCCCACCATGGCTCTGACCTATACTCTGGATGTCAAAGCCGGCGACCGCGCCTCCGTGGACTTCGGCGCCCAAGCCAAGACGGTCACCCTGCAAGACCCAGCCGCGGAGCAAAGCGGAGGGCGTTCTCCAGCCTTGGGCATCTTCGGATTGCTCCTCCTGCTGGGCGGGTTGGGATTGGGATACTTTGCCTACCGCGCCAACCGGCCGCAGAGCAAACTCAAAGGCAGTCCGCTCCTGAAGCGATGAAGAAAGAAGACCGCCCATCGGCGGTCTTCTTTCTTCTTTCCTCTTTTTTTGATTTCTACCCCATCGGGTGCTGCATCCGCTGTCCCCCAATCAAGTGCAGGTGCAGGTGAAACACGGTCTGACCGCCGTCTGCGCCGGTGTTGACGATGAGGCGGTAGCCGTTGTGATGGATGCCCTCCTCACGGGCGAGTTTCCCCGCCACCGTGAAGAGATGTCCCATCAGCGGCTCGTCCTCGGGAGCGACCGCGTTCACAGACTCGATATGCTTGTTTGGCACGATCAGGATATGGGTCGGGGCGACCGGGTGGATGTCTCGAAAGGCGGTTACCTGTTCGTCGTGATAGACGATGTCGGCGCGGGCTTCGCGGGCGATAATCTTGCAGAAGATGCAGTGATCGGTCATGGCGGCTTTGCTCCTCAAAAGGCTGGGATGGAGAGGCAGGTTTTCAGCACAATCGAAGCGCATTTTACCTGCATTCCCCGCAGAGTGTTAGAAATATCTTACCTTTCCGCGTTGTCCATCCAAAAGGCGATATAATGCCATCGAAGGATCATACGTATGAACGAAACAGCACTGACTTGGATTATTTTCATCCTCGCCTTTGGCGGGATGGTGGTCGTACACGAACTGGGACATTTCCTCGCCTCGCGCCTTGTCAAAGTGGAAGTGGAGGAATTCGGCATCGGCTTCCCCACACCGGGCGCGGTGACCTTCTGGATTTCGCCGGGCTATTTCTTCCTGCGCAGCGGCAAGCGCGTGGACATTCCGCGCAACTTCCGTATGCCCGTCTGGTGGAGCGACTTGGTGAATCACGAAGTCACACTCTCGGTTCGGGAGGAGAACGGCAGGTTCATCCTGCAAGCCATTGAAGCAGTCCTCGCGGAGGAAAAGACGCCCGATTCCAAAACAGAAGCCCCCGCCAAACGGCTGGTCAAAGCCGGCAAAGCCGAGGGCGGCGCGGAATGGACGGATGTCATCAGCGAAGTTCACCCCGGCACCCGCTTCACCCTCAACTGGCTTCCCATCGGCGGTTTCGTCCGCCCGAAAGGCGAAAACGACCCGGAGGTTCCCGGCGGTCTCGCCGCCGCCTCCCCGTGGAAACGGCTGTTCGTGTTGAGCGCCGGTCCCTTCATGAACCTGCTCACTGCCGTGCTGGTCATCAGCCTCATCATCCATCAGGTGGGCGGCATCATCGTTTCGCCTCCGCCCGATTCCACCGCGCCTCAACAAATGCTCATTACCGAGGTGATTGCCGGCAGCCCGGCTGAACTGGGCGGCATTCGAGTAGGCGACATCCTGCTCACCGCCAATGGCGAGCCGCTCACCACCGCCGAACGCCTCAGCGAAATCATTCAAGCCAATCCCGGTATGCCTATTCACTTTGAAGTCCGGCGCGGCAGCGAGACCCTCGAACTCACCGTCACCCCGCGCATGGACGAACAGGCAGGCAGACCCAAAATCGGCATCGGCTACTGCCCCGGCTGTGAATTCAAGCCGATCACCTCCCTCACCGAAACCCTCGGCTTGAGTCTGCAAGTTACCGGCGCACAGATTTACGCCCTCGTTACGCTTCCCATCCGCCTTGTGCGCGGCAGTATTGCTCCCGAACAGGGACGCCTCATCGGCTTGAAAGGCATCTTCGACATCATGTCGCAAAGCGTCTCCAACGACGTGGAAGCCGCGCAGACACAGCCTCCCGCCTCATCCTCCGCGCCCAACCCCAACGCCCCCGTGCAGACTCTTTCCATCATTGCCCTGCTGTCCATCAGCCTCGGCATCTTCAACCTCTTTCCCTTCCCCGCCCTCGACGGCGGACGCATCCTCTTCGTCCTGCCCGAACTCATCTTCCGCCGCCGCGTTCCGCACAAACTCGAAAACCTCGTGCATGGCATTGGCATGGCGCTCCTGCTCATCCTGATGATTTATGTCAACGTGCGCGATTTCATTGACCCCGTGATTCCGTAAATGAACAAACAGACCACCTCCTTTCAAACCGTTCTCGACTCCCTGCTCGACGCGGGCAAAGACTTCCCGCGCCGCTACCTGCAATATTTCTCCGACATCGGACCTCTCGAACTGAAGACTCTGCTGGATGTCTGGTCCCGCGTCAAACCGGACCGGAAACTGTCCCTGCTCAAAGGGCTGAGAGCCTCGGCTGACAGCGACACCCTCGTCAACTACGATGACTTCGCCCGCGCCATCCTGCACGACCCGGATGCCTCCGTCCGCGTGCAAGCCATCCGCCTGCTCGACGAATGCGAAGACCTCCGGCTTGTCCCCGCCTACATCGAACTGCTCAAACACGACCCGGATGCCGGCGTCCGGGCAGAGGCGGCGAATGCCCTTAACCTGTTCGTGGACCTCGGTGAACTGGAGGAGATTCCCGAGGAAACCTACGGGGAGGTCCATGCCGCTTTGCTCGCATCAGCCCGAGGTACGGATGAAGCGAAAGTCCGCCGCAACGCCCTCGAAGCGCTGGGCTGGTCGTCCAATCCCGCTGTCGTCGAGTTGATCGAATCCGCCTTCGATGGCAGCATTGACTGGAAAGTCAGCGCCCTCACCGCCATGGGGCGCTCTGCCGATGACCGCTGGGAAGACCGCGTTTTGCGCTCCCTGCTCGACGACAATGTGCGAGTTCGCAAAGCCGCCGTGCAGAGCGCTGGCATGCTGGCGTTGAAATCGGCGCGCCTGCCGCTCCTGCGGATGCTGGAAAGCGAGGAGGACGGCGAGGTCATGACTGCCGTCATTTGGTCGCTTTCGCAGATTGGCGGCGAGGATGTGCAAACCTACCTCGAAACCCTGCTCGACCAGGCGGAGGACGAAGACCTGATCGAGTTCCTCGAAGACGCGCTCGACAACCTCGCCTTCACCGAAGACCTTGACCGTTTCGACCTGATGGCGTTCAACCCCGATGACCTGGAACCCTTCGATGAAATTGACGAAGACGACGAGGAAGACGAGGGGAAGAAGTAGTTGGGCTGTTCGCCTGACAAAGCGCTTAAACCTCGAAATCACGGAGAAGTTATAATCTCCGTGATTTTTCTTTTGGCGGTCAACCAATGTCACTTTCCGTTCTTGCAAACACATTTGCCAACAACATCCTTCCCATCCTCCTGCTCGGCGGCGCGGGCTTTGCGCTCGGCAAACTTATGCACGTTGAACCTCGCAGCCTGGGGCGGGTGGTTTTCTACGTCTTCAGCCCCGTGCTGATCTTCGACCTGCTCGTCAAGAACCAACTCAAATGGAGCGAAGCCGCCTCGGTCATCGGCTTCACTGTCACGATTGTGCTGCTCATGGGAGCGCTGGCGTTTCTTTTGGGCAGTCTCCTCAAACTGGAACGTCCCGCCCTGATTGCCATCGTCATCACCACCATGTTCGCCAACACCGGCAACTATGGGCTTCCGCTGGTGGCATTTGCCTTCGGTGAGAAAGCGCTCTCGTATGCCGGCGTGTATTTCATCACCACCACCTTTATGTTTTACACAGTCGGCGTTGTCATCGCCTCGCTGGGACACATGAACCTCAAGGAAGCCGTGCTGGGACTGTTGAAACTTCCCACGCTCTACGCCGTGCTGATTGCCGCCCTGGTCATCGAGTTCGGCATTACCCTTCCCGCGCCCCTCAGCCGCGCCGTGGACCTCGCCGCCGGTGGGACCATCCCGCTCATGCTCGTCCTGCTGGGCGTGCAGATGACAGACGTTGTCCTGACGGGCAACCGCCGCGCCCTGTCGCTCAGCGTGGGCTTGCGTCTGTTCGCCGCGCCGCTCATCGGTCTGGGGCTTGCCGCGCTGTACGGCATTCAGGGGAGTGCCCGGCAGGGAGCCGTGACGCAAGCCTCCATGCCGAGCATGGTCAGCGCCACGGTGCTGGCGGCGGAATATCACCTCGATTCCAAACTCATCGCGGCGGTGGTGTTCGTCAGCACACTGCTCAGCCCGCTCACATTGACGCTGCTGCTAGTGTTTCTGGGAAGTTGACATGCGCGCAGTCAATTTGCTTTTGGCGTTTCTGCTTGTTCTCTCATGGTGGGGCGTGAAGCCGGCGCAAGCCCAGGCAGGCGTTGACATGGAACTTGCCGCCTCCGTCCAATTCGGGGAGGGGATTACATTCATCGCAAGACTGAAAGCGCCGCTTCCCATCCAAGGCGCCTCCCTCTTCATCCACGACACTCTGCAGGGCATCACCTACTCCCAGCCTGTGACCTTCGATGCGAACGGCGTTTCTGAATTCCGCTTCGACGTGCGGCAAAGTGCTCTGCGTCCGTTCACCACCCTGCTCTGGCGCTACGACCTGACCCTCGCCGACGGGAGCGTCATCCAAAGCCCCGCTGGCTCCGTCCGCTACGACGACACCCGCTTCGCCTGGCAGACCCTGGAATCGGGTGCGCTCCGCATCCACTGGTACAACGCCGGCGACTCGGTCGGTCTCGCCGCGTTGAACGCCGCACAGGCGGGGCTTCAAAAAATCGGCGGTTTTTTCGCTCCCGACCTCTCCCAGCCCATTGACATTTACCTCTACGCCAGCGAAAGCGACCTGCGCGGCGCGCTCCCCGGCGCAGAGGCTTGGGCGGTGGGTCATGCCGATTCGGGGGCAGGCGTGATCACGGTCACGATGGAGGCGGGCGCTGACCAGAACGTCCAACTTGAGCAGCGCATCCCTCACGAACTCATGCACGTCCTGCTTGCCCGTCAAATCGGCGCGGGCTATCGCAGCCTCCCTGCCTGGCTGAGGGAGGGCATGGCGGCGCTGGCGGAAGTCTATCCGAATCCCGATTACGACAGGGTTCTGCTGGACGCCGCCGCACGCGATGCCTTGATTCCCATGCGGGACTTGTGCGCCTCTTTCTCCCCGCAACTTGACTCAGCGTTTCTAGCCTATGCTCAATCCCGGTCCTTTGTCACCTACCTGCACGGACAGTTTGGCGCCGACGGCTTGTTGACTCTCGCCCGCGCCTATGCCGGCGGCGTGACCTGCGAGCGCGGACCCGAGCGTGCCTTTGGGGTGACGTTTGTCAAACTGGAACGCGACTGGCGGGTGAATGCCTTGGGGCAGGAGAGTCTTGTCTCCACGCTTGAAACGTTTTTACCGTATCTGGTATTGTTGTGTGTGGTTGTGCTTTTCCCCTTGCTTGGCATTCTCAGTACCTTGCGAAAGAAAGGAACTGCTCATGGACGTTCAACCTGAACTGGTGCGGGCGCACGTGTGGGTGAAAGGACGCGTGCAGGGCGTGGGTTTTCGCGCCCACGTGGAGTTTTATGCGCGGCAAATCGGCGTGACAGGCTGGGTGAGAAATGTAGGCTATGACACGGTCGAGGCAGTAGCGGAGGGGGAGCGCGCCAAAGTGGAACGCTTCATCGAGATGATGAAGGAGGGTCCGCGCATGGCGCGGGTGGACGAGTCAAGGGTGGAGTGGGAAAACCCGACAGGGGAGTTTCGCGAGTTTGGGGTGAGGAGGAGCGGGTGATTCATACCCATGTCCATGCATACCAAACCGTCAGCGCGTTGAATATCAGACTCACGAAGAGCAGGAATTTATCATACGCCGAAGGATAGGTGGGTATGCTGACGGCGTTGAACAGGAAGAAGAAAACCGCGACGACGATGTTTGCCCAGCGGTTTGCGGAATACGGCAGCAGCAAAGACAACACGACCATGACGATTGGCATCACCATCAGAATTGCGATTCCCAGCCACATCGGTTGAGTCACTTTCGTGCCGCTGAACATCCCCGGTGTGTTAAAGTCGCCGCTGTAGATCCGCAGCACGTCTCCCAGCAGAAAGGTCAGCATCACCGCAACCCACAGCCCTGAAAGTTTGATTTGTATCGCTTCCATGATTCAATCTCCTCACATCATGGGATATAGGCTAGCACATCAACTTGGACGCTGATTCACGCTGAAAACGCAGATTTTCTTTCTTTTGAATCAGCGCAATCAGCGTTTATCTGCGTCCTAATTCACTAACCCGAACTCACGTCCTCCTCATTGTATGTTGATGACTATCTTTCCCATCGCGCGACCTCTGCCAAGATGCCGCAGGGCTTCAGGGACTTCGGTCAATGAATAACGCTTCTCGACCACAGGGACGACCGTCCCTCCTTCAACCAGCCTTTTCATCGCCTGCAAGTCTTTTTGATTGGGCTGTGCCGGTCCCATTCCTTTCAATGTTTTGTTCCCCGTCATAGACATCAAAGGACCGAAAAGCATCGCGCCGAAGATTTGTGTCATTTTGCCTCCCACGCAAATATATCTTCCACCGCGAGTTAATGCGCGCTTGTAACCCGAAAGCGAGTGATGCCCGTTCACTCCGAGGATCAGGTCGTATCGCTTTCCGTTTTGGGTGAAATCCTCTTTGGTGTAGTCAATCACGTGATCCGCGCCGATCGCACGTGCCATGTCCATTTTCACGGTACTGCACACAGCAGTGACCTCTGCCCCGAACGATTTGGCGATCTGCACGGCGAACGTCCCCACTCCGCCGGACGCGCCGTTGATCAAGACTTTCTGTCCGGGTGTGAGCTGCCCGTGATCGCGGATGCCCTGCAGGGCAGTTACACCAGCCATCGGGACTGCCGCCGCTTCCTCAAATGTGAGGTTGACCGGCTTCAAAGCCAGCGCGCTTTCGGGAACGGCGACGTACTCGGCAAAACCGCCTCCGCCACACCCGGAAATATCTCCGAACACCTCATCGCCGGGTTTGAATTGTGATGCGTTTTTCCCGACTGCTTCGACCCGCCCCGCAATGTCAAACCCAAGTATCTTGTTTTTGGGTCCGAATAACCCGCTTGACAGCCGCACGAGAAACGGCTCGCCTTTTAGGAAATACCAGTCGGCAGCATTTACCGAAGCGGCATGGATTTTTACCAAGACTTCGTTGTCTTTCGGGGTTGGCTTCTCGATTTCTTCGAGCTTGAGAGCATCGGGTGAACCGTATTCAGCGTAAACGACGGCTTTCATGATCTTCTCCGTAAATCAGGTATTGCCGAAGTTTACGCAGAAAGGGACAAAAAGTTGCGAAGTTGGGACCTACACAAACCCCAGTCCTCGTTCTTTCAACGACACCCACTTGCCCTGACCGATGACGAGGTGATCGAGCACGTCCACATCAAGTAACTTCCCCGCTTGGACGATGGCGCGGGTGACAGCCACGTCATCCGGGCTGGGGGTCGGGTCGCCGCTGGGGTGATTGTGGATGACGATGACCGCCGAGGCGTTCTTGCGAATCGCCTCTTTGAAGATTTCACCCACCCTCACCTGCGAAGAATTGACTGAGCCCTTGTACACCTCCACCGTTTCCAAAACCCGATTTCTTCTATCGAGCAGGATGACCCGCAAGTGTTCCTGCTCTAGCGCGGACATTTCGTAGGAAACCAGCGCAGCGGCGTCGGCGGGGGAGTTGATGGCAGGGCGTTCTTCGGGCGATTCCAGCGTCAGGCGTCGTCCCAGTTCGATGGCGGCTTTGATTTGAGCGGCTTTGGCATCGCCGAGTCCGTGCTGTTTTTTGAGTTCCGCGAAAGGCGCGCGGTGCAGTCCCGTCAAACCGCCGAATGTGTTGAGCAGGCGCTGTCCTACCGCAACCGCGTTCT
>DYID01000034.1 GCA_020723805.1 Anaerolinea sp. | reverse complement strand
TCATATGCTTGTTTTTCTGTTTTGACACTGGAGGAATATCCAGGTTTTAACCTGGGGAAATGTCTGGGTTGTCAGGCAAATATTTCACTGCCCACAGCGCGGCTTCCTGCCGGTTTTTGACCTGTAACTTTCTGAAAAGATTGGTCGTGTGATACATCGCCGTTTTGACGCTGACGTTCAAAGCCTGCGCGATGGCATTGTTGTCCAGCCCTTGTTTGATTAGTTCAAGAATTTCACGCTCGCGGGGAGTGAGTTGGTTGAGTTTGTTCGTTTCCTCGCGCCAGCGCGCCGCCCTGTTCAGCTGCGCCTGGTCGAAAAGGGTTTCCCCGCGCGCGGCGCGGCGGATCAATTCGATGAGCCGCTCTGCGTTCTCGCTCTTCAGCAGGAAGCCCGGCATGCCCGCATCAATCACTTTGGTCAGATATTCGTCGCGGTTGTGGGCGGTCAGCACCAAAGCGATTGTTTCCGGGTAATTTTCACGCACCCATTTTTCGATTTCATAGGCTCTGGGTCCTGGCATGCGGTAATCGAGCAAAAGGATGTTGGGGCGGAGTTGGGTCACCAGTTCTTTGACCTCGAAACCGTCCTGCGCCTCGCCGATGACTTCCAAATCGTCCGCCCGGGAGAGCAGTGTTCGAATGCCGGCGCGCGCGAATTCCTCGTCATCTGCAATGAGGATGGTAATTGGCGGGGACGATATGTTGGGCATACACCAATGTCTCCTTTGAATTCGATTATGCTAGCACCGTTTTTTTTTTGTCAAGCATTCCGTCCTCAGTCAATCTGCGATAACCTGCATCTCTCCCCAGTTTTTCCCATACCTCGCTTCGGTCGAAAGCGGGATGCTCAATGGGTAGGCGTTTGCCATCGTCTCCTGCACCACGCGCGCGGTTTCTTTCAGTTCCTCCTGCGGACATTCCAGCACGAGTTCGTCATGTACCTGCAAAAGCATCTTCGCCCGCAAGCCGGCCGCTTCGAGCGCCGGCGGGATTTTGAGCATGGCAATCTTCATAATGTCTGCCGCCGTGCCTTGAATGGGCGCGTTGATGGCTTCGCGTTCCTCGCGGTTCTTCATCTGCGGGTTGGATTTGTTTTGCAAAGCGGGAAAATACCGCCGCCGTCCGAGCAGGGTTTCGACGTAGCCCTGCTGTGCCGCCTGCCGGCGGATGCCGTCCAGATATTTCTTGACGCCGGGGAATTTCTCGAAGTAGGTCTTGACGAACGTTTCTGCCTCGGCGAGGGTCAGGTCGGTGGAGCGGGTGAGACCGAACGCCGACATGCCGTAGATGAGACCGAAGTTGATTGCCTTGGCGTGACGCCGCATTTCCTTCGTCACCGCTTCGGGACTGACGCCGTAAATTGCCGCCGCTGTCGTGGCGTGGATGTCCTCCCCGGCGCGGAACGCCGCCAGCATTGCCTCGTCCTGCGCCATGTGCGCCACGATGCGCAGTTCGATCTGCGAGTAATCCACCGAGAGCAGGAGGTTGCCCTTGCCTGCAATAAATCCATTGCGCACCTTGCGCCCGGTCTCCGTGCGGATGGGGATGTTTTGTAAATTCGGATTGTTCGATGACAACCGTCCGGTCACCGCGCCGACCTGGCTGTAGGAGGTATGCACGCGCCCGTTCGCATCCACAGCGGGAGGCAGCGCATCGAGATAAGTGGACTTAAGTTTGGAGAGTTCGCGGTGTTCCAGCACCCAGTCCACCACGGGGTGTTTGCCGCGCAGTAATTCCAGCACGCCCGCCGAGGTGGAGTAATGTCCGCTGACGGTTTTGTTGCCCTTATCCGGCGGCTCCAAGCCAAGCGTCTTGAATAGCACATCCGAGAGCTGCTGGGTCGAGTTGACGTTGAAGGTCTTGCCTACCGAGGCGAAGATTTGCTTTTCGATTTCGTTGAGGCGCTGGGTGAGTTCTGCCGACATGGCGGCGAAGAAAGGCAAATCGAGCAGAATGCCTTCCATTTCCATATCCGCCAGCACGGGGGTGAGCGGCAGGTCAATTTCCTCGAGCAATCGTTCGCCGTTGACGCGCCGGAGTTCCGCACGCAGGATGGGCATGAGGCGCAGGACTGCCTCCGCATCTGCCGCGGCATACGGCGCAACGGACTCGACCGCCACCTCCGCCATGCTAATTTGCTTCTTGCCCTTGCCAATCAGTTCTTCGATGGGCGTCATCTCCTCGCAGAGTTTGACGAAGGCAAGATTTTTCAAGCCGAGGTTGCGCGACGACGGGTCAACGATGAATTCTGCCAGCATGGTATCGAACGTGAGCGGAGAGACGCGCAAACCGTGTTTGGCGAGGACGATGAAATCGTATTTGGCGTTGTGCGCAATCTTGCCGATGTTCGGGTTGGTCAGCGGTTCGCGCAGGGCGGAGATGACTTTCGCCAGCGGGAGGTTGTTTCCCGCGCGATGACCAACAGGGATGTAATAACCTTCGCCCTCCTTCACTGCCAGTGAGATGCCCACGAGGTCCGCCTGCATCTCTTCGGTGGATGTGGTCTCCGTGTCGAACGAAATGACTCTGGCGTTGTTCAGCGTTTGGACGAGTTCCGCCAGTTTGTCGTCGGTATCCACCACGTTGACTTTGAGATGAGTCTGGATTTTTGGCGCGACAATGACCGGCGGTTCTTCTCCGAACAGGGACAACTGTCCCGCCGCTTTGGATGGAGAGGAGGCTGAGGCGGAGGCAGAGCCCGGTTGACCGGTCAACCGCTCGAGGGTCTTGAGAAGCGAGCGGAATTCCATCTCTTTGAAGAAGGCTTCGATGGCGGGGATGTCCAGTTCGCGGGCTTTGGCGTGGTTCAAATCCAGTTTGATATTCAGGTCGGTGCGGATGCGGGCAAGATCGCGGCTGAGATAGGCGTTGGCTTTGCCGGCTTCGAGTTTGCTCCGCCAGCGGGTTTCGATTTCGTCGAGATGTTCATAGATGCCGTCGAGCGTGCCGTATTTTTGAAGCAGGGCAATGGCGGTCTTTTCACCGATGCCCATCACGCCGGGGATGTTGTCGGATTTGTCGCCGACGAGGGCTTTGTAATCCACCACCTGGTCGGGGCGGACGCCGAGTTTTTTGACGACATCCTCCTCGCGGATGTAGGTCTGGTCGTCGCCGGCGAGATAGACGACAGTGCGTTCATTTACGAGTTGCAAGAGGTCGCGGTCGCCGGTGACGATTTTGACACCCAGTCCCTGTTCAGCGGCGAGCCGCGCCACCGAACCAAGCACGTCGTCTGCTTCGTAGCCTTCCATTTCGAGGCGCGGAATGTTGAAGGCGTCCACCATCTGGCGGATGCGTTCGATTTGCGGGCGCAGGTCGTCGGGCATTTTGTCGCGCGTGCCTTTGTATTCGGGGAAGAGGTCGTCGCGGAAGGTCTTGCCCACATCGAAGGCGACGGCGATGTATTCGGGCTTTTCCTGTTCGAGGATGCGGAGCAGTTCGCGCGCAAAGCCGTAGACGCCGGCGGTGGGTTCGCCTTTGGATGTTTGCCAGCGCTGACTGCCGCCTCCGCCCGCTGTCAGGGCGAAGTACATGCGGTAGGCGAGGGCGTGTCCATCAATGAGGTAGAGGGTGGGGGGCATGGGGAACTCCGGGGGAAGTGATCGGTAGTCAGTGGTCAAGTAATCAGTGATCAGTGACAGTACTTACGCAGTACCTGATTTTATTCCGCCAATCTTCGCTAATCTGCGCTAATCTGTTCAAAATTCGCGAAGATTGGCGCAGATTAGTGGATAAGAAAGCCTGATTGCGTAAGTCCTGTCAGTGATCAGTGGTCAAGTAATCAGTGATCAAGTAATCAGTGAACAGTGAACGGTAATCAGTGGGGCAGTGGTTGGCAGGCGGTACATCTGCTCATCTTCACGATAATGGTGAACAGATTGGCGAAGGTTGGTGGAAGAGAGAAAAAAAAGAAGCGCAGGGTCATTATACTCTGCGCTTCTTCGCGGGTTGGTGATGAGGTCAGCGGCGGGGTTGTTCGAGCCCCTGACGCGCGCGGGTTTGTTTGATGTAATCCTTCACCAGTTGCGGCGGGTGAGGCTGAGTGCCGCCCATAATGAGGTAACCCGGCGCCCAAAAATCGCCCGAGGGATTTTCCTTCTTGAGGCGCGGGAATTCGGCGAAGATTTTTTCCGAGGTCTGCTGGCGCATGATGCGCATGAGGTAGCCCGGCGAAGCGGAGGGCGGAACATTGACCACCCACTGCACATACTCCGGGCGCACGGCGAGATATTCCAGCCGCCAGCCAAAAGCGATACAAATCTGCGGGATCCATTCGGAGAGACGGTCGGAGAGGTCGCCGGTCAGGTAGTGGGAGGTAAAGCGGGGGACGAGCAGGCAGGCATACGTCAGGTTGTAAAGCCCCGGCGTAATCGGCTCGAGCATCACGCGCCCCGCCACTTCGGTGATGGAGTGCGGGCGCGTTTCGTCGAGTTCGCCGGTTGCCGGTTTGCGCACAGGGGTTTCGGGCCGCCGGCGCGACTTCGAAGGCATGGTGGCGTCGAGTTCCTCCACCACATGCTCCACCGTCTGGTCGTTCTGGTTGGAAACGAGCAGGTCATTCACATGCACAGCAGGGGAACTTTCGCGGCTGACGGCGTGGGGCTGTTCCGCTGGTTTAGGGGTTTTGTTCAAAGAAGGCGAAGGCGGAGGGACATCTTGAAGGATGCTGGCGATGTTGGGGATTTCGGGATCCGCTTCTTCCTCTTCCTCGGTGAACTGCGTCGGCGCTTCGTACGACGCCGGCAGCGGTTCCTGCTCCCGGACCGGTTCCAACGCCTCGGTCAATCCCGGCGTGGAGAGCCGGTTGACCAACTGCCCCGCCTGCATACGGATGGTGCTGAAGGGCGTCTCGGCGTCGAAGACGAGCGCCAGCACCACATCATCGGCGAGACGTGTGGCGTAGAGCATGTGCTCGGCTTTGGTGCTTTCCAGGCGGACGAAGCGCAGCAGATCGCTGCCGCGTTGACCATCCCAGTGACGGGTAACAGCCACCGTCAACTCCTTTGCCGCCTCCTGCGAGAGTTGACCGGCGTATGCCCACATACTGCCTTTTCGCGTGATGAGCGCCGCCTGTGCGGAGGATTCGAGCGTAAGCCGCGTGAGATGCTGCGCGGCTTTGTTGGCGTCGCTCAACCAGGAGAGCTCGTCATTTTTGCCCACAGCGGGGCTGGGCGTCGCGTTGTTCCGCAATGGCTTGGGGAGGAATTGGTCGTTGGACATGGTCGCAAATCTATCGGGTAGGACTGAGCCAAAGAGCAGGACTCAGGCTGCGGGTCCGTAAGAACCGCGTTTCTTTACATGTAGTTTATCACGGCAGTAAAGCAGAGGCAAGCAGGCGGATTTTCGTCCGCTTACGAAAATGCCAGTTTTGCCCCAAATTTGTACATGCAACTTGATTTTCAGGGGCATTTATGCTAATAATGGAAAAAACTTGTGAGGGCACTACATGCATCGAGAACGAATTTCAGAGAATGTGTATTGGTTTCAGAGCGAGGTTTATGCTCAGGTCACGGCGGGGGTGGTGGTGGGACCGCAGTGGGCGGTGGTGATTGACACACTGGCATTGCCGGACGAGACGTTGTCCATCCGCGAGTTTATCGAGCATGAGTTGAGCGTGCCGGTGCGGTATGTCATCAACACGCATTATCATGCCGACCATTCATGGGGGAATTGTTTTTTCCCCGGCGCAACGGTGGTGGCGCACACCCGCTGCCGCGAATTGCTGGAGGAGCGCGGCATCCCCTCGCTGGAGGCGGCGAAGAAGCAAAACCCCGCTCTGCGTCAGGTGAAGATTGTCCTGCCGCACATGACGTTCAGCGGCGGCGACCTAACCTTGCGCGTGGGCAAGAAGAACCTGATTCTTTCGCCTGCTTTCGGTCACAGTGAAGATGGCATTTCGGTGCTGGTGGAGGAAGACCGCATCCTGTTTGCCGGCGATTCCTTCATCCCCGTTCCACATGTGGTGGACGGCGATGTGGACGAAAACATTGCCTCCATCCGGCAGATCGTCAAACTGGGGCTGGAAAACATCGTCCAGGGGCATGGCGATATTATTCTGCGCGGCGAGATAGATGCGGCGGTGAAGGAAAACATCAACTATCTGAACGCCATCAAAAAAGCGGTGAAAGCCATTGCCAAAAAGAAGAACGCCGCCGAACTTTTGCAGGACATCCGCATCGAGGATTGCGGCAAGAGCCGGGTATATCTTGGCGGCTTGGCGGAGACGCTGCATCAGAGCAACCTGCGGGCGCTGCTCTATAAAATGAACGGCAAATGAATGCCAAAAAGAAAAGTCCCCGCATGGGGACTTTTTGATTCAACGGCTTTCGCTTTGTTTGGCTGCTCTTCTTGCCTTCAACCATCCGTGCAGGCTGATGCTCACCACACGTTCCCTGCCTTCGATCAACTTTTTGATGTTGGGACGCAGCGCCCACACGAGCAGGAACAGCGCCAGCACCCCATACAGAGTGTCAATCGGGTTCTGGTAACCCAGGTAGGCGCGGACGGCAAACACGATGGTCACAATCAGGGCGATGGACATCGTCGTGACTGAGGCAATGCCAACGGTGAAAAAGATCAACGCGCCGGCGCCGAACACAATCGGAAACATGGGCAGCCACAATCCCACTGCGCCGCCCAGCGCCGGCGCTCCGCCTGCCCCGCCGTGAAAGCGCAGCCTGCCGTCTTCATCGCGGCGGATGAGGAAGATGGAATAGTTATGCCCGAGAATTGCCGCTACCGGCGCCAGCACGTGAATCAGGTGGTTGCCCGGCGCGAGCCTTTGCGCAATCCATACCGAGACGGCGCCTTTGAGAATATCCAGGATGGCGGTGAGCAAGCCTGCCCAAAAGCCCGCCGCCCGCAGCGTATTGGTCCCGCCGGTGCGCCCGCTTTCGATTTCGCGGAGATCCTGCCCGGTCTTCACTTTCACAATCAATAATCCGAAGGGAATGGAGCCCAGCAGGTAACCCAGTACCACAACCCCGGCTTCGATCCACGTTTGCATCACAATCCTCCAACAAAATTATATAATCGAAAACACGAACCCCGGTGGATGGTTTCTCTACGTCTCGACCTGTAACGGCACTTCACGCGCCTTGCCGTTCTCGATCCAAAAACCGCGCAGTGTCCATTCCCCATCCTTGCGGGAGCAGACGACATGCACCACCTCATACGCCGCCTCCGCAATGTCGGTGGGGGAGACGGTTTCAGGTCCGGCGGGATGCGAATGGAAGATGCCGAGCAGGTCCAGCCCGTGTTCGTCCATCCACTCGAACGCGTGGAGTTGCTCTTCCGCATCCATCACGAATCGCACGGGACTTTGAGCCTGATTCCGCACGAACAACACTTTCTCCACCCGCTTCTCTTTCCCTGCCAGCAGACCGCACGCCTCCAGCGGGAGATGCGCTTCCAGATGTGCCAGCATTTCCCGCACTTGTTCCTTTGTTAAAGTCAATCCGTTTTGCATCATCGAATGAGAAGCGCCAGCCCCCAGCACAGCGCCGTTACAATGGACGGCTCGACGGCGGCGTTCCGCACCGACGCGCCCTCACCCAGGCGGATGGCGAGACTGGTCAACCCATACAAGGGACCGGTCAACAGCAGACCGAACTGCACCGGCGTCAGCGGCAAATAGTGCATTCCCGCCGCCAGTTGAACGCAGACCAAGCCAATGCCCAGCGACCAGCCCGCTTCCCATTTGCCGCCCATCCACAAGTGCATGATGCGCAGGCTTGCCAGCGCACCCGCCACGAACAAAGCGGGCAGAAGCAGATAGAGCCGCACTCCGCCCAATCTCAACGCCACTGCCAGCACAAAAAACAGCGTATGAGACATGGCGGTCAGTCCTGCCACTGCCAGGGTGTAATGCGGCGAATCGGCGTCCACCACCACATACTCCGCCAGAAACACAAAGAAGACCAGCGTCCCGCCGACCAGAAACCCCATCACCCACGCCGTTCCGCCGGGCTGGGTGGAAAGGGTAATGCTGACGACAAAGGTGGTCAGCGTGGGGAGATACCACCATTGAAAAGTGGCGCGTCCGTTCAGGGAGGGGTGACCGCGCAGCAGCCAGTCCATGCCGGCGGCGGCGAGCGCGGCGGTCAACACATTGACCAGCGCCGCCGCATCCAAAGGGAGCGCCAGCAGGAAGCCGGGCAGTTGCACCTCAAAGGTCACGCCCCTGGCGGGAATCCAGCGGGCGAGCGCCAGCGCCAGCAACACGGTGGAGGTGAGCAGCCCAATGCGGTTCGGTTCGGGCAGGAAGCGGTCTTGTTCGTTCACGCAAAGGATTGTACCTGTCCCGCCGGCGAATGCCAAGACGCCTCCCCCGCCCGTATGGTAGAATCAAATGGTTATGACTGTCCAAAAACTGGAGACATTGCCCCCGCCGCCGGGCGTGATCGGCTCGCTCCGGGCGGGGTTCGATGTTGTTGCCAACCGTGTGGCGCTCATCTTTCTGCCGCTGGGGTTGGATTTGCTCCTCTGGCTGGGTCCGCGGCTGAATGTGAGCGAATTGTTCACCCCGTATGTGCGTCTGGTCTTGGAGCAGGCGCGCTTGGGCGTGGCAGAATCTGACCTGGAGCGTTTTCGCCAGGTTCAATCGCTGCTGCTGGAAACCCTGCAGGATTTCAATCTGCTGAGCCTGTTGTCGAAACTGCAATTGTTTCCCATTGGCATTTCAAGCCTCTCCGCGCAAACGCTCCCTGCCAGCACTCCCTTTGGCGCCCCGACCGTCATCGTCATTTCTTCGTTTTGGATCGTGCTTGGGTTGATGGCGGTGTTGATTCCGCTGGGGTGGATCGGCGGAGGCGTGTATTTTCGTCAGGTGGCAGGATCCGTTTTGGGCGGGGAGGGGGCAGGCATTGGCGCGGCAAATGCCGTTTTGCAGAGCCTCCTGCTTTCGTTCGTCTGGCTGATTGGGATGTTCCTTCTGTTCATCCCGCTGACGTTTGGGCTGGGTCTGCTTGCGCTCATCAGTCCGTCGCTGGCAAACTTTGCCCTGCTCGTTTTGATGGTTTTGTCTTTCTGGTTGATTGTGCCGTTGTTTTTCACCCCGCATGGGATTTTCGTCCGCGGTGAGAACGCCTTTCTCTCGATTTACTCCAGCCTGCGGATGACCCGCTTCTCATTCCCGACGAGCGGGCTGTTCGTGCTGAGCGCCTTTCTCCTCTCCCGCGGCTTGGACCTGCTATGGAGCGCGCCGAAAAGCGATCAATGGCTGGCGCTGGTGGGCTTTGCCGGTCACGCCTTCATCACAACGGTCCTACTGGCGGCGAGTTTCATCTATTACCGCGATATGACCGACTGGCTCAAGAACGCCTATGAACGTGTCCGGCAGTTCAGCCAGTCATCTTGAGTTGAAGGATTACTTCATTATCCGCCCTCCGCGCGGATAATTTCGGAGGTTTTTGTGGTTACAAAAGAACAAGCAGTCACTTACGATGTAAACGCGATTCAGGCGCTCGAAGGCATCGAGCATGTACGTAAACGCCCCGGCATGTACGTGGGCGGCACCGACATCAAAGCGCTGCACCATCTCGTTTATGAGGTGGTGGATAACGCCATTGACGAAGCGCTGGCGGGGTTCTGCACGCGCATCGGCATCACCATTCACGCCGACAGCAGTGTGACCGTGGAAGATAACGGACGCGGCATTCCGGTCGGTCCGCACCCGACGAAGAAGGACGCCAAAGGCAAGCCCATGGAAACCGTGGACGTGGTGATGACCGTCATCGGCGCGGGCGGCAAATTCGGCGGCGGCGGCTATAAAGTCTCCGGCGGTTTGCACGGCGTGGGCGTCAGTGCGGTCAATGCCCTCTCTGAGTGGATGATTACCGAAGTCAAACGCGACGGGAAATGGTGGCGGCAAGAATACAAACGCGGCGTCCCCCAGGGAACCATTCAACTGGTGGGCAAAGTCCCCAAAGAAGAGACCGGCACCAAGCAGACCTTCAAATTCGACAAGCAAATCTTCACCGAAGATATTGACTACCGTTTCGACACGCTCGTCCAGCGTTTCCGCGAAATGGCGTTCGTCACGCGCGGCGTGACCATCCGCTTTGTGGATGAACGCGCCGACCGCCAGATGACCTTCTACTTCGAGGGCGGGCTGACCTCGTTTGTCCGCTATTTGAACCGCAACCGTGAGACCCTGCACCCGGTCGTCCACGTGGAAAAGGACATCGAAAACATCGGCATCGAAGCCGCCATCCAATACACCGACGCCTACACCGAATCCGTCTATTCCTTCGCCAACACCATCAACACGGTTGACGGCGGCACGCACCTGACCGGTCTGCGCGCCTCGCTGACGCGCGTCATCAACGACTACGCCCGCAAAAACGGACTACTCAAAGATTCCGACCCGAACTTCTCCGGCGACGACACCCGCGAAGGTCTCACCGCCATCGTCTCGGTCAAACACCCCGAACCGCAGTTCGAGTCGCAGACCAAGGTCAAGTTGATGAACCCCGAAGTGCAGACTTACGTCACGCAGGTGGTGGGCGAGGCGTTCGGCACCTTTCTCGAAGAGAACCCGCAGGCGGCAAAGGCAATCATCGCCAAGTGCCTCACCTCCGCCCGCGCACGCGACGCGGCGCGCAAGGCGCGCGACCTCGTCATCCGCAAGTCTGCGCTCGAATCGCTCACCCTGCCCGGCAAACTGGCAGACTGCTCCGAGCGCGACTCCTCCAAGACCGAACTCTACATCGTGGAAGGCGACTCGGCTGGCGGCTCTGCCAAACAGGGACGCGACCGCCACTTCCAGGCAATTCTGCCCCTGCGCGGCAAGATCATGAACACCGAACGCGCCCGCCTCGACAAAATCCTCTCCTCCAACGAAATCAAGGCGCTCATCTCCGCCCTCGGCACCGGCATCGGCGACAACTTTGATATCTCCGGTCTGCGCTACGGACGCATCATCATCATGACCGACGCCGACGTGGACGGCAGTCACATCCGCACGCTCCTGCTGACCTTCTTCTTCCGCTACATGCCGCAGTTGATCGAAGACGGTCACCTCTACATCGCCCAGCCGCCGCTCTACCGCATCGCCTACAAAAACCATGTCAAATACGCCTACACCGACAAGGAAAAAGACAAAATCCTGAAGGAACTCGGTGAGAAGGCATCTGTTCAGCGTTACAAAGGTCTTGGCGAAATGAACCCTGAGCAGTTGTGGGAAACGACCATGAACCCCGAAAACCGCACCCTGCTCCTCGTCACGGTGGAGGATGCGGCGGAGGCAGACCGCACCTTCGACATGCTGATGGGCGACGCCGTGGACCCGCGCCGCAAATTCATCCAGACCCACGCCAAAGCGGTTCGCAACCTCGACATCTAACCGGCTGCGTCCCGAAGAGCCTCCTCTTCGGGACGTTTTCTTTGGCTCATGTGTAAGCGAGTGCGCCCGACGCTCGAGAGCGTCTCTTACGCATCGGCGGAGACGCGCAGCAAACGTTCTCTAACGTTTGCACCTGGTTTACAGATGAGCCGTTGTTTTTGCCCTTTCTGCTTTGTTATGAAAGTACCATAGTTGCCGAGGGGCGATGTAGTGTAAAATTTCAAAACCGCGGACCCTGCGGTACTCTGTAAAGCCATGACCAACCCCTCCCCGCAACGTCGGAACATCCTCAACCAGGTGCTGCAAGTCGTCGTGCTGGTGTATCAATTCGCCGCTCTGGTGGTTTTTGCCGCCTCACTTTATCTCGCCGGCGACTGGCTGAAGAGCCCCTTCCTCGGCGGCTTCTTCGAGCATACCCTCGTCCTCAATGGCTCGGATACTGTCGAAGCAGGCAAGACTTGGGCAATGTATGCGCAGGGCTTCGAACTGGGCGACCAACTCCTCGCCGTGAACGGGACGCCGGTCACCGACGCGGCTCGGCTGAAGGAAATGCTCGGGGCTCACGCGCCCGGTGACCAGGTCACGGTGACGATGCGGCGGGCAGACGGCACGACGGTCACCGCCCCCATCGTTCTCCAGCAACTTTCCCTCGCCGACCGTTACGCCTATTTCTACATCCCCGAATTTTTGGGAATCGTGTTCCTCATCTCCAGCCTGTGGGTGTTCGGTCTGCGCCGCACCGAACCTGCCGGGCGCGCCTTTTCGGTTTTCACCGCCTCCCTTGCCATCGGCACCTGTGCGCTCTTTGACCTCTACACCTCCCATCAACTGACGTACGTGTGGACGCTGGCGGTGGCGCTGGCGGGCGGCTCGCTGATTGACCTCTCGCTGTGCTTTCCGCGCGAAGTGCTCTTTGCCGTTGGTCGCCCCTACCTTCGCTGGGTGGGGTACTTGGTGGGCATCATCCTGGCTTTCAATGCCTACGGCACCCTCTTCGACTTCCAAAAACCGACCGCTTACATTCCCGCCTGGCAGATGATTTACGCGTTCGTCGGTTTTGCTGCGCTCTTCTACTTTGGCATGCTGCTCTACCACGCCCTGACTTCGCGCTCGCCCGTCGTCAAAAGCCAGGCGCGTACCATCCTGAGCGGCTCGCTGATTGCCTTCGGACCGCTGGCGGCGTGGTTCATCTTTTCGGGCGAATCGTTCAGCCCCTACCTGCTTCCGTTTCTCCTCATCTTTCCGTTGGTCAACGGCTATGTTGTCCTGCGCTTCCGCCTGCTCCGCACCGACTTTTGGGT
This sequence comes from Anaerolinea sp., assembly GCA_020723805.1. GTDB lineage: Bacteria > Chloroflexota > Anaerolineae > Anaerolineales > Villigracilaceae > Defluviilinea. The sequence continues at coordinate 18,622 of DYID01000034.1, read as the reverse complement.
GCGCCGCGGGTTGGTCTATGCCCTGCTCACGGTTCTGGTGGTGCTGGCTTACGGATTCCTGGTCAGCGGCGTGGCGCTCCTTTTACCCATGCCGTCCAACAATCCCTATCTCATCGGCGGCTTGGTCTTTCTCATTGCGGTCACGCTCAACCCCCTGCGCCTCCGCCTGCAAACCCTCGTGGACAGCGTCTTCTTTCGCGGGCAACGCGCCTACGAAGAGCGTCTGCGCAGTTTCAGCCATGCCATCACCGCCGCCTTGGACCTTGCCTCCATCGGGCGCGTCATCCGCGAGCATGTGATCGAGACCCTCATGCCCGACCGCCTGCACATCTTCATCTACGACGCGCTCAACGACCAATACACCGCCCTGCCCGGCGAAGACGGACGCCCCACCAGCGACATCCGTTTTGCCTCCAGCAGTTCCCTCGTCCACTACTTCCAAAAAGAGAACATTCCGCTCTACCTCGATACCGTCAACCCGCCCACGCTCCTCAAAGGCGATGAGGCGCGTCTCGCCCTGCTTGGGGCGCGTCTCTTCATCCGCCTGCACAGCGAAGGAAAAACCATCGGCTGGCTTGCCCTGGGAGCGCCCCTTTCCGGTTCCTCCTACACCCCTCAAGACCTCGATTACCTCGAAAGCATCGCCAGCCAGGCGTCGCTTGCCGTTGCCCGCGTGCAGACAGTCGCCAACCTCGAACGCCGCGTGCAGGAAATGAACGCCCTCTCGCTTGTTTCGCAGGGCGTCAACGTCACCCTTACCTTCGATGACGTTCTGGAACTCATCTTTGCCCAAACCTCCCGCATCCTGCCCTCCGACCACTTCCACATCTGCCTGTACGACAAAGCCGCCAAATACTACTATTACGCCTTCCGCGTGGACGATAACGAGCGTGTGAAATCGCTCGAAAACCAGCCGCTGCCTCCCAACTTTGGGCTGGGACAGGAAATCATCCGCAAAGGGCGTTCCATCATCACCCAGGATTACCGCCAGGAATGCCAGAGCCGCAGCGTCACCCCCTCTGCGCCGGGCATCTACGCCTGGATGGGCGTGCCGCTCAACTCCGAAGCCGAAACCATCGGCGCCCTCAGTGTGGGCAGCCGCGACCCCACCGTCACTTACACCCGCGCCCAACTCGAACTCCTCCAATCCATTGCCGACCAGACCGTAGGCGCCATTGTCAAAGCGCGGCTCCTGCAAGAGACCGAACAGCGCGCGCATCAACTCGCCACCCTCAACGAAATCACCCGTCAACTCACCTCCACCCTCGAACAGGAACCCCTGCTCCGCAACATCCTCGACAACGCCGTCAAGATTTTGAACTGCGAAGCCGGCACCCTCTTCCTGATGGACGAACAGACCGGCGAACTCATCTTCCGCGTCACCGCCGGACCTGTGGCTGGCAACCTGCTCGGACAGCGCCTGCCCCCCGGAACCGGCGTCGCCGGACGCGCCGCCCAAACGCGCGCCCCCGTCATCGAAAACGACGCGCAGAAATCCTCCACCCGCTTCACCGGCACCGACCGTCAGACCGGCTTCGTCTCCCGCTCCCTGCTCGCCGTCCCCATGCAGATCAAGGACCGCGTCCTCGGCGTCATCGAAGTCATCAACCGCCGCGACGGTCTCCCCTTCGTCGAAGACGACCAGAACATCCTCACCGCCTTTGCCGGGCAGGCGGCGGTTGCCATCGAAAACGCCCGCCTGCTTGCCCTCACCGACCAGGAACTCGCCGCCCGCGTCGAAGAACTCCAGGTCATGGGGCGCATCGTCCGCGAACTGAACGCCAGCCTCGACGTAGACCGCGCCATGCGCACCACCCTCGAATGGGCAATGCGCCAGTCCAACGCCGAAGCCGGCTTGATTGGCATGCTCGAAGGAGACCACCTCCGCCTCATGGCGCAAGATGGCTACGAGGGCATCTTCACCGACCCATCCAACGGACGCCTGCCCCTTGTGGACATGCCCACCATCCAAGCCGCCCTTGCCAGCGGACAGCCCAGCCAGGTCTCGCTCATCGCCAGCGGCGAAAAAGGACTCCTGCCCGCCGCCCACACCCAAATCATCGTCCCCATCCGCCGCGAGACCGAGGTCATCGGTCTGCTTCTGCTCGAAAGCATGAGCGACTCGCAGGAAAACCTGGCGTTCCTCAACCGTCTGAGCGACAACGCCGCCATCGCCATCTACAACGCCCAACTCTACGCCGAAGTCCAGCGCGCCAACGACGCCAAGAGCGACTTCGTCTCCTTCGTGGCGCACGAACTCAAAAACCCGATGACCTCCATCAAGGGCTACACCGAACTCCTCGCCGGCGGCGCGGTGGGACCCATCAACGAAATGCAGACCAACTTCCTGCACACCATCCGCTCCAACGTCGAGCGCATGTCGGTGCTGGTCTCCGACCTCAACGACAACGCCAAAATCGAAGCCGGACGCCTGCGCCTCGACTTCAAAGCCGTCAACCTTCACGATGTGGTCGAAGACGTTCTGCGCTCCACCCGCCGCCAGATCGAAGATAAAAAGCAAACGGTGGAAGTGCGTCTCGCCGACCCCCTGCCTCAGGTCTGGGCGGACCCGGTGCGTGTGGGACAGGTCCTCACCAACCTCGTCAGCAACGCCCACAAGTACACCCCCGAAGGCGGGCATATCCTCATTGGCGCCCAGGAAGCCGAAAACCAGTGGGACCCCGAAGGCGCGCGCCGCGTCGTCCACCTGTGGGTCAAAGACAACGGCATTGGCATCAGCATCGAAGACCAGGCGCGCATCTTCCAAAAATTCTTCCGCTCCGACGACTCCAAAGCCCGCGAAGCCCCCGGCACCGGTCTGGGCTTGAACATCACCAAGAGCCTGGTCGAAATGCAGGGCGGGCGCATCTGGTTCGAAAGCGAATTCCGCCACGGCACCACCTTCCACTTCACCGTGCCGGTGGCTGAAGGATGACCTCATGACCCTCAAAGCCGCCATCGGATACGCACAGGCATTGAACGGGCGCGAAGCCGGCTTGCAGGCGACCCATCACGCCCTCAACAATCTCGGCTCTGCCACCCCCCGCATGGGGTTGGTCATCGCTTCCCACCAGTATCAGGCGCGCGATGTCATCAACGGCGTCACCAGCCTGCTGGGCGATACCCCCCTCATCGGCTTGAGCAGCCCGGCAGGTTTTTCGCACAGAGGCTTGCATCCCAACACCGTCATCGTTGCGCTCATGAACGGCGACTTCCAGCTGGAAACCCACTGGATGCCCGGCTTTGCACAAAGCGGCAGGAGCACCGGCGCCCAGTTGGCGAGTCAACTGGCGGCGAAGGAAGATGCGAGCGCCGTCCTCTTCTTCGCCGATGGCTTCAACGGCGACGCCGATCAGTTATGCGCCGCCCTCCCGGCGGGCATCCCTCTCGCCGGCGCGCTTTCCTCCGGGGATTTGCACACCGGTCACTCCTACCAGATGGCTGGCTCTCAAAGCGGTAACGGCGCCCTCGCCGCCGCCATCCTGCGCGGACCTCTGCGCGTGGGCATCGGCTATGCTCACGGCTGGAACCCGGTCGGCAGTCACTTCCGCGTCACCCGTTCGCGCGGTTTCTGGCTTCGCACCCTCGACGGACGTCCCGCCTCCGAAACCTACGCCCAACTCTTCGGTCACCCCCCGCGAGAATGGGCGTTCCCCCCGCTCAGCCACTTGGCGCGGCTGTACCCCCTCGGCATCGAACAGGGCGACCAACTGCTCGTCCGCGCCCCCATCCGCGTGGAGGCGGATGGCAGTTTTCGTATGAACGCCCCTGTGCGCGACGGCGCCGAAGCCTACCTGCTGGTGGGCAACCGCGAATCCTGCGAACGAGCCGCCCAGCAAGCCGCCCAACAAGCGCTCCAAGCGCTCAACGGCGCGAAACCTGTCTTTGCCCTCGTGCTGGTGGATATTGCCTGGGATATGCTCCTGAAATCGCACCCCGGCTCCGAAATCGCCGCCCTGCAGGATATTCTCGGCAAGGATGTCCCTCTGGCGGGCGCCTATACCCTCGGGCAAATCGCCCCCTCTAAAGAATCCGCCCCGCCGCAATTGTTGAACCAGCATATCGTGGTGGCGGCATTTGCCGCACCTGAATAACCTGCCCTAACGACCCTCGCCGAGGGTCGTTTTTTTCTCCCCCAACCTGACTATAATCATTGGTGGACAAGGAGCATGTGATGAAAGCCTTCTTCCCGATTTTGACTCTTGCCATCCTGCTCACGGCTTGCCGGGCAGACGTTTCTACGCTTCCCACCCCGACCCAGCCTGCTCCACCTCTCCCAAGCCCTTCCCCCGCTGTGACCTTTCCCACCCTCCCCGCAGCGATTGTCACCCCCACCGCCACGTCTCTCCCCATCGCCGAAGGCACCGTATGCACAGACCCGGCGGTCCTCGTGCTGATAGACACCCTCAAAACCGCCATCCTCAACGCCGACGGCGAACTGCTCCGTTCCCTCGTCAGCCCGGACGGCATCGAAGTGCGCTACTACCGCAACGGAAACGTCGTCACCTACACCCCCTATCAGGCGGGCTTCCTCTTCGAGACCACCTACGAAGCCAACTGGGGAAACGACCCCGCCAGCGGACTCGAAAAACGAGGCTCGTTCCACGATGTCATCGTCCCCTCGCTGGTGGAACTGTTCAACCGACCCTACACCCTGCATTGCAACGAACTGAAACACGGCGGCGCCAGTTACGTGGTCACCTGGCCCTACGAGGGAGATTTCTACGCCATCCACTTTGCCGGCACGGAGCAAAACGGCTTCCTCGACTGGCGCACCTGGGCGGCGGGAGTGGAATACAGCGGCGGCAAACCGCTCCTCTATGCGCTGGTGCAATACTTTTGGGAGCCCTAGCGCCAAAAAGTGAGGATGTTGGAGAACATCCCCATGTGAACACCTGCACCGCGCAGGTAAGTTACAGTTCTTTGAAAATCCCCATTTCTGCTGCGGGGGTGTAACCAGGGAAAACGGATGCGATGTCGGTGTTGCCCAGGCGGCGGATGAGCATTTCGCTCAACACCTGACGGTAATCGGTGGTGATGGCAAGGTCGGCATGGTCGTAAAGTTGATCGTTGTGCAAGCCGGGCCATGCGCCATACACCTGTCCGCCATTGACTCCGCCGCCGAGGGCAAACATCACGTTGCCGTGACCATGATCCGTGCCGTAAGATTCATTTTGCACGAGTCTGCGCCCGAACTCGCTGATGACCACCACAGACAGGCGATTCGTGTATCCCGAATCGAGATCGAGATAGAAATTGGCAAGTCCGCTGGCAAGGTTGCCGAGCAATTCGGCGATGTAGCCGCCGTTTCCGTCGTTTTCGTATTCGTGTGTATCCCAGCCGCCGTAATCCACCGTAGCGACGCGCAGTCCGGCGTCGAGTTTGATCATGCGGGCAACGGTCTTCAATTGCTGGCTCAATTCGTCGTCGTTGTAGCGTGCGCCATTCGATGGCTGGTATTCCTCCTCCACCAGCGGGTGGACAATCTCCAGCGAATCGAGCGTGCGGATGCCGGCGCGATGCAAAAGCGTTTCGCCGCTATACATTTGCCGCAGGGCGGTTTGCTGTGAGGCGGCAAGTCCGTTATCCCATTGAGTGAATTCGGCGGGATCGTTCAAATTCACAGTGGGGGTGAAGTTCAACAAAGACGACGGCGCGCCGGAAGTGGAGAGCGCAGGAAAAATGGAGGATGCGCCGGTCGTTTGCAGGTGACGCGTGATCCAGCCGGAGGCGGTGTTTTTTTGTCCCGGTGTGCCGAGTTCGATATATTCCATCGCGTCGAAGTGACTGCGCGTATCGTAGTTCAGCCCCACGGCATGAACGACCGCCATTTTGCCCTGCTGATACAACTCATGGAGCGGCGCAAGTGCGGGATGTATGCCGAAGCGATCGTTCAAAGGGAGCAGATTGGTGATTTTGATGTCTGGGCGTGCCGCTTCGTAGTAGCCGCGGTCCTCGCCCTCGCGCGGCGGGACGACGTTGAGCGCATCCCATCCGCCGCGCAAGAAGACGACGACGAGGGTGTCCGCCTGATGATCTTGTTGCGCGAAGGCGAGGTGGGTCAGGCGCGCCCCAGCCAGCCCGGCGATGGCGGCGGAGCATCCCTGCAAGAAGTTTCGGCGTGAGTATTTTTGTGAAGGCATGAGAATTATCCTTGTCAGATTCTTAGCCACAGCGATCGCAGAGAAAATGAGTTTTTTCAAAGGTCTCTGACACTCTGTGGCTGGACATTTTCATTTCCACTGAAAATCGGGGCTCATCAGAATCACTTCGACCATGCCGGGCAAGACATAATCAATGTGATCCTGCGGAAGTTCTTCCTGCGTTCCATATTCCTGCGCCATAACGGCGATGACCGCTTGGCGGTCCGCGTCGGACATCGGGCGGTTCAAAATGCGCGGAATCCAAAAATCTGCGAGCGATTCGGCGGTGCGGAGTTCGGGCGGGGTCTGCCCCAGGATGTCGGTGCGGATGGTGCGCTGCTGTTCCTCGTCGTCCATCCAGTTTTCGGAAATGGCGACGGCAAAATTCCAGCGATAGAGCATGGACATCGTGTTTGCCCACGCTTCCTTGACATCGGGGTAGCCGTCGGGCGGTCGCCGCTCGAACATGGCTTGTCCCATCATCGAACACATCCACTGAATGCCGTTGGGCAGCCGGGTAAATTCCGTGTTGAGGGCACGCATTGTCGCAATGGCGGCTTCGAGCGGGCGTTTGATTTTTGCCCCCCACGTGGAGCGGAATTCGGACGACAGCAAAATCGTCTCGACCACGCGCTTGAGTTGATCGGGAGCGTTGCGGTATTCCATGAAAACGGCGGCGGCGGCTTCCACCACCGATTCCGGAGGAGTGTCCGAAATGAAGCGGCGGGCGAGTTTGCGCGAGATGTGCCGCGCGGTTCCGGGGTGATAGGCGAGCAGGTCCAGCACATCGCGTCCATCCTGCATATCGGGCTGATCCGGCGGGATGTATTTTCCGAGCACCAGTTTATTGAAACGGTCATGCCACGGCTTGTAATACAAAAAACGCCCGGTCTTTTCGACGCCGTCTTCGTATTCGTAAATGTCGTCATCCACGCGCCAGCCGGTGAGAGCGCGCGCGGCTTCATAGACATCGTTATCCACGTAGCCGACGGCGATCCCGTTCGCATCTTTCTGGACAAGGTTGGGGTCCAGTACACCGAGATAATTTTCCGCGCCGAGCGTGTGCAGTTCGAAAAGTTCGCGCGCAAAATTTTCGTTGGGACCCGCGTCGGACGAATTGTTTTGATTCAAATAGTACAACATCGAGGGATGCGTCGCCACTGCTTCGAGCATCTGACGGAAGTTGCCGAGCATGTGTTTTCGCAATACATCGCGGTTGTACGATACGAGCAGCGGCACACCGTCATCCTGCCAGAAGTACACGTTGAAATGGTTGTGCCAGAAATCGGCAAGCACCTCGACCAATTGTTTTTTGCTGTACACGGCGCGCAGAAACGAAGCCTCCACGAGTTCGTAGGCGGGTTTGCTGTACCATTCCCAATATGTTTCGTCGTTCGAGTCGTAGGGATTGTTGGCAATGTGATCGTGGTACAGTTCTTCCTGCGTTTTGTGGAGGGTCTCGAAGCCTGCCGCGGCGTAGCGCCCTTCGAATTCGCTGTCGTCAATCGAATCGGGATTCAATTGTTGCGAGACATATACCCGCAAGCGTTCTTCGTCGGTTGCACCGAGAGCGTTGAACGCCTCCACATCGCCGGGACGTGGACCGTATGCCATGCGGTTCAGGACGATGACCCCCAGCGGCACCGGCGGCAGGACAGGCTCCGGCGGCACGCCGGTGGGGAAGACGGGGGTTGGAATAACGCGCGTCGGCTGCGGACCTGGGGGCTGGTCCGGCGCACAAGCCGTCAACGCCGCCGACGCGCCGGCGAACGCTCCCATCAATTTGAGAAAATCCCTGCGGTTGATTCCGGGCGGTTTTCGAAGCATCTTCACATCTCCTCTGAAGAGATGCCAAAGTGTACCAACCCCTGCACGCCGTTGGAATCACCCATCGGTATAAAAAGAGACTTCGGAAGCCTCACAAACTTCCGAAGTCTGGCAATTGGGCGGTAAACACTGTCCGAAACGCCCTGACCACTTCTTCTTTCACGCGCTTCATCGCAGGCGGCTCAGGGAATAAATCTGCCAGGGAGACGAGCGGTTCCTCCTGCAAACCGCAGGCGATGATGCCGTCCCAATAGGTCATATCGGGGTTGACGTTCAGCGCAAAGCCATGGCGCGAGACTCCGCGGGCATCCACCTTTACGCCAATCGCCGCGATTTTGGCGGGTTTTCTGCGGTCTTCAGGCGAACAGCGCAGACAGCGGGAATGCACGTCTGCCTGCACCCACACGCCGGTCAGACCGGGGCGCTGTCCTGCCGCAACGCCGAGGTTTGCCAGCGCGATGATGAGCGTTTCCTCCAGTTTGCGGACGTAGCCGACGTAATCGGCATCGGGGATGCGCATTTCACCCTCACCCCTTCTCCTCTCCCATTGGGAGAGGGGAATCAGTGGAATTAACGGATATCCCACCAACTGCCCCGGCCCGTGATAGGTCACATCGCCGCCGCGGTCCACCCAGTGGATGGCAACGCCTTTTTCGCGGAGTTGCGTCTCGTCCCACAGCAGGTTTTCCTGTCTGCCGCGCCGCCCGAAGGTGTACACGTGCGGGTGTTCGAGCAAAAGCAAAGTGGGCGGACGTTTTCCCTCGGCAATCTCCGCCGCATACTGCTCTTGTAATTTCCAGGCAGTCTCGTATTCGATAATGCCCAAGTCCAAAACTTGTAAGGTCATGGTGGTAGAGTCTGATAGTCACTGGTCAAAGAGTCAAATGGTCGTTAGTCGAAGAGTCTGATGGTCATTCGTCAAAGGGCGTCTGATGGATACTATCAGGGAATACAAGACCGTAAGCCCATAGACTACAAGACCATCCGACTATAAGACTATAAGACTATAAGACTATGAGACTATGATCCGAAGACCCTCCGATACAAATCCGACTCGAGCAAGCCGTGCGGGTCGCAGCGCTTCTTGAGTTTCTTGAATTTGGCAATCGTCTCCTCGCCGAGGAAGGCGCGGGCGGTCTCTGGGGATGTCTCGCTGTTCTTGGCGAAGTAGAAGCGTCCGCCGGCGTTCAGCACGATGCGGTCGAATTCCAGCAGCAAGTTCCTCAGGGGGGCGCGGTTCCTGTCTGTGACCTTGAAATCCATGGCGAGGGAAAAGCCGTCCACGGCGTGGGAGAGGAGGAAGTTGTCGGGGCGGTGACGTTTGGTGACGCCGAGGTAGGCTGGAAGTCCGCGCCGATGCGAGAGTTGGATCATCTCCCGCCAGGCGTCTGCGGCAGTCTCTTTGGGCAGGAAGGATTGGTATTGAATCAAGCCGCCGCGTCCGAAGGAGCGTTCCCAGTCGGGGACGTAATCGAGCAGGAAGTGAAATTCGGCGTGCGATTCGCGGAAGGTGTGCCGGCGCAGGCTGGCGGCGTATTTGGCGGTGTTGATGAGCCGCACGCCGGCGTTGTTCAGGAAGGGGTTCATAAAGTAATGCAGGAGCGACTTGGGCATGACCCCGAACAGACGGTCGGGCAGGTGCTGGTAGGAGAGTTTCATCGTCTCGCGGGCGTTCGGGTCTTCGCCTTCCTTGAGATTGTTGGCGGCGTGAATTTGCCCGCGCCCGAGGCTGTTCCCTGTTGCCAGCGTATCGAGCCAGCCGACGATGTAATCGTAACGCGGGGCATGTTCGAGCAGGTCGCCCAGGTGACGGCGGAGAGTCGGCACGTGCCAGGCGTCCACAGAAATCAGTCCCGAATGGATGCGTTTCATCTTCAAGGTGATGGTGGTGAAGATGCCCAGCATCCCCAGTCCGCTGATCATGGCGTAGAAGAGGTCGGCGTTTTTCTTTGGCGAGCAGGTGACCAGCGCGCCGGTGGGGAGCAGGGCGGTAAATTCGGTCACGTGTTCGCCGATGGTGCCGACTTGGAAATTGTTCTTGCCGTGAATGTTCGCCGCCAGACAGCCGCCCAGCGTGGTCTTCATCGTGCCGGAGACAACGGGGGGCCACCAGCCGTCGGGTTCGACGCGCTTCCACAAGTCTTCGAGGGTGACGCCCGCCTCGCATCGGACGACGCCGGAGGCTGGGTCCCATTCCAGGATTTGGTTCATCCCGCTCATATCGAGGACGATGCCGCCGCCGTTGAGCGACACGTCGTTATAACTGATGCCCGTGCCGCGTGCGGTGACGGTCAGTCCGCTTTGTCTGGCGAGTTGAAAGACTTCGTGGAGGTCTTCGGTTTTTTCGATTTTGATTCGATAGCAGGTCGCTTTGAGCGAATGTCCGAAATTTTCGAGTTGAGCAAAACGGGTGGTGAGATTCATAGTGTGCGGCTTCGGAAGTCTATAAAACCGCCGAAGTTTCCTTGTTTAGAATGACAGCCTCCTGAAGATGAAGGAGGGAATGTGACGAATAATCAGCATGATCCAGCGCCAGATGGAGAGAGTGTAGATGGTTTGCTTGCGTTTCTGCATGGCGCGGAGGATGTCTTCGGCGGCGCGTTCGGGTTCGATGACAAAAAACGGGACTCCCTGCGCGGCTTTGAGCATCTCGGTCTTCATGAAGCCGGGTTTGACGGTCAGCACGTTTACGCCGCGGCGGGTGAGACGGTTGCGCAGCGCCTCGAGATAGGTGGTCAGCCCGGCTTTGGAGGTGTTGTAGCCGGGGTTGCCCACCCGTCCGCGGTCGCCTGCCACAGAGGAGATGCCGACAATCTGACCGGCGCCGGCAGACTGGAACATTTCGGCAATGGGCGTGAGCCATGCCATCGCGCCGATGAGGTTGACTTCAATCATTTTGCGGTCATTTTCAAAGTTGTACTTGTCCATGCCGCCGGGCGGCAGGTTGATTCCAGCCGCATAGATGACAAAATCCAACCCGCCCAGGTCGGCGACGATTTTGCGAAGCAGGGCAGGCACTTCATCGTAATTGCAGACATCGTGTTGATAAGCAAGCGCATAGCCGCCGTTGGCGTTGATCTGACGGCAGAGGGCGTCCAGTTTGTCTTTACTGCGGGCGACCAGCGCCAGCGAGGTTTCCTGCCCGGCGAGTTTTTGAGCGAGCGCGGCGCCCAATCCCGTGGATGCGCCGATGATGAGTCCGCGCCGCCGCGGGGTCAGCGGTGTTGCGTAGGGTGACCTTCCTTGAGCGGGAGCGAAGAGTTTTGGGGCGTCTGACACGTTTTGTCCTCCAGATGAAATGCGCATCCCATTGTAACCCATCTGATGCTGTAACGCGCATGTAATACAGAAAAGAGGCAGTGTTGCTATAATAATCCCATGTGTCGTCGAAGATTGTGCGGACGTTTTTGATGGCGCAGCGAATGTGATATGGAGCGTATGAAAGAACAAGTATTGCAAGTCCTTGCGGAAGCCCGCAAACGGCTGGATGCCATCAACGTCCCCCCTTCGGAGAGGGATATTCTATTGAAACTCATCGGCGTGCTTGCCGCTTCCATTGAACAATCTACTCGCCGCGAGGAAGACCTCAACACCCTTGCCCAGGCAGTGGTTGACCACCATGCCCTGCTTGCCTTGCTCAAACAGCAGGCAGATGAACTGGATGCGCTCAAAAAATTGAGCATCAACCTCACCTCCAGCCTCGACCTGCCCGATGTGCTGGATGCGCTGGCGTCGGAGGCGCTGCGGTTGATCCCCAATGCCCAGGATGTTCACATCTTTTTATATGCCGACGGTAAACTCTCTTTTGGTGCAGCGCTGGATTCGGCCGGCAACAAGAACACCGTTTGGTCGAAACCGCGCCCCAACGGCTTGACTTATAACGTGGCGCGCAGCGGCGAGACGATCATCGTGGAAGATATGCAAAATCACCCCCTCTTTGCGGATGCCCCCTCGAACTGGAGGGGTTCGATCCTCGGCATTCCCTTGAAGACGGAAGACGCGGTCGTCGGCGTGATGAACCTGGCGCGTTCCAATGTGGGCGGTTTTTCTCCCTCCGAACTGCGCTTGCTGAGTTTGCTGGCAGACCAAGCCGCGATTGCCATTGCCAACGCCAGCCTGCATCAGATGGTCAGCCGGCAGGCATACAGCGACACGTTGACCGGTCTTCCCAACCGCCGCGCCCTCGATGAACGGCTGGAGGAGGAAATCCAGTCTGCCCGCCGCGGCAATTACTCCTTTGCCGTCGTCATGATGGACCTGGACGGTTTCAAAGCCATCAACGACACCTACGGTCACACCGTCGGCGACGAAGTCCTGCGCCTCGTCTTCAATCAGATGGCGCGCCGCGTCCGCAACACCGACTTCCTCGCCCGCTACGGCGGCGACGAACTGACTCTCATCCTTTCCCAATCCGACATCGCCTCTGCCAAAGTCGTGACCGCCAAAATCAGCGAAGAAATGAAACGCATCAAATACACATTGCCCGATAAAAAACGGCTCAACCTGAGCGTTTCCGGCGGCATTGCCCTCTACCCCGTCCATGCCCGCACCGCCTCCGACCTGATGCGCGCGGCAGATGCGGCGCTCTACCAAGCCAAAAAACACCATCGCGGCACATTTCAAATCGCACGCGGCGTGACAGGTCCCCTCGCGCCTCACAGCATCATCGCCGAATAGCATCCCCTCCTGTTTTTTGGGGGTTATAATCAGCGCACATTTCAGACCCTAAAGGTCTTTCGGGAGCCTTTAGGGTTTTCTTCACGGAGGCGCCCTCATGCATCGCAAAATCAAAATCATCCTCAACCCCATGGCAGATATGGGCAACGCCTGGCGCATCGCCCGCGACCTGCGTTCCATCACCGAAGAACACGGCGGCATAGATTGGAGCGGCACCGTCTATCCCGGTCACGCCATCGAACTGGCAAAACAGGCGGGCGAGCAGGGGTACGACCTCGTCATCGCCATCGGCGGCGACGGCACCGTCCACGAAGTGATGAACGGACTCATGCAAGTCCCGGCGGAACATCGCCCCGTCCTCGGCGTCGTGCCGGCCGGCTCCGGCAACGACTTCGGTCATGGCATCAGCGCCGCCGCATCTCCCGCCGAAGCCCTGCACCGCGCCATTCACGGCGAACCCTCCACCGTGGACCTGGGACTGATGACCGCCGAAGACGGGCGCAAGGAATACTTCGACAACACCCTCGGCATCGGCTTTGGCGCCATCGTCACCATCCGCTCGCACCGCCTGCCTCTCCTGCGCGGCTTCCTCATGTACCTCACTGCCGTCCTCCAAACCATTTTGCTCGACCACAACCCCATCCACATGCACATCGAAGTGGACGGCAAAAAGATCGAGGAAGACATCATCTACCTCGTGCTGTGCAACGGTCCGCGCGAAGGCGGCGGTTTCCTCATCGCCCCCGACGCCAAAATAGACGACGGCATCCTCGACTACGCCATGATTACCAACGTCAGCCGCCTCAAAATGCTGCGCATCGTCCCCGAGGTCATGAAAGGCACGCACGGGCGCTTCAAGGAAGTCACCATCTCCACCTGCAAAAAATTCACCCTCACCGCCGACCGCCCCCTCTACATCCACACCGACGGCGAAATCTTCTCCGGTCCCGGCACCGACCTGCGCAAAGTCTCCTTCGAAATCGTTCCCAACGCGCTCAAGGTGGTGCGCGGCTAATCACCAATCACCAATTACCAATTACAATTGTTCGTAACTGGTAATTGGTGATTTCCTCATGCCCGACCTCTTCCACTCCCTCCTCAAACAGGATATTGGACATCTCCGCATCATTGCCGAACTTTGGGGAATTGAACTGGACTCCACAACAGCGGAAGGCGCGCTGGAGGAACTCTGCGCCTCACTCCTCGACCCGAACCTGCTCGCCGAAATCCGAGCCTCTCTGCCGCCCGAAGCGGATTCCGCCCTCACCGCCCTCGCCCATGCCGGCGGACGTCTCCCCTGGCAAACCTTCACCCGTCGCTACGGCGGCATCCGTGAGGTGGGCGCCGGCAAACGCGACCGCGAAAAGCCCTACCTCAACCCCGCCTCCGCCGCCGAGGTCCTCTACTACCGCGGCTTGCTCGCCCGCGCCTTCTTCGACACCCAAAAGGGACCGCAGGAATTCGCTTACATCCCCGATGACCTGCTCGAACTGATGGATAAAGGAATGAACGAGGAAAGAGGGAAAGAGGAAGAAGCCGCAGACAGTGTTTCCGAACCGCTGGGACGCCCCGCCTCCCCCGGCGAACGCGGACGCGACCTCCCCGCCGGCGATTCCCTCCTCGATGACGCTGTCACGCTGTTGGCGGCATTGCGTCTCGGCATGGAGCCGCCTCCCACGACCATCCCTCATGCCATCTTGCAGGCGTTTCTGCAAGCCGCACACATTCTCAGCGACAAAGGAACGCCTCAGCCGGAGGCAGTAAAGCAATTTTTAGAAGCGCCCCGTCCGCAGGCGCTCCAACGTTTGCAGGAAGCCTGGCAGTCGAGCGAGACCTTCAACGAACTCAAACTCATGCCGGGCATTGTCTGCGAAGGCGAATGGAGCAACCAGCCGCTCGAAACGCGCGAATTTCTCCTCAACCTGCTCGGTGAAATTCCACAAGGCAAATGGTGGAGCCTGAACGCCTTCCTGCGCGGCATCAAACAAAACTACGCCGATTTCCAGCGTCCCGCCGGCGATTACGACTCCTGGTTCATCAAACGCGCCGCCGACGGCGTGTACCTGCGCGGCTTCGCCCACTGGGACGAGGTGGACGGCGCGCTGGTCAAATTCTTCATTACCGGCATTCTGCACTGGCTGGGGGAGGTGGATTTGTCCATTGCGGAAGGAGCAACAGAGCCGACTGCTTTTCGCGTCAGGTCAAACGTCCCAAGTCAAAGGTCTGACATTCGACCTTCGACGTTGGACGAAACAGGAAAAATAAAAGTTTTATCGAATGGGCGAATTGCCGTGGAAAGAACTGCCCCTCGGGTTGTCCGCTATCAGATTTCTCGCTTCTGCGAGTGGGAGGAGGATGGTCGAGCAGCGAAGCGCACCGAGACCACACAGGGCGAATACAAATATCGCATTACCGTCCGCTCGCTTGCCAAAGCCAAAGAGCAGGGCTTGAAAGCCGAGCATTTGCTGGTTCTGCTGTCGAAACATGCCGAGGCGGGGATTCCGCCTTCGCTGGTCAAAGCCCTCAAACGCTGGGAAGTTCACGGAGTGGAGGCGCGGGTGGAGACTCAGGTCGTTTTGCGGGTGAGCAGGTCCCAGGTCCTGGAGGAGATGCGCAAATCCAAAGCGGCAAAATTTCTGGGCGAGGTGTTAAGTCCGACGGCGGTCATCGTCAAAAGTGGAGCCATCCAAAAAGTGATGGAGGCGATGGCAGAGTTAGGCATGTTGCTGGATGATTTGACCGAAGAAAAATAGAGCGATTGTCATCTCTCATCAGTGACAATCGCTTTTGTGTACATTGCTATAATGATAAAGAACCACCGCTACTCACTACTCTCTATTCTCTACTCTCTATGAGGAGTCTCCATGTCCAAACTCGACTGGCTCACACAGGAAATCGAAGGCTTGAAGGAGCAGGGCTTGTACAACCGCATCCGCACGATTGGCTCGGCGCAGGGCGCGCGGCTGATTGTGGACGGTAAGGATGTGCTTAACTTCTGCTCGAACAACTATCTCGGCTTGGCGAATCATCCCAAACTGGTGCAAGCCGCCAGCGAGGCGATGAAGAAATATGGCGTCGGTCCTGCCGCCGTGCGTTCGATTGCCGGGACGACCGACCTGCATGTGCAACTCGAAGAACGTCTTGCCAAATTCAAAGGTGCGGAGGATGTCATCACGTTCCAATCGGGGTTCACCGCCAACCTCGGAACCATCTCTGCGCTGGTCGGAAAAGAAGACGTGATTTTTTCGGATCGTTTGAATCACGCCTCCATCATTGACGGATGCCGACTCTCCGGCGCGAAGATTGTCGCCTACGAACATAACGACCCGTCCGCTTTGGAGGACGCCATCAAAGAACACGCCTCGACCCTTCGACCGGGCTCAGGGCAAGCCTACCGCCGGGCGTTGATCGTTACGGATGGCGTTTTCAGCATGGACGGCGACATCGCTCCCCTGCCCGAACTCGTGGAGGTGGCGAAGAAGTACGACATTTTGCTCATGGTGGACGATGCGCACGGCGAAGGCGTGCTGGGCAAGGGCGGGCGCGGCATCGTGGATCACTTCGGCTTGCACGGCAAGGTGGATATCGAAGTCGGCACCATGTCCAAGGCGTTTGGCGTGGTCGGCGGGATGGTGGCGGGCGACAGGAAGATCATCGAGTGGCTGCGTCAGCGCGGACGCCCGTTCCTGTTCTCCTCTGCCGTCACTGCGCCCGATGCGGCGGCATGCCTGGCGGCGGTGGACCTGCTCGAAGAATCCACCGAACTGGTGGACAAACTTTGGGACAACGCCAATTACTTCAAAGCCGAAATGAAGAAACTCGGTTTCGACACCGGCGTCAGTCAGACGCCCATCACACCGGTCATGCTCGGCGAGGCACCGCTGGCACAGCAGTTCAGCCGTGAGTTGTTCGAGGAGGGCGTCTTTGCAATGGCAATCGGATATCCCACCGTGCCGAAGGGCAAGGCGCGGATTCGGGTGATGATTTCCGCCTCGCACGACCGCGACGATTTAGGTCAGGGGCTGGAGGCGTTCGCCAAGGTGGGGAAGAGGCTGGGGGTAATATAGTAATCAGTCGGGAAAGTGATCAGTGAACAGTGATCAGTAAACAGACCTCCAAGCCGAAAACTCGGAGGTCTGTTTACTTGTTTACTTGTTTACTTGTGTACCTGTGTACCTGCTTACCTGTTTCCGTCTCCACTTACCTCGCATACGCGTTCAAAAATTCATCCCATCCTGTCTGCAGGGCAAAATCAATTGTGGAACGGTAATAGAGGTAATTCGAATCCTTCTCGCTGGCTTTGGAAATGTGATAAATGGTGATGCCGTGCACATCGGCGTAGGCATTGACATGCCGTTCGTGCAATACTACGGCATTGATCGCATTCATCACCGCCTGGCTTTTGTTCTTGATGTTTTGGTCGGGGACGAGGCGGTTGATCTCGTAGGCCATGTCGTACAAATCCTTGTCCATGGGCGCCTGCCAAAAGGAGCGCGTGGCGGTAAAGGCTTGGTCGTATTTTTTGCGGTTCGCGGCAAGACCGTTACTCAGCGCCGCCGCCCATTGATCCACCGCTGTGATGAGCGCATCGAGGCGCGAATCCACAGCCACGGCGGACCAGGTCTTGTCGGCGGTGGCGCTCTGACTGGTGGCAATTGCCACCTGGTCGGCGGTCATGTTCGGGTTGGCGGCTAACTGTGCGAGGACGAGGTCGTATTGGACACCCTCTCCGCCCACCCATTCCTGCGAACTGGTGAAGGCGGTGGCATGTCCGTGCCATAGTTTGAGCATTTCGATGGACGCCATGTTGCAGCCATCGTAGCCAACCACGTCAATGAATCCCAACTGAGGAATTGCCGCCTTCGTCTCGTGGTAATCGAGCGTGTCGGCATTCGTATCGTCCTCCATTACCCAGCGGGGATGCCAACTCCAGCCGTGACCCCAGAAATAGAGTGCGTAATGGTCGGCAGGATAGTTGGTTTTTGTCCATGTGACGAAATCAATCAACGTTTGTGGGTCGCCGAAGTTGCGCTCACCCCAATCGGCAATGGCGTTTTCGGGCGTGGCAATCATCCCCTGCGTGACGCGGAACAACTTGGTCGTTTGCCAATCGCCGCGGCTGGTGTCGTAACCGGGTGCGCGATCTGCCAGCGCGATGACCTGCACATCGGCGCTCGACCCGACAGCGCCGAGTTCTGTTTCGATATCCGGCACAACATAGGGTTCGAGATTGTTATCCCCCGAGATGTACACCATCACCGTCCATTTGGCTTTGGGTGCGAGCGGCGCGGCAGACACGCTTCCCATCGTCACAACCAGCAACACGAACACCGTTGCAAGCGAAACAAACAAACGAATTGACTTGCTCATGGTTCCTCCATTTGGCGAATAGATAGATGGATGCGTTGTTTGCAGTGTAGCACATCTGTGACCAATTGCCCACTGGTCACTTCCCCAAGGCGAGTCGCATGCCTTCCAGTAAAACCACTGTGACTAATGAATTTATGCAGATAAAGAACAACATCCCCGCGATAATCGGGGATGTTGTTCTTTATGTTGAATGCCAAAATGGTATCTACGGCACACCAAACCTCAACTGGGAATTGAGCGGCGCCCAGGTGTTGTTGTAGGTCGGGAAGTAGAACACGCTCGACATCTGCTCCAGCGGAATGCCCATCGTCTCCGAGAAACTGTACAGCGTGTTGTTGGCGTAGGACTGCAGGCGGATCGCCGCCACAATCTTCTTGCTGGTATCCAGGCTCTCGACGATGACCGGTCCGCCGCTGACATTGAAGTACAGGCGCTGTTCTTCGCGTCCCTGCATCTGCTGTTCCCAGACCGCTGTCCCGCCGATGGTGATGCGCACGGTGGTGGGGGTGGTCTCCAGGTTGCTGACGCGGATTTGCGAGTTGAGCGGCGTCCAGGTGTTGTTGTAGGTCGGGAAGTAGTACTTGTGCGAGAGCAGTCCTTCCGGC
>DYID01000033.1 GCA_020723805.1 Anaerolinea sp. | reverse complement strand
CCTCCCCCGCTTTATC
The DNA here is from genome assembly GCA_020723805.1 of Anaerolinea sp. Lineage (GTDB taxonomy): Bacteria > Chloroflexota > Anaerolineae > Anaerolineales > Villigracilaceae > Defluviilinea. The sequence continues at coordinate 31,678 of DYID01000033.1, read as the reverse complement.
GCCGATTTGCCGCCTGATGTCGAGCGATTGTTTCAGGTATTGAAGCGCGGTCTCGTAATCGCCGATATGAATATGAAGTTTGCCTGTTTGACCGATGGCTTCGGCTTGCGTCTTTTGGTCTGGAGAGTTGCGCGCTTCGGGCAGCCAGCGCGTGAGCAGTTCGGCGTAGCGGCCGTCGAGGGTGTAGCGCTCCACCAGGATGTCGAGGGTGAGGCGGTCGGCTTCGGCGTGGCGGGCGGCGCGGCGCAGGGCTTCGATGGTGAGAGCGAGGTGGGGGTAGGTGCCGCGCTCATATTCCATCAGCCACAAGAGATAATCGGCGGCAGCGGCATAGGCGCGCGGGTCGTTGTCGAGCAAATTCTTTTCCCGCAAGTAATCCAGCAGGGCGGGTTCAACCTGGTATTCGAGAACCTCGTAGTTCCTGTTTTCGGTGACTTCCAGCAGGGAAAAGGCGAGCAGGGATTCCAGCGCGGATTCGGGCGAAGGTTGGACCTCACCCCCGGCCCCTCTCCCAAGGGGAGAGGGGAGTTGGACCTCACCCCCGCCCTCTCTCCCAAGGGGAGAGGGGCTGTCTCCGCTGGGGGGAGGGATGATTAATTTAATCATCCCCTCGGCGGGGACGGGCGCGGCATAAACGTTGGCGCGGCGCAAAAGGGCAAACGCCTCCGCGCTGAGGCGGCGCAGGGTCTCTTCGAGCGCCATGTTCTGGCGCAGGTCGGCGCGGGTTTGCGCCAGTTTTTCGGCAAAGGCTTGCTCTTCCTCCGCGTCCATTGTCAGCGTGGCAGATGCCAGCCATTCCAGCCCGCGCGGGTTGTGGCCGAGCGTTTCGTAGGCGCGGTTCAGCCGTTCGCGCTCCAGGAGCAGGAGCGGGTTCATCTGCCCGCGTTCCGCCAGGTCCTGGGCGAGGCGCAAAAAGTCGCCTTTGTTCATCCCTGCCAGCGGCAAATGCCCGCCGTTCCAATCGGGCAGAACCCAGCGCGAAGTCGCCAGTACCACAAGATTTATCTTGTCACTGCACGCGGCGCGCAGCCAGGCGTCCGCCTGAGGGTCGGTCAGGCGGAAGGTTTTCCCGTCCTGAATCGCTTCCAGATTGTCGAACAGCAGAACCGCCTTCCCGCCATATTGCGCGTCGAGCAGTTCAAACAATTTTTCCGCCGCTTTTTCGGGCTGGTCTTTCATGCGGATGGCGAAACGATCATACGAACCCGCAACTTGATCGTCCAGCGCGAGTTCCAATGCTTGTTGAAAATCGCGCCAGGGCGAATCGGCGCGCCACTCGAAAAACTTGTAACCGCGTTCTTCGAGTTCGCGCGCCAGTTTGCGGGCAAGGGCGGTCTTGCCGTGTCCGCCCGCGCCGCTGATGAACAGGCGCGTGAGCGCGCCCGTGAGCAGGCGGTGTTTGTATTTCCGCAATTCTTTGCGCCTGCCGACGAAGCGCATCTTCATTCCTCGCCCCCCTCTCCCAAAGGGAGAGGGGACGGGGGTGAGGGAAATTCCCCAATCCGCCGCGGGCTGGGCAGGGTTCGGCGAAATCAGCATGGGCAGGCACCACTGTCCGCGCAGGCGCTCGGTCGAGACGTTCACCCCCGCTTCACGGCGGGAAATTCCAGAGACGGGGACAGACATGGAGGCGCGCGCGGCTTGAATCGCCACGTCGGCGCGCTCGCCGTTTGCCAGGGCTTTGCACAAGGCGTCGGCGAATTGAATCCCCGCCGCGTCCAGAACCGATTCGCGCATTCCCATCACGTGCGGAATGCCGAAAACCGCAAGTCGGCGCGCTAGTCCGTGACTCAAATCGTCCGAGGCGGCCTTCCCGCTCTCGCAGGCGGAGATGACAACAATCTGCACGCCGCTCCCCGTCAGTGCCTCGGCAAGTTCATCTTCGGTCACGGGATCGCCCGCGCCCGCCTCGCTTTCGAAAAGAAAAACGCCAAAGGGTTTGCGGTCATCCCCAGGCGGATGCACAAATTTCCCATGTCCGCTCAGGTACAACACATGCGGCTCGAAGCGGCGGAGCAGGTCTTTCAGAGTTTCCAGCCGTCCGTCATCGGGCATTTCCAATTGAACTTTGCCCTCCACCACGAAAGGCAGCAGCGCCTCCTGCACGCGTTCCTGTTCCTTTTCCACGTTCAGGCGTTCTTTCTCTGGGTTGAGGTCGTCGGGCAGGGATGTGAACAGCAATATCTTCAACGGCGCGGGGCGCGCTGGAAACGTTTCTGTGGATACAGACGCAAGCCGCCGCGAAAACGTGAACGAGGGATGGCGGGCAAGGAATCCATGCTCGGGGTGGAACAACGTCTCCCATGGCAGGGCTTGCACAGCGGGATTCGGGCTTTCCACGATGATGGGCAGGATGTTCGCTCCCGCCGCCTTGATTGCCTCCTCGAGGCGGCTCGACGTGTCGGCAGGCAGGGCGTGCCACAACGCCGACCCCATCGCCTGCAAATCCGCTTCGGTGATTACGCGTCCATCGGCGAAATCGTGCGCCAACTTCACGCCGTTGTGCCGCAAGTGCGGCTGTTTCTCCACGAGGTCGTCTTCGGGATGGATGATGAACGGGATGGGATGAACGAATTTTGGCATGGCTGGAGGTTGGTAATTGGAGATTGGTAATTGGCGATTAGCGCGGCGACGCGGGGATGACTTCGGGGAAGACGTACTCCCATTCGGTGGATTCGTTTTCCGTCTCCGCGCCGCGATGGATGTTCATTGGTTTCTTCTTTTTGAACGGCTCCAGTTTCAGAAGCAGTTCCGCGCCGCAATACGGACAGGTGAAGAACCATTCCTGCTCGACGGTGATTTCCTTCTGAAAGGAAAAATTTCGCGTGCACTTTCCGCATTTGAACGTTAGGCGTTGTTTTTTCATGGCGATTATCCCAATGTGAACATGGCGCTGAAAACGCCGGCAAAGAACAACAGGCTGGAGGCGATCAACAGCCGCCGTTTATGCAGCGCGGACTGCTCGAAGAAGTCCGCAATCCCCAGCCCTTCCGAAAACTTTTTGGGGTCTTGCTTGAGAAGGTCTTCGTCCACTTTCCATTTTTTAGGGGTTAATGCCATCAAGGTTAGGACGAGGGCAATCAGCCAAAGGGCAAACGCCAGGTTCAGCGTGATGTTGATGGGGAGCGTGGCGTCCTCCCCGCGCGTCAACTTCAAAACGGTTGCGAACAAACCTGGAATGCCTAATTCGAGCGTCAATAACCGTTCCCCCAACTTATCCATCAAGTCGCTCTGCGCGGCGATGTTCTCGTAGAACTTCTTGCGCAAGAGGTTCTCATTTTCGCTTACGGGTATGGTCGGTATTGCCTTGCCTGCCATGCTTGCCTCTCTTCCCTGCTCTCGACGATTAAGGCTATTGTAGAGAGAATCCTGCCAAAATGCAAGCAACTACTTCATCCTTTTCTTTGCACTGCAAATGAAACCTGCCCGCCATAAAGGACGCGGATTTGTCGGGTCTGCCCGAGGCGTGGGCGGAGGCGGTGAGGAGGGCTGTCCACAAATAGGGCACGAATAAACGAATATCGGCGCGCGGCATTCGAGCATTCGGGTCCATTCGTGGATGGTTTGTCCCTTTGGGGTATAATTTTTTCCATGACAGTCATCACACGCAAACAGGTGATTCTCAAACTCAAAGCCAACCGCCGCGCGCTCGAGCGTTATGGTGTCAAATCGTTAGCGTTGTTTGGCTCTGCCGCGAGAAATAAAATGGGCAAACGCAGCGATATTGACGTTCTGGTTCAATTCGACCAAGCGACGTGGGCAAATTACATTGGGCTGAAATTCTACTTGGAAGAATTGCTCGGGCGCGAAGTGGACCTGGTCACCCCCAAGGCGCTCAAAGCCGCTGTAAAGCCCTACATCGAAAAAGACTTGATTTATGTCGTTTCGTAGCCCCAAACTTTACATTCAGGATATTTTGCAAGCCTGTGATGATATTTTGAATTTTACACAGGGCATGAAGAGTGCCGTTGCATTGCAAAATGATCGCCGCACATTTCTTGCGGTGGTATTCAGTTTGAAGAATAAATCGGAGTCGAACGGCTCCGATTTTGTTTGCAAGGTCACGAACACCTCGACAGGAGCAGTACACCTAAACAAACGGATGGCGCGCAGTGTTCGCGGATGGTCGGCGGCGATATTCAATCTTAAAGTTTTGCGAATGAACAGCGCAAAACCTTGAAATTATTTTTATTATCGTTATACTGTTACAGAAAAGAACGAGGAGAAAGGAACATCCGTATGTCTTCGATGGATACGTTGACGATCAAAACAGAAAACAAATTTAGAAGTTTGATTACAAAGCGTGCCTACAAAAAGGGAGAAATCATCTGCGAGATTCCCACCGACAAGATTCTCAGCAAACCCAACCGTTACACCGTCCAGATTGACCGCGACAAGCACACCGAAGTCGGCAAACTGGCGGCGCTCAATCACTCCTGCGACCCGAACGTGATTCTGGATACCGAGCATCTGCTGGTCTATGCCTGCAAGGACATCGAAAAAGGCGATGAACTCTCGTTCTTCTATCCCTCCACCGAATGGGAGATGGACGCTCCCTTCATCTGCCTGTGCGGCGCGTCGAACTGCATCCACGTCGTCGCCGGCGCGCGCTTCCTGCCGCTCTCCACGCTGGAGCAGCACTTCCTCAACCGCCACATCCGCGAGTACATGGTGGAACTGCTCAACAACACCGAACTCCACCTGAAGCGGTTACAGGAAGAATTCGCAGCATAACCCACCTGCACGAACAAAAAAACTCCGGCGCCGCCGGAGTTTTTCTTTCTTCTTTCATCTTTCTTTCCATCTTCATCCCCTTCATCCTCCGCCTTCTTCCATCCCTTCGACATTGCTCAGGGCGAGCCTTCCTCCTTCATTCTGCGATACGCCCCCTTCCACGGCGTCCCCAGGCGGTGATTTTCTGCTACCTGAACCTTGCCCAGTTTCTGCGCAATTTGCGGCAGGAGCATGGCAATCGCCGCCCAGTCGTCTGCCAGCACGGCGTCCTTCATCTTTTTGGCATACTGCCCCGCCCACAGCCACTCCATGCGGAAGCGGTCCGCTTTGACCCAGTAGCCGCGCTTCTCCCACGCCGCCACCGATTCGTCAATGCCCTCGGCAATGGCTTGAAGCGCAAAAGCGATGAAGGCGGCAAGGTCGCGGGCTTCGGCGGTCACTTCCTTTTGTTTGGCAAGTTCGCGCACTGCCAGCACAATGGACTTGGTCAGGCGCGTGCGGTCTTTTCCAACGGTCTCGGTTTTAATCAGTCGGCTCAATGGATTCTCCTCAAAGCAGGTCTGTCGCGCAGGCGGCATACAAGTGCGGGATTATACCCACCAATCGTAAATCGTCAATCGCAAATCGGCAAATTCACGTTATAATTTCGCCGCCCAACGGCAGCATGGACAATCGAAATCACGTGGGGACGTGTCGGAACTGGCAGACGAGCATGACTTAGGATCATGTGCCGCAAGGCGTGTGGGTTCGACCCCCACCGTCCCCACTGAGAACTTTCAGTAATTTCACACGTAGAGAGGCAAACTTGAACATCCAAAAGACAATCGAAGACAACCACGAAGCCAAAATAGTGGTGGAAGTGGAAGCGGAAAAGATGGAACAGTACAAACGCCGCGCGGCGCGCAAGATCGCCGAGCACGCCAAAATCCCCGGCTTCCGCCCGGGCAAGGCGCCTTATCACATGGTCGTCCTCAACTATGGCGAGCAGGCGGTCGTGGAACAGGCGATAGACATGTTCGTGGACGACGAATACGCCAACATCCTCAAGGAGGCGGGAGTGGAACCCGGCGCAGCAGGGACGCTCGAATCCATTGACTCGCTCGACCCCGTCAAACTGACCTTCCGCGTCCCCCTCGCCCCCGAAGTGGACCTGGGCGACTATCACGCGCTTCGCATGCCCTACGAGTGGTCTGCTCCCTCGCAGGAGGAGGTGGACAAAGCCCTGGCAGACCTCCGTCAGGCATACGCCACCACCGAAAACGTCGAGCGCGAGGCGCAGGAAGGCGACTACCTGCTCGTGGATGTCCAATCCGAAACGCCCGAATTGAACCGCGAGGGCTTCGCCACCATGATCCGCGCCGAAGACCGCGATACCGAATGGCCCTACAGCGGCTTCGCCAAAGAACTGGTCGGCATGAAGGCGGGCGATGTCAGAACCATCAAGCACACCTTCCCCGAAGATTGGGATGTCGAAGAGTTGAAGGGCAAGGAAGTGGAAATGCAGGTCACGGTCAAGACCGTCCGCGCGGTGACCCTGCCCGAACTCGACGACGAATTTGCCAAGACGGTCGGCGCCGGCGAAACCCTCGACGAACTGAAGGAAGTCATCAAAAAGGATGTGGAAGCCCGCTCCAAAGCCGATTACGACGACAAGTACTTTGTGGAGCTCATCGAAAAAATCAAAGAGGGCGCCACGTTCAAGTATCATCAACAGACGCTCGACCACGAAGGCGAACATGTGCTGGAAGATTTGAGCAACCGCCTTGCCCAGCAGGGCATGGACCTGGACACGTACTTCAAGATCCGCAACACCACGCGCGAGAAGTTCATCGAAGAGGAAGTCAAACCGGTGGCGAAGAAGCGCCTCGAGCGTTCGCTCATCCTCGATGAAATCGTCCGTCGCGAAAAATTGGTTGTCAGCAACGAAGCGCTGGACGCCGAATTCAATCAGACCCTGAGCGCGTTGGTCATGCAGGGCTTGGACATGCGCAAGATTCGCGGCGGCAAAAAGGGACAGCAAGAATTTGCCCAGGCGGTGGCGATGGAATCCGCCAACCGCGTGCTGACCCGTCAGGCGCTCGACCTGCTCAAGTCCATTGCGGTCGGCGAGTACAAACCGCCGGAGGAGCGCGAGGTGTCAGCGGAGGCAAAGGTTGAAGAGACAGAATCAGCCGTCCCGATGAATGAAGCGCCGGGCGTCAGCGAAGGTTCCTCTGAAGCGGAAGCAAAAAGTTAACGAATTTCCAACGCGGTGCAGGTATCATCGCCGGCATTCAAGGAGACAACCATGATTCCCAATTTCAAAAGTGTGACCCCCTATGTCATTGAAACGACCAGTTACGGCGAGCGTTCCATTGATGTCTTTACCCGCCTGATCAAGGAACGCATCATCTTCCTCGGCACCGCCATTGACGACCAGGTGGCAAACGTCATCGTGGCGCAGTTGTTGTACCTCAACCATGAAGACCCCGAAAAGGAAATCTACATGTACATCAACTCGCCCGGCGGGCAGATTTACGCCGGGCTGGCGATCTACGATACGATGCAGATGATCTCGAATCCCATCAGCACGGTGGCGGTCGGCGTGACCGCTTCGTTCGGGACCGTGCTACTGGCGGCCGGCACCAAGGGCAGACGCTACGCCCTGCCCAACGCCACCATCCACATGCACCAGCCGCTGGGCGGCGCGCAGGGACAGGCAACCGACATCGAAATTCAGGCGAAACAGATTTTGCGCTTGAAGAGCCTGCTGCTGGGCATTCTGTCAAAGCACACCGGTCAGCCGCTCGAAGTCATCGAGCGCGACAGCGACCGCGACTACTACCTCGAAGCCAAACAGGCAGTGGATTACGGTCTCGTGGATCAGGTGCTGGAAGCCTCAGATAAAGTTATCAAGTAATCCGGTTTTTGCACGCTCAATAATGTACCGTCCCGAAGGCGCTCAACCTTCGGGACGCTTTGTTCTGGGTACGATATAATCACCCTCCGTGAAAGGAGAGCGGCATGACCTTTTCGATTGTGGCATGTGACCTCGAAGAACAGGCGTGGGGCGTGGCGGTGGCGTCGAAGTTCCCGGCAGTGGGCGCAGTGGTGCCGTGGGCGCAGGCAGGAGTTGGCGCGGTGGCAACCCAGTCGTTCGCCAACACGTCGTTCGGTCCGCGCGGACTGGCGCTGATGGCAGCCGGTCTCACAGCGCAAGAAACCCTCGCCCGCCTGCTGGAAGACGATCCCGAACGCGAGCTTCGTCAGGTCGGCTTGGTGGACGCGAAGGGCGGCTCGGCGACCTTCACCGGCAGCGGGTGCTTCGCTTGGGCGGGCGGCGTGACCGGTCCGGGATACGCCATTCAAGGCAACATCCTCAAAAGCGGACGCGTCGTCCCTGCGATGGAAAAGGCTTTCTTGAAGACGAAAGGCAGTCTGCCGAAACGTCTCCATGCCGCATTGCTGGCGGGCGACCGCGCCGGCGGCGACAAGCGCGGACGCCAGTCTGCCGCGCTCTACGTGGTCAAACCGAAAGGCGGCTACGGCGGCTTCATTGACCGTTGGATTGACTACCGCGTGGACGACCACGATGACCCGGTTCCACGCTTGGGTGAATTGCTCGAATTGCACGAACTCTACTTTGGCAAAAGCCCGGAAGAGGAACGCGCCGCACTCAAAGGCAAGGCGCTTCAACAAATCACGGCAATCCTTACAGCGCAGGGATACCTGAAAAAAGGACGTTCCTTCCGCGAGGCGTTCAACGAATTCATCGGCAACGAGAACTTCGAAGAACGCGCCGACCCCGATGCCCGCTGGATTGATAAACCCGTGCTGAAGTATCTGCTCAAGAAATTTCAACCATCCTAACTCGCAAATCGTCAATCGCAATCCCAAATCCCAAATCCCAAATCCAAAATCTAAAATCGCAAATCGAAAATCACCATGCTCCCCACACACATCAAAGCCCTTATCCTCGACATGGACGGCGTCCTCTGGAAAAGCGACGCTCCCATCGGCGACCTGCCTGCCGCCTTCCATCGCATCCGCGAGCGCGGACTGAAGTTCGTCTTCGCCACCAACAACGGCACGAAGACCCCCGAAGAATATCAGGCAAAACTGCTCAGCCTCGGCGTGCAAGTGGACGCTTCCCAGGTGGTGACCTCTGCGCTGGCTTTGGCGTTCGTCCTCGCACAAAAATTTCCGCCGGGTACGAAGGTCTTCATGATCGGCGGGAACGGCATACGCACCGCCCTGCAAGAAAAAGGCTTCGATGTTCTGACCGTCGAAAACGCCGCGCAGGCGCAGGTCGTGGTCATGGGTATTGACCGTGAGATTAACTTCCAGAAAGTGGCTGAAGCGACCCTGCTCGTGCGGCGCGGCGTCCCCTTCTACACCACCAACACCGACAAGACCTTCCCCACGCCGCGCGGCGAAATCCCCGGTTCGGGGGCATGGCTTTCGGTCATCACCACCGCCACCGGCGTGGAACCCATCTCGGTGGGAAAGCCTTTTCCTTACCTGATGGAACTGTCGCTGGAACGGCTTGGCACACGCAAAGAGGAGACCCTCGTCGTCGGCGACCGCCTCGAAACCGACATCGCCGCCGGTCAAGCCGTGGGATGCCCGACCGCGCTGGTGTTGAGCGGAGTCTCGACGCGCGAACAGGCAGAAGCATGGAAGCCCGCTCCCACACTCATCGCCAGCGATTTGAGCAGGTTGATTGGTTAATCACTCACCTTGCGCAGTTTTCTCGTAGCGCGACTTTCTACTTTCCACTCACCAATTTTCACCTTCATCCTTCATAATTCATAGTTTCCCCACCCCTCATGCTCATCTACGACCTCGACCTCCCTGCCCTCACAAAAACGCTCGCCGAATGGGGCGAACCCGCCTATCGCGCCAAACAAATCTGGCAGGGACTGTACCTGCATCTCTACGACTCCCCCTCTCAATTCACCAGCCTGCCGGTTTCCCTTCGCAACAGACTCGCCGAGGAATTCACCTTCAACCCATTCACCGTCAAAACTTTCCTCGATTCCTCCGACGGCTTCACGCGCAAGACCCTCTTCCAACTCCCCGACGGTCACCTCATCGAAGCCGTCCTCATGCGCTACGGCGACCCGGCGGATGAGCCGCTACCCCCCTCCGGCTCCCCCCAAAACCCAAGAATTTTGGGGGAGCGAAAGAGGGGGGTCCGCCGCACACTTTGCATCTCCACGCAGGCGGGCTGCGCCATGGGATGCGTCTTCTGCGCGACGGGTCAACGCGGGTTCAAACGTCATCTCACCAGCGGCGAGATCGTGGCGCAGGTGTTGTACTACGCACGCATGCTCAAAGCAGTGAACGAATCGGTGACGAATGTCGTCCTAATGGGGATGGGCGAACCGTTCCACAACTACGACAACGTCATGGCGGCGATTGACCGCCTCAACGACCGCGAGGGCTTCAACTTTGGCGCCCGCCGCATCACCCTCTCGACCGTGGGCTTGGTCCCGCAAATCCGCCGCTTCGCCGACGAAAAGCGCCAGGTCAACCTTGCCATCTCCCTCCATGCGGTGGATGACGACGAGCGCCTCGCCATCATGCCGGTTGCCAAGCGCTACAAGATAGACGAAATCCTCGACGCCTGCCGCTACTACACCGCCCAGACCGGACGTCGCGTCACATTCGAATGGGCACTCATCAGCGGCGTCAACGACACGCCGGAAGTTGCCGCCAAACTCGCGCAGCGCCTCAAGGGACTGCTTTGCCACGTCAATGCCATCCCCCTCAACCCCACTGCCGGCTACTCCGGCAAGGCGACGGACCGTCAGCGGGCGGAACTGTTCAAGAAAACGCTGGAACAGGCGGGGATTCCCTGCACGATCCGCATGAGGCGCGGCATTGACATTCAAGCCGGTTGCGGTCAGTTGGCGGGATCGGTTTTGGCTTAATGGTTGAGTATTTGGCGAGGTTAGTAATTGGTAATTATTGGCTACACGCAAAATATAAATCGTAAATGAGTTCTGCTTGCAAGATGATTCGGAATACAGTATAGTCAACCAACTTAAAACCACGCTTCAGAGAAGACGAATGAACAGTAAATCGAACACCTGGCTTCAACGACCCATCCACCCTGCCCTGCCGGCTATCACCAACGAAATCGCCGTGTTCGCAGGCATCCTGCTCTTGGCAGTCTTCACACGTTTTTACGACCTCGGCACGCGCGTGATGAGCCATGACGAAAGCCTGCACACCTACTTCTCCTGGCTCCTCTATCGCGGACAAGGCTACCAGCACACGCCGATGATGCACGGACCGTTCCAGTTCCACATCATCGCCCTCACCTACTTCCTCTTCGGCGTTTCGGATTTCACCGCCCGCATCCCGGCGGTTCTCTTCAGCATCGCCACCGTTTGGATGGTCTGGTACTGGCGCGCCTACCTCGGCAAATGGGGCGCGCTGGTCGCCGGGCTGTTGATGGTCATTTCGCCCTACATGCTCTATTACGGGCGATACGTGCGCAACGAATCCTTTGTCGGCTTTTCAGGTATTGTCCTGCTCTATGCGATTTTGCGTTATCTCGAAAGCGGCGAAAAGCGCTATCTGTATTTCGTCACGGCAGCAACTGTTTTGCATTTCACCTCCAAGGAAACCGCTTTCATCTACACCGCACAGGCGTTGGTCTTTTTGGGAATCTACCTGATTGTCCGCGTGACGGGGCAAAGGTGGCAGAACCGCGAGAACCTCTACAATCTCTTCGTCATCCTGCTGGCGGCGGCGGTATTGCTGGCAGGCATCGGCGCAGGGGTGGGATATGTGAAGCGGCACGGCGGTCTCCTTACCGCTACGGAGACAGCCGCCCCGGCAAACCCCACGAGCGGACCAACGCTTCCTGCCGCCCCGGCAACTGTCTCTGTTTCGACCATCCTTTTCATCGCTGCGGCTTTGGTCCTGGCTGCCGCCGCGCTGGTTTTGCTCATTGGCTACGGCTGGGGAAACCTGCTCAAAGAACGTTCCTTCGACCTGATTGTCCTGCTGATGAGTTTCGTCTTGCCGATGCTGATTGCCTTCCCGCTCGAATGGCTGAAGGGACGGTTGAACGTGACCATCCCCACCAGTGCGGCTTCAGTGGCGGCGCTCGATACCCGTTCGGTAGCAATCATCGGCGCATTTACAGCGGTCTTTTTCGTCATTGCCATCGTAGTGGGCTTGCTGTGGAGCCGCGATTGGTGGAAATATGCGCTGACGTTCTGGCTTCCCTTTACCATCCTCTACACCACTGTTTTTACGAATGCGCCCGGCTTCTTTACCGGTCTGCTCGGCTCGCTGGCATATTGGATCGAACAGCAGGGCGTGGAACGCGGCAGTCAGCCGGAGTATTACTACATTCTCGTGCAAATTCCCATGTACGAGTTTCTGACCGCCATCGGCAGTTGGGTGGCAATCGGCTTGGGCGTGAAAAAACTCTTCGGACAGCGTCCAGCCGTCCCTGAGGAAGAAGCGGGGGTTGAATCCGAATCCGAGGCGGTGAAGTCTGCATCATCCGAAGAATCCAATTTCAAAAACTTCTTCAGCCTGATGGTCTTTTGGGTGGCAACGAGTATTCTGGCGTTTACGATTGCCGGCGAGCGTATGCCCTGGCTGACGTATCACATGGCGTGGCCCATGGTGTTGCTGACCGCCTGGGGGCTTGGTCAAATCATCGAGAGGGTTGTCGAAAAACTGGAGGATGCCTCCCCCTGGCGCACGGTTCTTTCGCTGGCTTTGCTGATGGTGTTCCTCACGGCGGCATTCCGCGCTGCCCGCTCCTGGTTTGGCGCAACGCCCCCCTTCCAAGGCTCCGACCTGGCGCATCTGGAAGCGACCTCCGCCTTTCTCCTGCCGTTTGCGGTGATGGTGATTGCCGGCGCACTGCTGGTTTATTTGATGAAGGATGACCTGATCAGTCTGACGATTGTGGGGTTGACCATCTTCGCCGTCCTTGCGGGAATTTCCAGCATCATCAATGGCGCTGCGCTCCTAAACCTGTTATCCATTCCCGAAGCCGGCGGTTTGTTAACGCCGCAAATTTTACGTTTTCTGGCGGTGCTTCTCGCCCTGACCGCCAGCATCATCGGAGCGGTTTATCTTTCGCGCCAGCCGCGTGCCAGCGCATTTACCGGCTGGGCAACGCTGACGTTCTTTGCGCTGCTTGCCATGCAAACCGCACGGACGGCTTTCCGCGCCTCTTACATTTTCTATGACGACGCCACAGAGTATCTTGTCTACGCTCACGGAGCGACCGGCGTCAAGGATGTGATGGCGCAGGTGACGGAAATTTCCGAACGCACAGCCGGCGGCTTGAACGCGATCATCGCCTACGACGCCAGCGCTCCGGATACCGGCGTCTCCTGGCCCTTCGTGTGGTATCTGCGCGATTTCACCGCCCTGCGCGCCTTCGATCAGCCCACCCGTTCTCTGCGGGAGGCGGCGGCGGTTATTGTGGACCAGAAAAACTTCGACAAGATTTATCCCGCCTTGGGAAATGAGTTTTACGAGTTCAACTACATCCGCATGTGGTGGCCCAACCAGGATTACTTCAACCTCAACCGCGAGCGCGTGTTGAACGCCATCACCAACCCCGCCATCCGTGAAGGGATTTTCGACATCTGGTTCGACCGCGATTACACCAAATACGCCCAGGCAACGGGCAATAACGCCCTTACCCTCACCACCTGGCAGCCCGCCGACCAGATGAAACTTTTCGTGCGGAAGGACATTGTTTCCAAAATCTGGAATTACGGCGTGGGTCCTGCCGAAACCGCCGCGGTCACCGATCCTTACGAGGCAGGCACCATTATGCTGCCCGCCGAGCAAATTTTCGGCAGTGAGCGCTATCCGCGCGGCTTGAATGCGCCCCGCGCCATTGCACGCGGCATCAACGCCGATTTCTACATCGCCGACTCGCGCAACCACCGCATTCTGCACATCGCCTCCGATGGCAGTCTCCTGCACGAGTGGGGCACGTTTGGCGATGCCGTTACCGGCAACGCGCCCATCGGCACGTTCAATGAGCCTTGGGGGGTGGCAGTGGGACCCGACGGCTCGGTCTATGTGACCGATACCTGGAATCACCGCGTACAAAAGTTTACGGAAGATGGTCAGCCGCTGGCGATGTGGGGACAATACGGTCAGCCGGTGCCGGGCGACCCGAATTCCCTCAGTTCGTTCTGGGGTCCGCGCGGGATTGCGGTGGACGCAAACGGGAACGTGCTGGTAGCGGATACCGGCAACAAGCGTATTGTTGTCTTCGACAAAGATGGGAATTATCTTACAGAATTTGGAACGGCGGGACTTGCGCCGGGGCAATTCGACGAACCGGTCGGCATTGCAATCGCGCCGAACGGCACGGTCTATGTAACAGACACATGGAATCAACGCGTACAGGCGTTTACCCCCTCCGAAGATGGAAAGTTCTACTTCCCCACGCTGCAATGGGACATCAACGGCTGGTTCGGGCAATCGCTGGACAACAAGCCCTTCATTGCAGTAGGCGGCAACGGCAACGTCTTCGTCACCGATCCGGAAGGCTATCGCATCATCGAATTTACAGCAGACGGACAGTTCGTGCGGACATGGGGCGATTTTGGGAATGGTCCCGATGAAATCGGTCTCGCCGCGGGCGTCACGGTGGACCAGAATGGCTTCGTCTGGGTGACAGACGCCGGCAACAACCGCATCCTCAAATATCGCCTGCCCTGACCGGCAGACAAATTCTCCAAACCAAACAAGGACAGCCGTCTGAAAGTTGGCTGTCCTTGTTTGTTACGGGAAGCCTAAATATCCACCGCAATGCAGGTCAGGGTCTGCTCGACGCCGGGAATCGGCTGAATGGACGAAGCAATCAAAGCACCCAAACCGCTGATGTCCTGCGCTGTGATGACCGCCACCGCGTCATACGGACCGAACGTCATGTGCGCCTCGACGACATTCTCCATTTTGCGCAACTGACGAACCACATCCTTGACCTCCCCTGCCCGAATTTTGATCAAGACATACGCTTTCATGCTGAACTCCTTTGCTGGATTTTGTGCTAGTCGTTTGCCGGTGCCGGGCGCAAGAAGATTGCCCAATACACCGCCGCAACCAACAGCGCTCCGCCGATGATGTTTCCGATGGTCACTGGAATCAGATTGTTGACCAGAAACGCCTGCCAGGTCAATTGATCGAGGTGAGCCACCTTGCCGCCCACCTCCGAGATATAGGCGGGGTCGAAATATTTGATAAACAAAGCGTAGGGGATGAAATACATGTTGGCGATGCTATGCTCAAAGCCGGCAGCGACGAATGCCGTAATCGGGAAAATGATGGCGGCGATCTTATCAATGGTGCTGCGCGCGCTGAACGTCATCCATACCGCCAGACAGACGAGGGCGTTGCATAGAATTCCCAGTGCCACCGCCTGAAGGAAGGTCAACTCCACTTTGCTCACGCCGATTCGCAGCGCCGCAATTCCAACTGAATTTGCGCCGAATGTATATTGTTTCGTGAAGAACATTAGGATGACCGTGCCGATGGCGCCGACAAAATTTCCCAGATAGACAATCAGCCAGTTGCGCAGCATGGCGCGACCTTTGACCTTTCCGCTCGCCCAAGCCATGACAATCAAATTGTTGCCGGTGAACAATTCCGCGCCGCCGACCACCACAAGAATCAACCCCAGACAAAAGACCAGACCGACCAGCAGTCTGTTGAACCCGTAGGGGAAGCCGGTGGTAAATGCCGTCTCCCCTTCGGCTGTGGTAATTGCCATGCTCCCAGCGCTGACGGTGGTGGCAAAGATTGCCCCCAAGGAAATAAACGCGCCCGCCAGAATTGCCAGCATGAACATTTTCAGGAAGGGCATTTCGGCTTTACGCACTCCGAGGTACTCGGCGCGGGTCGCCATTTCCTGAGGCAGCAATGCGTCAATACGGATTTCGCTCATAAACACCTCTCTAATTGTGAAATTCTTCACATAGTATAACAGAGACACTGCACTTCAGCGGGTAAGCAATTGTAATCAGAATGCAGTGATATTCTTCCAGAACATCATGCCATCTCAAAGGGCGGCGAGCGGTGCGGGCATCATCTTTTCAGCCGTTTGATTTCCTGATGGGTGAGGTCACGCCAAGCGCCTGGTGGCAAAGTTCCCAAATTGAGGCTGCCAATGGCAACGCGGACGAGGCGCAGGGTGGGCAGCCCGACGGCAGCGGTCATGTGGCGGATTTGACGCTTCTTGCCTTCGCGCAGTTTGATTTCGAGCCAGGCGGTCGGTCCGTGCGGGGTGACGGGCTTGGGTCGAGGCGGCAGGTTCGGGTCAGGAATGAGGCGGACTTTGGCTGGAAGCGTTCGATAGTCTTTGATCTGGATGCCCTTCTGAAGAGATGAAAGATGCTCCGGCGTCGGGTTTCCTTCCACCAGGACATAGTAAGTCTTTTCCACATGATGCTTTGGATCTATCAGGCGGTGGATGAGAGGTCCGTCATCGGTGAGAAACAGCAAGCCTTCGCTGTCGCGGTCGAGCCGCCCGGCGACGTAGATGCCGGGGATGTCAATGTATTGCTTCAAGGTTGGATGCCCGGTGCCCTCATCGGTGAATTGGGAGAGAACACCATAGGGCTTGTTGAAAATGATGTATCGCATGTGATGATTTGTTTTAGCAAATGAATAAATTACGAACGAATTGCGAATTACATGATGCCGGCTTTCGAGGTATACAATAGAAAGGCAGAAATGGAAAGTTCAGACTCACGAGGAGACGAAAATGGCAAACGCAAAGTACAAAATCAAGGGGAATAATAAAATTCCGGGGTACGATTCGGAAATCGAAATCGAAGTGGATGACAAATTTGAAGCATATAGCAAGGAGATACCGGAACCGACACCCTATCAGGGCTTTATCATCACCTGGTTCAACAGTTTTGGGGTGCGCGAGAAAACCAGCCGCAAGGACGCCAATGTCACATACACGGTCAAACTCAAGAAACTGCCCAAAGGGAAGCGGCTCTTTGCGCTGTATGGCGGTGAGGTACACGAGTTGACTACGGAGGATGCCGGCAACGGCAACATCAAATTCACCTTGAATGTGGGGGATCCCCCTCTTGGGAACGGACCCTAACCCTGCTTCTGTTTGGCGTGCGCTGCTTCCCAAACCGCGCGCCGCCAGGGGATATTTTCAATATACCGCCAACGCTCGGTTTCATCCGAGAACTTGGAAGCCTGATCCTCCAGCAGGCGGCAACCCTGCTGGAGGATTTGTTCTGCCCGCGGATCGTCTTTGCGCTGCAGGTAAAGGTAACAGGTATAGTAGATGCGCACAGGCTCTTCGACGCCTTCAAGAGTGTTTCCTTCTGCCAGAAAATTCAGGATCGGCTCGGCATATTCGGAGGCGGCGGTGAGGTTGTTTTCAGCCAGGCAAACCGCCAGCAATCCTGCCAGCGGTTCCAGCGCAAGAACAGGTTGATTTATTTCTTCACGGATTTGTATCGAAGCACGAAATGCCTTGCGTGCAGACTCGAATTCTCCTTGCAGCAGATGGGCATGACCAAGATAAAGCATAGCCCAGGCTTCGCCGGAACGTTCGGAGGATTTTCGCGCTAGTTCTGCCGCTCGTTCTGCGTTACGGCGGGCGGTTTCTGCATCTTGCTGGATGCAATCCAGCGCACTTAGATTGATCAGTGTATAAATTTCCTGATACAGGCTGCCGCATTCGCGCGCCGTGGCAAGAGATTGGCGGTAATAAGAACGTGCAGAATTAAAATCGCCCTGCATACCCGTTACATAACCGATGTTTGCCAAGGTAGATGCAATGATGATATGGTTACCAATTTCGCGCGCCGCTTTCAGGGCTTGTTCATGGTATTGACGGGCAAGCGCATAGTTTCCATTCAAGAACCCCTCCAGTACCGCCAAATTATTCAAGGCATTGGCTTCGACGTCCATTCTTTTATATAAACGGGCAATTTCGAGGGCGGTTGTGAGATAAATTCTTGCCTCAGGCAATGCCCGTTGTTCCATGGCAATCCAGCCCATGGTATTAAAGATACGGCATTCTTCACTTCGATTTTTCAACGTTTGAACCCGCGTCAAAACAGATTTTGCGATCTGCATGGCTTCTTCCAGCCTTCCCAACCGCAGCAAGGCAGTTGCCCAGGCGGTGGTGGCGTAAATTCCCAGGCTGGAGTTGGCGAGTTCCTCGGGGGCGTTTTGAGCACGTTTGGCAAACTCCACCGCCTCGAGATAATTTCCCATAAAGTAATGATATGCCGTGCGGAACATTGCAACCTTTACAAGGCGGAGGTCATCCTGCATTTGTACCGCCCATTGTTCAAGAACGTTCAGGTCTTTTAATTGCAAATCGCGTTTGCCAAGGCGCGAATACAACTCCACACGTTCGGCAGTCAAATCGAAGCGGGTGGGGAGATCGTCGAAGGGGGTGTAAGCCAGCGCCCGAGTAAAGTACTCGACAGCCTGCGTATTTTGATAGGAAGCCGTGGAAACCTTTGCCGCCAACGTGTAATATTTTTGGGCTTCCGAAGGGAGATTGCCCTGCTCGGCATGGTAGGCAAGTTCGGGATAATGACTCACCAGGTTTTCGGCAAAGATTGTTTCCAGCGCGCGCAGGGCGGCGGCGTGAAGTTCCTGCCGCCGGGCGCGAATTTGCATCGAGTATGCCGCATCACGCAGGAGACCGTGATAAAAAAGATAACGCGACTCTTGAAGCGGAAGCCAAATGGCGGTTTTTTCCGCCTCGGGAACATAGCGGAAGACATCGGCTTGTGTGCCAAGCATGTGCGCCAAAACGCGGACATCGAATTCACGCCCGAGAACAGAAGCGGCTTGCACCACATTCCGAATCTCGCGCGGAAGCTGATCAATGCGCGCGACCAGCAAGGCGCGGATGTCGCTGGGCAATTCCGAGGAGAGTTTACGCCGTACCTGCCGCCAGCCTTCGGGACCCACCTCGAGTAAATTTTCCTCCTGCAAATAACGGACGATTTGCTCGGCAAAATAAGGATTTCCCTCGGAGCGATTCATGATCAGCGCAATCAGGTCTGGCGCCGCCGTGCCCCCCAGCAGGTTTTCCACGATTCGGGCAATCCCTTCAGCGGAAATGCTGGTCAGGGTAATTTCGTCATCCACGAGGCTACCAACCGCCGAAGTATCTATGCCCTGCTGGCGATAGGACAATATCACCGCCACAGGACAGGTCTCCGCTTCGGCAACGAGCGAGCGCTTCAGGCGGACGAGAAATTCCAGCGTGTCCTGGTCGGCAAAATGCAAATCGTCCACAATGAGGATGAACGGTTGGCGCAAGCATTCCGCTTTGATGAGCGTAATCAGCGCCAGGAGTGTGTTGTTGTAACGTCCCTCGGCATCCAGATGGCTGTAGAGAGTGTCGTCCTCGAAAATGTCCACCAGGGCGGCAAGGAAGGAGCGCGTCCGGTCGAGTTCGCGCGCCAGGCTGAGGTCGGGGAGAGAAGCGAGCAGGTCATCCAGACGGGAATGGAAGGCAAGGCGTTGCTCTTCCGGCGATTGATCCTGCAAAATGCCGAAGTAATTCATGAGCCAGCCGCGTAAAGGGTTGAAGGAATGCCGCAGGACCTGATCCGCCGCGCCAATTCCCCACCCCACCTTCCGCTGGTCAAATGGGCGGGAGGCGTAAAACTCCTGGAGCAGACGGCTTTTGCCGATGCCCGCCTCACCCGCTACGCCGAGAAAACCCGCAAACCGTCCCGCCCACAGCGGCTCGACAAAACGATGAAGCCGGTTTAACTCCTGCTCGCGTCCGACCATTTCCCCCTGATAGATGACCTTGATTTCCTGTTTGCGCCGCCGCAAAAGATACACTTTTTGCTCGGAAGCAAATCCCTTGAACGATTGCGAACCGAGATATTCGATTTCAAAACGCTGGGAAACTCTGCGGGCAACGCGCTCATCCACCCACACCGCCCCGTCGGGCGCGCCCACCATGAAACGCGAGGCAAGGTTGATGCCCCAGCCGTAACAGGTGTAATCTTCGCACATCTCACTGCCGAGGTAACCGGCGTGGGCGATGTAATACGTAACGCCGGCAGTGATGGGAAAATCCACGCGCGATTGCAAATCGAGGACAAAGTTGAGCGCCCGTCCAATGTCGTTTTCGTAGGCGACCGGCGCGCCCCACAGCAAAAGCATGTTGCAGCCCTTGTCGCCAAAGTCGAGGCGCGAAAGCAAGCCGCCGTATTTCGCACGCAAGTCAAAGATCGCTTCAGCAAAATCCGCCAGTTTTTCATCGGGCAAGTCGGGCAGACGCATGAAGAGATTGACGATCTGACGGAACTCGCCGCGGATATCGTGAACGATGACCTCTTCCGGCACAAACAGTCGGGAAGTCTCTACATCCACCGAGGGGAGAGAATACGCCTCCGGCGGAGGGGCAGGTTCGTGGAAGCCGTTAAAACAATAGAACGGACCATGAGGCTGGGCGGCAATCGCATTGCCCAGCAAATCCTTCAACGATTCGGTAATGAGAATCTCGCGCGCCGCCGCATAATGTTCAGCCGCCGCAGCATCGTTCACCGCCGAACCGCGAAAGTAATACATCGCCTGCTTGCCGTCGGGCGAGCGCAAAATCCGCCACTTCACCACGCCCGGAGCAATGCCGATTTTGACCGAAAACGAAAACACCCCATAGACGGTGCTGCGGTCGGGGTTTTGTAAAAGCGCTTGTTGAACCTCCCAAGCAGAAGCCAGGGCGCGTAAGGCGGTGCGGCGCTCGTCCTGCACAATGGGATACAGCGCCATAATACCGTCGCCCGCAAAACTGACAATGCGCCCGCCATGCTCGAAGACGCTCTTCACCAGCGGGTCGAAGACGCTGTGCATCAACCCTGCCAGTACCTCCGCCCCGTGCTGCCCATGCTCCATCAGGGTATCGGTCATCTTCGAAAACCCCGAAAGGTCCAGAAACATCCCAACTGCCGGGAACTCCCCCTGATACTTCCCAGCGCGAAAATTCTCCAAAATCAACTCAGGAACGACGCGGTGCATGACCGATATTGTAGCATGTATAATCCCAGCATGACATCCGCTTTTTATGAAATACGAACTTGCAACGCTTGCGGACTGCGCTACCCGCTCACAGAGGAAAACTCCTTTGGCGAGCGTTGTCCTGCCTGCATGGGAGAGACCCGCCTCATCCTCCGCCGGCAGTTGATTCGCGAACCCAAGCCTTTCCTCCCCGACGCATCTCCCGCTCCGCGCAAAAGACGTAAAACCGCCGTCCACGCGGTCCTGCTCGACAACATCCGTTCGGCGTGGAATGTCGGCTCGATCCTGCGCTCGGCAGAAGGCTTCGGGTTCGATCATGCCTATTGCTGCGGCATCACGCCCACGCCGGAGAATGAAGCGGTGACCAAAACCTCGCTGGGGGCAGAGGACTCGGTCACTTGGTCGCATCACAAGGACGCGGTCAAACTGGTCAAAGGTCTGAAGGGGGATGGATGGAAGGTGTATGCGCTGGAGGAAGCCCCCAAAGCCATGCCCCTCCGAAAAGAAAAAGGGATGGGCAGGATGGTTTTGATTGTCGGCAGCGAAGTGACCGGCGTGGACCCCGAACTGCTCGATCTGTGCGATGCCGTGTTCTACATCCCCATGCGCGGCGTGAAAAAATCGTTCAATGCGGCGATTGCCTTTGGCATTGCCGCGTTTGCGCTGGCTGACTAATGGTTATGCTTTCGATAGGGCGGCGATTTTCTCCCGTATCTCGTTGAGCAGCGCCTGAATTTCATCCCGCTCGCGGATGGCGTTCTGCATGGAGGCTTTGAATGCCTGACGCTGTGTCTCGTCCAGCGTTTCGTAAAGGTGCTGGTCGCGGGCAATCTGCGTGTTTTTGTGCTTCAATTTTGCCTCGAGACGTTTTTTATAACCTTCATAAAACTGGAGTTCATCCAGCGGTCGGGTTTCTTCGGCTTTGCCCGCCAACAGGCTGTCAATTTCGGGGAAGAAGCGCTCCATATCCACCGGCTTCTCGATGAAGCGGGTGACGCCGATGGTGTGGGCAAACTCTTTATCTTCGGGAGCGACGTAAGTGGCGGAAAGAAAGATGACCGGAATATCCCGCGTGGCAGGGTCCAGCCGCAGGCGATGGACAAGGCTGAAGCCGTCCATTTTGGGCATGAGGATGTCGGTAATGATGAGCGCCGGGCGTTCCCGCTGGATGATTTCGAGCGCCTCCACGCCGTTCGTGGCGGTTTCCACGCGGTAGCCTTTGAACTTCAGCGTGGCAACCAACAGGGTGAGAATATCGGGAACATCTTCGACGACGAGCAGATAGCCTTTGGAATGTAGTGAAGTCATGGGCGCATTCTAACCTTTTCTCAAAAACTAGTAAATGAAGATAAAAGTACTATCAACTCACATAAGGAATTTGGAAAAGTGTTATCATAGCCGTCATTCCACCAGAGAGAGGAGCATGAGCATGGCAATCAAATTGGTCGTCCCAGTCAACGGACCCATCACCCAACTGTTCGGCGAAAACCCCGATAT
The DNA here is from genome assembly GCA_020723805.1 of Anaerolinea sp. Lineage (GTDB taxonomy): Bacteria > Chloroflexota > Anaerolineae > Anaerolineales > Villigracilaceae > Defluviilinea. The sequence goes on along the minus strand of DYID01000033.1, from coordinate 9,430 downwards.
TTACAAGAAATGGGGTTTTCCCGGTCACAACGGCATTGACTATGGCATCCCCAACGGCACGCCAGTCAACAGCGCCGCCGCAGGGACCGTCAGCCAGGTGTCTTTCGAAAACGGCGGATATGGCAATTACGTCAAAATCGCTCATCAGGACGGTTCGAAGACCTTTTACACTTACTACGCCCATCTCGCCAGCGCGGCAGTCGCCGCCGGACAAAAGGTCAAAGCCGGGCAGGTCATCGGCTACAGCAACAACACCGGCGCGAGCACCGGTCCGCATCTGCATTTTGGGCTGAAGATAGACGGAGAAAACCCCGCCTACAAAGGCTATGTGGACCCCATGCCCTACTTTGTCAGCGGCGGGGTGACCGCGCCCGAGCCCTCTGCAGGCACGGAACAGGGCACTTTCGTCGCATTACCCGACCTCAAATTTGAGGTCACCTACGAATCGCTCAATGTCCGCAGCGGACCAGGCGTCGAGTATCCCATCATCGGGCAGGTCGCCAAAGGCGCCACGTTCACGAGCAAAAAGTTGAGTTCCCGCAGTGTCTGGGTGGAGGTCGAGCCGGGCAAATGGTGCGCCCTGCAATTTGAAGGCGCCATCTATCTGAAAGTAAGCAAGTAACTCCGTCGTCCCGAAGACGTAAAGCCTTCGGGACGATTTTTACATCCCCAACGCGCGCGCTACCAACTGAATCGGATGCACTGCATCCCTCCCCGCCCCCTGCCGGACTTGCATGCGGCACGCTGCACCTGTCCCGGCAGTTACATTCTGCACTTTCTCAAACAACTGCTTCCCTACCTTCATCGAAAGTTCATAATGCTCCGCTTCGTAGCCAAACGTTCCTGCCATGCCGCAGCAGCCCGCGTCCAGCACTTCCACATCGTAGCCGCACAAGCGGAGCAGTTCCACCGTTGCGCCCGTTCCGCTGGGGAGACCGTCATTTGCTGGTCCCTCCGCCCGCTGGTGACAATGAGGCTGGAAGAGTATTTTGGTTTTTGTTTCCGATTTTGGGGATTCGGCTTGTGATTTATTGGCTACACGCAGATCGTGAAAACCGTCAGCGCGAATCAGGTACTCGTCGAGGAGCCAGGTTCGAGCGGAGACTGAAGCGATCTCGTCGCGCCGTTCGGGCAGGAGGTCAAAGTAGTCGTTCTTCAGACAATAAATATCGGGAGGCTCGATCCCGACAATGACCGCTTCACGCGCCGGGTCAGCCTGCTTCAGCGCATCCAGCACCCGCCGCGCCTGACGCTTCGCCGCCTCGACGAAACCCTTCGAGAGCAGCGACGCCCCCGTCCCCACCACCGGCAAAACGCGGACATCGCACCCGCACGCCGCCAGCACGTCGAACGCCGCCTGCTCCACCTCCGGCTCGACATAACGCCCGAAGGGGTCAGACAAAAAGATTACTTTCGCTCTGCGGTTCGGCATCTTGGTGGTGCGGACTTTTGCTCTTTGTACTGAAAACTTCGGGAACGGACGTTTCTCCGTGATGCCAAACGCTTTAGCAATGGCTTTTCGGAACAATGGCACGCTTGTCATCGCGTTCGTCAGCGGCGCAATGGATGATGCCAGCCGCGCGGTGAGGTCAAAATAACCGAAGAGATAATCGCGCAAGGGGCGGCGGTGCGACTTGTAATACTCGTTCTCAAACTCGAATTTCAACTTCGCCATATCCACGCCGCTGGGACATTCCGCCTTGCAGCCCTTGCAGGCGAGGCAGAGGTCGAGGGCGGAAAACACTGCATCTTCGATTTTTGATTTCCGATTTTCGATTTCCGATTTTTGATTTTCGATGTTTACCGCGGTGACATGTTTACCTGTGTACGTGTTTACCTGTGTATGTATATAAGAATTGCCAATCATTGCCCTCAAAAGATTCGCCCTGCCGCGCGTGGAGTTTTGCTCTTCGCGCGTCGCCTGGAAGGACGGACACATCACGCCGCTGGATTTGCGGCACACGCCCTGACCGTTACACTGCTCGATGGCGCCCGCCAGCCCGCGCTCGTGATGGAAATGCAGGGACGGCTCCCAAACCCGAACCCGATACTCTTCGCCGTAACGCAGGTGCGTGTCCATGGGCGGGGCATCGAAGAGTTTGCCCGGGTTGAGCAAGTTATCGGGGTCGGCGGCGCGTTTGAGCAGGCGCATGGCATCGGTCACTTCCTTGCCGTAGGTGCGCTCGATGTATTCGCCGCGCGCCAGTCCGTCGCCGTGTTCACTGCTCATCGAGCCGCCCAGCCGCATGGTCAACGCAAAGACCTGTTCGCCGATGCTCCGCAGCGCCCGCACGCCTTCGCCCGTCAATAGGTTCAACACGGGGCGAATGTGCAAACATCCAGCCGAGGCGTGAGCGTAGATGCCGCCTTCCGTTCCGTGCGCCGCCATGATGCGCTCGACCTCGCGCACGAACTCGCCCAAATTCTCCACCGGGACGGCGCAGTCTTCGATGAACGCCGCAGGTCTCGCCGCCTGCGGACGCGAATCGAGGATGCCCAAACCTACCTTGCGGACGTTCCACACGCGCGCCTGCTCTTCTTTGGACTCGGCGATGGTCAACACATCTCCAATGCGGCGCACCGCTTCTTTCAGGACCTCGAGCCTGTCTCCGCTAAATTCAACGACCAACACCGCCGCCGGATCTCCCACCATCCACCCCATCTGACGCGCATACGCCGGGACGCTCCGCGCCAGCCGCAAAATCATCTGCGGAATCAACTCCACGGCGCTCGGCTCGAATCCCAGCAGGCGCGGCACGTCGTCGCAGGCTTCGGCGATGCTACGATACGACAACACGCCCAGAATCGTATGCTTCGGCTTCGGGACGAGATTCACCTTCATGCGGCGGATGACGGCGAGGGTGCCTTCGGAGCCGGCAAGCAAAGGCGCAAGGTTGATTTCATTTGCTTTTACTGGCGGGTAGGAATCCCAGTGAGCGGCGTTCCAGCGCGGCGGCGCGGAGGGAGACCAGGGCAAAAGGTAGTTCAAGCGATAACCCGCCGAGTTGCGCCAGGTTTGAGGAAAGTTGCGTTTGATGGCTTCGGCATACTTCGCTCGTATCGTTGCCGCTGCCGCAAGTATCGCCGCCTGCCTCCTCTCCACTGACAACCGATCACTGTTTACCGATAACTGATCACTGCCCACTGATAACTGATCATTGCTCACTGATAACTGATCATTGTCCACTGATAACTGTCCCCCCACCTCCCCCCACACCGCCAGACTCCCATCACTCAAGATGACATCGGCAGAAAGGATATGATCCGCGCTCATGCCGTAAAGGATGGAATGCGCGCCGGTGGCGTTGTTACCAATCACGCCGCCCAGCGTGGCGCGTTCGGCGGAGGCAGGGTCGGGACCAAAGGTCAAGCCGAATTTGGCGGCAGCAGCATTCAGGTCCGCGAGAACGACGCCCGGTTCGAGGGTGGCGGTTCGGGATTCGGGGTCAATCTCGAGGATGGAATCCAGCCAGCGAGAGCAGTCCAGAATCAGAGCGTGTCCGATTGCCTGCCCGCCGAGGGATGAGCCTGATCCGCGCGGCAGGATGGGTACTTTGTATTTTGCAGCGAGTTCGACGGCGGCGTGCAGGTCATCCTGCGTTTTCGGGAGGACGACGCCGAGGGGTTCGATCTGGTAGAGGGAGGCATCGGTGCTGTAGAGGATGCGCGAGGCGGTGTCGGTGCGAATCTCCCCCGTGAAGCGTTTGCGAAGTTCATGGATGAAATCAGGGTGCAGAGACATACGCCGATTTTACTCCGCAAACGAAACGTCCCGAAGGCTGGCTTCGGGACGTTGTTTTTACGCGAGCGCGATAGTCTGCGGCTTGACCTTCGGCAGGCGGCGGATTTCGCCGCGCGCCTCCATGTCGAGTTTGACGGTGACGTAATACCAGGGGATCGAGCCTTCAAACTTGCCCCTGAGTTTTTCCTCGACCGCCATGTTTAACTTCATGAAGGTCATGGGACCGCGCGCCTTCAATACTTCAAGAATGGCTTCGCGCATCAGGTCGTATTTTGCCTTTTCGATGCTGACGCCCTGTTTGGCAGGGTTTGGGTGAAAGGCAGGAAATCTTGTATCCATAGTCGTGTCCTCGTGCCACTTGGGCTAACCTGCACTAGAAAGCGCAATCTACACATAGACTGATTACTTGTTGAATTGGGGATTCATGCTGGTATAGAGCGCCAGCACATTGCCCGTTGGGTCCTGAAAGATGCCAAACCAGCCTGTTTGCGGAATCTCCGTTTTGGGGTGAAGCACCCTGCCTCCGAGTTGCTCCACTTTTTTCAAATCGGCTTCGATGTCGTCGCTGTCAATGTAAACCAGCACCTGCCCGGCAGGGCTTTCAGCGGAAACCTGCGGGAAGCCGCCGCCGGAGCCGCTCCCATCTTCCCACATGGTGTAGTTCATTTCCGGCACATGCTGAATCTTCCAGCCGAACAACGCCTGGTAAAACCTGCCCGCCGCTTCCACGTCTGCGGCGGGGATCTCCACATGAACAACATTACGCTTGGACATTGTGCTCTCCTCTTGTTAAATCGGTTGACGATGGGTCTAGTTTAGAACATGCGTTCTAAAATGTCAAGCGCCAGATGTGGGAAGTTTTATGTTGTGGGGACAAGATACAGGAAGAAGGAAGCGCTATTCGTATTTGAGCGCCAGGACCGGAATCATGGTCGCCGCGCGCAGGGCGGGATAGAGGCCGGAGAGCATCCCAATCAACGTGGAAAACACAAGCGCAAAGACCGGCAGCCATATCGGCGTATAAACAGCCACACTCGGCGGAATGCCCCCCTGCTGCCCCGCCTGGTTGGAAAGATATACAACCGCCATCACATTGATGACCTGTCCCGCCAGCCAGCCGATGATGACGCCGCCAAGCCCGCCGATGAACCCAATGCCGGAAGCCTCGCCGAGGAAAATCGCCAGCACGTCGCGGTTGGTGGCGCCGACTGCCTTCATCAAGCCGATTTCGCGCGTCCGCTCCAGGATGGACATTGCCATCGTATTCGCAATGCCAATGGCGGCGACCAGCAGAGCAATGGCGCCCACGCCGCCAAAGATGACCTGCAGGATGATGTAGAAATTATTGATACCCTGCACAAACGATTGCGGGGTGTATGCCTGATACCCCATTTCCGTAATCTGGTCGGCAATATCCAACACCTGATTCACGTCACGAACTTTGACGATGACCTGGCTGTAGCCTTCCTTGTTATAGTTGATGCGGCGGTTTTGCGACCATTCATTCAGCGCCTTGACCTGTTCGAGCGGCATGTAAATCGTCCAGTCGGATTCGCCGCGTGTCTCCTTGAGCACGCCGGTCACCCGCAGGCTCAGGTTCTTGCGCGTTTCATTTCCCTGGGCATCCCACTTCGAAATGATGAATTGAATCTGCTGGTCGTACAGGTCGGGCGGAGGAGGCGGCTCCTGCCCCGGGCGCAGGCGCGGATCGTAGAAGTTGTTCGCAACCATCGGACCGACAACGATGGTCGTGCGTCCCAGCGCCGTATCGCCTTGCACCGTCTCGAAGCCCAAATCGGCAAGGTCTTTCACATCCACGCCGATGATGTTTGCCCAGCCTTCCAGTTTTCGATATCTGACCATTCCGCCAGACCACAAAAACTCACGCGGACTCACCCACTCGACGCCGGGAATCGCCCGCAACTCCTCCAGCGCCTGATTGGTGAGCAGTTTGGTTTGTGACGAACCGCCACCTCCTCCCCCGCCTCCGCCTGGTCCAACCATCACGGGACCTTCGCCAAACGACGGCATGACCTGAATTTGCGTCAGGTCGCCGATGCCGTATAACTGCTCATTGGCGTTTCTTTGCAGACCAATCGCCAGCGAGACGAGAATCACCACCGCCGCCGTGCCGATGACCACGCCGATGGCGGTCAACGCCACGCGCGCTTTGCGGCGGCTGAGATTCCCAAAGATGAGACGAAGCAGGTCGAAAAAGCGCATGCTTATCCTTTTCCGGGCGCAGGCAACACCGGCACCGGCTCGACGGGTACTTCTTCCACCCCGCCGCCTCCGCCGGGCGGCTGCCAAACGGGCCAGGCGCTGTCCAACCCGAGCAGACCTTTGATAAAGCGGAAAATCTTGTGCAGGGTGGTTTCTTCTTCCACAATGATTTCGCCGCCGTTCATGCCGTCACCGCCGCCAGGCGACGGTTCGAGCGAAGGATCAACGAACGCCTCCATCACCTCCACTTCGAGCGTGCGTTCGAGCGTGCGCGGCTGGTTGAAATCGTCCACGTAGTCAATCGTCACGTTGAGCGTAAGCGTTCCCGGCTGATCGGGCGTCAACATGGCATCGAGCGTAAAGAAGCCGCCCGCATCCAGCGGACCGACGAGGCTGGTACCGTTTTCGATAATGCCGCCCTCGGTGGTCACTTTCACGTCGCCCAACACGGCAAAGCGCCTGCCCACATTGACAATCTGGATCGGGAGCATCCCCGGCTGACCGGCGACAAACGGGTCGGGCGGGCGGTAGAAACTCACATTGACATTAGGCAGGCTGTACACCAACAACGTGATGACCTGCTCATCAGAGATGACCTCATTCTTGTCGTTCAGGTACGAAAACGTGACTCGCAGAGGGTAGGCGCCCGGATTGGTCGAAACGTTCACCACCAAATTCTGCACTGCTTGAATCTTTTCCCCTGCTTTGAGATCGCCCAGCGACTGCACGTTCGACGCCCCCACCGGCGCAAAATTCGAGAAGTCGCCGCCGCCGCCCGCTACACCGCCCGGCACGGCAGTCCCCCCGCCGCCGCTCGAGCCGCCGCCCACAATCATGGTGATGCGGTGAGCGTTGGCGTTCCCGACGTTCTGGACGGTTAAATTCAAGGCGAACTGCTCACCCGGCTGAAGCGGGTCCACACTGGACGAGTAGCCTGTAATCACCAACTGAGACGCTTTCACACCCGTCGGCGTGGCGGTGGGAGCGACAGAGCCGCCACCGCTTGTCACCGTCCCGCCGCTGACCGGCAGGGAGAGGGTGAATTTGTCGGAGTAACTGGTTCCCTGTGAATCGTAGTAAGTGAGCGTCATATCCACCACGAGGACGCTTCTTCCACTGATTTGAGCGGAGACGTAGAAGGTCTGGCTGACTTCCACTTCCTGGTCGTAATCCACTTTCCCAATGACCGCAATCCCGCCGGTCTTTGTGGCGAGCAAATCGGAGGATGTAAACGTGGCTTGGGTGTTGTAGGCAGTGAATTTCCCCACGTTCTCCATGTTCACTTTCAAGGTGACATCGCCGCCTGTTCTGATGTTACCCGTCAGTTTGGAGGTGTACACCGCAAACTGCGGACGGGCAAAGGGCAGGGGCGCGGTTGTGGGGGTGGGGGTAGGAGCAAGGACGGTCAGTATGGCAAAACCGTTTGCCGGTCCGCCGGAGAGGTTGACAGTAATCGTATAAGAGCCGGCGGCAATACCGGCAGGCACGAGCGCCTGCAAGGTGGCGGCATCCATGTATGTTGTGCTCAACGGCGAGCCATCCAACAAAACGACAGCAGTAGCATCGAAGCCGGCGCCGCTTACGGTGATGGTGTTACTCACATTGTTGACGATGGTAGTTGGGGAAATCGAGAATACGTCTGCCGCATAGGCGGGACGGGGCAGGATGCCTGCCATCAGGATGACCACCAGCAATACGGAGAGGATGCGAAAGAGTTTAGGTTTCATGGTTCTCCAAAATTCGAGAGGGCTATGAAGGCTGAGCAACTTCCAGCACAGCGGATTGATACTCCGCCTCGCTGACCACCCGCCCATCGAGCAGGTAGATTTGGCGAGTGGCAAAACGCATCATGCGTGTGTCGTGTGTGACAACCAGCACAGTCCGCCCGGAGCGGTGCAGGTCGGAGAGCAGCTGCATAATCGCCGCGCCGCTGGCGGTATCGAGGTTGCCGGTCGGTTCGTCGGCGAGGATGAGTTTGGGGTCATTGACCAGCGCCCGGGCAATGGCGACGCGCTGCTGTTGTCCGCCGGAAAGTTCGGTGGGGCGGTGCAAGGCGCGGTCGCCAAGTCCCACCTGTTTGAGCAGAAAATCTGCCTGCTCATCGCGCCTGCGCGGATTCACACCCGCAAACTGCATGGGGAAGGCGACGTTTTCTCTGGCAGTCATGCTGGGAATGAGGTTGAAGGATTGGAAAACGAAACCAATCGTCCTCCGACGGAAGAGCGCCAGGGAATTTTCGTCCACCTCGTTCAGGGATTGCCCGTCCACCCAAATTTCGCCGGCAGTGGCGCGGTCCAACCCGCCAAGCAGGTAGAGCAGAGTGCTTTTGCCCGAACCGGAAGGACCCATGACGACGGTGAAGGAATGCGGCTCGATTTCCAAATCCACGCCATCCAGCGCACGGACGGTGGTGCCACCCATCTGGTAATATTTTTTCAAACCCGATACACGGATAAATGCCTGATTCATGAATGGAATTGATGTATCTCCTGCGTCAACAGGGCGTTAGAAAGTGTCTGAAAAGAGATTTCTATTGCTCCAAAAATGCGTAGGATGCGCTCTCTTGCGCATCCGTAGGCGACGTTCTCTAACGTCGCCTGCGCGCTAATCAGAAAATTTAAAACGCTCTCTAAAAGAACGGACGTTGAATGGCGGCGCCGCCAAGGCTGGAGGCAAGCACTGCCAGCCCCGCCTGCGCCAACAGCACAAGCGCGACCACAATGAAGGTGTTGGCAAACGCCTTGCCGCGCGGGAGAGAATCTACGATGGCAAAACCGAGGATCAGCAAAATGATATTCCAGAGGAGAAACAAATCAGTGCGTGCGAGGAGATGATAGAGCAGACCGCCGCCGGAGGCGAACCCGGAAAGGCTGGGGCTGGTGATGGTGTGCTGGGCAGCGAGCATGTAAGCAGCACGCAGAAGGTCACGCAAGGCAAAGGGCAGGCTCGCCCAACCAACCACGTTCAAGGCGCTTTGCATGGTGCCGCGTCCGCCAAACAGTGTTGAGCCAAGATGCAAAAGGGCGGCGAGCGCCAGCCACCCCAGCCACAAACCGCTCAGGGAAGCGAAGAGCGGCATGACATACATGTACACCGGTCCCTGCTGGACCTGCTGCGCCCGCATATAACTGTCCTGCATTTCCGGCGTCCACCATTGCCAGTCGGGCGGGAGTTCGATTTCGCCCATCATGGCGGCGCGGGATCGCAAATATCCGCGTACGATGACGACCAGCGCCGCAGTGATTGTCAGGAGAATCATGGGCGTGGACCAGGCGGCGCGCGCCTCCGATGCCATCTCGGAAAACGCCGCACGCGGACGGAACAACACCGCAAACACACGCGGCAGGTCAAAACGACGGGCAGGGGTTGGGGATGAGGTTGAAGTGGTCATAGGCGTTTGAAAAATTGTAGCATGGATTGTCCTCCCATGATTAACGAAACAGCGGCTGGGGAAGTTCCCAGCCG
>DYID01000032.1 GCA_020723805.1 Anaerolinea sp. | reverse complement strand
CTCGTCCCGCCGGAACATTTGTGGGTGAGGCTCGAACACGTGGACGAGGAAGAACGCGAACTGAAATTCAAAGCCGTGGGCGGGCGCTACGACGAACTGCTCGATGTCATCCGCCGGGCGGTGGGAGGCGGATGATGCTGCTGGCAGTGGATACATCCACCGCGCAGGTCGGACTGGCGCTCTACGACGGCGCGCGCGTTCTTGCCGAATGCACTTGGCGAAGCAGTCAGCGGCACACCGTGGAACTCGCCCCCGCCGTCGCCGATTTACTGGCGCGCTGCGGCACAACGATGGACGCTGTGCAGGCGCTGGGCGTGGCGCTGGGACCGGGTTCATTCACCAGCCTGCGCGTGGGACTTTCGCTCGTCAAAGGGTTGGCGTTCGCAAGGCATATCCCATTGGTGGGCATCCCTACGCTCGACATCCTTGCTTATGCCCAGCCGGTTGGGCGTCACCTGCTGTTGTGCGCCATTCAGGCGGGGCGCGGACGGTTCGCTCTCGGCGTGTATAAAAGTTCGAGAAAACGGTGGCGGGCTCAGGGTCCGGCAAGAGTCGTGAGTCTCGAAGCGTTGATGGCGGAGGCGCAGAATCCGTCTGTGGTGTGCGGAGAGTTTTCGGCGGAGGAAATCCAGAAGATGAAAGAGGCAGGTATCCGCCTGGTCTCTCCCGCCGCCTCGTTGCGCCGTCCGGCTGTGCTGGCGGAACTGGCGTGGGCGCGCTGGCAGGCGGGCAATGTGGACGACGCCGCCGCGCTCGCGCCGATTTATCTGCACACCGAAGGGACGCCGCCCGTATGACCGTGACCATCCGCCGCATGACGCTGGATGACCTGCCGGCGGTGGTGGCGCTGGATCAGATGTCGTTCAGCCTGCCGTGGCCCGAGCGGTCGTTCCGCTTCGAACTGACCGACAACACTGCCTCGCGCTGCTGGGTGGCGGAGGTGGATGGCGAGATCGTGGGCATGCTCGTCGCCTGGCTGTTGGTGGACGAGGCGCACATTGCCACGCTTGCCGTGCATCCCGCCCATCGCCGGCGCGGCATTGCACGGAAACTTTTGAGCCATGCCCTGCGTTCCATGGCGGAGGAGGGAGCGGTCACCTCGTTTTTGGAGGTGCGCGAGAGCAATATTGCCGCGCAGGAGTTGTACCGCCAGTTCGGTTATGAGGCGGTAGGACGCCGTAAACGTTACTACAAAGATACCGATGAAGACGCAATTCTCATGACCCTGAATGGGCTGAAGGTTGAAAAGTTGGAAGGTTGAGATAAGGAAAAGAATGTCAACAAAAGAAACGCTCATCAAGAAACTGAAGGATAAAACCGCTCGTGTGGGGATTTTGGGACTCGGCTATGTGGGACTGCCCCTGGCGGTCGTCTTCGCCGAGGCGGGATTCCGCGTCACGGGCATAGACCCGGACGCGCGAAAGGTGGATTCGCTTTCGAGGGGCATTTCCTACATCCCCGACGTGAAGACCGAGGCAGTGGAACGGATCGTCAAGTCCGGTCACCTCACCGCCACGACGGATTTTTCCGTGCTGAAGGACATGGACGCGGTCAGCATTTGCGTGCCGACGCCCCTGCGTCAGACCGGCGACCCGGATATGTCGTTCATCATTGCCGCCACCGATGAACTGGCGAAGTACATGCACAAGGGCATGGTGGTGGTGCTGGAATCCACCACCTACCCCGGCACCACACGCGAACTGCTTTTGCCCAAACTGGGCGTCGAGCGCGGGCTGACCATCGGCGAGGACTGGTTCCTTGCCTTTTCGCCCGAGCGCGTGGACCCTGGGCGCAAGGACTGGACGACCGTCAACACGCCCAAGGTGATGGGCGGCATCACGCCTGCCTGCACCGAAGTGGCTGCCGCCTGGTACGAAGGCGCAATCCAGACCGTGCATCCGGTCTCTTCGGCGGAGGCGGCGGAGATGGCGAAATTGCTGGAGAATACCTTCCGCATGATCAACATCGGGCTGGTGAACGAACTGGCGATCATGTGCGAGCGCCTCGGCGTGGACGTGTGGGAGGTGATAGACGCCGCCGCCACCAAGCCGTTTGGCTTCATGAAGTTCACGCCCGGACCGGGCTTGGGCGGTCACTGCATTCCGATTGATCCGCTGTATCTTTCGTGGAAGATGAAGTCGTTCAACTACAATGCGCGCTTCATCGAACTGGCTTCGGAAATCAACACCAACATGCCGCGTTACGTGGTCAGCCGTGTGATGGAGGCGTTGAACGACCGCGGTAAGCCGGTCAAAGGCTCGAAGATTCTCGTCCTGGGCGCGGCGTACAAACCCGATATTGACGACGTGCGCGAATCGCCCTCGCTGGATGTCATCGGTTTGCTGATGAAGAAGGGCGCGGAGGTGACCTATCACGACCCCTACATCCCTCACATCCATCACGAGACCGACGGCTGGCACATGGACAGCGTGCCGGATGTGATGAATGCCGTCCGCGAGGCGGATGCCGTGGTGATCGTCACCAATCACAAGGTCTATGATTATGAGGCGATTGTCCGCGAGGCGAAGTTCGTCTTCGACAGCCGCAACGCCACCGGCGGGTTTGCCAAGGGGAACGAAAAGGTGGTGAGGCTTTAGGAGTTGAAGGTCGGAAGAGAAAAGGAATCTATGGCTCATTATTTAGTCACCGGCGCGGCTGGGTTCATCGGCGCGCGTACGTCCGAGGTTTTGATTCAGGACGGTCATACCGTCACCGGCATTGACAACCTGAACGACGCCTACGATGTGCGCATGAAGGAATACCGCCTCAAGCGTTTGCAGGCGATGGGCGGCTTCACCTTCCACAAACTGGATATTTCCGAAAAGTCGGTCATTGACCATTTCAAGGGTCAGACCTTCGACGGCGTCATCAACTTGGCGGCGCGGGCGGGCGTGCGTTACAGCGTGAGCGATCCCTGGGTCTTTGTGCAGACGAACATGGTCGGCACATTGAACATGCTGGAGTTGTGCCGGCAGAACGGCGTGAAGAAGTTCATCCTTGCCTCCACTTCCAGCATCTACGGCGAAGACCCGCCCTATCCCACGCCGGAGACCGCTTCCAGCAGTGAGCCGCTTCAGCCCTACGCGGCAAGCAAAAAAGGGGCGGAGGCGATGGCGCATGCCTATCACCACCTCTACGGCATAGATGTCAGCGTCCTGCGCTATTTCACGGTCTATGGTCCTGCCGGTCGCCCGGACCTGGCGCTCTTCCGCTTCGTGCAATGGGTCAGCGAGGGGCGTCCGGTGCGCGTCAACGGCGACGGCGAGCAGTCGCGCGGCTTCACCTACATTGACGACATCGCGCGCGGCACCATCCTGGCGCTCAAACCGCTTGGCTACGAAATCATCAACCTCGGCGGGCATGAGGTCATTACCATCAATGACCTCATCAAACTGGTCGAGGAGGTGGTCGGCAAAAAGGCGCAGGTGGTGTATGGTCCGCCCAACCCGGCGGATATGCGTTCGAACTGGGCAGATGTGACCAAAGCCGGCAAACTGCTCGGCTGGGAGCCGCAATATGACATGCGCGCCGGCGTGGAAAAACTGGTCGAATGGTACAACGCCGAACGCGCCTGGGCGAAGGATGTACTCACGCCGTAATTACCGATGACCATTTACTTTTGTTGGGTGATTGGTAATTGGTAACTCATGTTACGCGGTAGTGCGAGATTTATCTCGCATTTTCAGGCGACATGAACCCCCTTGCGGGGACAATGGTGTCGCGCTGCGAAGCAACTGCGTAAGGTGAGTTGGTAATTGGTAATTATATGTCCCCCATCCAGACGATTAGATCCCGCCTGCAGAACGACCCCCTCATCCGCCGCGTGCTGCGCAACAGCAGTTACCTGTTCAGCAGCAATACGCTTGCCTCGGCGCTCGGCGTTTTGCAGGGCATTCTGGTCTTTCGCCTGCTCGGAGATTCGGGGTCGGGCTTGTTGGCAATCGTCATGGACTTTCCCTCCAACGTCAACCGTCTGCTCTCCTTCCGCATGAGCGAGGTGACGGTCAAATACGCGGGCGAGGCGCTGGCGCAGAACGACAAAGCGCGCGCCGCCGCGCTGGTCAAAGGCATTGCGCTGATGGAGGCGGTCACGTCGGTGGCTGCGTACCTCGTCCTCTACCTGCTGGCGGCATGGGGCGCACGGACCTTTGCAGAGGGTCTGCCCATCGAGCCGCTCTTCCGTTTTTACGGTTTATTCCTGCTTGCCAACCTCGTCTATGAGACATCCGTGGGCGTGCTGCAAGCCGCCGACAATTTCAAGCAGGTGGCGCGCGCCAACTTCTACCAGAGCCTCGCGCTCACCGTCCTCATCGCCGCCGTCTTTTTCCTCGACGTTCTTCAGGTGACGCACTGGGGGCTGACGGGCATCCTCGCCGCCTACCTCGCCGGCAAGACGATTGCCGGGGTCGTGGTAACAGGCTCGGCGTCCCATGAATTGAAGCGCCGATTGGGAACCGGCTGGATGCGCGCGCCGCTCCGCCTCGTCCCCGACTGGAAGCCCATCCTGCGCTTCGCCTTCAGCACGAATCTCAACGGGACCGTCAACCTGTTCGCCCGCGACAACGTCCGACTCTACATTGCGGCTTTGGTCTCCACCGCCGCGGTGGGATACTTCAGCCTCGCCTCGAAACTCATCAACCTCATCATGGTGCCGCTCGATCCGCTCATCGCCCCAACTTACGCCGAAATCACGCGCACCATCGCCGCGCGGCAGTGGGCGGCGACGCGCAAACTGCTCAAACAGGTCAGCGCCATCAGCGCGGCATGGACTCTGCTGGCGGGCGGCGGGCTTGCGGCGATTGGCTGGTGGCTTATCCCGTTCGTCTATGGGCGCGAGATGGCGCCGGCGTATCCCGCCTTTCTGCTCCTGCTCATCGGCTATGGCGCTGCCAACATCGCCAACTGGAACCGTCCGCTCCTGCTGGCGCTGGGCAAGCCTGCCCTCCCGCTCCTCATCGCGGCGGTCGCCGGCGCGGTGGAAGTAGCGCTCATCTTCCTGCTCGTCCCGCGCGGCGGATACCTTGTCGGTGCAGCGATTGTCGCCGGCTACTTCGTCGTCTCCATCGGCTGGACGGTATGGCTTGGGTTGAGAATCATGAAGCGCGAGGAGGCAGGCGCATGAAAATCGTCGCCGTTGCCGGTTCCCAAATCCCTTCCGATACCGCCAACAGCATTCAGGTGATGAAAGCCTGCTCTGCCCTCGTCCAACTCGGTCACGACCTGACCCTCCTCGTGCCGCGCCCCCCCTCAATCTCCAGTTACCAATCACCAATTACCAATCTAAAATCGCACTACGGCTTGCAAACCGACTTCTCCATCGAATGGCTCGCCTCGTCCAGCCGCCGCATGTTCACCTGGCAGTCCGTCCAGCGCGCCCGCGCCCTCCGCGCCGACCTGCTCTACACGTGGTTTCCGCAATCGGCGGTCTTTGGTTTGCTCTTCCAAATTCCCACCGTTTTCGAGATTCACCTCCAGCCGACCGGCGCGTTCGGTCCTGCCTGGCACCGCGCCTTCGCCGCCCTGCGCGGACGCAAACGCCTTGTCTCCATCACACGGGCATTGGTGGACCTGCTGGAACGCCGCCACAACATCCGCTTCAAAGCGGACGAGGTGGTCATCGCTCCCAACAGTGTGGAACTGGAACGCTTCGCCTCCCTGCCGGACCCGCTCACTGCGCGCCGGACCCTGAACCTTCCCCAAGCTCCGACCGTGATGTGCACCGGTCACCTCTACGCCGGTCGCGGCGCGGACTTGTTCCTCGCGCTCGCCAAAGAACTTCCGCAGGCGCACTTCGTCTGGGTGGGCGGACGCCCTGCCGACGTGGAAGCATGGAAAGCGCGCGCCGAATCGGACAACGTCACCTTCACCGGCTTCATCCCCAATCAAGACCTGCCGCTTTACCAAGCTGCTGCGGATATTCTCCTCATGCCCTACAGCCGTTCCATCATGGGCTCCAGCGGAAGCGCGGACTCTGCCAGCGTCGCCAGCCCGATGAAGATGTTCGAGTACATGGCGGCAGGACGGGCAATCGTCACGGCAGATTTGCCGGTGATCCGCGAAGTGCTGAACGAGAAGAACGCCGTCTTCTGCGAGCCGGATGATTTGGGTAATTGGAAATTGGTAATTGGGGAATTAATCGCTGACGAACCGCGCCGGCTGGCATTGGGGCAACAAGCGAAACAGGATGTGCAGGGCTACACTTGGCTGGCGCGGGCGGAGAGGATTATGGCGGGTATTCTTGCGTAAGTTGGTATAATTTCTTCATGCCTTTTGAATACGATCCACGCAAGAGCGAAGCGAACCGGCGCAAGCATGGTATTGATTTTGAAGAGGCTCAAGCCTTATGGGACGATGAGTTGTATCTCGAAATTCCAGCCAGGAACCTGGATGAGCCGCGTTTTCTTGTGATAGGAAAAATCAAAGGAAAACATTGGTCGGCTGTGGTTACTTATCGCGGCGAAAACATTCGCATTATTTCCGTGCGGCGTTCAAGAGACGAGGAGATTGAATTGTATGAAAACGAAAGCATCTGAGTTCGATAAAAAATTCGACGCTGGTGAAAGCGTCGTTACTCATCTCGACCTTTCCAAAGCCCGGCGTCCTGCCGAGGAACAGAAACGTATCAATATGGAAATTCCCGTCTGGATGCTTGCCGCGCTCGACCGTGAAGCGCGGCGGTTGGGAGTTACACGTCAGGCGATTATCAAGATGTATCTGGCGGAACGTTTGCAGGCAGGGTAAATTAGACTTCCTGCAAAATTGTGCTAGAGCGGGCACACACAATACACTCTCGTGTAGAAGACGTTCTCTAACGTCGTTCCATTTGTGCTGTGGGGAAAGCAAGGATAGGCAGCGTGCGAAAAACAAGGCAGCCACAGACAGAAAAGAAGTTGAAAGAATATTTTGCAGGTCAAGTTCGAGGCTTGATCTGCAAATGATGTTCCCCTCTGCCAAGTAGTGTAAAATCCCCCCGTATGTTTCTCAAAAACAAACTATTTTGGATTATCATCCTTGCCTTCGCGGCGCGGATGCTCGTTGGCGTGTCCCTCCATCTGGGTCTGCCCCTCTACGGTCACGCGGACGAGGACGACCGGGCGGGCTACGTCTTCACCGACGCGCACATCCGCGACGACCAGGCGTGGAAACTCGCCAATTCCGACCGTCCCATCTGGGAGGCGTTCAGCCGCAAATTCTCCTCCGACCAGTACGGCGGTCTCCTGGCATTCAGCGCTTTCGTTTATCGCTATCTCTCGCCGGATGCACAGCGTCCGCTGCTGCTGATTTTTTTCTCGGCGCTGGTTGCGGCGCTGGGTGTCCCGTTTTTGTGGAAGGGGACGCGGCAGATATTCGGAGAAAAGGTCGCTTACGCCGCCGCATGGATTTTTGCGCTCTACCCTGAAAGCGTTCTGCTGGGCTCATCTGCCATGCGCGAGCCGTATCTGCTGACCTTCAGCGCGATGGCGTTTTGGGGATTTGTGGCAGGGCAGGGCGCTGGTCTCCCCCTTCGGGGACTTCACGATATGAGCGAGAAAAGCACTCGCTCTACTCGACCAGCATCCCTTGGCGCGTGGATTTGGCTTGCCCTCGGTTTGCTCGGCATGTTACTCGTCTCGCCGGCGGCGGCGCTGGCGCATCTCGTCCTCTTCACCGGCTGGGTCTTCTTCACCGATGAACGCCGCACTCTTTCATGGAAACCCGTGCTTCTCTTCGCGCTCATTTTTGCGGTGGGGTTGTTCGTCCTTTCCGCCTCGCTCAACCGTTCGGGACAGTTCGACGCCTCGTCTCCCCTGCGCGTGGTCAACGACTGGCTGAGGCTGACGGTCAAATGGGACATCTATCAACTCGAGCGCGGCTCCGGCTGGGTGCAAAAACTCTTCGATGAGATGCCCGAATGGATGCGCTTGCCCTTCGTGGCAGTCTATGGCGTCTTGCAGCCGGTCCTGCCGGCGGCGGTCTTCGAGCCAGACAACCGCTTTTGGCAGGTCATCTACCTCGTCCGCGCGGTGGGATGGTACGCCTTGCTCCCGGCGTTGATTCTGTCTTTCGGAGCGGGAACAGGACAAGGGCGCCGCCCTGAGCGTGTCGAAGGGTCCGCATCGAGGCGGAACGTCATCCTGTGGCTCGCGCTTCTCACCTGGACCTGGATCCTGCTCTCCGCCCTGCGAGGCGGCGGCGACACGTGGGACAATCCGCGCTACCGGGCGATCCTGTTTGCCTGGCAGGCGGTGTTGGCGGGCGTTGTCTGGGTGGGGTGGCGCGAGGCGCGCAGTGCCTGGGTGGGGCGGACGCTGTTGTGTGAAGCGGTCTTTTTGCTGGTGTTTACACAGTGGTACGCCAGCCGTTATTTTCATTGGGGCGGTCAACTCTCGTTCGCGGTGATGGTGGGATTGATTGCAGCGGCGTGGGGGATCATCGTGGGGGTGGGGCTGTGGCTGGATCACCGCCGCGTTCCCGGGCGGGGAATGTAGGTTATAATTCAGTCACTGAATTTTGCTCCAAGGAGTTTGAATGCCTACCGCATTAATCACAGGAATCACAGGGCAGGATGGATCGTACCTGGCGGAGTTTTTGCTCAAGAAAGGTTATCGCGTGGTCGGCGTGGCGCGCCGTTCCAGCACGGTGACTTACGAACGCATCAATCATCTGCTGGATGATATTTTGGTTGTGCAGGGCGATTTGCATGACCAGGGTTCGCTGCTTTCCCTACTCGAAGAATACGAACCGAGCGAAGTGTATAACTTGGCGGCGCAGTCGTTCGTGCCGACATCCTGGAATCAACCGGCGCTGACCGGCGACATCACCGCCCTGGGTGTGACGCGCCTGCTGGAGGCGATTCGGTTCGTGAACCCGAAAATCAGGTTTTATCAGGCGTCTTCCAGCGAGATGTTTGGAAAGGTGGTGGAAGTGCCCCAGCGCGAGACGACGCCGTTCTATCCGCGCAGTCCGTATGGGGTGGCAAAGGTGTACGGTCATTGGATTACCGTAAACTATCGCGAGTCGTTCAACATTTTTGCGGCTTCGGGCATTTTGTTCAATCACGAGAGTCCGCGCCGCGGGCTGGAATTCGTCACGCGCAAGATTTCGGACGGCGTGGCAAGGATCAAACTCGGGCTGGCGAAGGAACTGCGCCTCGGCAACCTGGAGGCACAGCGCGACTGGGGCTTTGCCGGCGATTACGTGGAAGCCATGTGGCGCATGTTACAGCAGGACCAACCCGATACCTACGTCATCGGCATGGGCGAGACTCATTCGGTGCGCGAGTTTTGCGAAATCGCCTTCAGTCACGTGGGGCTGGATTACCGCGATTTCGTCGTGCAGGACGAGCGCTTCTACCGCCCGGCAGAAGTGGACCTGCTCATCTCCGACCCCACCAAGGCACGCACGCAACTCGGCTGGGAACCGTCAGTCTCTTTCAAAGAACTCGTCACCATGATGGTGGATGCGGATTTGGAGCGCCTTGCCTCGAAGAAATAAACCATGACCGACCTCTCGCTTGTTATCCCCGTTTACAACGAAAAAGACAACCTGCCCTTGTTGATGAACGCCATCGAGCAGGCGCTTGCTCCCTTGAAGCAAACCTGGGAGGTGATTTTCGTGGACGACGGTTCGACGGACGGCAGCGTGGAGGTGCTGGCTGATCTGGCTGAGAAACGCCCCCAACACGTCCGCGTGGTGGTCTTCCGCCGCAACTTCGGTCAGACCGCCGCCATCGCCGCCGGCATTGACCATGCGGAGGGGAGCATCATCGTCCTGCTCGATGCCGACCTGCAAAACGACCCCGCCGACATCCCCATGCTGCTCGCCAAACTGGACGAAGGCTACGACCTGGTCAGCGGCTGGCGCAAAGACCGCAAGGACAACCGCCTCACCCGCACCATCCCTTCCAACCTTGCCAACGGTCTCATCTCGTGGGTGACGGGCGTACGCCTGCACGATTATGGCTGCACGCTCAAGGCGTACCGCCGCGAAGCGCTCGAAGGCTTCCGTCTGTATGGTGAGATGCACCGCTTCATCCCGGTCTTTGCCCATTCGGTGGGGGCAAAGATTACCGAACTCCCCGTCCGCCATCACCCGCGTAAATTTGGCGCGGCAAAATACGGTCTGGAACGAACCGTCAAAGTCATCCTCGACCTGTTCACGGTCAAGTTCCTGCTCGATTATTCCCACAAGCCGATGCGGCTCTTTGGCGGGACGGGCATCGGCTTAATCGCCATCAGTGCGTTTCTGCTCGCCTATCTGTTCATCCGCAAAGTGTTCTTTTTCGTGCCGGTGCTTACTTCTCCCTTCTTTCAAATTGGCGTCATGCTGCTCATTCTCGGCTTTCAATCCATCCTCATGGGGCTGATCGCCGAACTGCTGGCGCGCACCTATCACGAATCGCAAAGCAAGCCCACGTATACCATCCGCGCGGTGCTGGGAAAGAAGCGTTGATATGTCCGCCTGGTGGAGGAAGAACCGCCGCCTGCTCCTGCAATCGGCAGGGACTCTGCTGGCGGTTATTCTGCTCATCGCCCTGCTGAGGGACGGCGGCTGGAGCGAAATTCTCGAGGCGTTCCGCAAAATCAAAACCGCCAACCTGCTCTGGGTTGCGCTTTTGTTTTTCATCTCGCGGCTTGCCATCATTGGCAGGTGGCATGTCCTGCTGCGCGCCGGCGGCGTGGACATCCGCTTCAAAGACAGCGCCTCGCTGACCTTCACCGGTCTGTTCGCCTCGAACTTCCTGCCCACCACCATTGGCGGCGATGTGGTGCGCCTGGCGGGCGCCATGCAGATGGGCTTCGACCGCGCCGTCTGCCTTGCCTCCATCGCCGCCGACCGGCTGATTGGCATGGCAGGCATGACGATGGTCCTGCCGCTGGGCGTCTTCCATTCGTGGAACCTGCTCGAAAACCTCCCCGCTTCTCTCTCGACCTTTGCCTGGGTTCGTCGTCCCCTTGCCTTCCTCCAGCGGACGCTTTCGGTCTTCAGCCTGTGGCTCCGCAAACCCGGCGCCCTGCTCGGCTCGCTGGCATTCACGTGGGTGCACATGCTGTGCCTGTTTGGCTCCATCTACATTTTTGCCGGCGACCTTGGCACCCCGGTCTCTTTTTGGATGATTGCCGGTTTGTGGAGCCTGACATACTTCATTACGCTCATCCCCATTTCCGTCAATGGATACGGTTTGCAGGAACTTTCCTTTACCTTCTTCATGACCCACGTTGCCGGCTGGACCGCCGGCGTCAGCCTGAGCGTGGCGGTTTTGATTCGCGCCTTTTCCATCCTTGCCAGTTTGCCGGGGGCATTTTTCATCCCCGCCATTATGACGGTCATGGCGGAACAACAAGAAGGCACAACCTATGAAGGCGACCTGCTGTAAAATTGAACCTTGATGAATCCCCCCGCATCCTCCCGCTCTTTCTGGCTGACCCTTCTTGCTCTTCTCGCTATCGCCCATCTGACCCTCCTGCGCGCTGCGTACCTGCGCCTGCTCGAACTGGGCGTGAACCTCACGCGCGCCGCATGGAGCGGCATCCTGTTGTTGTTTCTCGCCATCGCCCTCTTGTGCGTCTGGCTGATTTTCCGCATTGCCGCAAACCGCCCGAATTTTGTCGAACGCGCCGAACGCATCACCTTTGGCTCGCCGTTGTGGCGCATCCTCGGCGGCATCATCTTCCCCGTCATTCTGTTCCTCATTCCCTGGCTCAAGTTCACCTATCAAATCGGGCAGGAGGTCAAACAGCCGGTCTATGACCCCACCCTGCTCCTGCTCCTCTATTACTGGGCGTGCTTGTGGCTCGTCCTTCTCGCCATGACCGCGCTCAAAGCCGCCTTCCGCACCACTTGGCTGGGCGGCTTCACTGCCGCGCTCATCCTTCTGGGACTGGCATACGAAATCCACTATCGCTATAGTTACGTGAGCGATTATCCATTCTCGCTGGGCTGGTCGGAGGGAAGCCGATACTACTACGCCTCACTCTGGTTCTCGAAACTGGTTTACGGAGAGACTTTCCCGCTCTCCACGCTTCATCCCACCCGTTACCTGCTTCAATCGTTCCCGTTTCTTTCTCCCAGCCTGGGCATTTTCGCTCACCGCTTCTGGCAGTTTTTTCTTTGGATCGGTCTGACCGCCGGCGCTTCCCTCGCCCTGAGCGGACGCGTCTTTGGTAGAGGGGAAAAAGCCCTGCGCTGGCTGACAGCCGGCTGGCTCTTCCTGTTCCTTTTGCGTGTGGGCGTGTATTACCACCTCGAGGTCATGGTCATCCTGCCGTTGTGGTTCGTATCTGCCAAGAAACCCTGGCAGACTCTTCTGGCTGTGATCGTCTCTTCGCTGTGGGCGGGAATCAGCCGCGTGAACTGGT
Source organism: Anaerolinea sp. (assembly GCA_020723805.1). Lineage (GTDB taxonomy): Bacteria > Chloroflexota > Anaerolineae > Anaerolineales > Villigracilaceae > Defluviilinea. Next base: position 23,351 of record DYID01000032.1, on the reverse strand, counting down.
TCCCCATGCCCGCCATCCTTGCCGCTGCCATCTACCTGCTGGAGGTCCCTTTTCATTCTCAAACCAACGGAAAGACCTCCCTCCAATCGTTCGCACGCTACCTCGCTCCGCCTGCCTTGTGGGTAGTTGTCGGCATTGCCTCTGCGCTGTTCGCTCAATGGGCATATATCCCTCTTTCCGGCAACTTGCAAAACGCCAAAGCGTTCACTTCCAGTTTTACCTCCGACCTGCTGTGGTATCGCTTGTGGCCCAATGCCACCTTCCCGCTTGGGGTGATACCAGCCATTCTCGTCCTGAGCGGACCCCTGCTTCTCATCATTTTCCTTGCCGCCCGCCAGACCTCACTGCACGGCATCCGCTGGCTGGGATTAACCGCCATGCTCATCGCTCTGTTCGCCGGCAGCACTGTGGTCAGCGCCAAGATCGGCGGCGGCGGCGACCTGCACAACATGGATACTTATGCAGTGCTGGTCAGCCTTGTGGCGCTTTACTTTTTCAGCGGGCGCGTCGAAGCAGAAGCGGGTTTTGTGTCCCGCCCGATGCGCCCATCTCCCCTCATTGTCATCGCCGTGATTTTGCCCATCCTGACGCTCATCCCCATGCTGAGCCCTTATCCTCGTTACAACAAGGACAGGAATCAACAGGCGCACCAGCAACTTGTGAACATCGTCAACGAGATTGGCAGACAGGGACCGGTGCTGTTCATCAACGAAAGGCAGATGGTTGCGCTGGGCGAGGTGAACGTGCCGCTGGTGTATGATTATGAAGTGGTCACCTTGATGGAAATGGCGATGTCCGGCAACCGCGCCTACCTGAACCGTTTCTACGACGATCTTCAAAACCAGCGTTTTGCGGCAATTATTTCCGGACGGCAAAACACCGTCATCAAACTGGACGGCGTTTTTGCCGAGGAAAACAACGTTTGGAATACGCTTGTCTCTCCTTACATTCTCTGCTACTACGAATCGAACACAACCATCGAGGCAGATGACTCCCGCATCGAAATTTACCAGCCGCGTACCCAAACGGAGAATTGCCCGTCTGGAGAGTAGATGCTATAAACCAAAGGAATCATTATGAACAACAAACAAACCGTCATCGTCACCGGCGGGTGCGGATTTATCGGCACCAACTTCGTCCGCCTGCTGATTCAAAGCGGCGCGTACAAGGTGGTCAACCTGGATGCCCTCACCTACGCCGCGAACCCCCTCTCCCTGGCAGACCTGGAAGGTCACCCGGATTACACCTTCGTCAAGGGCAACATCACCGACCGTGAACTGGTCGCCGCGCTGTTCGAGAAATACCAGCCAGTGGGCATCTTTCACCTTGCCGCCGAATCGCACGTGGACCGTTCCATCGTCAACGCCGAAGACTTCGTGCAGACCAACGTCGTCGGCACTTACACCCTGCTCGAAGCCGCGCGCGCCTACTGGAGCAAACTGCCGCAGGGACGAAAGGAGACCTTCCGCTTCCTGCACGTTTCCACCGACGAGGTCTTCGGTTCACTCGGACCCGACGGCTGGTTCACCGAAGAGACGCCCTACGCCCCGAACTCGCCCTATTCCGCCTCCAAAGCCGCCAGCGACCATTTCGTGCGCGCCTTTCATCACACCTACGGCTTGCCAGCCATCATCACCAACTGTTCCAACAACTACGGACCTTATCAATTCCCCGAAAAGATGATTCCGCTGATGATTCTGAACGCCATCTCCGGCAAACCCCTGCCCGTGTATGGCGACGGCTCGAACGTGCGCGACTGGCTGTATGTGGAAGACCACTGCAAGGCAGTCAAACTGGCGTTCGAGAAAGGCGCGCCGGGCGAGGTGTATGTCATCGGGGGAAACAATGAACAGAAGAACATCAATCTCGTTCACAAAATCTGCGATATTCTCGACGATGTCGCTCCGCCGCTGGAAGTGCCGCAACTGCGTGAGCAGGGCTTGAAGAGTTACCGCGAGTTGATTCGCTTTGTAACCGACCGTCCCGGTCACGACAAACGTTACGCCATCAACGCGGCGAAGATTCAGCGTGAGTTGGGCTGGCAGCCCGAGGTCGGGTTTGAAGCGGGCTTGCGCCGCACGATTGAGTGGTATCTGCATCATCCCGAATGGGTGGATCAGGTCAGCAGCGGGTCGTATGGTGAGTGGATCAAAAAGAACTATGCCTGGCGTGAGGCAAAGGAGGCAAAATGAAAGGTATCATCCTGGCGGGCGGAAAGGGGACACGCCTTTACCCGCTGACGATTGCCATCAGCAAACAAATCCTGCCGGTCTTCGACAAACCGATGATCTATTACCCGCTTTCGATGCTGATGATGGCGGGCATCCGCGAGATTTTGGTCATCAGCACACCCGAAGCCCTGCCGTTGTTCCGCGACCTGCTCAAGGATGGCTCGCAGTGGGGACTGAAGTTCGAGTATGCCGAACAGCCGGAGCCGCGCGGGCTTGCCGACGCCTTCCTGGTGGGGCGCGATTTCATCGGCGACAGCCCGGTCTGCCTGACGCTCGGAGATAATATTTTTTATGGCGAAGGGCTGACCTCTTTATTGCAAAGCTGCGCCACTCTGAAAGAAGGTGCGATGATCTTCGGCTACAAAGTGCATGACCCGGAGCGCTATGGCATCGTGGAATTCGACGAACACGGAAATGTGCTGAGCATCGAGGAGAAACCCAAAAAGCCCAAGTCGCACTGGGCGGTGCCGGGCATTTATTTTTATGACAATCAGGTGGTGCGGCTTGCCGAAACGCTCAAGCCCTCGGCGCGCGGCGAAATCGAAATTACAGACCTGAACAGGCTTTACCTCGAACGCGGACAGTTGAAGGTGAAACTGTTTGGGCGCGGCGTGGCATGGCTGGATGCCGGCACGCACGAATCCCTGCTTCAGGCGGGCGCGTTCATTCAAACCATCCAGGAACGCCAGGGCTTGATGATTGCCTGCCCGGAGGAAATTGCCTTCCGCATGGGCTTCATCTCCCGCGAGCAGCTGCTGAAACTGGGACAGGAACTTTCCAGCAACGGCTACGGCAAGTACATCATGGATGTCGCCAACAGCGCGATTTGAAAGGAATGTTATGGCAAAGGAATTTTCCTACCAGCTCGGCGACAGTTTCTCCTTCGAACGGTTCATCTCGGCGGAGGATGTGAGGCGCTTTGCCGAAATCGTCGGCGACCTCAATCCCATTCACCTCGATGCGGAATTTGCCGCGCAGTCCTTCTTCAAGAAACGCATCGTCCATGGCGCGTTTCTCGGCGGGTTGATTTCCAAAGTGCTGGGCATGGATTTTCCCGGTCAGGGGACGGTGTATATCTCCCAAAATTCGACGTTCAAGCGCCCCGTTTACGTGGATACGAAAGTCAAAATCGAGGTCAAAGTCACTGAAACGATTCCCGAAAAACGCCGTCTTGTGTTGGACACGACTGTTTTCAACGAAAACGGCGAGGTCTGCCTCGCAGGCACGGCGGTCGTGTGGATTCCAGAATAAAAACGGAGCGCGCCATGAGCATCCCCTTCAATCGTCCAACCACCGTGGGCAAAGAAGCCGAATACATGCAGCAGGCTTTGCAAAACCGTCACATATCAGGAGACGGGCAGTTCACCAAAAAGGCGCATGCCCTGCTCGAAGAAAGCCTCGGTGTGCCGAAAGTGCTGCTGACCACATCCTGCACCCATGCGCTGGAAATGTCGGCGCTCCTGCTGGATTTGAAGGAAGGGGATGAAGTCATCGTTCCGTCGTTCACCTTCGTCTCCACCATCAACGCCTTCGTTTTGCGGAACGCCAAACCGGTCTTTGCCGACGTTCGACCGGATACCCTGAACATAGACGAATCCAAACTCGAAGCATTGATCACGCCCCGCACGCGCGCCATCGTCGTCGTTCACTACGCCGGCGTCGGTTGTGAAATGGACGCCATTTTGGAAATCGCCAACCGCCATGGTATCCCGGTCGTCGAAGACAATGCACATGGGCTGTTCGGCAAATACAAAGGCAAACAACTTGGCACCTTTGGTGTGATGGCAACCCAGAGTTTCCACGAGACCAAGAACTTCACCTGCGGCGAGGGCGGCGCTCTGCTCATCAACGACCCGAAGTACATCGAAGATGCCGAAATCCTGCGCGAAAAAGGCACCAACCGCAGCCGCTTCTTCCGCGGGCAGGTGGACAAATACACCTGGGTCAACGTCGGTTCGAGTTACCTCCCGTCCGACATGCTTGCCGCCTTTCTGCTGGCGCAACTGGAGGCGCGCGAACAGATTCAATCCCGCCGCCGCCAGATTTGGGAGACCTACTACAAGGAACTCGGCGCCTGGGCGGAGGAAAACAACGTGAGTATGCCATTCGTCCCTGCGCACTGCGAGCAGACCTATCACATGTTCTACCTGCTCTTCCCCAATCTCGAAAGGCGTCAGGCGGCGATTGCCCATCTCAAGGAACGCGGCATTCAGGCGGTCTTTCACTACCTGCCCCTGCACCTCTCGCCGATGGGCGAAAAATACGGCGGCAAGGCGGGCGACTGTCCCGTCACCGAACAAATCAGCGACCAACTCCTGCGCCTGCCCTTCTACACCAACATGAGCGAAGAAGAGCAGATGCAGGTCATCGAAGCGCTCAAGGAATTTTCGGTGTAGGGCGTTTCGCACAGATGGAATGATTCTTTTTTTTACGGCGCTGCTGCTCCTGTTGGGGGGAAGCCTCTTTTGGACGGCGATTGCCCGTCTGCCCAATAAACCCGCCTGGCTCTTGGCGATGTATCTGGTTTCCAGCGCCAATGTGACGCTGACCGCTTACCTCGTCAACACCCTGCGCATGCTCGATCAGCCGGGGGCAATGCTGACCGTCCATGCCATGCTGGGCGGGCTGGGCTGGTGGTTGTGGGCGCGCAGCGGAAGACCGTCAGTGTGGGGACCGTTTCAGGGTTGGCAGATCAGGCTCGAGGTCCAAAAATTGAAGCGCGATCCTCTCCTCGCTTTGTTGATTCTGTTCACCGCCGCGTCCTATGCCTTTGCGCTGGCGCAGGTCATCCACATCCCTCAAAACAACATGGACAGCCTGAGCACGCATCTCTCGCGCATCGTCTATTGGCGGCAGAACGGTTCATTCCTGCCTTGGGAAACCCTGCGGCTGGATCAGGTGTGGTACCCGCTCAACGCCCAGTTGCAGACGTATTGGACTTTGTTGTTCCTCGGCAGTGACCACCTGGTGGGAGGCGTGCAGTGGCTGGCGGCGCTGGTCTCGGCGGCGGGTGTCTTTGGGCTGGCGAGGGTGTTCGGTTATGGCAGGAGGCAATCTGCCTTTGCCGCGCTGATTTTTCTGAGTTTTCCCCTCATCGCTTTGCAAGCCACCACCACCCAAACTGACCTGGTAACGACTGCTTTTTTTGTGCCGGCGGTGTACTTTTTGATTTTGGGCGTGCGGGAGGGGCGTCTTTCCCTGCTTTCGCTTTCGGCGCTCAGCGTGGGAATTGGCGTGGGCGTCAAGAAAAGTTATTTCCTCCTCCTGCCCGTGCTGGCGGTGTTTGTCATCCTTGTGCTTTTGCAATCGGGCAGGCGCACACTGAAACCGCTCGTTTTCTGGACGTTCAATGTGGTGGTGGCGGCGGTGCTGTTTGGCGCATACATATATGCTGTGAACTGGGTGTACTTTGGCAGTCCCTTCGGTTCACCGGAATATCTCGACACGATGATCGAAACGCCGCAGACTCCGCCAGACGCCTCAGACCGCACTCCGCATCTTGCCGCCCTGAGTCCTGATCCTGCCTCCCAGCCTGAGATTCTGCTGGAGATTCTCTACAACGCCCCCCGCTTGCTGTATCAAGCCCTTGATACCAGCGGTTTGCCGCGTCCGCTGGACGGCTATGCCCACAAGGTCAAGATGCGGATGGCGAGGGCGTTCTTTGTTTTCATCGGTTTTGAGGAAATCGAAGGGACGGCATACGCCGCGCCCGGTCATTCGTTCAGTTTTGCAGACAAGAACATCAACGAGGAAAGCCACGCCTGGTATGGACCGTTGAGTTTCCTGTTGATTTTTCCGGCGCTCATCCTCGAAGGATGGAGAGGCGTGCGGCAGCGCTCCTTCCTGTTGCTCGGACCGGGCATTGCCCTGCTCGTCTTTTTGCCTTTGGAAATCCTTCTGCGCCCCGGCTGGGATCCGTTTCAGGGACGGTATTTTGCTCCGCTGGCTGCCCTGTGCGCGCCATTGATGGCGGTCTGGTTTCGGGAAAGGGGCGGCGCGTTGCATGAATGGGTTATCGGCGGGCTGGCGGCGATGATTTTGGCGGTGACCCTGCTTTACAACCCATCCAAGCCCACGCTCGGTAAATACGCCGACGAATTTCGCGTGTGGACCAACCCCGACCGTATCTTTCTTCAAACCCTTCAGCGAAGAAATGACCGCGAGATGTATTACCTGGTGGAAAAGTTTGTCCCCGCCGATGCAACGCTGGGATATTACATTCCCTTCTTTGTTCTCGATTATCCGCTGTTTGGGAAGACCGTAAGCCGGCGGCTGGTGTCCATCGTTTCCCCCGCCCAGGTTGCGGACCTTCAATGGCTGCGGGAACAGGGTATCGAATATTTGCTTGTCCCGGCGCAGGAAGGCTACCCCCTCCCGCCGGCAGAGTTCACGTTGATTCGCGAGCGGGCGGGGTGGAATTTGTACGGCATCAAAACCGCGCCATAACCGGGAGTGTCCAATGTCGTGGGCTTAGCCACAGAGAGCGCAGAGATTTTGAGGTTTTTCTCAGAGATCTCTGTGAGCTCTGTGGCAGAAAAATCTTTAGCCCATTCTTTTAGACACTCTCCCATAACCTGCGTTACACAAACTTGATGCGTCTTGCCGCAAATGCCACCATGCGAAACAACAACAGTCCGTGTTTCCAGCGCGAGATGTTGGTCGTGCCATACGTCCGTTCGCGGTAGCGGATGGGCAGGTCAATGATTTTCAGGTTGAGTTTTGCCGCGCCGAAGATCAGGTCGAAGTCGCCGAAGGGGTCGAAATCGCCGAAGTAAGAACGGTTGGCGGCAATCAGTTCGTAATCCTTTTTCCACAAGACCTTCGTGCCGCACAGCGTATCCTTGATGGGCTGTCCCAGCAGCCATGAGAACGCCATGCTGAAAAACTTGTTGCCGATGAAGTTCAGCGTGCGCATGGCTTCCTTTTCCATCGGATAGACGAGCCGCACGCCGTTGATGAACTCCCCTTTGCCGGAGACGAGCGCCTCATAGAAGCGCGGCAGGTCTTCCGGCGGGACGGTGAGGTCCGCGTCGAGGATCATCAGGATGTCGCCGCTTGCCTTCTCGAAGCCGGCGCGGATGGCGTCGGCTTTGCCAATGCCCGGTTGTTTGAGGAGCAGGCTCGGGGTCGAAGGATGGGCGGCGATCTCGCGTTCGATGGCGGCGTAGGTGTCGTCTTTGGAGTGTCCCTCGACGAAGACCAGTTCGGTCCCGCGTCCCATTTGCGGGACGCGCTCGAAGATGGCTTTGATGTTCCCTGCCTCGTTCCGCGCGGCAATTACCACTGAGACTTTCGGTTCCTCAGCACGGACAGGCGCAGGTCGGGCAACCACAAAATTGGACAGCGCCAGATGATTGAACGGCGCGAGGCGGACGAGAAAACGGTTTGCCCACCCGCTCAGCGGCAGGGGCAGCAGCACCTCCTGCGAGGCGCGGATGGCTTCGAATCCAGCCAGGGTGAGCAGAGAGCGCACATCTTCGGGGGTGAGCCAGTTTTGATACAGGTTGCGGGTGGCAAGTTTCAACCCCTGCGCCAGGCTGAGCGGCAATTGCCAGAGACGGCTGTAAAAGTTCAGGATGACGCGCGTGCGCGGCGTACACAAACGACGAATTTGCTCGAGGACGCGCTGAACGTCCCACAGGTCGTTGACCAGGTCGGAGAGGATGATGACATCGAAGGTCTCATCGAGGGCGGAGAGATCGTGCGCGTCGGCGTGGAGGAAGGTGAGTTCCGGGTGACGTTCTCTCGCGCGGCGAATCATCTCGGCGGAGAAATCAACTCCCACGCCGCGCGACGGCTGGAGGTCGGCGAGGAGGCGTCCGTCGGCGCAGCCGAGTTCGAGCACACGCAGACGAGGCGGAACATGGAAGCGGTAAATCTCTGAGAGGCGGCGGTGATACCATTTGCCCATGCCCTGCCAGTTGTCGCGCTGGCGGGCGATGGCATCCCAATGGTCAATGCGGGCTTGCTGATAGGCTTGCCCGGCAGAATCGAAAGGCGGGTTGACGGAAATCATGCGCACGATTGTACCGAAGATGCGGGTTTTCTGTGCAGGTCATTTTCCCCTGTGCTATACTCGCCTCCCATGAACACCCTGATGATGTTTCTGCCCATCCTTGCCTATCTCTCCGGTTCCCTTCCCTTCTCCATCTGGGTCACACGGTATGTCAAAGGCGTGGACGTGCGCGACGCCGGCTCCGGTCACGCCACCACCACCAACACCATCCGCCAGGCGGGGTTTGGCTGGGGCGCGTTGGTGCTGGCGCTCGATATTGCCAAAGGGTTTCTGCCCGTCTGGCTTGCCCTGCGCCTCGGCGGCGAACCCTGGCTGATTGCCCTCACCGCCGCCGGCGCGGTCATCGGTCACTGCTGGACCGTCTTCGCTCAATTCCGCGGCGGCATGGGGCTGGCAACCTTCGGCGGCGCGTTGTTGGCAGTGAACTGGTTCGCCTTTGTCATCGGGCTGGGGCTGCTGCTTCTGCTCACCCTCATCGTTCATCACGGTGCGCGCGCCAGCGTGTTCACCGGTCTCCTCATCGCGCCTGTCTTTTGGCTTATTGGCTTGCGCGGCGTCGAAATGTGGATTGCTCTCAGCGGCGGGCTGGTCATTGCCTTCCGCTTCCTCACCGACTGGAACCGCAAATACCGCGAACTCTGGCTCGACCGGGAGAAACGATGAAACTCGGCATCGTCACCGATTCCACCTCCGACCTGCCTCCCCATCTCATCGAACAACACGGACTCGAAGTCGTCCCAACCCTGTTGGTTTTGGATGGGAAGGAATACGCCGACGGAGAGGGCATCTCGCGCGATGACTTCTACAAGCGATTGAACACGCTTCAGACTCCGCCGACAACTGCCGCGCCCTCGATTGGCGATTTCGCCGCCCGGTACGATTCGCTCCTCACACGCGGCTGCGACCACATCCTCTCCCTCCACGCCGCCGCCACGTTGACCACCATCATCAACTCTGCCCGCCAGGCGGCGCAGGATTTCCCCGCCAAAATCACCATCCTCGACAGCGCCTCGCTCTCGATGGGGCTGGGATTCCAAGTCCTTGCCGCCGCCGAAGCCGCAGAAGACGGACTCGAAGCGGCGCTGCAAGCCATCGCATCCACGCGAAAGCGCCTCAAAGTCCATGCCGCGCTCGATACGCTCGAAAACCTCAAGCGCAGCGGGCGCGTCCCCGGCGTGATTGCCGCCCTGGGCGGACTGCTCTCCATCAAGCCGCTCATCGAACTGACCGAGGGCGCGGTCAAGCCAGCCGGCGCGGTACGCACCACCAAACAAGCCGCCGAACGACTGCTCGACCTTCTCCTTCAGCACGGCGAACTGGAAAGACTGGCAATCCTGCACACCGGCGCCGAAGCCCGCGCCAAAGACTTCCTCGAAACCCTGATGCAGACCGCCAGCCAGTCCGTTCCGCGCGAAATCCTGCTCGTCAACGTGACGCCGGTCATCGGCACGCATGTCGGTCCCAACGGTTTGGGTTTCGCGGCGGTGAAGCGATAAAAAGCAAGTTGCGCCTGCGGGAGAAAAACGGTAAGATAAATACAGGAACGAGCGATGTCTTCTAAAGTACGTCAAGTGCTGAGAAAAGTAAAGAAAGAATTGCTTCGCATCTATGGCGGGCAGTTAGATCGCATCATTTTATACGGTTCGCAGGCGCGCGGCGATGCCGCTATGGATTCGGATATTGATATTTTGCTGGTGATGAAGGACGATTTCGACTACATGGAAGCGCTTAAGCGTTCTGATGACCAGATGGCGGCATTGTCGCTCGATCATGATGTGGTCATCTCTCGCGCGTTCGTTTCAAAAAGAGAATATCTTGAGCGGCAATCTCCCTTCCTAATCAACGTTCGCCGTGACGGTGTGGCAGTATGAAGCCGGAAGTTGCTGAATTGTTGGATAAAGCCCGGCGAAGTATAAGAACCGCCGGGAAAATCCTGAAAGATGGGGAAGTTGATTTTGCCGGCTCCCGCGCCTATTACGCGATGTTTTATGTTGCAGAGGCTTTGTTGTTGAACAAGGACTTGCGTTTTCCAGTCACTCCGCCATCATTGCCAATTTCGGCAAAGAATTTGCCAAAACAAACATCCTTCACCCAAAATTCCACAATTACCTTATTAAAGCGCAAGACAGACGAAATATAGGCGATTATGCCATTGGTAGTCACCTAACCAGGGAGGAAGTGCAGGAAATGCTGAAATGGGCAAAAGAGTTTCTCAAGGCAGCAGAAATCTCAAACAATCCTTTTGATGGAATCTGCAACGTTTGGGGATAAGTTATTTATCGAAACCTTCGAAGTCTTCAAAACTTTGGAAGCCTTTGATTAACCCCATGATAAAATACTCTCCATGCAGCCATCACTGGAAAAATTACGCAAATTCTTCCGCCTCGAACACGAAAGCGGCTACAACAACACCGCCATCATCGGCGGGCTTGCCAGAATGCTCGATTTCTGGGAAGGCGAAGCCCGCGCCGACGGAATTCGGGAGGAAGTCATCCAGGCAGTCATACAGCGGCTCCGCTCCTACGAGGGGCTCAGCCCTCAGTCCCGCGCCGACGTGTTAAAAGGGTTGTGGAAGCGCATCGGCGATACCTATCCCGAAACCCAGCAAAAACCGCGCGACGCGAATAAACCCGAAGGTCAGCCGAAGCCAGCCCCATCCCAGCCGCCTGCAAGACAAGGACCGCCGCGCCAGGAATCGCGCGAACAGCGTCCGCAGGATGCCCTCGCTCCTGCTGCGGTGAAGCCGCGTCCGTCTGCTCCGCCGCGCGCTGAAACTGTGGCAGGCGCAAAGACTTCCGCCACTCCCGCCGCCCTCGACGCCAAATTGACCGTTCTGCAGGGTGTAGGTTCAAGAAACGCCGAGGCGCTTGCCAGATTGGGGCTATACACTCTTGGCGACATGCTCTACTACTACCCGCGCCGCTACGATGATTACACCCAACTCAAACCCATCAAAAATTTATTTTACGGCGAGCAAGTCACCGTCATCGGCACGGTTCAGAGTGTACACACACGCACCATTCGCAGCGGCGCAGCATCGCTGGTCGAAGTCATCATCAGCGACGGGACAGCCGCCCTGCGTCTGAGTTTCTTCAACCAGCCCTGGATAGCCAACCGCTTAAAACCGGGCGACGCCATCTCCGTCTCGGGCAAAATTGACCAGTACCTGGGGCGGCTCGTCATGAACAACCCCGATTTCGAGCCGGTGGACAAAGAAAGCCTGCACACCAACCGCATCGTCCCTGTTTACTCTCTTACCGAGCGCATTACCCAAAAATGGCTTCGTGAGCGAATGCGGGAGGTCGTCACCTATTGGGCGCCCGCCGTCCCCGATCCCCTTCCCGAAAACGTGCGCCAGGCGGCAGAACTTATGCCGCTGAGCGAAGCCCTCCTGCAAATCCACTTCCCCGATTCACAGGAAAAGCTCAAAGCCGCGCGCGAACGCCTCGCCTTCGACGAAATCTTCTACCTCCAAATGGGAGTGCTCCGCCAAAAACGCGACTGGCTCTCCCTCGAAGGGCGGCGCTTCCCGGTCTCCGACGAGTGGTTGGATACGCTAAAGAACAACCTTCCCTTCGCCCTGACCTCCGCCCAGCAGCGCGCCCTCGCCGAAATCCGCGCGGACATCGACTCCGGCAAGCCCATGAACCGACTCCTGCAGGGCGACGTGGGATCCGGAAAAACCGTAGTGGCAGCTTTAGCCGCCGCAATGATCACGGCAAACAACGCGCAAGCCGCCGTCATGGCGCCCACCTCCATTTTGGCGGAACAACACTATCGCAACTTTACCAACCTGCTCAAGTCCGTGCTCAAGCCCGAGGAGTTTCGCCTGCTGAGCGGCGACACCCCCGATTCCGAAAAAGAGGCAATCCGCGCCGGGCTGGCAGACAACTCCATCAAACTGGTCATCGGTACGCACGCCGTCATCGAACCCAACGTTCAGTTTGCAGACTTGCAGTTCGTCGTCATTGACGAACAGCATCGCTTCGGCGTGGAACAGCGGGCGGAACTGCGCAGCAAAGGCACCAACCCGCACCTGCTGGTGATGACCGCCACCCCCATCCCGCGCTCCCTCGCCCTCACCCTCTATGGCGACCTCGACCTCTCCGTCATGGACGAGATGCCCGCCGGGCGTCAGCCGGTGCACACCTTCGTCCTCCGCCCGCAGGAGCGCGAGCGCGCCTTCACCCTGATTCGCGGGCAAATCAAGGACGGCAGGCAGGCGTTCATCATCTATCCCCTCATCGAAGAAAGCGAAAAGATCGAAGCCCGCGCCGCCGTGGACGACTTCGAGACCCTCTCGAAGGAAGTCTTCCCCGATTTGAGATTGGGTCTGCTGCACGGTAAAATGCGCCCCGCCGAAAAGGACGAGGTCATGCTCAAGTTCCGCGACCGGCAATACGACATCCTCGTTTCGACCACTGTCGTGGAAGTGGGCGTGGATGTGCCAAACGCCACCGTCATGCTCATCGAAGGCGCAGACCGTTTCGGGCTGGCGCAGCTGCACCAATTGCGCGGGCGTGTCGGACGCGGCGCGGCGCAGTCCTACTGCCTGCTCATTCCCACGCGGGAGGATGCGACCGAAAACGAACGCCTGCAAATCATGGCGGAATCCAACGACGGCTTTTACCTCGCCGAAAAAGACCTGCACCTGCGCGGACCGGGTGAATTTTTGGGCACGCGTCAGGCGGGCTTTGCCAGCGGGTTGCGCATGGCGAGCATCACTGACCTGCAACTGATCGAGAAGGCGCGTACCCAGGCGCAGGCGGTCTTCGAGAAAGACGCAGATTTGAGTCTGCCCGAACACGCCCTGCTTGCCGAGGCGCTCCGCCGCTTCTGGGGCGAAGGCAAAGGCGACGTCAGTTAACATCCATCCGACTATCAGACTGGAGACTCCCTCATAACATGGTCAGAGCCTTGTTTCCCGGCACGTTCGACCCCATCCACTACGGTCACATGGATATTGCCGAGCGCGCCTCCCGTCTTTTCGACGAAGTGGTCATGGCGGTGTACGACAAGCCGCTGAAGACCCTGATGTTCTCACCCGAAGAACGCATGGCGCTGGTTGCCGAAGCGTTCAAAGACAACCCCAAAATCAAAGTCACCGGCTACAGCGGTCTGACGGTGGAATATGCCCGCAAGATCGGCGCGCAGGTCATCGTGCGCGGCTTGCGCGTCTTTTCGGACTTCGAGTTCGAGTTCCGCATGGCGCTGGCGAATCACCGCCTCGCGCCCGACATCGAAATCGTGGCGCTCATCACTGCCGAGGAACATACCTTCCTTTCCTCCACCACTGTGCGCGAAATTGCCATGCTGAAAGGCGACGTTTCCAGCATGGTGCCGCCCTTTGTGCAGGAGGCGTTTCGCAAGAAAATCATGGAACAGGGCGACCAGCACTCCTTCCCCAACTCGCTCCGCGATTAATCTGTGCTAGAATTGCTTCAGTGATGTTACGCGGCAGCGCGAGATTTATCTCGCGTTTTCAGACGACATGAACCCCCATTCGGGGACAATGTGTCGCGCTGCAAGAAAATTGCGTAACATCAGCTGCTTCAACATTCCTTCGGCTGAAGGAGACCGCTATGGACATCCTGCAATTAATCGACCGGCTGGAAGAACTCTTCAACGAAAGCAGATCCATTCCCCTCACACGCAACGTGATGGTGGATGAAGACCGTATGCTGGACATCATTGACCAGATGCGTATTGCCATTCCTGAAGAGGTGAAGAAGGCTCAGCAATTGCTCGGTCAGCGCGACCGCCTGCTTGCCCAGGCGCAGGAGGAGGCAAACCGCACCCTCGAACTTGCCCGCCAAAAAGCCGACCAAATGATCGCCAGAGAAGTGGTGGCGCAGGAAGCCGTGCGGCGCGCCGAACAAATCGTCGCCCAGGCGCGCGCCGAGGCGGAAACCATCCGCGCCGACGCCGACGCCTACGCCATGAACAGTCTCACCCAGTTGCAGGAAGAACTGGAACGCATCTCGAACCAGGTTGCCAACGGCATTCGCCTCCTTCGGGAGGAACTGGCAAAGAGAGATTCCAAAGCCTTGTAAACATTCGAAAATAACGAAAGAGCCTTCCGTGATGAGGAAGGCTCTTTTTGTTGAAACAGGTTTCAGGTCAGGGAGGAGGCGGGAGGGTTTCCATGGACCAGGTGGTGGGATATTTCCAGTGGAGAACGAGGGCAATCCATCCGCCGCCGGCGATTCGTCCCCACACGTTCGAGCCGGAGGGATAATATTCCACGATGCGGGCGGAGTCTCCTTCTGCCAGCACAAAGCCGGTTTCTTCGCCGTTTTCTGCCGGCGTTTTTCGAATCGGCTGGGTGACCTTTGCCTTGACCGTCATCGGCAGGATGGGAAAAGGTTCGAGGCGTTCCAGCGAAATCCAGACGGGGCGGCTGGAGACTAGGGGCCAATAGATGGCGCCATGCGGTGGGTTGACCCAGAAGGTGGCTTTGGTGTCCCGGTTGTAGCCCACCACCACGAATTTATGCACCAGGTCGGGGCGGGTGAAGTAATCTATCTCCCTCAACTTGCCGGGATTGACGTAGTCAATGGTCTTGACCTTGCCCCAGCCGTTTTGGATTTCGGTCAGGGTGATGACGTTGCCTCCCATGGTGAGGCTTTCGAGTTGGGGAAAACCAGCGCCGTTGAACAGGGCGGTATCGTTCGCTTTGAGGTAGCGCAGTTTCTTTTCGTTGTTGTTGTTCAGAAAGTTGATGTAGGTTTCCCAGTTGCCGTCCACCACGGTGCGATGGGTGCCCGAGCCTTCGCTGGGCAGGACAAAAAGCGGAACCGTTTCGGGGGTGAAGAGATTGATGCCCCCCCAGTCCTTGGCGGCAGTGCGGGATTTGTAGTCGTACCTTGCCAACTGGCTGTCGTGTTTGACGCGGAAGTATTGCACGCGCTGGATGGGGGTAAGGGTGGGGAAGATGATGACCGGGACAGCGGTGGCGGTGGGTTCGGGCGTGAAGGTGCTCCGCAGGGTCGGTGTGATGGTGGGAGTGGGCGGGATTGCCGCCTGAGTTTGCGTGGAGGCGGCTTGGGCGGTTTGCACGATGAACGTGCCGATGGCGTTGGAATCGAGCGTGGGGATGGGCGCAACCGCAGACGGCATACACGCCGTCATCAACAACGACGCCAGAATCCACAAGAGGACGGTTCTGCGCTTCATTCTTCGACGATAGCCTGTACGCGCCCGACCAAGCCGTTTTCCAGCCGAACCTTGATCCCGTGCGGATGGCGGGGCGATTTTGTGAGAATATCTTTGATCACGCCGCGGGTGCGTTTGCCGGTACGCTGATCTTCTTTCAACACAATCCAGACGGTCATGCCGGGGCGGAGGTGGGAACGGGTAAGGGAATTCATGGCGCGGACGGGGTGGCTGTTTCGGTAGGAGGCGGCAACGGCGTGTCGGTAGGCGGCGGTGTGAACGACGGCAGGGGCGTGAGGGTCTCGGTAGGCGCTGTCGTTGGCGGGACGAGGGTGGGGGTGAGGGTCGGTTCGGGGGTTGGAGTGGGCAGGCTCAGGGTCAGGAAGATGCGTTTTTCGGCGTAGAAGTCCTCGCCGTTCATGAGGTAGAGGCGCAGGGTGATGCGGTTCTCTTGGACTTCCTGCAAGTTCCAGGTGTAGATGAGGTCGGGCTGTTCGTATTTGTTGCGCCCTTCGGCGAGGAGCGTCCATTCGGCGGGGTCGTCGCCGCGCCCGTATTCGAGCCGCCAGCCGGTGAAGTCGCCTTTGGTGACGTTGATGACGGCGCGGATTTCGAGCGGAGTCTCGGTGATGACATGGTTTTCGCGCAGGTTGGCGAATTGCAGGATGGGACGCGGGTCGTCGGTGCTGCATTCGCGTTCGGGTTTGAAGAAGGGGTTGCGGGGGAAGTCGTGCGCTTCGAGCCAGGCGCGTCCGTCGCCGGTTTTGAACCATTTGCGCGCCCATTCATCGCTCACGTTCATGACCATTTCTTCTTTGGCGTAGTCGGGGCAGGCATCGCCGGCAATGAGACCGGTCCAGGTGTCTATCGTGGTTTTGGTGAGCAGGTCCTGACTGCGCGGGAGGGGCGGCTGGTCGCTGGCGAAGAATTCGCTGCGCTGACCGCCTCGGCACCACTGCGAGGGCTCGGTGCCGGAAAGGTTGCAGATGATGTATTCGGTGACGCCGGGCGGGATGGTGAAGGGGCGCGGATTGCTGCCGGTGACGTAAGGCACGGCGAACTGCATGAACTGCGACCAGATGGGCGCGGCGCCGCTCAAACCGGTGGTATTGACCATGGGGGTGTAGTCGGCGTTACCCACCCAGACTCCGGCGGCGACGTCGGGGGTGTAGCCCAGCGTCCAGTTGTCGCGGAAGTCGTTGGTGGTGCCGGTTTTGGCGGCGGCAGGAAAGGGCAGGTTGAGGACGGAGTTGCGCCCGAACATCCACGAGCGGGCTTCGTTATCGGAGAGGATGGAGGAGATGAGGAAGGCATGTTCAGGGCGGATGACCTGTTCGCCTTCGGGCGGCTTATATTCATAGATGACGTTGCCCTCGAAGTCCACGATTTTGAGGATGGCAACGGGGGGAACTTTTTTGCCGCTGTTGGCAAAGACGGAGAAAGCGGAGGTCATCTCGAGCAGGCTGACTTCGCCGCCGCCCAGTGTGAGGGCGAGACCGTAGTCGGGGCGGGTGAGGCTGGTGATGCCGAGGCGTTCCGCCATGGCAATCATGCCGTCTTTTTCGGGGGTGGTCGGGTCGTCATAGACGCCGACGAATTGCAGCGCCTTGACGGCGGGGATGTTGAAGGAGTTTGCCAGCGCCGTGCGGACGGTCATGCCGCCGTGAAATTTGTCATCGTAGTTTTTGGGGACGTAGGGCGGGTTGGCGCCGTCGGGAAATTCGGTGGGGACATCCCAAATCCAAGTGGCGGGCGTCCAACCTTTTTCGAAGGCGGCGACGTAGGTGATGGGTTTGATGGAGGAACCCGGCTGGCGCGTGGGGCTGGTTGCCATGTTGACCTGCCCGGAGATGGCGGCGTTGTTGAAATCGGGCGAGCCGACCATGGCGAGGATTTCGCCGGTGGAGGGTTTGATGGCAACCAGCGCGCCGTTGCGGGCGTTTTTGTCGGCGAGCGCCGCCACCTGTTCGGTGACCAGTCGCTGCGCCTCGTTTTGCAGGTTGGGGTCGAGAGTGGTGTAAACGATGAAGCCGGAGCGGTAGATGGTTTGGGCGTCGTATTGCGATTCCAACTGCGAGCGGACGAAGTTGACCCAGTGTGGGTAACGGGCGTCAATGTTGGGGGCGGCGAAGACGCGGGCTTTCATTTCGTCGGCGGCGTTGAGGATGGTCGGGGCATCCACACAGATGGGAACGTCGCTGTTGCTGACTTCGATGCAGCCTCGCTGCTGGCTCAACTCGTACATGAGGACGAGTACCTGCTGCTGGCGGCGCAGGGTCACGTCGCGGTTGGTGTAGATGTCGTAGACGGCTGGGGATTGGGGAAGACCCGCCAGGAAGGAGGCTTCTGCCAGGGTGAGTTGGTTGGCGGTCTTGCCGAAATAGGTCTCGGCGGCGGCTTCGATGCCGTAGGCAAGGTTGCCGTAGTAGATTTCGTTCAGATAGAGTTCGAGGATTTCGTCCTTGGAGTAGCGGCGGGTGATTTCGGCGGCGAGGATGATTTCACGCGCCTTACGCTGATAGGTGCGCTGGGCGCGTTCTTCGGGCGAGAGCAGAAGGGCGCGCGCCAACTGCTGGGTGATGGTGGAGGCGCCTCCGCCCTCGCCGCCGGTGCGGTAGTTGACCCATAGCGCGCGGATGATGGCTACCGGGTCGAAGCCGGGATGAGTGTAAAAGTCCTGGTCTTCGGTGGCAATCGTCGCCGCGACGAGCGCCGGGGAGATTTTGTCGAGCGGGACGTAGGTGCGGCGCCCGGCGTTGGGGTCGAGGATTTCATAGAGCGGGTTGCCGTAGCGGTCAAGGATGCGGGTGGTCTCGAATTGCGAGGCGCGGTTGCGGAGGTCGTCCACGCTGGGGAGGGTGCGGGCGATGCGGTAGTAGGTGATCATCAACGCAGACGCGCCGATGACGGCAAGGACGACCAGCCCAAACAGAGAAAAAATGAACGCCCGCAGAAGACAACCCCACGAACCGCCCAGCCAGGTTAGAGAGATGCGCGGGCGGCTGGGAGGCGGCTGACTGGGGCGCGGCGTGGACGCGCTGCGAGGCTGGGAGATGCCGTTTTGCGGGCGGCTTGCGGGTTCATAGGCGGCAGGCGAGACGCGCGTACTGCCCAGGTCCACCTGATCCACGCGGCGAGGCAGGGGCATGTTGTCCTTGTCCAGCGCGATGGGAGGCGGAGGTGTGGGGGTGCGTCGCGGAGGCGCGGCGCGCGTGGTGCCTTCCTGCGGGGATTCGTCTTTCTCCGAGTCGAAGGGAGGCTCCGCCCGCGTTTCGGCTTCGGAGTCCAGCAGTCGTTTGATGCGCTTGGCGCGTTCTTCGTCGTTGGTCATTGGTTATTGGTAATTGGTGATTGGTAAATGGGTAAGTTTGCAAATCCAAAATCGCAAATCCAAAATCGCAAATCTAAAATCGCAAATCTAAAATCTCAAATCTAAAATCTCAAATCTAAAATCTCAAGCCGGTTTGCTCATGATCAGCACAACCCACGTGCCGCGGTGACAGACTTCATCGTTTTGATTTTTCACTTCGATGGCGATGGTCACCGAACCGCCGCCGATGCGCGGCAGGGCTTTGGTTTCGATGGTTTCCAGTTCGGCGTGCAGGGTGTCGCCGATGAAGACGGGTTTGACGAATTTCCACTCCTTCACTTCGCGGAAGGCGATGACCGTGCCGTCCATCAGCCCGGTCTTCCACGCCAGCCCCGAAGCGATGGACAGCCCCAGCAGCCCGTGTGCGATCTGTCTGCCGAAGGGCGTCGTCTTGCTGAACTCCGGGTCGGTGTGGATGCGGTTATCGTCGCCGGAGAGTCGCGCAAAATCCATGATGTCGGCTTCGGTAATCGTCCGCTTTTCGGTGACGATTTTCTGCCCGACGGTGAATTCTTCGAAGTACAGTCCCATGATTTCAATCTCCTCGAGTAAGTCTTATCGTCTTGAGTCTTATAGTCTGATAGTTTGTATTCCATTGCGGCATAGGACCATTCGACTATAAGACTATCAGACTACAAGACTATCAAACTACGCGACCAAATTATACCCTTTGACCTCTTGACGAACTGCCCGTACAATACGACCCATGCGTGACTGGTCCCTTGCTCCCGGCGACCCGCTCTACCTGACCCTGGCGGCGGATTCACGCCTTTCCACACCCGACTATTTCAACGATCATATTTGGGAACTGACCTTCGGCGGCGGCGAGCCTTCCGCGCTCTCGCTTCGCACCACCTTTGGCTTGCGCGCCAAAGCCATGCGCATCTTTCCTCGCTTCAACGAAAACGGCAAATCGGTCAGCAATCCGTCCGAATTCGTCTCGCCGCCGGTCATCCGCCGCTTTTACCCGAACTTTCTCATCGTTGATTACTCGCCTCTTCCCAGCCTAGACGTAACGTCCGAGTATTGGGTTCCAGCCTCCAACGCCGTCGCCGGGCGCATCACCCTCGTCAACCAGTCCACTGCCACGCGCAACATCCGTATGGAGGTCTGCGCCCTGCTCGCTCCCCTCGACGGGCAACGCATGACCGCCGCCCAGATGCAGATGGTCAACGTGCTGGCGGGACAAACAAGCGGACTCTTCCCCGTCCTCTTTTTGACCGGCGGACCGGCGCCCGGCGGCGGACCTCATTCCTCGCTCTTTCTGGACCTCGAACTGGGTCCCGGTGCGACGCGTCAACTCACCTGGGTGCAAGCCGCCACGCCGTCGCTTCAAACCTCCTTCGACCTTGCCCGCCAAATCGCCGCCCGACCCTGGGAGGCGGAACGCGCCCGCATCGAGCTGCTCAACGCCAGCCAGATGGTGGAAATCCACACCGGCGACCGCGACTGGGATGCGGCATTTGCCTTGAGTCAATGTGCAGGGTTTGGGTTGTTGTTCCCTCCCAGCCAGCATTTGCCCTACGCCTCGTTTGTCTCCTCCCGCCAGCCCGATCATGGCTATTCACCCAAAGGCGATGGCAGCGACTATCCCTCCTCATGGAAGGGACAAACTCCGCTGGAAGCATATTACCTTGCCAGCGTGCTGCCCGCTTCGCCGTTTGCCAAAGACCTGCTCCGCAATTTTCTTGCCCTCCAGCAGGAGGATGGAGCGATTGACGGCAAGCCCGGTCTGGCGGGTCAGCGGGGGAGGTATCTTGCCGCGCCTCTGCTTGCCAGCCTGGCATGGCGCATCTATGAATGCACGGAGGACGTTCGCTTTCTTGAGGACGTGTTTTCGAATTTGCACAAATTCTTCTGGGCGTGGTTTTCCCCCGAATACGATAAAGACCGCGACGGTGTGCCGCAGTGGAAGCACGTCCTGCAAAGCGGCTTCGAGGACAACCCGTTGTTCGATACCTGGCATCCGTGGTCGCTGGGCGTGGATATTACCCAAGTCCACAGCCCGTCGCTGGCTGCCCTGTTGTACCGCGAAGCGGAATGTCTCCTGCGCATGGCAGACCTGCTGGGGAAGAACGACGTACAAACTTTGCTTCGCGAGCAAGCCGCCAAACTGCGGGCATCCGTCGAAGCGGCTTGGAACGCGCGCAGCGGGTTGTATCACTACCGCGACCGGGAAACCGGCACAGGCGGGGCGGGAAAGGTTCTCTTTCAGCAGAAAGGCGCCGGCACGGTCAGCCCGAAGTTGAAGTTCGAAACGCCGGTGCGCTTGTTGATCGAGGTGCAGTCCAAAGGTCCAGCGGCGAAGCGCCCGCAGATACGTCTGCATCAATTTGCCACCAAGGCGGCGGATGAGGTCATCTCCGCCGGCGATTATCAATGGCGCGAGGGCGGGGCAGTGTACACCACCCGCAAGGTGTATCCCAAACTGGCGAAGATGATCGTCAAAAATTTGGAAGAGGGCGATACGGTGACGGTACGCACGCTGGATTTTTCGCTGGAAGACCACACGCTCTTTACGCCGCTTTGGGCGGGCATGCCCGACGCTCAGCACGCACAGATTATGATCGGACGCGCCCTGCTGGATTCCAAACGCTTCCACCGCGCCTTTGGCGTGCCTGCCTGCCCGTCTTTCGCTTCGCGCGTACGGGAGGCGGAGTCGGTGACCCAGGCTGTTCACCTCCCCTGGAACCTGTTGATTTGCGAGGGACTGCTCCACTACGGCTTCCGCCCGGATGCGGCGCGGCTGTTCGTGAGGAACATGTCTGCCGTGATTCAGAATTTGAAACAGAACCGCGCCTTTTCGGCGCGTTATCACGCCGAGAAAGGGGCGGGCATCGGCGAGCGCAACGCCTTGAGCGGATTGGCGTCTGTGGGGTTGTTCTTGAAAATTTTGGGGGTGGAGATTCTCTCGCCGACCCGCGTGCGGCTGGAGGGAAGCAATCCCTTCCCTTGGGATGTCATTGTGGAATATCGAGGCTTGAAGGTGATTCGCGGGGCAAACAGCACCGAGGTGGTGTTCCCCAACGGCAAATCGGTGACAGTCACGGGGTCAGAGCCGACGGTGGTGGAGTTGTGATGGTCGAAAAGCGCTTAACAAGGGGCAGGGATTCAGGGAGTGTCTAATGTCGTGGGCTTAGCCACAGAGAGCGCAGAGATTTTGAGATTTTTCTCAGAGATCTCTGTGATCTCTGTGGCAGAAAAAACTTTAGCCCATTCTTTTAGACACTCTCGGGATTCAAACTACGCCCAATTCTCCAGCGTCTCTTTGACCTTCATCAAGAAATTATCCGCCGACGCGCCATCCAAAATGCGGTGATCGAACACGAACGAGAGATACACCATCGGGCGGATGGCGATGGCGTCATCTATGACCACAACCCGCTTTTGCATCGCGCCGACGCCGAGGATTCCGCACTGCGGCTGGTTGATGACGGGGAAGGCAAACAGCGAGCCGCTGATGCCGTGATTGGTCAGCGTGAACGTCCCGCCTTTGACTTCGTCGGGCTGGAGTTTCTTGGCGCGGGCGCGGTTGGCGAGGTCGTTGATCGTGCGAGCCATTGCGAGAAGCGAGAGATTGTCCGCGCCTTTGATGACGGGGACGATCAAGCCCTCCTCGCCCAGCGAGGTCGCCATGCCGATGTTGATTGCCTTGTGAACCAGCAGACCTTCATCCGTCCACGAGGAGTTGACGAGCGGATAGGCTTTCAGTCCCGCCACGATTGCCATCATGAAATACGCCGTGAAGGTGAGATTGACCCCGTCGCGCGCGAACATCTCCTTGTTGGCGGCGCGGTGCTTGACCACGCGGCTCATGTCCGCTTCCATGACAGTCAGCACGTGCGGCGAGGTGTGCTTGGACATGACCATGTGCTCGGCGATTTGCTTGCGGATGGTGGAATGTCGGATGAGTTGGTCGCCTTGAGCGGGGATAGGAGTTGCGGGATGCGAGATGGGCTGGACAGTGGGGGCGACTTGCGACCCTTCGACTGGCTCAGGGCGGTGCTTTCCACTTTCCACAAACGCCAGCACATCATTCTTCGTAATCCGCCCGTTCAAGCCTGTCCCTTTCACCTGCGATAAATCCACGCCATGCTCTGCGGCAATTTTGGCAACGACAGGGGAAATAAATCCGAGATCGTGTTTGGAGACAGGAGATTGGTCATTGGTAATTGGTAATTGGGCTGCGGCTATAGCGGCTTTGGGCGCAGGAGCGCCACTGCTCACTGATGACTGCTCACTGTCTACCGCCTCCCCCGGCTTCCCGATAATCGCCAGCAATTGTCCCACCTTCGCAGGGGCTCCCTCTTGCGCGAGAATCTTCAACACCGTCCCCGAAGCGGGCGCGGGGATTTCGGTATCCACCTTGTCGGTGTTCACTTCGAGCAAAGGCTCCAGTTCGTTGACCGTATCGCCTTCCTTCTTGAGCCATTTGGTTACGGTAACTTCCTCGACGCCTTCGCCGAGCAGGGGGACTAGAACTTTGGTTGCCATGGTTTTCTCCAGAGTTATCAGTTATCAGTGATCAGTTACAGTACTTACGCAGATAGGAGTAATTGCATAGAGATTTTACCCTTGA
>DYID01000004.1 GCA_020723805.1 Anaerolinea sp. | reverse complement strand
CTCTGGAACAGCGCCGCAAGCGGAAAGAAGAAGAAGCCCGTCAACGGGCGGAAGCGCAGCGCGAAGCCGCACGAAGGAATGCCGCCGAAGAAGCCCGCAAAGCGCAGGCATACCTGCTGGCGCAAATTGTCGCGCAGCAAGCCGCGCTGGAACAAACCGTCTCCCATCGCGGGCAGGACACGAAAATCGAACGAATGGAAGAAGCCGAAGGTGCCACTCTCGCTGCGGCGCGAACCGCGCGCTCCCAACGGGATGAGCAGGCATACCAGGACTACCGCGCCGGCGAGCGCAATGCCGAAGCCATCACCGCCGAGTACCAGGCGCGCAAAGCCGTGCAGGAGTACCGTCAGGGTAAGAGGGCGGAGTACATCACTCCCATAGAACCGTCCGTACCAATCTGCACGCCTACCGTCTTCGATCGCCCCAAACCATGGTGGGTGCCTTCATTTTCTGTTCAAGAAGCCGTTGAATTAGTTCACATAATCCCGTCGGTTGAGGTGGCAAGTAATCGCATACCTGTTCCTGTTGCCAAAATTGTAGCACCAGGAAGAATGATTTCTTTTGGCACGGTGACTGCATGGAGCCTCGGCTCGAATGCCAATCCAGGCGCTGAACTGCGAACCGATGGATTTGGAGGCGGAACAATCAATGAGCCGGACAAACCCTCTGCGTTTGCCAGGGTTAATCTTGACACGGCTGAAATATCGGGCAGTATAAGATTGCCTGGCGGACTTGGATTTACCCAAGATGGATTTTCTAGTTCTTTGGGTTATTCGATCAATGCGTACGCCCAATGGGACGGCTGGAATACCACTGTATCCATAGACTTGAATTATGCAGACGTAGAAACCAGCGGCGCAGGGATGAAGGGGAACATCAGCAAGGGCATGTATGTTGAAGTTAAACCATTGCAGGTGGCAACGGTGGTTGTTGGTGTAACGCTGCTGGTATCTGCAGCTGTTGCATTTGGACCAGAAATTGGGGCGGCTCTTGGAATTTTAGGAGAAACAGGTTCCCGATTGCTACCACAATTCCTACGCTAGTTGCTACGGAGGTGTATGGCTGATGAATACAGAACTAAAGCAACAGATTTATAAAATGATTTTTTATGGTCATATAACAAACGCCGAGAAAATACTATCAGGAGATCTAGCTTTGTCGCCATGTCTCTTGGCATTAGTTTATGCTATTCAAAACAAGACAAAACAGGCAGAAGAAATATTATTAGATGCAAGAGGTCGAAATTGCGATGCGATTGATCAGCTGGCTTGTGAGGAAGCCGAAATGATCATCGCTTTCGCAAAAACAGGGACGTCAAGCGCGTTAGCAAAAGCTACAAAAATTATCGAGTCTCACTCAAATGCGGCTGTCGCCCATTATTTCGTGGCTCAAAATGCCCTACAACAAAGGATGTGGGATGTAGCGCTTAAGCATTATCAAAACATCCTACAACTATATCCTGATAACGATGGGTTATTACTGGATATAGCAAAAGTGTTGTTTTTTTTGAAAAAAAACAACACCGCGCTTGATTATGCACAACGTGCAAAACCCTCGTTGCGCCAAAAAATGTATAAGATTTTGATACCATTAGGAAGACCTATCCCAAGAGTAACAGCATTATTAGCGATCTTTGGATTGTTTGTTATTACTGGGGTAAATCCTTTTATCTACATATGGCTTATTGTCCTGATGGGAATTGTTTTTTTTGCAAATTTCAGAAAAGATATGTTGATTTCGTCCAGCGCTTTATATTTAGCAACTTTCAGCACTATCATATGGCTTTTTATCCATTGGGTGAAGTCTTGGTAGGCGCTGTAAACATCTGTAGTGGGTTTTGAAAAAAAAGACGAGTTTCTCGGTAATTTGGCTAGGAATCCGACTCTAGGAGTGCAGTAGTCATATGGAAATGGAGAGGAACTTATATCAAACGCTAGTGTATCATGAGAATGCAGATGTTCTCTCGAATATCGAAGTGGTTGGTGCGCAAGGGAAAATTTCTAGATCATTACTTTCTCTGGCTTACGCAACTTTTGGAAAAATAGATCAATCCGAACGTATACTTAACTCGCTTGATAAAAGCACTGAAAACCTTTTTGAACTTGAGACGAAGATGTTGTTGCTGCTTTATCGCCGTAAGCGTATTGAAGCCATGACACTTGCTATGGATATTCTGAATAAATACCCAATGGCAGCCTTTGCGAGATATTTTCTGGCAATTGACGCAATTAGAAAAAAGAGACCTGAAGAAAGCGCTAATCATTGTAAGATTTTTCTGGAATATTATCCCAAACACGATAATGTTACTTTACAGTTAGCCGAGGCATTAGCTTACATGAGGAGATATCAGCAATCTTTAGAATATGTAAAGCAGTGCAAGCCAAGCCTAAAACAGAGGCTATATTTAATTCTGATACCATCTGTTCTTCCTAAATATAGATTTATACTTGTGCTTGCAGGAATACTGGCAGCAGCATTAGGGTTACCTATGTTTGTCTTGACCTCTATATTGTTGATGCTTTTTTTAGGGATAGTGATTTCTGTACTCAAATACAAAGGGACTCTTATTCCTACTAGATTGTTCTACCTGGCAATAATGATAACGATATCTTGGTGGTTTGGGCATTGTGTATGGGCTCTAATGTAAAGCGAATACCGCGTTAGCGGTGGAACGAACATTTCGCTGAGGGCACTCTTGCTCCGATTGGAACATACGACATTGTACAAAGCCTCTGACCTTGCCGGCAACGAAAGCCGCGAAACCACCCGCATCCTCATCCCCCCGCTGGGCGCCACCCCCAGCCCGCTGCCGACACGTCAGGTCGAGCCTGCCGAGACCCGCATCCCCCAACCGCAGACGACTAATAACTGCCCACTGATGACTGATGACTGCTCCCTGCCCGCCTTACCGCTCAGCCCCACGCGGACGCCTGTCGTCTCTGCCTTCCAATCGCCCACCCACCAAGCGCCAATTACCAATTCACCAATTACCAATCACCCATCTCCCGCTCCCCTCTTCGGCGCCGCCGCCCTGACCGCCCTCGCCGCCGCAACGGGACTGGCGCTGGCGGAACGCAAACGCCGCAAGGACGCGATGCGTCGAGCCATTGCGTTGAGCATGTCGAAACGCTGTCGAGACGAAGAAGCCCGTCAACGGGCGGAAGCGCAAGCCGAAGCCGTTGGGCTGAGCGTGCCGAAACCCTCCCGAAGGAACGCCGCCGAAGAAGCCCGCAAGGCGCAGGCATACCTGCTGGCGCAAATTGCCGCGCAGCAAGCCGCGCTGGAACAAACCGTCTCCCATCGCGGGCAGGACGCGAAGATAGAACGCATGGAAGAAGCCGAAGGCGCCGCCCTTGCTGCCGCGAAGACAGCAAAGCCCCAGCGCGATGAGCAGGCGTATCAAGACTATCGTGCCGGGGAGCGGGACGCCGAAACTATCGTTGCGGATTACCAAACGCGCAAAGCCGTGCAGGAGTACCGCGCTGGCGAGCGAGATGTGGCTACGACGAGCCAACATGCCGAAACAGTTAAATCCATAAGCGACTGGGGCGCGAATATCTACGATTCGGCGGTCGGAATCGCAGTAGGGGCTTATGCGGCATGGAAAGCAAGGATGTTACAATTCAGAACCTTGGAATCTGGTCACATCAGTGTCAGTGCAACTACCCCAGAGGGGACTCGCCAAGCCTATCGCGCTATTCTTGCCGCAGAACAAAATTTCAATTTCAAAGGCACCAGATACTTGCCCCAAACTGTAACATCCAGAACAGCGACTGGTTTAATCAAAGGGGCAATCAACGGAGATGCGTGGGCCCTCGCAGGTGCAACATCTTTCATATTAAATTCAATAGAATATGGATGGGGCTCGACGAGCGTAGATGATTTAGCGAATCGCACTATCAAAAACCAGGATTTCTGGGCTTCTACAGCGGCAGATGCCGTGGTTGGCGTCGCTACAGGCTTTGCGGCGGCAGCGGTGGTGGGCGGAACGATTGTGGGATTAACTGCTCTCGGTGTCACTGCGGTTGCGGCTGTTCCGCTTGCCGTTACAATAGGCGTAACCGCTGTCGTTGCTGCGGGAATTGGTTGGGGGCTATCAGCCCTAGGAGTTAATGATGCTCTTCAGGGTACATTCAACCAAGGAATTGACTGGGTTCAATCTTTATTCGGTTAATGATTATGAACAACTTATATTCGCCAATCAAGAAAAAACTATCGATCGCACAAGCCGCGGGTTGGAGTCTGTGGCTGACACTGGTGATTGGAAGCGTCGGGACGCTCTTTTTGTATTTACCCGATTTCAATTTTTTGCCAGCGCCTGTTTTTGGCTTGATTACAGTCTGGGGACTTTCCATAGCCATAGGTATTGCGGGCTTCTGGAACGCGCGCAATCCGCATTGGATAACGCAATTCATTGTCTTATTCAGCCTAACCACCCTATTCTTGGCTGGCGCTATTCAAATGCTGAGATTTTACCTATCCGGATGGTTCTGGTATGCGCTATTAGTGAGCGCTTATCTATTTGTCTGGAGTTTGCCCCTTCTGAATTTGTGCCTAGCCAATTTTTTCCACAAAAAAGAACAGGCGCATCCACAGACTTGGTTAGGGAGATATCAGGGAGAAATTGTCCTCATGGTTATTCTTTTCGGTATTGTATTGCTCTGGATATTCCCTCGAGAACGGACATTTATGCTTTTCATAGGGAGCCTGTTTTTGTTTGTATCTATTAGTGGAGGGCAATACTTCGCCTATGAGGTTTGGAAGACATACAGAGAACAACAAATCCAGAAGTCTGCTCAATGAACTTTACCTGATAAGTAACTCTAAAGGTTTTCCTGGACAGCCAAGATGACTGGAAAGCCAACCCATTTGTAGGACAAGGTGTAAATTGATGCGAGAAAAAACTTTCTAGCCACCAGACAGTTTGGCGTCAGAGATAGGAACACAAGGAAACCGAGAAAGGCAGCGCATTGGTCAAACTCCTTTGGATGAAGCGAAAACCGATTTGAAAGATGCTCAAGTCGCGGCGATCCGAACGATCCACCAGAGAACGCCAGCCGCGTCGAATAGTGCGACCGCCTAACGACATGAGCCAGACATACAAACAAGCCACGGCGAGCGTCAAGCGCGACAAACGCAGGAAGGAGCGCAGCATCGTGCTTTCCAAATCAAAGCCGTGTTTTTTGAGGTTGCCGAACATCTCTTCGATCCACATTCTGCGCCGATAATAGCGCAGCGTCAGGTCGCGGTCTGGCAGATTGGTTGCCAAACACCACGGTTCTTTTTCACCCGATTGCCAGTGAACCAGAAGGTTGGTCGGGTAGATGTGCTTGCTGGTGAGATAGCCGTGACCGAGCCAGACACTTTGACCCGCCTTCTGAACAAAACTGGCGAACGGCTTCCACTCGGTGGCGTTCTGCAGCCAGACGCTGCTGTCAGATTTCTGGCGCAGAACATAGAACCAATGCCATTGATCCAGCCATTTTAGGACTTCTACCGAGCCAAATTCGCAATCGCCTACCAGAAAAACGGGTATGCCGACAGGCAAAAGGGAGCGAACGTAATTCAACAAAGCCAACTGCTTGAGCGCGCTGCTATGACCACGCACCTGCCGCACCCATGTCCAGGCAATTGGAATCGCCCGCCTTCGATACGCCAGGCTGACCATGAGCAGTTGATGCCCAAAACCAACTTTGGTACCATCCACAATCAAGCGCACTTCTTTCAAACACTGCCACTGCGCCTGGAGCCAGCGGCGGGCAATCGGCTCGTACCATTCCCGCACGCGCACGGCAGGATTGTCCAGAAAACGGCTCAAGCGGCGCGTGATGCTCACCAGGTTGGCAAGTCCAGGAATCTTCCCTGCCACCTTGCTCAAATGCACCGAACGGCTTTGGTAGATTCCGATGATCAGCCAGACAAAGTTGCGCAAGCGGGTGATCCGTTCGTTCGGCCGCAGTTCACAAATTTCTCGCATCCAAGTATGATACAGGTGGTTGGTCGGCATAAGCATCTCCAAGTAAAGCGTTTTGTTGCAAAAACAAATTTACTCGATTTTGCTCGCCGATCAACCCTTTTTTTTAAAACTGTCTGGTGGCTAAAAAACTTTTGGAATCTTACATTTCGCTGTCATACTATGAAGGGAATTTTTTATGAAGAAACTACTCGCGAGATGGAAATCTTCCAAGCTTTTGAATGATGGGCTTAGGAAAGTGGCGAAAGGCGATTTCGATACCGCCATTATCATGTTCTCAAAGGCTATCGAAGCGCAGCCCAATATGTTGGGTGGTTATTTATACCGGGGAACCGCATATATTGATATTGACCAATATCAGCGTGCCTTAGATGATTTGAATTATGTCATTCAAAGAGATCCAGAGAATCACACGGCATACTATAATCGAAGCATAGCTTGGATGGCGTTAGGGGAAAAAGATCTGGCATTAACCGACCTGAATCGAGCTATCGAACTATCGCCAGGAGATGCGGGATACTATTTATTTCGTTCCATTGTTCTTTCAGACAAGGAAGAGTACGTTCTGGCGCTAGAGGATACAGCGAAAGCGATTGAGTTCGGTGAATCTAAGATGGGGCATAACAATCGAGCTGTGATCTTGGAGAAAAAAGGCGATACTTCTTCTGCTATTGTAGAATGGACAAAAGTATTAGAAATAGAGCCGACGAATGTTATAGCCTACGCCAAACGAGGCCTTCTACGGGCAATAAAGGAAGATCGCAAGACCGCAACAGAGGATCTTCGCTACGCTTTGAAGCATAAAGAAGATTTACCCGAATCTTTGAGACGGCAGGTAGAAAAAACATTTCAAGAACTGAAAGAAGGTTTATAGGAAGATGCGGGAGATAGAGTAATGAAACAAATTCCTTTTGCTGCCATGTGGTTTTTTGGCGTCCTTGGTGCTTGGTTGGGTATCTTGATTTTTCGGGTACTAAAAAGACGGAAGTGAATACTCGCTTATGAACATTAGAGCATCCAGCATATCCCTGCGTAAAAATACTCTCTTGTCAGGTAAGGCATTTTTTCTTATCCCAATTTGACGTTAAGGTTGATGGTGTTGTCAAAAACAAGAAACGTCTTGAACGCCGCCGAAGAAGCCCGCAAGGCACAGGCATACCTGCTGGCACAGCAAATCAAAGCAGCGCAGGAACTGGCTGAGGCACAGGCGCGCCGACAATGGATCGAACAGCAGGAAGCCGCCGACGCCGCCTTCATCCAGGGAATGCTGGCGGCGCAACATTCCACTTTCCACTGACAAATCCCCCATCCCACAATTCCCAGCCGGGGTTACAATACGATAAAGTACCTGCCACACAAGAAAGGAGGTTTTCATGTCCACAGTGCGTGCGATTCTCGAGAGCAAAGGAGATGCCGGCAACTACTCCGTCTCCGCCAATGACACGGTGCTGACCGCCTTGAAACTCATGGCGGAAAAACGCATCGGTGCGGTACTGGTCACCGAGGGCGGAAAAATCGTCGGCATCTACACCGAACGCGACTATGTGCAAAAAGGCGAACTGCAGGGGCGCAAAGCCGAGACCACGCTGCTCCGCGAGGTGATGACCGCCGGCATGTACACGGTCACCACCGACACATCGGTGGAACAGTGTATGGCGCTGATGGAGGCGTATCACATCCGTCACTTGCCGGTGGTGGAGAAAGACCAGTTGGTGGGCATCGTCTCCATCCGCGACGTGATGACCGCCGTGCTGGAAAACCGCGAGAGCGAAATCAAGGGTCTTGAAAATTACATCATGGCTTCCGGCTTCGCGAGTTAGCAGCACTGGATTTACGCAAAACTGCTTTCTTATCCGCTAACCTGCACCAATCTTTGCAAATTTTGAACGAATTAGCGCAGACTAGCGAAGATTGGTGGATTAAATTCAAGCATTGCCCCTTAAGGTGCATGAGCGCGGCGGGACCTTTTGGTAGAATGTCCCGCATGACGTTCCGCACCTTTTTCGCTTTTCTCCTGCTGACGCTTCTCGCCTCCGCCTGTGCGCCCGCCTCTTCGCAAGCCGTCCCCACCTATGACCCCTTCGCCCCGCTGGGCGCGGTGACCTCCCTCCCAGGCGCGCCGAATGGAGGCACCCGCCCTCCCGCCGGCGCACCGACGCCCACCCGCGCGCCTCTTTCCGTGACCCTGCCGCCGCGCAACCCCAGCCTCGCTCTCACCACGCCCACGCCCGATGCGCCTCACCCCTTGCCCTCGCCACGCGATTACACCGACCAGTACACGGTTCAGGCGGGGGATACGCTGGGGAGCATCGCACAGCAGTATGGGGTCAGTTTGGAGGCGCTTCTCGAGGCAAACGGCTTGAACGAATCCAGCATTATTCCGGTCGGGCTGGTGCTGAATATCCCGCCCGTCACCGCCGATGCCGTCCCCGGCTCCTCATTCAAAATCATCCCCAACTCCGAACTGGTGTACAGCCCCTCCAGCGTCGGCTTCGATGTCGAAGCGTTCACACAATCGCAGGGCGGCTATCTCGCCGGCTACTGGCAGGACGTGAACGGCGAAACCCTGAGCGGAGCGCAAATCGTCCAGCGCATCGCGGAAAACTACTCTGTCAACCCGCGCCTTCTGCTGGCATTGCTCGAATATCGCAGCGGCTGGGTGACCAACCCCTACCCCGCCAACATTGACTTTCCCCTTGGCAATTACACCGACTACTACGCCGGTCTCTACCGCCAACTCGCCTGGGCGGCGGATAATCTCAACCGCGGCTACTATCTGTGGCGCGTCAACGCCATCGCCGCCCTGCCGCTCAGCGACGGCACGTATGTGCCTCTCTCTCCCGCCGTCAACGCCGGCACGCTGGGCGTGCAATACTTCTTTTCGCTCTTCAACGACCGCACGACCTGGAACTTCGACGTCAGCCCGCAGGGATTCTTCCAGACCTACAACCAACTCTTCGGCTACCCCTTCGACTACGACCTGGCTTCGCTCCTTCCCCTCAGCCTGACTCAACCGCCCATGCAGTTACCCTTCGAACCGGGCGTGACCTGGGCATTCACCGGCGGACCGCACGGCGGCTGGGACGACGGTTCTGCCTGGGCGGCGCTCGACTTTGCCCCGCCCCTCGAAGGACTCGGCTGCGCCTCCAGCGACCTGTGGGTGACGGCAGTCGCCAACGGCTACATCGTCCGCGCGGGAAACGGCGCGGTGGTTCAAGACCTCGACAACGACGGCTACGAACAAACCGGCTGGACCGTCCTCTACATGCACATTGACTCGAACGAACGCGTCGCGGCTGGGACCTACGTCTATGCCGGCGACCGCATCGGGCATCCCTCCTGCGAGGGCGGCGTCTCGAACGCCACCCACCTGCACATTGCCCGCCGCTACAACGGCGAATGGATTCCCGCCGACGGCAGCCTGCCCTTCATCATGGACGGCTGGGTCTCCAGCGGCGAGGGCATCTATTACGACGGCTACCTGACGCGCGGCGCAACAGTTCTTCACTCCGAAGAGGGGGTCTTCGATGGCGTCAACCTCATCACGCGATAATGACGGCTGTGTTGCAGGGCTCAGTGTCCCCTAATCAACACAGGTATAATTCCGTGCGGATGTCTGCGTGAAAAAATTCATCGTTCTTCTGGCTGTCTTTTCTTTTTTTCTATCTTCCTGCATTGGGAATACTTCGCTATGGGGGCAATACCTCACGCCCACCCCGCGCGGCTGGGCAGGGGATACACCTGCGCCGGAGGTCTATCACACTGACCCGCCCGTCTCAGACCCGCTCTACCCCACGGTGACGCCGTTCCCCACCTCCACGCCCACGCCGCTGGCACACTTCATCACCCGCGAAGTCTCCACCCAGCCGCCTGCCGATGTTGCCCCCACCACAGACGGTAACACGATCCTGTATTACGCCCAAAGCGGAGACTGGCTCCCCGCCGTGGCGCGCAGGTTCGAAGTCGGTGTGACCGAAATCAAATCCCCCAAGACCCTATCGGAGCAGGGATTCCTCGATCCCGGCACGCTGCTCATCATCCCCGACCGCCTCGACAAGACCATCCAATACACGCCCGCCCTGCGCTTCATGCCCGACACCGAAGTGGTCTTCTCCGCATCTGCCGCCGGTTTCGACATCGAAGAATACATCAACAGCGCCGGCGGTTACCTTGCCGCCTACCGCGAATGGCTCGGCACCACCGCCTGGACGAGCGGCGCAAAGGAAATCGAGCGGCTGGCATACGAACACTCGGTCAACCCGCGGCTCCTGCTGGCGCTGCTCGATTACGAAGCGCGCTGGGTGCGCGGCAGACCGGAAAATCAATTCCGCATTGATTATCCCCTTGGGCAGGAAGATTACCGCAACAAAGGGCTGTTCGCCCAGTTGACCTGGGGCATCGCACAGTTATACGACGGCTACTACGGCTGGCGCAAAGGCGACCTCACCTACCTGACCTTCAAGGACGGCGTATCGCTCCGCCTCGACCCCACGCTCAACGCCGGCACGGTGGCTGTGATGACGCTCTTCTCGCGCCATCACACCTTGAACGAATGGCTCCGCATCATGGACGGCAACAGCGGTTTCCCTGCCTTCTACCGCGACATGTTCGGCGATCCCTGGGCGCGCGCCGATGCGCTGGGCAACTTCTTTCCGCCCGCTTTTCAACAGCCTGCACTTTCCCTGCCGTTTGCGCCGGGCGCCACTTGGGCATATACCGGTGGACCTCACAGCGCTTGGGGCGTCAACGAGGGTCCGCTGGCGGCAATAGACTTTGCCCCTCGCAACGAAAAGCCCGGCTGTTTTGTCACCGACCAGTGGGTGTTGGCAATTGCGCCGGGACTGGTCGTCCGTTCGGGGAACGGCGTCGTCGTCGTGGATATGGACGGCGACGGCTCTGAACAAACCGGCTGGAACATCATGTACCTGCACATCGCCAACCGTGACCGCGCGGCGCTCGGTCAATGGGTGGATCAGAACGACCTCATCGGGCATCCTTCCTGCGAAGGCGGCATGGCGACCGGCACGCACGTTCACATTGCCCGCAAATACAACGGCGAATGGATACCGGCAGAAGGTCCCATCCCCTTTGTGCTGGATGGCTGGACGGTCGTCGCCGGTGACAAACCCTATCTGGGCAAACTGGTCAACGGCGAAAAAACCATCATTGCCGACGTGTACGGACAATCCTGGTCGCTCATCACACGAGAAGACAATGCTCCCTAATCCCGCCCGCAGGGTGCTTGCCGCCCTGGTCCTCTTCATCACCCTCCTCGCCTCCTGTGCGCCGCCCGGCTCGACCACCGTCCTTCAGAGCATGATCACTCCCCTCGCGCCGACGCCTCTGCCCGCGCCCACCTCGGGACGCCCCCATTACAACCCCGGCGAACTTGTCGCTTACACCGCCCAAAGCGGAGACACTCTCCCCGCGCTCGCGGCGCGCTTCAACACCACCGTCGCCGAAATCCTGCAAGCCAACCCCATCATCCCGCGCGACGCCACCACCATGCCGCCCGGTCTCCCCATGCAAATCCCCATCTACTACCTGCCGCTGTGGGGCACCGACTTCCAAAGCATTCCCGACAGCGCGTTTGTCAACGGACCGGCGCAGGTGGGCTTCAACACCTCCGCCTTTGTCGCCTCCACCAGCGGCTGGCTCAAGAACTACCGCGCCTACGCCGGCGGCAAAAACCGCAGCGGCGCCGAAATGGTGGACTATGTTGCCGTCACCTACAGCATCAGTCCGCGCCTCCTGCTGGCGCTCCTCGAATATCAAGCGGGCGCCCTCACCCAGCCCGAACCGCCCGAAGGCAAATACCTGCTCGGTTTCCGCCGCGCTTTCTACGACACTCCCTATCTGCAACTCGTCGTCGCCGCTAACATCCTCAACAATGGCTACTACGGCTGGCGCAGAGGCACGCTGACCGAATTCGAACTCCCCGACGGTTCCCTCACCCGCCCCGACCCCTGGCAGAACGCCGGCTCGGTAGCGCTTCAATACTACTTCTCACGCATCTATTCGGGGGATGACTATTACGCATCCATCGGACCCGACGGCTTGGCGCGCACCTACCAAAGCCTCTTCGGCGACCCCTGGCTGGACTCTGCCAACTTCGCCATCCCCGGCAGTCTCCAACAGCCGCCTCTGCGGCTTCCCTTCCGCGCCGGGCATCCCTGGGCGTACACCGGCGGACCTCACACCGGCTGGGGCAGCGGCGAACCCCTCGCCGCCGTGGACTTTGCCCCCGCTTCCGACAAATCCGGCTGTTACATCGTCTCCCGCGACATATTCGCCGTCGCCATGGCAGACGGGCTCGTTGTGCGCTCCGATGTGGATGGCGTCATCCTCGACCTCGACAAGGACGGCGACGAACGTACCGGCTGGGTGCTTTTCTACCTGCACCTTGCCGCCGAAGGACGCGCCGGCGTGGGGCAGGAACTCCAGGCTGGCGACCCCATCGGCTATCCTTCCTGCGAGGGCGGTTCCTCCACAGGGACGCACGTCCACGTGGCGCGCAAATACAACGGCGAATGGATCCTCGCCGACGGTCCGCTGGCGTTCAATCTGGAGGGCTGGGTGGCGCACAACGGCGTCGAGGCATACAAAGGCACACTCACACGCGGACCAATCACCGTGACCGCCTGCGAGTGTGCCGATGAAGCCAGCCAGATTCAATCCGAACTTCCCTGACCGTTTGTAATTGCCTGCCTTGATGTAGCGCGACATTAATGTTGCACTACAATGCCTGCCGTGGCAAACGAGATAGATAACCTCCATTCGGGATAAACATTCGCGTCCGAAAATTCACCGCTGAGACGCTGAGTTCACAGAGATTTTTTAGGCTTGTCTCAGCGTTCTCTGCGCCTCTGCGGTGAGAAAGTCCTTATCTCGAACCGACGTTAGATAGGTTTTATCCCGCCGCTTCCTGCCAAACGCCTTGAGCGGTCAGGCGTTCCGTCCCTCCTTCGTCCTCGTAAATTTCATAGCGCAAGTCCATCGGCACGACAGAACTTAACATGGCTTGCGCCGGGCAGTAGCGCGTGGCAGAAAGCTCGATGGCGCGCAGTACCGCCGCCTCGTCCACCCCTTTGCCTGAAACGACATAGGTGATGACCGCATGGGTGAACACCTTGGGATGCTCATTCGCACGCTCCGCATCCACACGGACCTCGAAGCGACTCACGTCTTGACGCTTCTTCCTCAAAATCGAGATGACATCCATTGCCGTACAACCCGCCAGCCCGAGAGCAATCAATTCCATCGGGCGGGGTCCGCTGTTCGTGCCGCCAACTTCAGCGTCAGCGTCGAGCGGGATGGGAAAGCCGGAATTGGTCTCTCCGGCGAATGCAAGGTTTTCTTTCCAAACTACGGTGGCTTTCATTGTTCCTCCTTGATGATGGGGGTGACAAATTTTTCGAGTATTTTGGCGCTGATCTCGCCGACCCAAAACAGGCGAACCGTCCCCTCGCGGTCAATGACGAAGGAACTGGGCAGGTTCATGGTCTTGAAGGCTTTTTCCGTGGCGATGTAGGTCGGGTCGAGCCAGACGGGAAAGGTGAGGCGGTAGTCGCGTACGAATTGAACCACGTCGGTGGTTGGGTCACCATCGTTGATGGCGATAACGGTGAAACCTTGGTCGTCATATTTGTCGTGGTATGCCTGCAGGGTGGGCATCTCCGCTTTGCAGGGCGGGCACCACGTCGCCCATAGGTTGACCAGCACCACTTGCCCGCGATAATCGGCAAGGGAATGCGTGACGCCCTGCAGGTCGGTGAGAGTCAGTTCGGGGGAGGGAAAGGCGGTTTGGACGGGAACCACCTCGAGGTCCGCAGGAGGCGGCGAACTTTGCAGAATGAGGTAAGCGGAGGCGGCAATCAGCGCCAGTCCCAATCCAAGCAGAAAATAGGGAATGGTTTTTCGCAAATCTTTACCCTTTTTGGCGTTGTAGTGCAGGTCTATAGTTTTGCGTTACAGAGTATACCCCGGCGCATGGCGGTCATGATTAAGTTAGGATGAACGTCTTTGAAAAGATGATGTTTGCCACTAGGATGGGGATTTGTGCCGGGGCTATTATGCGTTCAAATGGTTCCCGATTTGGAATTGCTGCCCCTCTTTCGCGGTTTGGAAGCGGAACACCTCGCACTGCTGCGCCCGCTGTTCGAGCGGGTGAGGTTTGCCGCCGGCGCGAAGGTGGTGGAGCAGGGGGACGCAGCGGAATATTTATATCTCATCGAACACGGGAAGATTGCAATTTGTTATAAACCCTATGACGGCGAGTCCATTACGATTACCCATGTGGAGGCAGGCGGTTTGTTTGGATGGTCGGCAGTGGTAGGAAGCCCGCAATACACCTCGTCGGGGGTCGCGGTGGAGGACATCGAGGCGCTGCGCGTGCGCGGGAGTGATTTGCGCCGTTTGTGCATGGAACACCCCGAAGCCGGGCAGGCAATTTTGGACCGTCTGGCGGATGCCGTTTCCACGCGCTGGAAGGACGCACACCAGCAGATTCGCGCCGTCATCAAAAGCGGGATGGACGGCTAAGAAACTATCTCGAACCCCTAAAACATGTCACTCTGAGGGAGCAAAGCGAAGTGTCTCTTGCGTTTAGTGGTGGAGACTCTTCGCTTCGCTCAAGGTAATAGGATTTACGCAGCACCCGGTTTTAATCCGCCAATCCCTGCTAATCTGTTCAAAATTCGCGAAGATTGGTGCGCACCGTCCCGAAGGTTTGGCTGGAAAACAGGCGCAATTTGCGAGAACCTTCGGGACGTTTCGCTAAGGTGAATCAGTAAATCACGGTTTCAAAACTTGAATGACCTGTGGCGACTTTAGTCGTTTTTGGGCTTGAAAAACCGAAAGACGAAGTATGCGCCGAGCAGGATCAGCACGATGGGTACTGCGTAAGAGGTCAGCGCAAGGGAGGGGGCAAGGAACGTTCCAAAAATCAGCAGGGCAATGGCGGGGAAGAACGCCCACGTGCGCTGACTGCCGCCCGGCAAAATGGCGACCAGCGCAAAGGTCAACCCCAAGCCGATGAAAAAGACTCCGCCCGTATCCATGCTGTAAAGTTCATCCAGCGTAGAAGTAACGCCCAGTGTGAGCAGCACGCCGGCGGGGATGATTGCCCACCAGCGGCGAACGTCGGTGAAGAACGCCCACAGGAACGCCAGGCTGATGCCGCCAAGGAATGCCAGTCCTTCGAAGGCAGTCAGCGAATCTGGCAGGAAGGCGGCAGCCGCCATGCCAAGCAGGGCAAAGCCTGGAAACGCCGCCCACCAGTTGCGGACCTTATCCACCGAAAGCAGATGGAGAAAGTAAAGCGCCACGGCGCCCCAGATGACGCCCCAAAAGATTCCGCCGGCATTGGGGATGACGCCCATCACCTCCAGCAGAGAAAGCAGACCGCCGAAGATCAGCAATCCGCCGATGATCAATCGCGGGTCGTATTTGCGCATGGTCTCCTCACTTGATGTTGATCGAACCCAGCCCGGCTTCGAGGTTGATTTCAGCGCGGTTGACAGCGGTGTCGTAATCGGGCGACTGGTACAGGCTGTCATCCACTTGGGGGAAACGGCGTGTGTCCACGTTCAGCGAGGTCAAGCCGTCTTTGATGCGGATGCGCCCGGCAACGCCTTCGGGGAGGGTAATATCAATCGAAGCGGCGCCGGCTTCCAGGTCCAGCAAGGAAGCGCCGCGGGCGGGCATGATCACCTCCGCGCTGCTGGCGCCCGTCTTCAGGGTGACGTGTCTGGCAGAGACATCCCTCAAATCCATCTTCAACTGGCTGGCGCCGGTCTCCACCTGCAACGTGACAGGGACCTCCTGCGTGAGTTGGAAACGCCAAGTGCCGTCTGCGGGACCGACGAAGGGGATGAACGACGCGCCCGCTTCAATACGGACCTCGAGCCGGTCTCCGTCCGAACGGGAGGTTTCCTTCACCCCCACCGCCGACGACCCCACCAGCGCCCTGCCCGTTGGCGCGCCGCCGCCAATGACGATTTGCCCGGCGCCGTGAGCGAAGCGGTAATTGACGCTCTTCGCGCCGCCCAGCGCTATGAAAAATCGTTCGCTTTCGGCGGAGGAGGGCTGCCAATACACGCTCAGGATCAACCACCCGCCGAAGAAGATGAGAGCGAGGGGCCAGAGATACATCCCGACGTTGGCGATGATGCCCAGCCGCTGGAGGAGAAAGAGCGCTCCCAGCAGAATGAGTACGCTGCCCCAAAAGATGTTGTCACGCCTCATTGGGGTCTCTCCTTCCGCCGCGCGCGAAACCACGGGCAAGGACATACAGTCCGAGCAGGATGAGCAGGATGGGCAATCCGTAATCACCCAACAGGGACAGCCCGCCAAAGAACGTGGCGAAGATGAGGAAGAGGACGGCGCTGGTGACGATGAGCCGCAGCCCGTGTGCGATGCTGCGGCGGGTGTTTTCGCCGAGCAGTCCCGCCAAAATGGAACCCACACCCACGAAGCCGGGGATGAGCGTCCACATGTAAGACCAAGAGGCGAAGTTGCCGGTCTGTTCCTGATAGTAGAGGATGCCGCCGATGCCGGCGATGATGGAGGCTGGCACTGCCATGCCGGGCGCGCCGGTCAGCAAGCCGATGAGGAGCACCAGCGCCCCGGCGGCGATGGTCCACGTTGCGCCGGTCATGTTTTCGGTGAATTCGCGGAGCGCCGGCACCTGTTGAGTGACCAGCAGCCACCCGCCGACGAGGAGCAAGATCAGCCCGAGGGCTAGATTGGTACGGTTTTGTCTCATGGGGATTCTCCTTTGGAACGCGTGAGGGTTCAACTCCATTATACGGAAAATGGAGCGGGAGGTTTCATTCGACTAATTTTGGCAGCGACAGCCAGATGCCTTTGAATGTGGGGTGCTCCGCTTCGACGAGAACCCGCTTCTGCACCAAGCCGGCAATTGCCCTTGTCACGAGTTCCCTTTGCCACCCGAAGAGTTTGACCGCATCCGCCTCCCGCGCCGCACCGACGGAGGCAAAATACAACTCGAGGAGTTTCATCCGCGCCTCGCCTTCGCCGATTCGACGCGCCCGTTCGGGCAGGTCGGGGTAATGACGCGGGACGATTTCGTAGATGAAGGAATACTTCCATGCGCCTGCCTCCGCCACTCCCACCGGCAGAATCTTGAAATCGGCTTGCAGAATTTCGAGCGCTTTGTTGAACTCGGATTCCTTTGCGTTCGCCAGTTTCGCCGCGCGGCGCAGGTCAATGGTGTTCAGCGCGCCTTCCTTGAGCAGTGCTTCGTAAACCTGCTTCGCGGCTTGCGGAAGACGTCCCTCTTCATAGGCAACGAGGTAATCCTCCTCGGGTGAGTCGTAATTCTCCGAAAGTGCATAGAAATACGGGGCGACATCGAGCGAGATGATGGTTGCCTTTTTGCGAAGCACTTTTGCGTAATACCAAATCTTCTTATCGAGCGCGTCGTCCTTCCAGCGCCAGGTGATGTGACCGGGGTCAT
The DNA here is from genome assembly GCA_020723805.1 of Anaerolinea sp. GTDB lineage: Bacteria > Chloroflexota > Anaerolineae > Anaerolineales > Villigracilaceae > Defluviilinea. Next base: position 155,197 of record DYID01000004.1, on the reverse strand, counting down.
CGTGCGCATCGGCGACAGGGCGGTCCCCGGCGACGGCTGTCCACAGGCTGGGGAGGTCAATGCCTGAGATGGGCCAGAAGAAGATGAAGCCGCGCTCATTGACGAAGCGCAAAGCCTGGGCGGGAGTGGTGAGCGGTTTGGCGGGCGGCAGGTTGAAGGCGCCGCCTTGAGCACATCGAAAGGTCCGCGTGCGATGCGTATTCAGTCGTTCAAGAGAAATGCGAAGCATGGGCAAATTGTAGTCCAGGTTTTGTATCCATAAAGGAACTGCCCATCTCCTAACGATGGGCAGTTCGCAGTCCGGTTCGATTTACGTTTTATTTGGCTTTGACCACCGTGAATTTGACCGTTTTCGTGGCTGTGTTGCCTGCGTAGTCTGTGGCTTGCACGACGAAGGTGTGTTCGCCCAACGCCAGCGTGCGGAGGTCAATCACTTGGTTGTCCCTGACGGGCATACCATCGAGTGTGGCGGTGACTTCCATAACACCTGTGATCCTATCGAACGCATCGAAGCGGATCCTCAGGAGCTGCCAGCTCTTATAGGTGATTGGGCGCGGCGACAGGATGACGATGTAGGGGGCGGTGGTGTCTGGCAGGTGAGTGACGACAAATTGGGCGTCGGTGACGAGCAGTTTGGCGGCTTCAGCCTTGATGAGATTGCCGCTGTAGAGTTTCACCAGGTGAATGAATTGGTTGAGCAGAGAACTGGTGTATTCGGGCTTCGTACTCTTTGCGGCGGCTTCGAGCAAGTGTTTCAGGCTGAGGTAGACACCCTTGTTCTTGATGCTGCCGTCCTGGTAGAAGCGGTCCAGGGTTTTCAGCAGGCTCTCGATGGTGGCTGTCACGGTGAAGGTGACCGAAGCGCTGCTCTGATTGTACGCCTTATCCATCGCGTAGACGGTGAGGGTGTGCTCGCCGAGAGCAAGCGTGAGGAGATCAATCACTTGATCGTTTGTGACCGGCGTGCCGTCCAAGTCTGCCCAGATTTTCTTGACTCCGGCAATATCGTCGGCGGCAGTGAAATTCAGGGTCAGGGAATCAGAATGCAGGTAGGTGGAAGCGGTCGGCGAGGTGATGGTGATGACGGGGGCAGTGGTATCCGTGATGAAGTTCAGCCTGCCTTCAATCGCCGGTGAGACGGTCCCCATGGTTTTGATGTAGTTGATCACCGCGTCGCGGACGTAATATTGTGTATCGTTCACGATCTGGTTGAGGGGCCATAGGCTGACGCCGCCGTTGTTGAAGTTGCAGGAACCGGCGGCAAGGTAGTTGACGGTGGAGACGCGGTAGTAGGTATTGGCGTCTTCAAAGTCTATTTCGCCGATTCCATTCACATAGAGCGACACGACGTATTGTTTGGCGGGGTCGTAGGGGGCTGGATACAGATCGTTATAGGTGATCCTGCCCACCGAGTCGATGTCGAGCATACAGGTGGTGTAGTAGGAGTAACCGCCATAGCCCGGAACATACTTGTAGTAGTAGTAGTTGCGGTAGGCGCGTTCCAACACCGCCTTAATTTGGGGTCCGTTCATCTCCATGACAACCAGCGAGTTCTCATAAGGCATGAGTGTGAACATGTCGCTGACTTTGAGGGAGACGGGATAGGGACCGACGGTGGCGACGGCGCGGTTGGTCATGGCGCCAGAGAGGTGGAAGTCCACCGGAATGCCGTTTTTGACCTCCAGTTCATACACCGAGGCGTCTGCCTGCAGATTGGCGGCATTGGTCTCCTGGGTATAGGCTTTCAGGGCGTCAATTGCCACTGTGGTCTGCCCAATGACGGTATTGTTGTAGGCAGCCAGCATGTTGGTGTATGGCGTGACGATGGCGTCAATCTCGGGGTCTTCGGGATCTGTGAGGGCAAGTTTGATGTAGCGTCCCGTCTGGCTGACGACCTCGTAGTTGCCTCCGCCCAGCGGGCGCAGACCGATGGAAACCTCGCCGAGGGTGTTATTGTAGCGATAGGCTTGGGTAACCACCACAGGTTGACCGGTTGCATTGGGGATGATCGCCGGCAGGTATTTGTATGCGCCAAAGCCCACAGCGGGATCGGTGTGGCTGTGACCGCCGATGACTGCATCAACACCTGTGGTCGTCTTCGCCAGGTTGGTGTCCACATTCGCATCCACCTCCACCGAGGCGGGGTTTTCCGTGAAGCCAATGTGGGTCAGTGCAATGACCACATCATTGGTGGGGCGGAGCAGGTCGGAAAGTTCCTGCGTCTTGGCGATTGGGTTGGAGAATGTCAAGCCGGGGATGTTGCTTGGCAGTTCGTAATTGGGGATGCGGTGGTTGCCGATGCCAAGAATTGCCACATCAATGTCGCCCAGAGTCTTTTCCACATAGGGTTTGATGTTCGCGGCAGCAAGCCCGTAGGGGTTGGCAGGATCCTCTGTGACGTTCGCCTGCAGAAGCGGGAAGTTTGCCTGCCCCAGAACGCTGGTGAACACATCCTTGCCGAAGTTGAATTCATGGTTGCCCAGGGTCATGGCGTCGTAGCCCATGACGTTGAAGGCTTTGATGAGAGGCTGGATGTGCATGCCCGCATCGGGGATGGGGGTTCCGTCGGTGGCAAAGCCGGTCGGGGCGGTCTTGAAGTAATAACTCATTGCGTCGCCCTGGATGTTATCGCCGGAACTGAGCAAGAGGGTGCGGGACGGGTTGTGCCGGCGTTCCTGCTTGATCAACGCCGCCAGTTGGGTGTAGCCGACATAACTGGTCTTATCGAGATTGCCGTGCGAGTCGTTGTGATGCAGGATGGTTAACGGGACGATTTCGCCTTCCTCGTAAACGTCATCGCCATCGCCGTTGCGGGTGATGCGCCCGTCGAGGGTGCCGTCGCCATCCGGACCACGGTATGGGTTGTCAAACGTATAGTTTGCATTGACATAGGCGTTGACGGCGTTCAGCATGTCACCCCAGTATGAAATGTTGGTCATGTACTTGAAGGGGGTGAAGCCGTCTTGTCCGGCGGGGGCGAGGAATTCGTTGGTGCCGACGCGGTAGGTTTTGGTCAGATCGAGCGGTTCCCAAGTGCGAGTCGCTTTGTTGTACACTTCCACATTGTACGCGCCCCATCCATAGGGTTGGGGACCGGGCAACGAATCGGAATAGCGGAAGAAGGAGTAACGGATGCCCGAGGGCTGGATGGCGCCTCTGAACAGCGTGGCGGATTGGTGGAGCAATTCCAGAATTTGCGCGCCGGTCATACTGCCAACAACGGTGGCATTGCCGAACGGCAGAATCTGGAACATGTGTCCGTAAGTGAGCAGAAGCGGATCATGATCCCACACGCCTTCGCCGGTGCAGTCAGCCGCCGAATTGGAGAGGATGTATCCGCCGGCGCCATCGGGCTTGTCGCACCAGTCAATGCGGATGCCGCCCGGGTTGTTGAAGAACATATCCACGTCGTTGGCGGTTTCGGCATCGGTGTTCAGGTAGTTGTAGATGGCGTCGTCCACAAAATCGCCCATCATGCTGTCGCCATTGTAGTTGCGCAACAGATCTACTTGAATGTATCCTACGGGGGTGTTGATGAGCGCCAGATAGTCGGGGTTGGTTGCGTAACTATTGACAACCGCGAGGATGTCGGCATCCTGGGGGTCGGTGGTGCCAATGGCTTGTGAAATCCAGTTGATGGTTACGCTGCCATCCGTGCCGACAGTGACGTCGGCGCGTCCCACGCGCCGTCCATTGTAGTACGCCTGGACAACCTTGGTAGAACCGACGGTAGTGGCAGTGGTCAGATTGGTGTGGCTGTGCCCGCCGATGATCAGGTGAACCGCTTTGCCAGCGGTGTTGAGTTTGGCAGCCAGCGTTTGATCTCCATAGACGGGAATGCCATAACCGTAGCCGCCGTCGGTGTAGCCGAGGTGGCTGAGCACGACAATCACGTCTGCGCCGGCGGCTTTCATGGCATCGTAGTAATGCAGGATGGATTCGGCGGCGTCTTTGAAGCACAGGCCCGCTGTGGCAGCGGCAATTGTGATGGTGGGAGTTTCAGCAGTGGTCACGCCAATGAACGCCACTTTTACATTGCTGGGAGCGGTGCCAATCTCAAAGATTTGGTAGGGAGCATCTGCAAAGGCTGGAGGCGTCCAGCCGGCGGTGGCGCAGTTGCCCGTATCATTTACCACAATGTTTGCGGTCACGAAGGGGAAATTTGCCTGGGCGGTGCGGTTACTGAGGATAGTTTGCCCCCAGTCGAATTCATGGTTGCCAAAAGTTGCAACCTTGTAATCCAGGGCATTGTAGGTTGCAATCGTCGCTTCGCCTTGGGTTAGATTCGAGAGCAGGCTTCCCTGCATGATATCCCCTGCATCCACCAACAAAACCTTATCGGCGCCAACGGCAGTCCGTACGTTTTTGACATAGGTGGCGATACGCGCGGAGCCGGGGTTACTGCCGGACGGTTCCAATTGACCGTGAAAGTCATTGGTATGCAGGATAGTGAAGGTTACCGGGCTGGCAGGAAGCGCCTTTGGGGCGGCGCCAGCCGGGGTCGCAAATTGTGAAAACAAAACAACGAGCACAACCAGCAAGGTTGTCACTCGTCGGGTTTGGCTTGTAGTCATAGAACCCCTCCACTGGGTTTGTTGTTTGGTTTTGATGTTGCTTCGACTTGCCAGAGTCTTGTTACAAATCATCATGCCGTCTTGTCCAGTTGTTACGTGAACTTGAGCCTCCTTTCTTGGGTTGTGGGTTGGAACGCGAATCACAAACGACAACATGGAACGTTAAAGCAAAGCAAGGTCTGACTTGCGCTGTTCTTATTATTGAGATTTCGATTTTCGATTTCAAATGACATTTATCACTGAATTATTATGATAAGGTTACAAGGCGACATTGTTGATGAATCAACTCAAAAAGACAATAGTCGTATAATTCCTTTCATGAAATTATTGTTCATTTTTCTGGACGGCATTGGTTTGGGTGACAACGATCCGCAGGTCAATCCGCTGGCGCGGGCAGAGATGCCGAATTTGATGCGCCTCCTCGAGGGCAGGCGCCTGACCGCTACCAACGCGCCGTTTCGCGGAGAACACGCCACCCTGCTGGCAATTGACCCTGCTTTGGGAGTGGATGGCTTGCCGCAATCCGCCACCGGACAGGCGGTTCTGCTCACAGGGAGGAATATTCCACGCGAACTGGGTTATCACTACGGACCGAAACCCAATCCCGAGGTCGCCGCCTATCTGAACGGGGAGACTCTGTTCTCGCAATGTGTGAGACACGGCAGGAAAGCCGCGCTGTTGAACGCCTACCCGCCGCGCTATTTTCACGGCATCGATTCGGGCAAGCGCTTGTATTCGTCCATTCCGCTGGCAGTGACGAACGCCGACTTGCGACTGTTCACAGAAAAGGATTTTTATGAGGGACGCGCCCTCTCGGCGGATTTCACCGGCGAAGGCTGGCGGACGATGCTCGGTTTTCCCGATGCGCCGCTGATGACGCCTCAGGAGGCAGGGCGGAGACTGGTCTCGTTGGCGATGGAATACGACTTCTCGATGTTCGAATATTGGGCAAGCGATTACGCCGGTCACAAACAGCAGATGGATACAGCGGTGGGGTTGATGGAGGTATTCGATGGGGTGATGGGCGGAATAGTGGAAAGCGGCAGGTGGGACGAGATGCTGGTCGTGGTGACTTCGGATCACGGCAACATGGAGGACCTCTCTACGAGGAAGCACACGGGCGCCCCCGTCCCTGCGCTGGTGATTGGAAATAAAACCGCGCGTGAGGAGTTCACGCGCGGGATGACTGATTTGACGCACATCGCGCCGGCGATTTGGAAGATGGTCAGTCAAGATTAACTCACTGTGTTACGCAGGTTATTCGTGCCGCGACATTTATGTCGCCTGCAAACACGAGATACCCTTCGGCAGGGTTTCGACAGGCTCAACCTGCCAGCTCAGGGCAAGAATCTTGCACTACCGCGTAAGGCGAGTAACTCATCCTATGCTCGAATCTCCTGCCGCTGGAAGAGCACATACGCCAGAGCAAAGAGCAGAATCGTCGCGGCGATGAGACCGGTCAACTGGGGCCAGATGACCAGCACACTTTGCGCCAGCGGAAGCGGGGCTTGAATGGCGCGGTCCAATTGCACCGGCAGGACAAAGCCCAGGAAGCGCTCGGTGGGCTGGAGCATGATGGTAGCGATGTCGGCGTAGAGCGTAATGGGCGAGATGCGGGTCAAAATCATCTGCATCTGCCCCGCCGCCACCAACTGATCAAGGGTGGTGATTTGTTTAGGTCCGAGCAGAGGGGCAATGACTCCCACTACGATATTCCAGAAGAAGATGAAGAATGCCCAGACCGCAATCGAAGCCAGCGCGGCGGTGGCGGGCGAGCGGAACACGGTGGAGAACAACAGCGCCAGCGCCATCCAGATGCCGCCGTAGAAAATCGTCCCCAGCAGGAACCACAGGGCGCGACCGGTCTCTTCGGCTGTGGGCGGCACGCCCAGCCGCAGGATACCGATGCCGAAGATCAACAGCCAGATGGCGGAGAAGACCATCGTCAACGTGAGCAAGCCGCCGAGGAATTTGCCCATCAGCAATGCGTCGCGGTAGACCGGCTGCGCCAGGATGCGCGAGAGCGTGCGGCGGTTGAACTCGCCGTTGATGGAGTCGAAACTCAAGGCAATGGCAATCAGCGGCACAAGGATCGCCAGGAAGAACACGAAAGCAGGCAGCGGGTCTTGCGCGGTGGTGAACAGGCGCAGGTAAAGGAACTCGTCATTGCTGCCGGGGCGGATGGTTTGCAGGGCGGTGTAAATGGTGCCAACCGCCGTGAGTAAAACGAGCATTTCCAGAATCAACATCCGCACGCCGGTGAGATGGTCTGCCATCTCTTTGGTCAGCACGGCGCCCAGCCCTGTCCACGGAGAGCCTTCGCGTTCGTCGCGTACTTTCATGCGTCTAGTTGACGGTTTCATGTTTCGCCTCCTCGAAGTAGCGCGTGTAGATGTCATCCAGACTTTGCGATTCCACGCTCAGACCTCGGAGTCTGCCGCCGGCTTTGACCACCGCCTCCGCCGCATCGGCGCGGATGTCCTTTTGGGCTTCGACGATAATCCGTCCGTCCTTCACGGTGACGGCGTTGACATCCTGCAAGCCTTCGAGCGCCTTGCGGAATTTCGCCGCCGAGCCTTCGGTTTCGAGTTGAATGCGGTAGGCGCCGCCCAGCACTTTGCGCGCCAGTTCCGGCACCGTCCCTTGCAGGACCATGCGTCCGCGGCTGAACAGCCCGACCCGGTCACAGATTGCCTGCACCTGATGCAACAAATGCGAAGAGAGCAGGATGGTTGTACCTTCCTCTTTGAGGCTGTGGATGAGGCTCAGGAATTCGTGAGCAAGTTCCGGGTCCAAGCCTTGAGTCGGTTCGTCCATGATGATGAGTTGAGGGTTCTTGATGAGCACGTCTGCCAGTCCGAGGCGTTGACGCATCCCTCGTGAAAAGGCGCCGACGCGCTTATCTATCACCTCGCTCAGGCGGACGCGTTCGATGGCTTCCTCCACGCGGCGCTTGATCTGGTCGCGCGGGATGCCGTTGAGTTTGGCGATGTAGAAGAGGTTTTCGCGGGCGGTCAGGTCATCGTAAAAGCCGACCTGGTCGGGCATGTAGCCGACGCGCTTTTTGACGCTCAACGGCTGGCGCGCCGGGTCGAACCCCAGCACGTTCACTTCGCCCTCGGTGGGTTCGGTCAGCCCGAGGAGCATGAGGATGGTGGTGGTCTTGCCCGCGCCGTTGGGACCCAGCAAGCCGAACACTTCGCCACGGCGAACGCTGAGGTCGAGGTGGTCCACGGCAGTGAAATCGCCGTAGCGTTTGGTCAGCCCCCTGGTTTCGAGTACAAGGTCGTTCATCCCTGCCTCCTTTTGCGGGCGCAGGAGATTAGCGGCGTCCGAAACGTGAGACCGCCATACCCACGATAGCCACCGCCACAGCAATCAAACCAATGCCCATTGCACCCCACAGCGTGGAGGTCTGCACGGTAATGCGGAAGTCGGCAGACTTGCTGGCGCTCTGGCTGGGCTGAGCGCGGAAGGTGACAACGTAATCGCCGGAGATGGCTTTGTCGGAAGGCTTGATGTTGGCGGTCACTTCCACTTCGCCGCCCGCCGGCACTTCAACGACGGTTTCAGGGTCGAGGGTCACCGTCCAGCCGGTGGGAGCGGAGGCGGTCAATTTCACGCCCGCGGCTGGGGAGTTACCGGTATTGCGCAGGACGAGTTTGATTTGATTATCGCGGTTGATATACGCCGTGCCGGAGAGACGCCCGTCCGGCGTGGTGAGGCTCAACTGCGGCTGACCGACCACCTCGGCGGTCAACTCGATGGAGGTCGTGATCGTGTCGCTTTGCGCAGTAACAGTGAAGGGATACTTCCCAACCGCCAGGGAGGTGAGCGGCGCAGCGGTGATATCAATCCGCACCGAACTGCCAGCCTTCACGTCGGTGGGAAGGTTGGTGATGTCTTTGCCAGCCGATTTGAACGTGACGGCAAGTTCACGCGGCGCGTCTGCCAGCAGGCTGACCGTAAGGTCGTCATCGCCTTCGTTCTTGAGGGTTACGCTGAAGTTGAAGTTGGCTTCCGAACCGCCGCGAATGGTGGGGAACTCGGTTTCGAACGACAGGCGGGCGGGAGCCTTTTCCTTGATGATAAATTCCAGCGGAAACTCCGCGCGCCCGTTTTGCCCCTGGGCAACCACTTTGAACGAATAACGCCCAGCCGCCACCGTCTTGGGTGTGGTGACGCGCAGTTCCACTTTGGAGGAGTTGCCCTCCGTCACATACACCGAACCGATGACCCGTCCGCCGCCGCGGAATTCAGCGGTCCAATCGGCGGGCAGGTTCGAGACCGATAAGTCCACCCGCTGCGACGTGACTGAGCGGATGTCCATGCTGATGGTGACCGTTTCGCCGATGCCCACCACCATGCTGGGGTAGGTGGTGCTGATGGTCAACCCGCCCCCCTCCTGGGCATGGACGGGCATTACCGCGTTGAACAACAACCCGAACAACAACGTTACGAGCAAAACAAATCGAGTGCGCAGCATAGACGCAAACCTCCTGATTTGAAGTTGTGAGTTTTTCGTTGACCAGTCAGAGTCCGCCTGCTGGTCGAATGTCCAGCAAAAATTTATATGCCGCCACTGTTAATTTTTCGTTGGAGCGCGATAAACGCAGGATTAGGGCTTGCCCCCTCAGAGAGTGTCTGAAAACTGATATTGTGCGTAAGCGACGTTCTCTAACGTCGCCTGCGGATGCGCAAGAGAGCGCATCCTACGCACATGATACAAAATAAGGGACTTTTAAAACACCCCCTCAGACGAACCGCACAAAGACCTGATTGCCGAGCAGGCGTCCGCGCGGGGTGAGACGGTACACCCCCTCCTGATGTTCGAGCAGACCGCTGCGGAGGAGTTCCTCCACCTCCCTGCCATAGACCTCCAAAAGCCCGCGTCCAAACCTGGACCTGAAATCTGCTTCGGCAACCCCAGCCTCCACCAGCCTGAGGTTGTTCAGCATGTACTCGGACATGTCGTCTTCGAGCGTTTGGCGGTGGCGGTTGACGGCGGCGGGGGAAAGAGGAAATGGGTAATTGGTAAATTGGTAATTGGTGAGGCGTTCGATGTAGGTTTTGATGCGCAGGACGTTGGAATAGCGGTAGCCGCCGGCATATCCGTGCGCGCCGGCGCCCAAGCCGAGATAAGGAAGGGAACGCCAGTATTGGAGGTTGTGACGGCACTGGAAGGATAAAGGCTGAAGGCTGAAGGATGAAGGTTCGGCACGCGGCTCATCTTTCTTCTTTCCACTTTCGTCCTTCGCCCAGTTTGAAATTTCATAATGGAAATACCCCTCCGCTTCCAGCGTTTCCTCCAGCCATTCGTACATTTCGGCGGCGAGGTCGGGGTCGGGCAGGGGGAGCAGTCCCTTCGATGCCCAGCGACCGAAGGGCGTGCCGTGTTCGAGGGTCAAGGCATAGGCGGAGATGTGCTCCGGGTGCAGGTCGAGGATGCGGCGGACGGTGGTGCGCCAGGAGGCGAGGGTTTGTTCGGGCAAGCCGTAGATGAGGTCGAGGTTGAGGTTACCGAAGCCCGCCTTGCGGGCAGAGGTCACTGCCTGGATGACATCGAAGAAGGTGTGCGTCCGTTCGAGCATCCGCAGTTCGAAGGGATTGGCAGATTGCACGCCGAAGGAGATGCGGTTGATGCCTATCTCACGTAAGCGCAGCAGGTCTTCGTAAGTAACCGTGCCGGGGTTCGCCTCGATGGTGATTTCGGGGTCGGGGGTCAAGGCGAAGGCGGAGCGAATGCTCGAGAGGATGGAGTCAAATTGAGGCGGGGAAAGAAGCGAGGGCGTCCCGCCGCCGAAGAAGAGGGTGGAAACTGGTAATTGGTCGCTGGTAATTTGTCGGCGGATAAAGTTAATTTCACGGATGAGGGCGTCCACGTAGGCGGGGATCATCGTCTCCTGCCCGGCGTAGGTGTTGAAGTCGCAGTAGGCGCAGCGGTGTGTGCAAAAAGGAATGTGGAGGTAGAGGGAGTAAAGCATCGGTGAGATTATAGCCGCTGGGCTGCAAAAATACCTGCCCGGCGTCAGCGACCGCCTCATGCGCGCAAACCATGACAAAATTCGTGACATTGCAAAGATTGACAATCCGGCCGGACGTAGTATAAATGCCCCACCAGAGTCTGTTCGAAGGCGCTTCATTCGTTACACAGGGCAAACATCCTGCGGATCGTTTTGAAGTAAAAAGTTCGTGCTTTCGGGCGGGTTCTTTATCTTTTTAACACCGGAGGTGTGAGTGAACGCGACTTTGAAACTGGGAGAGCACTATATTTTCGATCTCTCCAACTGCAACCAGGAGATTCTCCTGGATAGCGAGCGGTCCTACTCGCTGTTTGCGCAAGCCGTGCGTGAAAGCGGCTTGACGGTTGTGGACGAGGGCTTCTACAAGTTCAGCCCGCATGGCTTTACCTGTTTTTTGCTCCTCGCAGAGTCGCATGCGAGTCTGCATGCCTGGCCCGAACACGGCTATTGCGCCATTGACATTTTCACCTGCGCCATCGGCATGGACATGATGCCCCTGCTGATGCGCATCAAGGAGGCGTTTGGCGCGGACGATTTTTCCCTGCGCAAGATTGACCGTGATGCGTCGGTGGAGACCGAAATGCCCATCGCGATGTAACAAGGAGGGAGCATGTCGCAAGCCAAACCGCCCATTTATTGGATCTCCGACTATTTAACCCCCGATGATGTCCTGAATCATGCGGTGCATAAGGTCATTTTGCACAAGCACACCCAGTATCAGGAAATGTGGATCGTGGACTGCGGGACGTATGGCAAAGGGTTGATTCTCGACGGCATCTGGCAGTCCTCCACCGGGGACGACTTTTTGTATCATGAGGCGCTGGTACAGCCTGCCTGCGTCCACCATGGCGACCCGAAACGCGGACTGGTGCTGGGCGGCGGCGAGGGCGCGACCATCCGCGAACTGCTCAAGTGGAAGAACATGGAGCGCGTGGTGATGGTGGACCTCGACCGCGAAGTAGTGGAAGCCTGCAAGGAACACCTCCCCGAAATGCACCAGGGCGCGTTCGACGATCCGCGCGTGGAGCTGGTGATTCAAGATGCGGTTGCCTATCTGGATGCCACCCCCGCCGAATGGGATGTCATCATCTCCGACCTCACCGACCCCATCGAGCATGGGCCCTCGTTCAAGTTGTTCACCAAAGAATATTTCGCCAAGGCGCAAAAGGCGCTCCGCCCCGGCGGGTACTTCCTCCTGCAGGCGGGTCCCGTCTCGCCGCCTTCGATGGCGATGCACATCCGCCTCGTTTCCACGCTCAAGGCGGTGTTCAAGTACGCGCATTCGTATCACATCCATGTGCCGATGCTTGGGCATCCGTGGGGATTCATCCTTGCCAGCGATTCGCCCATCAACACCCGCCCCGTTCCCGAGGAAGTGGATAAACTGCTCGCCGAAAAGACCAACGGCAAATTCAAGATGTTCGACGGCGTGACCCTGCTGGGGCTGATGAACTCGCCCAAACACATTCGCGAGGCGATTGCGAAAGAGACCACCGTTTACACGCTGGAGCATCCGCCCGTGTTCAGCACACAGGAATTGCCCCACTAACCCACTGCAAACTTTCAAAGGCGGTCTGTGACCGCCTTTTTTTCGGCAAAGGCAAAAAAAGGAAATCGAATGAGTATCTGGTTTACAGAAGAATTGCATCCCTACTATCGCAAGGGACTGCGCGTCAAACAAATCCTTGCCGATGAACAGACTCAGTTCCAACACGTTCAACTCGTTGAAACTGAGTTTTTCGGCAGAGCGATGATCCTCGACGGCATCATTCAACTGACCGAGCGCGACAACATGGGCTACCACGAGATGATCGTCCATGTGCCGATGCTGGCGGTGGGACAGCCCAAACGCGTGCTGATTGTCGGCGGCGGCGACGGCGGCTCACTGCAGCAGGTGTTGAGATACCCATCTGTGGAAGAGGCGGTGGTCTGCGAATTGGACCGGCGCGTGGTGGAACTTTCCCGCGAATACTTCGCCGCCTCTTTCGGGGACCCCTGGTCTGATCCCCGCGCCAAACTGCTCGTTCGGGACGCCTTTGGCTATCTCGAGGAAAATCCCGCCCAATTCGACGTAATCATCTCCGACACCACCGACCCCATCGGCATGGCGGAGCGGCTGTTTTCGGATGAGTTCTACAAGTTGATGGTGCGGGCGCTCGCCCCCCGCGGCGCGGCGGCAACGCAATGCGAACAGCCCTTCTTCGATACCGACCTCATCAAGCAAATCTACCAATCGGCGAAGGCGCTGGTCAAAAACCCGGCGTATTACTACGCCAACATCCCCACCTACCCCGGCGGCGGCATCGGCTTCATGTACGTTTCAGATACGCCCTGGGAAAACGGCTTAAAGACGCCCTATCCGCCCGGCGTGAACCAGTACCTCAACCCTGAAATTCACAAGGCGGCGTTTGCCCTGCCGGAGTTCTTCAGAAAAGAACTGTATGGCTGACGACCATCAGGCTTCCGAAGTCTGTGAGATTTCGGAAGCCTGATTTTATCCCCTGCTTTCAGCGGTTTATGCCGGGTGAGACATTTTGGAAATGAAGGCGTCATGTAACGCGAAACCTTTATCGGGTAGAATTTGGATAAACTCAGTAAAAATAACTGATGTTACGCGGTAGCGCGAGATTCATCTCGCGTTTTCGGGCGACATAAATGTCGCGCTACGAAGGAACTGCGTAAGGTGAGAAAATAAGTCGCCTTACACGGTAGCGCGAGATTCTTGTCCTGAGCTGGCAGGTTGAGCCTGTCGAAACCCTGCCGAAGGGTATTGCGTGTTTTCAGGCGACATGGAGAGCGTCTAAAAGAATGGGCTAAAGATTTTTCTGCCACAGAGCTCACAGAGATCTCTGAGAAAAATCTCAAAATCTCTGCGCTCTCTGTGGCTAAGCCCACGACATTGGACACTCCCGCGACATGAATGTCGCGCTACGAGAAAATTGCGTAAGGTGAGAAAATAATTCTCATCAGGCGCATGAAAAGCCGGCGGCAGGATACGATTGAACGCGCCTGCAAATTTTAGAGTGAGAAGAGGCAGCCATGAATGCCAAAATTTTCGTGTCTTACTCCCGCAAAGACAAGGACCGCGCCCGCATCCTCGTCCCTGCCTTCGAAAAGATGGGCTACGAAGTGTGGGTGGATTGGGAGGACATCCCCCCCGCCACCGACTGGCTCGACCAAATCAAACGCGGCATCGAAGGGTCGGATACCTTTGTCTTCTTCCTCAGCCCCGATTCGGCTGCCTCCGAAGTCTGCAACATCGAAGTCAACCACGCCGCCAAATACAACAAACGCATCATCCCCATCGTCCTGCGCGATACGCCCGCCAAGGATGTGAACCCAGCCATCCGCCGCTTCAACTGGATCAACATCCGCGAGGAGGACAATCTCGAAGAAGGGCTGAAACGCTTCCGCGACGCGATGGAACTCGATTTCGAGTGGGTCGCCCGTCATAACCGTCTGCTGGGCAAGGCGCTGGAATGGCATCACGGCAAGGAAGCCAGCCTGCTCCTGCATGGGAATGAATTGCGCCGTGTGCTGAAGGAGGTGGAGGATGCCAAGGACAAGGAACCCAAACTGATTCCCCTCCAGAAAATGTTCCTGGAGTACAGCCTCAAAAACGACAAGCGCCGGCGTGTTTTCTGGTCGGTTGTTGCGGGGGTCATCGTCGTACTGGCGGCGTTGACCACCTTTGCCCTGTATCAGCGCAGCCTTGCTCTTCTCAACGAGCAGCGGGCAAACCTGAACGCCGAACTCGCCAACGAGCAAAGACAAAAAGCAGAGGAAAATGAAGCGCTGGCTATTCGGAATGCGGAAGAGGCACTGGCGGCAAAGGAGGAGGCGGAAATTCAACGCAACATTGCCGAGACGGAACGCAAACGCGCCGAGGAACGCGCCCGCTTTGCCGTGGCGCAGCAGAGCGCGGCGCGGGCGCAAATTTATCAATCCCAGCCCGGCGAACTCTATACCAGCACCCTGCTGGCAATCGCTTCGTGGACGACGGCGCCCTCGGAAGAAGCCGAAGAGATTCTGCGCAAGAACATCAGCCTCCTGCCCATCCCCCTCCGTCAGTCACAGCGCACGGGGAGCATCAACACGTTGTCGTTCAATGCGCGGGGAGATGTGTACGTCACCGCCGGGGCAGACGGCAACGCTTGCGTGTGGAAAGCGTCGGATGGGGAACTGCTGTTTTGCCGCACCAGCCCCAAGTCGGTGAATGATGCGGTCTTCAGTCCCGACGGCACACTGCTCGTCACCGGTGACGAATCGGGGCTGGTCCAATTCATCCGCATGGAAGACGGGGAAGTCCTGTACACGTATCAGGATCGAGCGGCAGGCATCGTGCGCGATTTGGACGTCCGCAACAGCGGCGATCAGGTGGCGGTGACGTTCGACGACGGGCGGATTACGCTGGTGGAGATGCAAACCGGCAAACGAAAATACGACCTGCAGGCGGTTGGGCGTCTGCGTGTGGCTTTGTTCAGCCCCAACGGGCGTTACATTGCGGCTGGCGCCGTCAGCGGGAATGTCACCGTATGGGACATCAACGCGGGCGGCGATCCCCTCTCCTTTGGGCAGCATAAGGGCGAAGTGCTTGCCCTTGCCTTCAGCCCCGACAGCCGCTACCTCGTCAGCGGCGGGGCAGACGGTTATGCCATCGCCATGCGAATCAGCGATTGGCGGGAACTCTACCGCCACCTGCACGAAGACCGCGTGACCGATATTGCCTTCAACCCCAAAGACGGTTCATGGTTCGCCACCGTCTCCGCCGACCGGCGCATCCGCCTGTGGAATACGCTCAACGGCGATGAACGATTGCGCATGGCGCAGGATGGACAAATCAATGCCGTGGAAATCAGCGCCAGCGGTCAATGGCTTGCCACCACCGGCGCCGACCGCACTGTGCGCGTGTGGAACGCATCCACCGGCACCGAGGTCTTCGAAATCCCGCTCGAGGGAACGGGGAACGCCATCGGGTTCAATGCCGATGGGACGCGTCTGATGGCAGGCGACGCCAGCGGCGAAATCAATTTGTGGGATATTTCCTCCCTGCCAGCCCCTGTAAACTATTTTCAATTTACTGACCCGGCAGGGGATGTGCGCTTCAGCCCCTCCGGGGAATGGATCGCCGCCTCCAGCGGACCTGGGGTCTGGCTGCTGAAGACCTCGCGTCTCTCCACGCTGACGGCTGGTACGCTCGACCCATCCCTTCTGACCCTCAACGGCGACGTGACCGAACTGCTCTTCAGCCCGGATTCGGTCTGGCTGGGTATGACCACTTCCAACGGGCAGGTGCTCGTCTATAACCTGCAGAGCCGCCAGCCTCGCACGCTCTTCCAAACGGCGTTGACGCATCACATCGCGTTCACGCCCGACAGCACGCATCTCATTGTTTCCAATGAGAGCGGCGCTGTGGAGTTGTGGAGCCTGGCATCCTTCCGCAAGACGGCGGATCTGGCGGCGAATGGCTCAGGCGTTGTGGCGGTGGCGGCAGGTCCCAACTACATTGCGCTGGGGATGACGGACAAAATCCACATGATGGAGACGGATGGCAGCCTGATTGCGGAGCTCGAAGCGCCGGGCAGTCAATCGGTGCTTGCCTTCAGCGGAGACGGTTCGCTGTTTGCTGCGAGCAACTCGGCGGGACTGGTGCAAGTGTGGGAGGTGGAAGGACAAACCTTTCGAGAGATGGGCGAACTCCGCAAGGAATTCGTCAGTGCGCTGGCGTTCAACCCGTCAGGCGATGCGCTGGCGGTCGGGTCGCGTAACAGTGTGTTCCTGCTCGAGCCGTTCACAATGCAGGAGACCTCGCGTGTATCGCTGGCGGGGGATGTGAGCGGTCTTTCCTTTTCCGCCGATGGCAGCATGATGGCGACGGCGGCGCAGCGGGTCGTCCAGTTTTGGGATACGGCATCCATTCCCGTCATCGCTTCGCAGGATTTGACCGCCGCGGCGTGTTCGCGGTTGACGACAAATCTTTCGCAGGCGCAGTGGAGCAACCTGTTCAGCGGCGAGGCGTATCGGGTGTTGTGCGAGGGACTGCCGGTGCCGTAGAGAGAGAGTGGAAAGTGGAAAGTAGGGAGTAGAAAAAGCGGGAGGGAGGCGAACCAGGCTGAGGCGGGGAAGGAGGCGGCGCGCCGGCGTGAGGTCCCGCCGGGAAGTGGGTTATACTTGCCGGCGTCATGAACAAATCGGCGCATCGCATCGGTGCGCTTGAACATCCCAATTGCATCTGGAGAACACAATGGACACAATCATCGAAGGAATTTCAGCCCTCGAAATCCTCGACTCGCGCGGCAACCCGACGGTCGAGGTGGAAGTGACGCTGGCAGACGGTTCATGGGGGCGCGCGGCGGTTCCGTCGGGCGCATCCACAGGCGTACATGAGGCGCTCGAACTGCGCGACGGCGACAAGAAGCGCTATCTCGGTAAGGGCGTCTCGCAGGCAGTGGCAAACGTCAACGGCGTGATTGCAGACGCGCTCTTCGGCTGGGACGCGGCGGAGCAAAAGGCGATTGACGCCGTTCTGCTCGAACTGGACGGCACGCCGAATAAATCCAAACTCGGCGCAAACGCCATTTTGGGCGTGAGCATGGCGGTTGCCAAAGCCGCGGCGAACTCGCTGGGTTTGCCGCTGTACCGCTACCTCGGCGGCGTGTACGCGCACGTCCTGCCCGTGCCGATGATGAACATCCTGAACGGCGGGGCGCATACGGCGTGGCAGTCCACCGACATGCAGGAGTTCATGGTCATGCCGTTCGGTGCGCCGACCTTTGCGGAAGGTCTGCGCTGGGGCGTGGAAATTTATCACGCGCTGAAATCGGTGCTGAAGGAAAAAGGCTACGCCACGCTCGTCGGCGACGAGGGCGGTTACGCTCCCGCGCTGAAAGCCAACAACGAAGCCATCGAGGTCATCCTCGCCGCCATCGAAAAGGCAGGCTTCCAAGCCGGGCGCGGCAAGGACGTTGCCATTGCGCTCGATCCTGCCGCTTCGGAACTCTTCGAGGAAGAGACCAAACTCTACAACCTGCGCAAAGAGGGCAAGAAACTGACCGGCGAGCAGATGGTGGAATTTTGGAAGAAATGGGTCACCGACTATCCCATCGTTTCCCTCGAAGACGGTCTCGCGCAGGACGATTGGGAATCGTGGAAGCTGCTCAACCGCGAACTGGGCGACAGGATTCAAATCGTGGGCGACGACCTGCTGGTGACCAACCCGGAACGTGTCAGACGCGGCATCCAGGACAAGACCTGCAACGCCCTGCTGGTCAAGCTCAACCAGATCGGTTCCGTCACCGAGACCATCGAAGCCGTGGAACTCTGTCACCGCGCCGGCTGGCGGACGGTGGTTTCGCACCGCTCCGGCGAGACCGAAGACGCGACCATCGCCGACCTGGCAGTGGCGCTGAACACCGGTCAGATCAAGACCGGCGCTCCTGCCCGCTCCGACCGCGTGGCGAAGTACAATCAACTGCTCCGCATCGAAGCGGAATTGGGCGATACGGCAAAGTACGCTGGTTGGAACGCGCTGAAATAAACAACCATGTCATTGCGAGGAGTGGCGTCTTGCGCCACGACGAAGCAATCCCCTGCGAATCAGGAGATTGCTTCGAGTTTGATGGTCTCGATACGCCATGAGCCTACTCGACCATCAACCCTCGCAATGACATTTATGTTACGAGAGTGACCATGTCCAGTCAAAGCGACATCGAACGCTATCTTGCCAATCGGCAAAAGGAAATTGACGGGGCGGCATTGTACCGGGTACTGGCTGAAACCGAAGCACAGCCGCAGATGAAGGAAGTCTATCTCAAGCTGGCGGCAAGCGAGGAGAAACACGCCGCCGCCTGGGAGAAGAAACTAACCGACCTCAAGGTCACGCTTCCGCCGCGCAAACCGACCTGGCGTACCGCCGCGATGATCTGGCTGGCGAAGCGCTTCGGTCCGCAATTTGTACTGCCCACCATTGCCAGCAACGAAAAAGCCGACAGCCAGGCATACGACGGTCAGCCCGATGAAGAAGCGAAGGAATTTTCGCTCGAGGAAAAATCCCATGCGCGTTTGCTTGCCATGGCGTCCCATTCCACAGGCGGGTTGCCCGGTGTGACCGTCGCCCAACTCGAGGGACGTCACAAAGCCAGCGGCGGGAACGCTCTGCGTGCGGCGGTCCTCGGCGCAAACGACGGACTGGTCTCGATATTGAGCCTCACAATGGGCGTGGCAGGCGCGACCAACTCACGCCCTGATATTTTGATTGCAGGTCTGGCGGGCGTTCTTGCGGGCGCAGGCTCCATGGCGCTCGGCGAATGGCTGTCCGTGCAGAGTTCACGCGAACTCTACGAACACCAGATTAAGATCGAAGCAGAGGAGATCGCAGAAAGCCCCGAAGAAGAGCAGGAGGAACTGGCGCTCATCTACCAGTCCAAAGGTTTGCCCGAAGATCGCGCCAGGGAACTCGCCGCGCACATGATGGCAGACAAGGGCAGCATCCTCGACACGCTCGCCCGTGAAGAATTGGGCATTGACCCCGAAGAACTCGGCGGTTCAGCCTATGAAGCCGCATTTACATCCTTCTTCTTGTTTGCATTTGGAGCCATGTTCCCCATGCTCCCCTATCTTTTCTGGAGCGGCACGCTGGCAATCGGCTTGAGTCTTGCTGTCAGCGCGGTGGGCTTGTTCATCATCGGCGCGGCAATCACCCTGATGACGGGCAAGAGCATCTGGTTCTCCGGCACTCGTCAGGTGCTGGTTGGCATGGCAGCCGCGGCGCTGACCTATGGCGTGGGCAAGTTGATCGGCGTTTCAGTGGGATAAAACAACGTCCCGAAGGTTTTGAACCTTCGGGACGGTCTATCCCATTTGCTTTTGCATTTTCCAATCACCAGAGCCGTTTGATTTCATAGGCGTCGAAGACCGGGTCTGCGCTTACCAAAGTCATTTTCTCGATACTCGCTTGAACCGCAATCAACCGATCGAACGGGTCATGGTGGTGAAACGGCAGGGTGGCAATTGCCGCGGCGTGTTCCATGGAAAGGTTCAGAACCCCAATACCATTCATAGCCAATTGTTGAGGAATGAATTTTTCGTATGGTTCTGTCAACACTAACTTCCCAAGGCTGATCTTGATTGCCATTTCCCACAGACTCGCCATGCTGATAAAAGGCTGAACATCGTTTGACTCGATCAGAACCCGCGCTGGCTGGCTCAAGCGCGAATCGTCATCCACAAACCAGAGAAAGGCATGTGTGTCAAGCAGGATATTCATGGCATGTATTCGGCAAAATCGGTCAACGGCGCATCGAAGTCATCCGACATGTGGACCATGCCTTTGGCGCTCCCTGCTTTGCGCGGGCGGAACATTTGTTTAAGCGGAATCAACTGGATCAATGCCTTATCGTCACGTTCGATAAACACCGGCTCACCGCGCAATGCGGCATCAATCAAATTCCATAATTTTTTGGGAAGTTCACTTTGCTTGAACTGGTAAATCATATTTGCCTGCTTTCCTATGCTTTAAGTATAGCAGATTTGGAAATCACTTTTAGATCTCATTCACGTATTTATCCGCAAACAGCGCCGGCTGTCCGCCGGTGTGCCAGAACAGCACGGTTTCATCCTTCCTGAAAAATCCCTTGCGGATGAGGTCAATCATCCCTGCTGCGGCGCGTCCCGTATAGACGGGGTCTAGCAGAAGCCCCTCGTACCTGGCAAACAACTTGACCGCTTCGCGCTCCGCGTCGGTCAACACGCCGTAGCCTGCTTTGCAGTAATCGGCATTTGCCAACACCTCAGCCGGGGTGAACTCGATCCGCTCCCCCAGCCTTTCACTCGCCTCCGATGCCAGTTTGGAGACATGGGTCTTCAACCACTCCTCCGACTCGTCAATGCTGATACCCAATACTTTGCCTTTGAAACCAAACACGCGCTGACCCAACACCAGCCCGGCGTGAGTCCCGCCTGACGATGTGCCGAAGACGATCCAATCCGCGTGAACGTTCTGCCTCATGAATTCTTCCATCGCAAAGGCGTATCCCAACGCGCCCGTGGGGCTCGAGCCGCCATAAGGGACGAGGTAGGGCTTCCTGCCCTCGGCAGCGGCGGCATCGAAGGTCTCCTGCAAAATGCGGTCGCGGTCCTTGCGGTCTGGCACATGGACAATCTTCGCGCCGAACAGTTCATCGAGCAGTAAATTGGCGGAGGGCTGTGCGGGCATTTCCCCGGTCAAAACCAGAATACACTCCAAGCCAAACCGCGCTGCTGCGGCGGCAGTCTGACGGCAGTGATTGGACTGTATCGCGCCGCCGGAGATGAGCGTCCGTGCGCCCTGCTCCAGCGCTTCGGCGACGAGAAATTCCAGTTTGCGGGTCTTGTTGCCGCCAAAGGCGAGACCGGTCTGGTCGTCGCGCTTGACGAGGATTCGCGGACCAGCCAAATGGTCGGAAAGACGCGGGAGTTCTTCGATGGGGGTGGGAAGATGGGCAAAATGCAAACGAGAAACTTCGTTCATAGTGTTCCTTTCCAGTTGGTAAATGGTAATTGGTAATTACCATTTACCAATTACCTTACGCACCTACGCTTTGTTTTGTTCTGGCTTTTCCCCGCGCCCGCATCAAATCCAGCACGCGCGGGATGATTTCCGAATACATCTTATACCAAAGCGGGCTGGGGGCAAAGTCCCAAGCGCCGAGCGTGCGCACGACCCTCCCGCCCAATCCCTCCTTGAAGCGATAGACGCCCCACATCGGGTCGCTTTCATCGAAGACCTCCGGCGCGCCCCACAAGTCATACACCGTACAGCCTTTTGCTTTGGCGCGTTTTATCGCTTCCCACTGCAGGAGATAATTCGGCATCTTTTCACGATGCGCCTCCCGCGACATGCCATAGACGTAATAGGCGCGCCCGGCGAAATAGAAAACGAAGATGGCGGCAACGGGTTCGTGGTTGACTTCGGCAATGAGAGGCTCGGCGGTTGGTAATTGGTAATTGAGAATTGGTGATTGATTCGCCAGGAAGGTTTCCCAAACCGTTTGGTAATATCCTTCGTCACGGATGACAAACCCATCTCGCACCGAGGTTTCAGCGTACATTCGATACAGCATCCCCAAATCCTCTTTCGTGCCTACACGCAGAGACACACCCTTCTTTTCGGCGAGGCGGATGTTGTACCGCGTCTTCTGCTTCATACGGGCAAGCAGTTCTTCTTCCGATGGAGCCAGGTCAATGAGGACGGTATTTCGGAATTGGATCTGATCCGAGGAATATTCCCACCCCCGGCGCTTCAACTCCGCGACGAGAGCCTGCCCGCTGGAATCCTGAGCCTCCTCCCCGCTGCCGGGGACTCCCGTTCCCAGCACCACATCGGGGTCCATTTTGAGGAAGATCGCGCCCTGCTTTTTTGCGAAGGATTGTAGATCGTTCAAAACCCGATTGCGAAGCACTTCGTTCGTCCAATCGAGCAAGGGACCCTTCGGCGAATAGAGAATGGACAATCGCGCTGCGAAGCCGCTGCGGAGGATTTGGCGTTTGAGGAGGAGAGCGGCGGCGATTGGTGAATGGAAAGTGGAAAGTAGATGTGGGGTACTTTCCACTTTCCACTTCCCATCCGCATCCCACACTGCATACAACGGCTCCCACCCATACTTCGCCTTCACCTGCCCCCATTCGTAGGTTTGGAGGAAGTGTGGATTCGGCAGTTTCGAGATGATCGAATTCCAGTTACTGCTTTCCACTTTCTACTCTCTATTCCCGATGAATTTTAGATACGCCCGATACAACAATGGATTGTACACTTTGTCCATCGCCTGCGCGGCGCGTTTGAGTTGACCTCCGAAGCCGCGTTTGAAGCGATAGACGCCCCACAAGCCGTCGCGGCGGGTCTCGAAACTGGCTTCGAGGGTCGCTTCGTCCTCGTCCGGGACGCCCCACAGGTCGTACTCTTCACAGCCGCGCGCTTTTGCCCATTTCATGGCTTCCCACTGCAGGAGGTAAGTCGGCATGCGGTTGCGTTCCTCATCGGTGGAGGCGCCGTAGAGATAATAGGCGCGATTTCCGTGACGGGCAACGAACAGGGCGGCAAGGGGTTTGCCCGCGTATTCGGCAACCAGCAATTCACACATGCCCTTTGGATGGAACAACTCGTAGGCGCGGCGATAGTATTCCAGCGAATGGACTCCAAACCCATCCCGCCCGCCGGTGACGAGCATCATTTTGTGGAAGGAGGCGATGTCGTCCCAGGCGCGCACGGTCACGCCTTTCTTTTCGGCGAGGCGGATGTTGTAACGCGTCTTCTGCTTCATGCGGGCAAGGATTTCCTCCTCGCTGTCACGCAAATCCACGATGAGGGTGCGGGGAGGCTGGATGTTGTGAGGGGAGAGTAGTAATTGGTAATTGGTAATTGGCGTTTCGTTCTCCCACTGGTCGGGTTCGAGTTTAAGAAAGATGGCGCGATGAGATTTGCAGACAGCGTTGATCTCATTCCAAAACTGTTCACTGAGGAACTGATTATTGATGATTGCTTTTGGAATATAGCCGATGGTAAAGCCTAGGGGCAGCCTGCGAAAGAGGATTTGCACGCCTGCCTCTTCATTGATAATTCGTACCGGCTTCCACCCGAACGCGGACTTCAACTCACCCCACTCGCCGGTTTGCAGGAGGTGGGCGTTGGGATGATGCGAGAGGAGGAAACGATTCCAGTCGGAGAGAGAAACGATCATGAAAGTTGAAAGTCGCAAGTCAAAGGTCGAAAGTCAACAATGACGTTTGACTTTTGACGTTTGACTCGGATGCACGGCGGATGGAGGAGTTCGGGATGAGTTCGTCCAGGAGTTCAACCAGAGCCTCGGTATCGTTGGCGCGGCAGAGGCGGGAGAGAGACTCGATGGCGTGAGACAGGTTGAGGGTCGAGAAAGAAGCGTTGTCTTCGAGGCGGAAGATGTCGGGGTGGAGGGTCGGCGCGAGGGGAGTCCCTTCATCCCAAAGTTCTTCGGTCAGTTTTTCGCCGGGGCGGATGCCGGTGTAGGTGATTTCGATGTCGCGGTGAGGTTCGAGCCCGGAGAGGCGGATGAGGTCTTCGGCAAGGTCGAGGATGCGGACGGGCTCGCCCATGTTGAGGACGAAGGTCTCGCCGCCGTTTTCCATGGAGGCGGCTTGCAGGACAAGATAGACCGCTTCGGGGATGGTCATGAAGTAGCGGTACATGTCGGGGTGGGTGATGGTGACGGGTCCGCCGTTGGCGATTTGCTGTTTGAAGATGGGAATGATGGAGCCGCGCGAGCCGAGCACATTGCCAAAGCGGACGACGGTGAAGGCGCGGCGGGAGGTGCGGGCGGCGTCGAGGACGATGAGTTCGGCGAGGCGTTTGGTTGCGCCATAGACGGAAGAGGGACGCACGGCTTTGTCGGTGGAGATGAGGACGAAGCGTTCGGTCTGATGCGCCAGTGCGGTTTGCACGAGGACCTGCGTGCCGAGGACGTTGTTGGTGACGGCTTCGGTCACGTTGATTTCCATGAGGGGGACGTGCTTGTGCGCAGCGGCATGGAAGACGATTTGAGGCTGGCGCTCAGTGAAGATGCGGTTGAGGCGTTCGGCGTTGCGGACGTCGGCAATGACGGGATGCAGCGGGAGGCTGGGATAGTCGTTTTGCAGTTCGAGCAGGATTTCGAAGATGCTGTTTTCGCCGTGACCGAGTAAAACAAGTTCGGCTGGATTGCGGCGGGCGATTTGCCGGCAGAGTTCGCGCCCGATGGAGCCGCCCGCGCCGGTGACGAGGACCCGTTTGCCTTCGAGCGCGGCACCGACCGCCTCGTCATTGACGCGGACCGGTTCGCGGCGCAGGAGGTCGGTGATGTCCACTTCGCGCAGGCGGGAGACGCTGACTTTACCGCCGATGAGTTCGTAGATACCGGGCATGGTGCGGGAGGGGATGCCCTTCAGCCGGCAGACATCGTTGACCATGCGCACCAATTGTCCGGGCGCGGAGGGGATGGCGATGATGACTTCGTCTATGCCGTGTTGTTCGATGGCAGCGGGCAGGTCTGCAACTGTGCCGATGACGGTGACGCCGTGGATGACGTGCCGCTGTTTGGCGGGGTCGTCATCGAGGAAGCCGACAGGAGTTAGGTTGAGTTGGGATGTTTTTTGCAGTTCGCGCACCACCAGCGCGCCGGCGTCGCCGGCGCCGATGATGAGGGCGCGTTTGGATTTTCCGCCGGAACGCACGAGGGTGGACTGTTCAGCAAGGATGCGCAGGGCAAAGCGCGAGCCGCCAATCAGGATGAGGGAGAGCAGCCAGTCAATGCCCAGGGCAGAGCGGGGCATGCCAGGCTGAACCATGCCCGCGCCGATGAGCAGGAGCATTACGCCGGAGGTCAGGACGGATGCGGTGGTGACGGCGGCGGTAATCAAACGCAGTTCGCCTGTGCTGGCGTACATCCACAAACGGCGGTAGAGACCGAAGAAGAAGTAGGTGGGGATTTTGACCGCCAGCGCCACAGCACACATCAGCAAGGCGGCGGGAAAGTAAAACTGCAGTTCGCCGGTATCCAGCCGAAGGGCAAAACTGCCTAACGCCGAGACAACGATGAGAGCGATGTCGCCGATGAAGACAAAGCGGTTGCGAATGTGGGAGCGGGGACGGGTCATGAGCAAAGGAGAAAGGCGTCAGCGCCCGGTGCGGCGGAAGACCGTGCCGATGGTGCGCAGGATGATTTGGAAGTCCATGGCGAGGGTGCGGTGTTTGATGTAGTACAGGTCGTATTCCAGTTTGATGGATGTTTCTTCGACGGTAGCCACGTAACCGTAGTTGATCTGCGCCCAACCGGTCAACCCCGGCTTGACCAGCAGGCGGGCACGGTAAAACGGAATCTGTTTTTGGTATTCCTCCACCAGGCGGGGGACTTCGGCGCGCGGACCGACCAGACTCATGTCACCGCGCAGGACGTTCCAAAACTGGGGCAGTTCGTCGAGGCGGGTCTTGCGCAGGAATTTGCCCACGCGGGTCACACGCGGATCGTTTTCGGTGGTGACGCGCACATCGTTGGGCATGTCGTTTTTGCGGCGCATACTGCGGAATTTGTAAATGGTGAAGACCTTGCGTCCACGCCCGAGGCGGGGTTGGGAATAGAAGATGGGGAGACCGGAGTCAATGTAAATGGCGAGGGCGATGAAGGGAAATGCCGCCGCCAAAATGAAGAGTCCCGCCAGAGCGCCGGCAATATCCATCAGGCGTTTGAAGAGTTCGTAAAAGCCGCTGGTGGGCAGTCCGTCCACGAAGGAGCGGATGATCCAGTCCGATTCGAGGTGGTGGATGGGCACGCGCCCGGTCATTTCCTCGTAGAGGATGGGCATGCGGGTCACGTCCACGCCTCGTTCCTGGGCATCCAAAATGATTTGAAAGGTCTTGCCGCGGATTTCGCCGTTGATGGCAACGACGATGTCGGAGATGCGGTTGTCCTCGATTAATTCAAGCAGATGTTCGCTGGTGCCGAGCACGGGAATATCGTGGAAGATTTCGCCCACTTTGCTGGTGTCGTCATCCACAAAGCCAATGATGTTGAAGGAGTGCGGCTCGAGGGTGTTGTAAAGTTCGGCAAGGGTCTGCCCCGCCTTGCCTGCGCCAACGATGAGGATGCGGCGCATTTGACCGGTCCGTTTGTAGATGCGGATGAAGACCAAACGCCAAATCAGGGTCAGGAGGGAGGCGTAGATGAGGAAGGCGCCGACGCCGACGCGCGGCAGGTTGGTATCCTGCCGGGTGACGAAGAGCAGGGAGAAGGCAATCAGGCCGAGGAGTGCGGCAACGGCAATGCCGCGCAGGGTCTTGCGGGTGCTGCCGGCAATATGCGGCTCATATAATTCGACGAGCAGGATGGTCCAGGCAATGGGCAAAAGGTAAAACCAAAAAGGGACATTGATGACAAAGAATTCTTCGACGAGTTGCTGAGCCCGCCGCAGTGCAATGCCGCGTTCGACCAGCCTGGCAACTTCAACAGCGATGTTGTATCTTTTCCACGTTTCGATGGCGGCAAAGACCGAAATAAACCCCATGACGAGATCGCCGATGAAGAGAATCATGCGATGCTCGTTGGGGCGCAGACGCAAGGGGGTGGTTCGAACGTTTTCAGCCATTCCGCTTCATACCTGACCTAAGGATACTCCACAAAAAACCGCTTCCCCATGAAAGGTGCATGACAGGAATGACGAGGGGCAAGCCAAGGAGTAAATACAGGCTCTTCCGCCGCACAGCCGCATGTACCCCTGCGATGATCATGACCGTAAAATATGCCAGCAGTTCCGCCGCCAGCGCGGCTCGTAAAAACGGGATAAAGATGGAAAAAACCGCCAGCGCCATCAGGCTGGAGACAAACAACGGAGGCAGAGCCTGCCTCCATCGAAGGGTGTCGGGATAGCGTCGAAGCATGCGCCATTTCCAATATCCATAACGCCAGTATTGACGCGCCAGTTCCTTCAGGGTGGCGCGTGCAAAATAGACCGAGCGTATGGATGGGTCGAGCCAAATTCTACCACCCGCCTTGCGGATGCGTGCATTGAACTCGTAGTCTTCATTCGTAAGCAAGGTTTCATCGAAGCCGCCGATGCGTTCGAGCAGTTCGCGCTTGAATGAGCCGAATGGCACAGTATCCACAACCGCGGCATGACGGGCATGGCGGTAGAGGGCATCGCCCACCGCCAGCGGATGGGATGCCGCCGCCGCAATGGATTTGGCAATCCACGTGCCGGCGGCGGGTTGAATTTCCCACACGCCGCCCACGTTGTCGCCGCGCCCCTCTTCCAGCGCCTGCACACACCGCTCCACGTAATCGGGGTAGGGCTTGGAGTGCGCGTCGAGGCGGATCAGGATCGAGCCGCGAGAAGCCTCAATGGCGCGATTCAAGCCCGAGGGAATGGTCCGAAGCGGATTGTCCACCACGCGCAGAACGAGGTCGGGGAAGTCCCGTTGAAAAGCGGCAATCGCTTCCCGTGTGCCGTCGGTGGACATGCCGTCGGCAATGACGACTTCCATTTCGGCGAGCGGAAAGGTCTGCCGCCGAACTGCATCCAACAACAGACGGATGGTGGCTTGCTCGTTGTAGCAGGGAACGATAATGGATACTTTGGTCATCGCAGTTTGCAGGCGGATGGCGCACAACGTTTCATGCCCCACGCGGTTGCGGACGCCAATTTTACCACCAGCCGCCGGGGTGACTTTTCGAACAAGCGCCACCAGCGGCTGGAGGATTAGTCACCGTGAATGGGAGAAAGAAGCGCCACGCACTCGATTTCGACCAATGCGCCTTTGGGCAAAGCCGCCACCGCCACAGTGGAACGCGCCGGCGGGTTCTCCGGGAAGAACTCGGCATAGACGGCGTTCATGGCGGCAAAATCGTCCATGCTCTGCAAAAAGACGGTGGTTTTGACGACGAAGTTCAAGCCCGAGTCGGCGGCTTCGAGAACATGCTTGAGGTTGGTCAACGCCTGACGGGTTTGGGCTGTCACACCGCCTTCCACAAGTTCCATGGTGGCGGGGTTCAAACCGATCTGCCCGGCGGTAAAGACGAGGCTTTCGGTGCGGATGGCTTGCGAATAGGGACCGATGGCTTTGGGGGCTTTCTCGGTGGAGACAATTTTCTTTCCTTCGGTTGTGTACATTCTTTCCTCGCAGGTTTGACATGAATGAGGCGATTGTACTGCTGTTTGAGAGTTTATGGAAATCATTTTCCCGCCGTTGCCAACAGCAAGTCAATATGTGCATTGACCCCGCACTCAAACCCCCGTAAAATTCTTCACCAACCCACCCAGACAAAGGTCATTATGGCTCGTTACCGCATCACGTATTGGAAGCACATCCCGCAATCGTTTGTCGTCGAAGGCGAGGGGCGCACCATCAAACAACAACTCTCGCAAAAAGTTCAGGATAAGATAGACGCCTATGCCATGGTGGAGGGATTGACCTCGACCTCCGCTTACGCCGCGCAATACAAACGCGGGGATTGGACCGAACGCGACGGCACGCCCGAAGAAGTGGCGCAGACGCTTCTTTCTGAACTGGAAGCGGAGGCGGCAAAAATAGAGATTCCACGCCGAAACGGGAAGTAGGCAGTTACCAGTTATCAGTGATCAGTTACCAGTGAGCAGTGAGCAGTTATTAGTGAGCAGTGAAAATCAATGACCAAGAAACATACCATCATCCTGCAGCCATCGGGCCGGCGCGGACAAGTGGAGGAAGGCGTCTCCGTCCGCACGGCGGCGCGCGAGTTGGGGGTGGAAATCGAGTCCATTTGCGCCGAGAACGCCACCTGCGGCAAGTGCCTGGTCTTAATCGAAGAGGGACGCTTCGAGAAGTACAACATTGACTCGAAACGCGAGCACCTCTCCCCTGTTTCCACCGAAGAAGCCAATTACTTCAAGCGCCGACCAAAACTGCTGAAAGATAAGGGCTGGGAAGTCGGTCAGGTGCGCCTCTCGTGTCAGGCGAAAATTCGCGGCGACGTGCTGATCAACGTCCCGGAGGAGAGCCGCGGTAACAAGCAGATTGTGCGGAAAACTGCACGGGAAAGGAAAATCGAAGTCAAGCCGGCGATTCGGAAGTATCTCGTTTCGATGAGCCCGCCCACGCTGGAACGCCCGATTGCGGATTGGGAGCGGCTGGCGAAGGGCTTGGAAACTTCGATGGCGCTGGTGCGCGGGACGGAGGAGAAACTTCCGCGCTGGCACGAGTTGAAGATTGATTACCAGTGTCTGCGCACACTCTCGAAAACCCTGCGCGAGGCAAAATGGCAGGTCACAGTTTCGGTGTGGAACGACCGCGAGGTGATTCAAGTCCAGCCGGGGTATGTGGAGGATAGTTACGGCGCGGCGGTGGACATCGGCTCCACAACGGTGGCGCTCTATCTGTGCAACCTGCGGACAGGCGAACTGCTGGCGGCGGAATCGGAGATGAATCCGCAGATTGTGTACGGCGAGGATGTCATGTCGCGGATTCAGTACACCATCGAACATCCCGACGGGCTGGAGAAACTGCACAAGGCAATCATCGCCACACTGAACAAATTGTTGAAGCAGGCGGTGAAGACGGCAAATGAAAAAATACATGAAACTGCTGGTTTCGATACGGTCGAGAAGAACGCTCGACCTACTCAACCAGCGGAGATAACTGTAGATGATATTTTGGAGATGGTCCTGGTCGGCAACTCCACCATGCACCACCTCGTGTTGAACCTGCCGCCAAAGGACTTGGGGCTGGCGCCTTTCGTGCCTGCCATCCATGAGTCGCTGGATGTGAAGGCGCGGGAGTTGGGCATCCACATCAACCCGTCGGGGAATGTGCATGTCCTGCCGACGATTGCGTCGTTTGTCGGCGCGGATACGAGCGCGATGATTCTGGCAGAGGAGCCGCACAAGCAGGATGAAAACTGGTTGTTGATTGACGTGGGAACGAACGCGGAACTGGTGCTGGGCAACCGCCGGCGGCTGGTTTGCACGTCCACGCCGACGGGTCCCGCGCTGGAAGGGGCGCACGTGGAGTATGGAATGCGCGCCGCGCCCGGCGCCATCGAAAGAGTGCATATAGATGAAAGGACCCTCGAGCCGAAATATAAAATCGTCGGCGAGGAGGAGTGGAACACGGGCAAGGCAAAGGGCATCTGCGGTTCCGCCATCATTGACGCGGTGGCAGAATTGTTCCGGGCGGAGATTGTGGATTCTCGGGGCAGGTTCAAGAAAGGGTTAAGTACGAAGCGTGTGCGGGAGGGAGAGTCGGGCTGGGAGTATGTCATTGCCTGGGCGGAGGAAACGTCCATCGGGCGCGACATCCCCATTACCCAACAGGACGTGAGACAAATCCAACTGGCGAAGGCGGCGCTGTTTACGGCGGCGCGCACGCTGTTGAAGCGGATGAATTTGGAAAGCCCTGATAAAATCATCCTGGCGGGCGGGTTCGGAAGTTACATTGACAAAGAGAAGGCGATGTTGATTGGGCTGATCCCCGACTGCCCGCTGGAGAATGTGTACGCAGTGGGCAACGCGGCAGGCGACGGTGCGCGGATTGCGCTTTTGAACATCGAGAAGCGCAACGAAATTGACAACGTGACGCGCAAGGTGGAACGCTTCGAACTGCCAACCGACCCGGAGTTTCAAAATCAGTTCATGCTCGCCACGAGTTTCCCGCACATGAGCGAGCCGTTTCCGCATATTGCGCATCTGATTCCGCACCGCAAGGCGGATCCGATGGCGAAGAATTTTATGAAATGACCTAACCCCCATCCCCCTCCCTGGGAGGGAAGGGGCGCAGGGGATAGGTAAGGAGAACCATGAACAAATTTCTCGAACGACTGAACAGCGGGGAAATTCTCGTTGCGGATGGGGCAACGGGCTCGAATTTGCAGAAGATGGGTCTCAAGCCCGGCAAGCCACCGGAAGACCTCATCATTGACGATCCCGATATCATTTTCAAACTCGCCTCGTCCTTCGTCGAAGCGGGGTCGGACATCATTCTGACCTGTACCTTCGGCGGGACGCGCCTGAGAATGAAAGACTCGAAATATCAGGAACGCGCCCCGGAAGTGAACATCCGCGCGGCGGAGATTGCCCGCAAAGCCGCTTCCAAACGGACCGATGTGCTGGTCGCCGGTTCGATGGGACCGGTCGGCGCTTTGATCAAACCCTACGGTCCGCTGGAGGCGGAGGAGGTAAAAGCGACGTTTGCGGAGCAGGCAAAGGCGCTCGCCGAAGGCGGCGTGGATTTACTGCTCATCGAGACGATGTTTGCGTTCGAGGAGGCGACTGCGGCGTTCGAGGGCGCACGCTCCGTCACCGATTTGCCCATCGTGGTCTCGTTCAGTTATGACCGCGGCACACGCACGATGATGGGTGTCAAGCCGAAGGATGTCATCAAGAGGTATTCGGAGATGGGCGCGGCAATGGTCGGTGCAAACTGCGGAACCACGCTGGAAAACATGGAAGCGGTGGTGAAGGAATACGCGGCGACCGCGCCGAACGTTCCGCTGTGGGTGAAGCCGAACGCCGGCGTCCCGCACATGGACATCCAGACCGAGCAGGGCGTGTATGACATGACCCCCGAAGACATGGCGAGGTTTTCACTGAGGTACATCGAACTGGGCGCGAAGGTGGTCGGCGGGTGCTGCGGGAATACGCCGGAGCATATCGCGGCGATTGTGAGGGCGGTGAAAAAGTGAGGAGTGGAAAGTGGAAAGTGAACAGTGATCAGTGAACAGTGATTGGTGACTGGATGCGTGATAGGATACTCTCGCTGTTGTCGGGTCAAAAGATTGACACGATCCCTGCTTTCAGCGGGTTGATTCATATCTCAGTGGAGGGGTTGGAGCGCGAGGGGTTGAAATTGCACGAGGTCCATCACGATGCGCGGAAGATGGCGCGTGCGGCGGCGAGCACGTTCAAACTGACAGGGATGCCGTCCGCAACGCTGCCTTTGGATTTATGCGCGCCTGCCGAGGCGCTGGGAGCGGAGTTGAATTTCTATGAAGATGGCAGGTTGCAGTTTCCGCAGGTGAAGAGGGTGGTGTTCGAGAGTACAAAGGATATTGGTAAATGGGTAACTGGTAATTGGGGGAAGGGCAGGATTCCGCTGATTTGTGAAGCGATACGGCTGGTGAAGGAAGAGATTGGCGGGGAGGTTGTGATTTCAGGATTGCTCCCCGGACCTTACACACTGCTTCTATATCTGTGCAATCTTCCCAACATGGTGAAGGAAATGAGGAAAGAGCCGCAAATGGTTTTGGATGCCCTCTTTCATCTTGCCTCTTTTCTCGCCGAGATTGGCAAAATCTACCGCGAAGCCGGCGCGGACTTTATCACCATCCACGACATGGGCGGGTCGGCGGGGTTTGTGGGACCGTCAGTGTATGAGGGGTTCGTGTTCCCGTCGGAGAGGGTTTTGATCGAGAAACTGCCCAAGCCGCGCGTGCTCTCGGTGTGTGGACGGATGGACAAGGTGTTGTCTCTGCTGGCGCAGACCGGCGCGGAGGCGGTTTCGGTGGATGAGATGACGAGCATCAAGTCTGCACGGGAGGCAGTACAAAGCACGCTGCTGTTCGGAAATATTGACCCGGTTGGAATCCTGTGGCGGGGAGAGGAGGCTCAGGTTGTTGAGGCAGTTACCGGGGCGCGTGAGGCGGGCGTGGATGCGGTCTGGCCGGGGTGCGATTTAGTCCCGTCCACGCCGCTTCGCAACATCCAGCGGATGCTCGGATGAACATCCCTCCAAATTCCCACCTCGAAACTTGACGCTTCCAGACGGATATGCTACCATCACTGAAACTTTTGTTCGATATTGAGGAGAATTCCATGTCACGAAACTCACGAGGCGCGATAATCGCCTCCACCTTGCTCCTGGCTGCCATGCTCATCTCTGCCTGCCGTCAGCCCTACTCCACGCCGCCTGCGGCGACCAATACGCCGATTGACCCGAATAGTTTCTTTTCGACGCCCATTCCCAGTCAACCCACAAGCATGCAAGACGTGGAACACATGACGACCCAAACTGCGGCGGCGGCAATCGTGACACCCACGCCAGGCGCTGGAACCCCGGCAAACACCCCTGCCGCCGGAGCGACCGTCACAGCCACCGCCATCATTAACCTGCCTGCCACCGCCACCGCCACACAGGCAGTGGCAATCGCGCCAACCTCCACTGCTGTGCCGTCCGGCTCGAGACCTGCCACCTACGTTTTGAAACCAGGCGAGTTCCCCTATTGCATTGCCCGCCGCTTCAATGTGGACCCGGATGAATTGCTGCGGTTGAGCGGATTGAGCGCCGCTCAAGCCGATAGCCTCTCAGCGGGAACGGTTTTGACCATTCCGCAAAGCGGTTCCTTCCCCGGTGACCGCTCCTGGCACGACCACCCGGCGACCTTCACCGTCGGCGTGACCTACGATACCAATACCGTCTATGGCGTTGCCTGTTATTATGGCGACATCGAGCCGTCGGTCATTGCACAGCACAACGGCATTTCGGTGGATGCCACATTGAGCGCCGGTCAAACGTTGAACATCCCCTAATTGCCTCCCCTCATCCCCCCAAGTAGCGCGACATCAATGTTGCGCTGCTGCCAGGGCAGCCAGTTACGGAAAATGATAGAAAAGCCCGGACGAAACCTCCGGGCTTTTGTTTTATAATCGCCTCATTCACACCCAAGGACTCGCCTCATGCCCACTTTTGAATTCATCAAATCCGAAACCCTCATGCAGGGACGCGCCTTCAAAATCCGCCGCGACTGGCTCAAGACCCCGGATGGGCGTGAGACGAAATTCGAAATCATCGAACACGGCGGTTCGGTCGTCATCATTCCTGTGGATGAGGAGGGCAATCTGCTCTTCGTTCGTCAGTACCGCCATGCCGCCGGACAAGACCTGCTCGAACTGCCTGCCGGTACGCGCGACGGCGATGAGCCCTTCGAAGAGTGCGCCGCGCGCGAAATCCGCGAAGAGACGGGCATGGAAGCCGGCAAACTGCAAAAGGTCGGCGAGTTCTATCTCGCGCCGGGCTACTCGACGGAGTTCATGGCAGTGTATCTTGCCACCGATTTGAAACACAATCCGCTGGAAGCCGACGATGACGAGTTTCTTTCGGTGGAAAAAATTCCGATGGCAGAAGCAATTCGCAGGGCGGAACGAGGCGAGATTCCCGATGCCAAATCGCTGGCGGCGCTGTTCATGGCGCGTCCTTATCTGGCGCAGAGAACATAATTTCAATGCCCACCATTCTTATCCGAAATTATGACAACAGGCACAGGTATTTAAGTCATTCATAACTAACACGGTTTATTTGACGGGGGATACACTTGCTCGAATATAAAAATCCGGGAGTACAGCCCGTTTCCAAAGGAGTAAGCATGAAAAAGACCACAGTGATGATGGACGGCAATGAAGCCACCGCTTCGGTGGCGCACCGCCTCAACGAGGTGATTGCCATCTACCCCATTACCCCTTCCTCTGCCATGGGCGAGTTTGCAGACGAATGGTCTGCCAAAGGTAAAAAGAATTTGTGGGGCACGGTGCCCCTCGTGATCGAGATGCAATCGGAGGGCGGCGCGGCAGGGACTGTTCACGGCGCACTGCAAACCGGCGCGCTTTCCACCACCTTCACCGCCTCGCAGGGCTTACTGTTGATGATTCCCAACATGTACAAGATTGCGGGCGAACTCACCAGCACGGTCTTTCACGTGGCGGCTCGCTCGATTGCGGCGCACGCTCTCTCCATCTTTGGCGACCATCAGGACGTGATGGCAGTGCGGCAGACCGGCTGGGCATTGCTTTCGAGCGGCTCAGTGCAGGAAGCACACGACTTTGCCGCCATCGCCCAGATGGCAACGCTCAAAGCCCGCGTCCCTTTCCTGCATTTCTTCGACGGCTTCCGCACATCGCATGAAATCAACAAGATTACCCTGCTCTCGGATGAAGACCTCCGCAGCCTGATTGACGAGGACCTGATTCGCGCCCACCGCGAGCGCGCCCTCAACCCCAACCGCCCCGTCTTGCGCGGCACTGCGCAGAACCCGGATGTGTACTTCCAAGCACGCGAGACGGTGAATCCGTTCTACGCGGCAGTGCCTGCCATCACACAGGAAGCCATGGATCGGTTCGCTCAGGTTGCAGGGCGGCAGTACCACCTGTTCGATTACTACGGTCACCCCGAAGCGGAACGGGTCGCCGTCATCATGGGTTCCGGCGGCGAGACGGCTGAATCAACCGTGAAATACCTCGCGGCGCGCGGCGAGAAGGTCGGCGCGATTCGCGTGCGCTTGTATCGCCCGTTCTCCATCGAGCATTTCCTGAAGGCGCTGCCGAAGACCGTCAAGAGCATTGCCGTCTTCGACCGCACCAAGGAACCCGGCGCACTCGGCGAACCGCTCTATCAGGATGTGCTGAACGCGCTGGTCGAAAGCGGACGGACAGACATCAAGGTCATTGGCGGAAGATACGGGTTGTCGTCCAAAGAATTTACGCCTGCCATGTTCAAAGCCGCGCTGGACGAACTCACCAAACCCGAACCGAAGAATCACTTCACCGTCGGCATTTATGACGATGTGAGCCATACCAGCCTCGACTACGATCCTTCCTTCTCGGTGGAGGAGGAGGGAACCATTCGCTGTGTGTTCTTCGGCCTCGGTTCAGATGGGACGGTGGGCGCCAACAAGAACTCGATCAAAATCATTGGCGAGGAAACCGATAATTACGCCCAGGGCTATTTCGTGTACGACTCGAAGAAATCGGGAACAATGACCATCTCGCACTTGCGGTTTGGTCCCAAGCCCATTCAGGCGCCCTATGTGATCGAGACGAACCAGGCAAATTTTGTGGCATGTCACCAGTTCACTTTCCTCGAGCGGTTCGACATGCTGAAGTACGCCAAAGAGGGCGCAGTCTTCCTGCTCAACAGCCTGTATGGACCGGACGAAGTTTGGGATCACCTGCCTGTGGAAGTCCAGCGGGACATCATCCAGAAGAAACTCAAGTTCTACGTCATCAACGGCTACGAAGTCGCCGAGAAGACCGGCATGGGCGGGCGCGTCAACACCATCATGCAGACCGCCTTCTTTGCCATCAGCGGCATCCTGCCGCGCGAGGCGGCGATTGCCGAAATCAAACACGCCATCGAAAAGACCTACGGGAAGCGCGGCGAAGCGGTGGTGAAGAAAAACTTCGAAGCGGTGGACCGCACGCTCGAGCATTTGTATGAGGTCAAGGTTCCGGCGGAGGCAACGTCCAAGATCACGCGCCGGCCTCCCGTCCCGGCAGAGGCGCCGGAGTTCGTCCGCAATGTGCTGGGTGAAATGATTAGTTTCAACGGCGACCGTATCCCCGTCTCTGCCCTGCCTGTGGACGGAACCTTCCCCACCGCCACCACGCAATGGGAAAAGCGCAACATCGCCCTGGAAATCCCCGTGTGGGAGCCGGATCTGTGCATTCAGTGCGGCAAGTGTGTGATGGTCTGTCCGCACGCTGTCATCCGCCACAAGGTGTACGATGAAAAATTGCTGGCAGACGCGCCGGAGACGTTCAAGCACACCGCCTCGAAATTCAAGGAGTTTTCACCCGGTTACGCCTACACCGTGCAGGTGGCGCCGGAGGATTGCACCGGCTGTACGCTGTGCGTGGAAGCCTGCCCGGTCAAGGACAAATCGCAGGCGGGACGCAAAGCCATCAACATGGCGCCCCAGCCGCCCCTGCGCGAGCAGGAGGCGAAAAACTGGGAATTTTTCATGAGCATTCCCGACCTCGACCGCAAGTTGATCAATCCTTCTACCATCAAGAATTCGCAACTGCTCCGCCCGCTGTTCGAGTTCAGCGGCGCATGTGCCGGCTGCGGTGAGACGCCGTATGTAAAACTCGTCTCGCAGTTGTTCGGCGACCGGGCGGTCATTGCCAATGCCACCGGCTGTTCCTCCATCTACGGCGGCAACCTTCCCACCACGCCCTGGGCGGTGGATTCCAAAGGGCGCGGACCCGCCTGGTCGAACTCGCTGTTCGAGGACAATGCAGAATTCGGTCTCGGCATGCGGCTGACGATTGACAAACAAGCCGAATACGCCCGCGAACTGCTCCCGCTCTTCGAAAAGGAACTCGGCAAAGACCTGGTGGACGCCATCCTGAACGCCGACCAATCCGACGAGGCGGGCATCGAGGCGCAGCGCGAACGCGTGGCAGAATTGAAGGCGAGACTCGGCAACTCCAGCGACCCGCGCGCCAAAGACCTCGTCAGCGTGGCGGATAACCTGGTCAAAAAGTCGGTGTGGATCATCGGCGGTGACGGCTGGGCATACGACATCGGCTACGGCGGTCTCGACCATGTGCTGGCAAGCGGGCGCAACGTCAATATCCTGGTGCTCGACACCGAGGTTTATTCCAATACCGGCGGTCAGGCGAGCAAAGCCACGCCGCGCGCGGCAGTCGCCAAGTTTGCCATGAGCGGCAAGAGCCTGCCTAAGAAAGACCTGGGCTTAATTGCCATGTCCTACGGTTACGTCTATGTGGCGCGCGTCGCCATGGGCGCCAACGATCAACAAACCCTGCGCGCCTTCCTCGAAGCCGAAGCCTACGACGGTCCGTCGCTCATCATCGCATACAGTCACTGCATCGCTCACGGATACGACATGGCGAAGGGGCTCGAACAGCAGAAATTGGCGGTGCAGTCGGGTCACTGGCCCATGTACCGCTACGATCCGCGCCTTGCCGCCCAGGGGCACAATCCGCTCGTCATCGAATCCAAGGAGCCGAGCATTCCCATCACCCAATACGCCTATAACGAGACACGCTACAAAATGCTGGCGCAACTGGACGAAGCCCGCGCCGAGGAATTGATCCAAAAGGCGCAGCAGGACGCCAAATCGCGCTGGACGCTCTACCAGCAGATGGCTTCGATGCACTACAACGGCGACAAAAAGGAGTAGGATATGACGGATCTTTCCACGACCTATCTTGGTCTGCCTCTCAGGAACCCGCTCGTCGCCTCAGCCTCTCCGCTCTCGAAAAAGATCGAGCGGGCAAAGCGGCTGGAGGAGGCTGGCATTGCGGCAATTGTGATGTATTCGCTCTTCGAGGAGCAAATCATCCAAGAGAGCCTGGAACTCGACCACTACTTGAACCGGGGCAGCGAGTCGTTCGCTGAGGCGCTCTCTTACCTGCCGGATGGCGGGCTGTATGGCATCAGCCCGGAAAAATATCTGAACCATCTCGCCGGGCTGAAGAAGGCGCTGACCATTCCGGTCATTGGGAGCTTGAACGGCGTCTCGAAGGGCGGGTGGACGAGTTACGCCCGCAAAATCGAGGAGGCGGGCGCCGATGCGCTCGAACTCAACC
Source organism: Anaerolinea sp. (assembly GCA_020723805.1). GTDB lineage: Bacteria > Chloroflexota > Anaerolineae > Anaerolineales > Villigracilaceae > Defluviilinea. The sequence goes on along the minus strand of DYID01000004.1, from coordinate 116,766 downwards.
TGTATTTCATTCCCACCGATTTGAACATGACTTCCAGCGACATCGAGAACATGCAGGTGGAACTGGTGGCGGAGGTCAAATCTGCCATCAAAATTCCGCTGGCGGTGAAGATCAGTCCCTTCGTCACTGCCCTCCCAAACTTTGCCAAACGGCTGGTGGAGGCGGGCGCTGACGGGCTGGTGCTGTTCAACCGCTTCTATCAGCCCGATTTCGACCTGGATGAACTGGAGATTCGCCACAGCCTCGATTTGAGCACGTCGGCGGAATTGCGCCTGCCCCTGCGCTGGATTTCGATTCTGCATGGGAAAGTCAGGGCAGACCTGGCGTTGACCAGCGGCGTCCACACGCATCAGGACGTGCTGAAAGCGATGATGGCGGGCGCAAAGGTGGCGATGATGGCGTCGAATCTGCTCCACAACGGCGAGCAGGTCGTCGGTCGGATGTTGACCGAACTCGAGGCGTGGATGCAGGAACGGGAGTACGAATCCATCCGCCAGATGCAGGGGAGCATGAGTCAAAAATCCGTGAAGGAGCCTGCGGCGTTCGAGCGCGCCAATTATATGAAGGTATTGGGATCGTTCCGGGATTTGCCGTAGCCCCAACGATTAACAACAAAAAGGCTCTCGAGCAATCGGGAGCCTTTTCAATTCGAGAATATGGCAATCATTCGGCGGCGGCAGCGGGCGTTTTGCGCTGGCGGAACGTGATGCGGGCGCGGGTGAGATCGTAGGGGGACATTTCCATCGCCACGCGATCGCCCAGCAAAATGCGAATGTAATGCTTGCGCATCTTGCCGGAGAGATACGCCAGCACTTCATGTCCGTTATCGAGGCGGACACGAAACTGCGTGCCAGGCAATGCCTCCACAACAACCCCTTCTGCCCGAATTTTTTCTTCCTCTTTTGCCATAGAACCTCTTTCTCGATTTATTCACCTTCTTTGGTGAACGCCCGCCGTTTGATGCGGCGGATTGCTTTCTTTCGTTCCATGCGGCGCTGTTCGCTCTTGGAGACGAACCAGCGTTTGCGGCGAACGGTACTCAAGACACCGCTCTTGACGACTTTCTTGCGAAAGCGTTTGAGCAGGGAGTCCTGGGATTCGCCGTTGCGAAGATTTACAGATGCCAAAGCATTCACCTCCTTTCCGCATGGAAGTTGTCAAAAAAAATCAGCCGAGCGGAAGATTCTCGGCTGAGGACAAAATACCACAGGAAGAAACGACAGGCTGATCCTTCGATCAAAGTGTACGCTTACGCTCCTTTTCAAAAACGGGACAATGCTATCCCTCAGCCGATGCAAAAATATTATACACGATTTGCACACGCAAGAGAAGTGTGCGCGTGAATTTGTTAAAGAAAAAGTCTCCTGGCAATGACCTACTCTCCCAGGAGGTCGCCCTCCAAGTACCATCGGCGCTGACGGGCTTAACTACCGGGTTCGGGATGTTACCGGGTGTGACCCCGCCGCTCCAATCACCAAGAGACTTATTCACAAGGTTGGTCTGAACAGCAACTGACGAACTTGCGGAAGAGTAATAAGTTCTCCGCACCACGAGGATTCAGCCCTCGACCATTAGTACAACTTAGCTAAACGCCTTTAGGTATACGCGCTTACACTTGTTGCCTATATAGCAGGTGGTCTACCTGCGGTCTTACTCCCTTAGCGGGAATACAGGGATCTAATCTTGAGGCGAGTTTCCCACTTAGATGCTTTCAGCGGTTATCTCTGCCCGACGTAGCTACCCAGCAATGCCGCTGGCGCGACAACTGGCACACCAGAGGTCGGTCCACTCCGGTCCTCTCGTACTAGGAGCAGCTCCTCTCAAATCCCTTACGCCCACAGCGGATAGAGACCGACCTGTCTCACGACGGTCTGAACCCAGCTCGCGTACCGCTTTAACGGGCGAACAGCCCGACCCTTGGGACCTTGTCCAGCCCCAGGATGCGATGAGCCGACATCGAGGTGCCGAGCGAGGTCGTCGATGTGAACTCTTGGACCTCACCAGCCTGTTATCCCCGGGGTAGCTTTTATCCGGTAAGCCACGGCCCTTCCACTCGGTACCGTGGGATCACTAAGCCCGTCTTTCGACTCTGCTCGACGCGTTGGTCTTGCAGTCAAGCTCCCTTATGCCTTTGCACTCTATGGGTGGTTTCCATTCACCCTGAGGGAACCTTTGGGCGCCTCCGTTACCTTTTAGGAGGCGACCGCCCCAGTCAAACTGCCCACCTGGCACGGTCCCCCGCCCGGATGACGGTGCGGGGTTAGGGTCTAAGCATAATCAGGGTGGTATTTCACTGGCGGCTCCACCGAGGCTGACGCCCCAGCTTCAAAGCCTCCCACCTATTCTACACAGATCATACCCAAACACAATGCCAAGTTGCAGTAAAGCTCCACGGGGTCTTTTTGTCCTGCTGCGGGTAGGCCGCATCTTCACAGCCATTTCAATTTCGCCGAGTCCCTCGTTGAGACACCGCTCTAGTTGTTACGCCGTTCGTGCGGGTCGGAACTTACCCGACAAGGAATTTCGCTACCTTAGGACCGTTATAGTTACGGCCGCCGTTCACCGGGGCTTCGGTTCAAGGCTTCGCTTGCGCTAACCTCTCCCCTTAACCTTCCGGCACTGGGCACGCGTCAGCCCCTATACATCGCCTTACGGCTTAGCAGAGACCTGTGTTTTTGTTAAACAGTCGCCAGAGCCATTTCACTGCGACCCTCCAGCGCTTTGGTTACCCGAACGCTAGAAGGCACCCCTTCTCCCGAAGTTACGGGGTCATGTTGCCTAGTTCCTTAACGAGGGTTCTCCCGTTCGCCTTGGTATACTCTACCCATCTACCAGTGTCGGATTGCGGTACGGGCACTCAGAAATCAACGTTTAGGGGCTTTTCTCGGCAGCAAAACTCGACCACTTATGCCTTGCGGCTCGCTCTTGCCTCGACTCAGCCGGCGGATTTGCCTACCAGCCTCAACGCCTCAGCAGATCGCACCACCACGACCAATCGGTGGCTGGCCTATCTCGCTGCGTCCCCCCATCACTCCTCCTGAGTGGTTCCGGAATATTGACCGGATGTCCATCACCTACGCTTTTCAGCCTCGGCTAAGGACCCGACTAACCCGACGCGGAATGACCTGGCGTCGGAAACCTTAGATTTACGGCGAACACGGTTCTCACGTGTTTATACGCTACTCATGCCTGCATTCTCACTTCCATCCGCTCCAGTCGCCCTTTCGATCGACCTTCACCGCTGGATGGAACGCTCCCCTACTGCCCCAACTTGCGTTGAGACTCATAGCTTCGGTACTACGCTTAGCCCCGTTAAGTTTTCCGCGCAAGGTCACTAGACCAGTAAGCTGTTACGCACTTTTTAAAGGGTGGCTGCTTCTAAGCCAACCTCCTGGTTGTTCAAGTAACCTCACCTCGTTTCCCACTTAGCGTAGATTTAAGGACCTTAGCTGATGATCTGGGCTGTTTCCCTTTCGACCACGAAACTCATCTCCCGTAGTCCGACTGCCATGCTATGGAGTACTGGCATTCCGAGTTTGATTGGGTTCAGTAAGCGGTAAGCCCCTTAGCCCATTCAGTGCTGTACCTCCAGTACTAAACGCATGACGCTAGCCCTAAAGCTATTTCGGGGAGAACCAGCTATCTCCGAGTTCGTTTGGCATATCACCTCTACCCACAGGTCATCTTCTAACTTTGCAACGTTAGTAAGTTCGGGCCTCCACGAGTGATTAGACTCGCTTCACCCTGCCCATGGGTAGCTCACCCGGTTTCGGGCCTAATCCCAGCGACTATACGCCCTATTCAGACTCGCTTTCGCTACGGCTACGGGTGTTACTCCCTTAACCTTGCCACTGAGATTAACTCGCAGGCTCATTCTCCAAGAGGCACGCTGTCAGGCATAGCGGGGAACATCTGTATTTCTACAGCGCTCAACCCACTGTTAGCCCTCCAACTGTTTGTAGGCTCTCGGTTTCAGGTTCTATTTCACTCCCCTAACAGGGGGACTTTTCACCTTTCCCTCACGGTACTTGTTCACTATCGGTCGCCAAATGTATTTAGCCTTGGAAAGTGGACTTCCCAGATTCCTGCCGGATTAGCGTGCCCGGCAGTACTCAGGTATCTGGCGGAAGACAATCAGTTTTCGCATACGGGGCTGTCACCCTCTATGGCAGGCTTTCCCACACCTTTCCGCTAACTGATCGTTTTGTAACTTCCATATGCCAGACCCTACAACCCCGTCCCTGCAAGCAGGGGCGGTTTGGGCTGTTCCCCGTTCGCTCGCCACTACTGGGGGAATGTTTTCTTTTCCTCCAGGTACTTAGATGTTTCAGTTCCCTGGGTACCCTTCCACCAACCTATGTGTTCAGTTGGGGATGTTGCGGGTTCGCCGCAACGAGTTTCCTCATTCGGAGATCCCCGGATCAAAGCCTGTACACGGCTCCCCGAGGCTTATCGCAGTGTCCCACGTCCTTCATCGGCATTTGGCGCCAAGGCATTCACCGAAAGCCCTTAGTAGCTTCTCCACGTGATGCGGAGAATTTATTACTCTTCGGCCTACAAATATTTCTTGCTTTAGATATTTGAGGATTATTCAGTCAGTTACTATTCAGTTTTTAAGGTACAAATTCACCGGTTGACCGGTGAACGATGCTCTCGAAATCCTCAAGGGCATCGGTCACCCTTCAACTTATTCATTTTTTAGAGACAATCCGACCCGGCAGGCACCGCCGGGTCGGTAAGACGACCTTTGAAGATTGCGGTGCTTTCTCGAACTTTATGTCTGCCTGTTGTTCAACAAACTCTTCTCTACTCCAATCTTTCGACGCGCTCAGTGGAGATGGCGGGATTTGAACCCGCGACCTTCGCCTTGCAAAGGCGCTGCTCTCCCACTGAGCTACATCCCCAGGACCTGCCAGGGTTAGTGGGCTTGACAGGATTCGAACCTGTGACCCCTGCGTTATCAGCACAGTGCTCTAACCAACTGAGCTACAAGCCCGTGGCACCTCAACAACTGAACAGTGACAGGAAACTTCTCCTCTGCGTCCAGCGCCTCATCACCGTAAGGCACATGAAAATGAGTGGAGCAGACCTCTCGTGAGGGAGATCGCTCGAGAACTCTAGAAAGGAGGTGATCCAGGCGCACCTTCCGGTACACCTACCTTGTTACGACTTCGTCCCAGTCACCAGCCCCACCTTCGACGGCGCCCTCCTTGCGGTTAGGCTACCGGCTTCAGGTGTTACCAGCTCCCATGACGTGACGGGCGGTGTGTACAAGGCCCGAGAACGTATTCAACGCACTATAGCTGACGCGCGTTTACTAGCAACTCCGGCTTCATGCAGGCGAGTTGCAGCCTGCAATCTGAACTGAGGTCGGCTTTGGGGGATTGGCTCCGCCTCGCGGCTTGGCAACCCATTGTACCGACCATTGTAGCGTGTGTGTAGCCCTGGACATAAAGGCCATGCTGACTTGACGTCATCCCCACCTTCCTCCGGCTTAAGACCGGCGGTCCCGCGTGACACTTGTAACACGCGGCAAGGGTTGCGCTCGTTAGCGGACTTAACCGAACATCTCACGACACGAGCTGACGACAGCCATGCAACACCTGTGCATGCTCCCCGAAGGGTCGGTCCGCTTTCGCTTCCCTACCACATGCATGTCAAACCCTGGTAAGGTTCTTCGTGTAGCATCGAATTAAACCACACGCTCCGCTGCTTGTGCGGGCCCCCGTCAATTCCTTTGAGTTTTAACCTTGCGGCCGTAGTCCCCAGGCGGTGAACTTATCGCGTTTGCTTCGGCACTGATGGTGTTTAAGCCACCAACGCCAAGTTCACATCGTTTACGGCTAGGATTACCGGGGTCTCTAATCCCGTTTACTACCCTAGCTGTCGCGTCTGAGCGTCAGAAACAGACCAGAAGACCGCCTTCGCCACTGGTGTTCCTCCCGATATCTACGCATTTCACCACTACACCGGGAATTCCATCTTCCTCTTCTGTTCTCTAGCCCGGTAGTATTGGACGACCTCTCCCAGTTGAGCCGGGAGCTTTCACGCCCAACTTACCGAACCGCCTGCACGCGCTTTACGCCCAGTGAATCCGGATAACGCTCGCCTCCTACGTGTTACCGCGGCTGCTGGCACGTAGTTAGCCGAGACTTATTCCTGCGATACTGTCCTTTCTCATCTCGCAGAAAAGCGCTTTACGACCCGAAGGCCTTCATCGCGCACGCGGCGTTGCTGCTTCAGGCTTTCGCCCATTGAGCAATATTCCCTACTGCTGCCACCCGTAGGTGTATGGACCGTGTTTCAGTTCCATTGTGGGGGGCCACCCTCTCAGGTCCCCTACCCGTCTTCGCCTTGGTAGGCCATTACCCTACCAACTAGCTGATGGGACGCAGGCCCATCCCAGAGCGCCTTTCGGCTTTCTTCTCAGCCTCCCTAACTGCTGAGAACTTATGCGGTATTAGCAGACCTTTCGGTCTGTTATCCCCCTCTCTGGGGCAGGTCACCAACGCGTTACTCACCCGTTCGCCACTAAGGCAGTATCGCTACCGCCTCCGTTCGACTTGCATGTATTAGGCACGCCGCCAGCGTTCATCCTGAGCCAGGATCAAACTCTCCGCAAAAATTTTTCACTCTTACGAGTGTTTGTTTACGGATTTTTTACTGGATCGACAGAGTTGTTGCTTCCTATCACTGTTCAGTTGTTAAGGTTCTGGTAGCAAAGCGCACGGATTTTACCCGCACCGCCTTCGCCTGTCAAGGCATTACAGACAAAAACACCGACGCCTCGCATCTTCGGACATCGGCTCGTCAGACTGCCAAACCAACAGGCTTGTGTCTCTGACTAGAGACGGCTATTTGGTTTTCAATGATCTGTCAGGGGGACGAGATCGTTATAACGTACTGGCGAACGTTGATTATATGCTTTTCATCAATTTTGTCAATAGGTCATCAGGCAATTAACCTTAAAATTTTTCCAGCGGGAGATGTGAGACTCAATCAACGCCACCGCCCGCCCCACTCCATCTTCACTTCGAATCTTTTGACCAATATCCTGCGCCTGCTTACGAAGAAAATCCCCATCGGCATCAGCAATCGCTTGGGATAATTTTTTAACCGAAAGTTTCTTCACAGGAATGGGACTGGGACCTGCACCCACCACATGGACCCGCTTACCCCAAAACGGTTGGTCGGCAGTGAAGGGGATAACTATGTTGGGTATGCCTGCACGCAATCCTGCTGACGTAGTCCCCGCACCACCATGATGGATAATCATTTTACAGCGAGGTAATAGCCAGTCATGCGGAATGGCATCAAGGTAAAGCAACTCTTTCGATGATGGACGGACTACTCTCCCCCACCCCGAGAGGACAATTCCACGCTGATTTGTTTGCTTCAAAGCCTCACGAATAATGTAATCTATCTTTTCTGCACTGCGATTAATCATGCTTCCAAAAGAAACACAGATGGGATGTTCACCCGCCTCCAGGAAATTTTGCAATGCGCTAGGAGGTTGATAAGACGTGTTTCCCGCCAAAAAGAAATAGCCCGCAACATGGACGTTCGAGGTCCAGTCGCTGGAGGGTGGGAGAATGCTCGGGCTCCATGCGCACAGAATCGGGGTCGGGAGACGATGCGGGTCATCGTCAGAGGGAAAATACAGTTTTCGTTTGGGAAGTCCCGCGCGACGGCGTACCTGTTCAAATCCCCAAGAAGATAGCCACCACGAAATCTTTTTCGAAAGGACATGAGTCAGGCGATTCAATGCACGCACTTTCAAATCAGGCATGGTGACATTGGGATAATCGCCCGTGGGCGCGAACATAGGAAAGGTTTGGATGTGAATGTCGGGGATGTTTTTCTCGCGGGCGAGAGTGTGCGCGCCAACTGCATGAGCAAAGGTGTGGATGATGAGATCGGCATCCTGGCAGGCTTTCTCAGTTTCGCGAAGCATCTCTGCGCCGATTTCAATTGCATGCGACATCATCTCGCGGACTTGCCGGATGAAGTTGAAACCCGATGCGTTGAAACGGCGGCTCAAATCCTCAGGATCGCCAGCCAGCGGGAAAAAGGCAATGCCATGTTCTTCGACGAGTATTCGAAAACGGGCAGGCGCGGCAAGGGTGACTTTATGCCCGCACGCCATTAAGCCGAGCGAGAGCGGAAGAAACGGTTGGACATCGCCGCGTGAGCCATAGGTGAGGATGGTGATGTTCATAAAAAAAAGACCTGACGGGTTTTCTGAAACTCGCCAAGTCTCGAATTATTAACTCATCTCCTGCCTGCCAGACAACGCTCTCAATAACGTATTCTGATCGGCATATTCCAAATCGCCGCCCATGGGCAGACCGCGCGCCAGACGCGTCACGCGCACCCCCAGCGGTTCCAGTTGCTGACGCAGGTACAACGCCGTCGCGTCCCCTTCCATGCTGGGATTGGTTGCCAGAATAACCTCCTGCACTCCCCCTCTTGCAACGCGGGCTATCAACTGCTTGATTTTCAAATCATCGGGACCAATACCCTCGATGGGAGATAAGACTCCCTGCAACACGTGATACTTGCCCTGAAACCCTCCTGTGCGTTCCAACGCCAGCACATCCAGCGCTTCCTCCACAACACAGATGACGCTTCCATCCCGCCGCGTGGATTCGCAAATCTCACAGCGTTCGCGCCCCGCTTCGGTGATGTTGAAGCATTCCTCACAGAACGCCGTATTCTTTTTTAGGTTTGCCAGCGCAAGCGCCAGATCATCTGCAACATCGTCAGTAGCGCGAAGGAGATAAAATGCCAGCCGCGAAGCGGACTTGGGACCGATGCCCGGCAGGCGCTCGAGGGCATTGATGAGGGATTGGATGGATTCGGGGAGCAACATGAGGAAATTGGAGATTAGTAATTGGTAATTGGAGCCCGCATTAGGTCTCCAAATTACCAACTACCGATTACTAAAACGGAAGCCCACCCGCCAGCGGACCCATCAACTTTTGCTGGAGTTCGCGCGACTGGTCGAGCGCCATATTCACAGCGGAGAGCACCAAGTCTTGCAGCATTTCGGCATCCGCGTCTTTCAGTAAATCGGGGTTGATCTCTACGGACTTGCAGACCTGATCGCCCGTCATCACGACCTTGATCGCGCCGCCGCCCGCCGTGGCTGTGACGGTTTCCTCGGCAAGTTTTGCCTGCGCCTCTTCCATTTGTTTTTGCAGGCGTTGTAATTGTTGCATCATCCCCCCGCCGCCCATTTGTGGTCCTTTGTTGAATCCTTTTGCCATTCGATACTCCTATAATTAACTCACCTTACGCGGTGGCGCGAGATTCATCTCGCGTTTTCAGGCGACATGAATGTCGCGCTACGAGAAAACTGCGTAACATCAGTAATTAATGTTCCTAGTTGAAGTTAATCCCACCAAGCCTGCAGAATCACATACGATTTATCTGCTACGTCTATAGTTCCTAACATATCTGCCGCGCTGTCACCGCCAAACCAGCTGGTTTCGTCTGCACCGAATTGTTCACGCATGACTTTCTCCAGTTCAAACGCCCAGCCGTCTTCAGGATAAATGTAAAGCGTGTCTGCGTGCCAGTGTCCATCAGCCATATCGCGGAGAGAAATAAATTTCAGTGGCAGCAAAACCGCACGCCACATTTTGTGATTTTCTCGCAGCCATTTCGCAATTCTTTTGCCGTTGAAAAAATTGAAATTTGTTTTTGCAATAATGTCAAGTTGTATTTGTTGTGCCTCACTGATCTTTTTCTCAGGCAGTTGAGGCTCAGAAGGGATGATGAACTCCATCCTCACATCCCGTCTCTTCTTTCCTCTTTCATCTTTCTTGTTTATCGCCATTATTGAACCTCAATTTACCAACTACGAATTACGCAATACGTATTACACACATCAATCACACATAGGCAGGAGGACCCCGCCCCTATTCAACTCAACTATCAATCCTGCATATCCACAATCTCGCCGCCGTGCTGGATGGCGGTTGCGACCATGCCGTCCTGCGCCACATTCGGCGGGATTTTGCCCTTGGCGTTCGTCACCACACAGCGGATGGACACATCCACGCCAAAATGGTCTTTGACCAATTTTTGGATCGCTTCGATCTGGTCGGGCTTATCGAGTTTCGAAACCAGCACATCGCTTGCCAAGCCCAGGATGAGCGTGCTCCCCTGCACGTCAATCATCCGCACCGAATTCATCAGCGCCGCAAGATTCGCCTGCGACTTTGGCAGTGCGGCGGACATCGGCTTCCACGCCTTGATGACATCGCCCGCGCTAATCACGGATTTTTCTTGTTGCTGTGGAGCCGCATCTTTCTCAGCCTGAGGCTGGGATTCGGTTCTCGAAACAGCAGCAGGCTGAGGCTTGGTCTGACGCGGCGCGGCGGCTAATGGCGATTCGGCTGGGGCGTCCAACACTTCTGCTAAAGCGAGTTCCAGACTCAACGAGGGCTGCCAGCCGCCGCGCAAATCCGTTGCGGCGTTGTTGAAGGCTTTCATCATGCGAAGGACGTCGCTGGTCGTAAAAGATTTTGCGTGCGCCTGCATCTGCTTCTTGACATCCGCCGTGGCTTCGACCTGTTCCGCGTTGCCCATTTGAATGAGCATCAGCCCGCGCAGATATTCGACGATTTGCCGCGCCAGCGAGCGCGGATCGGCACCCGCATCGAGCGCTCGGTGAATCGTTTCGAGCCCATGCGCGGGGTCATGGTCGTTGATGGATGATACGACCTCCAGCACGGTCTGACTGGTGGCGGTGCCGAGCACGGTTTGCGCGAGGGCGAGTGTAATCCTTTCGCCGGTGGAGGCAAGTTGGTCGAGCAGGGAGATGGCGTCGCGCATCCCGCCTGCAGACTGACGCGCGATTTGAATCAGCGCGTCGTCATCCGCCTGGATGTTTTCGGCTTTGACGATTTTCTTGAGGTTGGAGACGATCTCATCCACCGGCACGCGCCGAAACTCGTGACGCTGACAGCGCGAGAGAACGGTGGCGGGGATTTTGTGAATCTCGGTGGTGGCTAAGACAAAGATGGCATGCGGCGGCGGCTCTTCGAGCGTTTTGAGCAGAGCGTTGAACGCCGCCGTCGAAAGCATGTGAACTTCGTCAATGATGTAAATTTTGTATTTACCCTGCGTGGGGGCGAAGTTGATTTTGTCCCGCAAATCGCGGACATCGTCCACGCTGGTGTTGGAGGCGGCGTCAATTTCGATGAGGTCGAGGAAGCGGTTCTCGTTGACGGCTTTGCAGTGTTCGCATTCGTTGCAGGGACGCTTGGTTGCATCGGGGTTCGCGCAGTTGACAGCCTTCGCCAGCAGACGCGCCAGCGTGGTCTTGCCCGTCCCGCGCGAACCCGCGAAGAGATAGGCATGCGCGACGCGGTCCGCCGCGATGGCATTCTTGAGCGTGGTGACAACGTGGTCCTGTCCCACGACGGCGTCCCAGGATTGAGGGCGGTACTTGCGGTAGAGGGCTTGGGTCATTTCAGTAAGTCAGTAATCAGTGAATAGTGATCAGAAAATGAGGTCATAAGAGTTTGATAAATTCATCTACGCTCAAACCTGATTGCCGAATGATGGCACGTAGAGTGCCGCGATCAAGTTCTTTATGGTCGGGCACAACGACCTGCCCGAACGGTTCATCACGACGAAGAATCATGTGACTACCTTCTTGTCGTTTCAGGTAGAAACCAATTTCCTTGAGGGCTTTCGCGCATTCCTTCCCTGCAATACGCGGCAATCCGCTCATACTGCAACGACCATTGCGTCAAAATTTTCGTCAGGAATGGGCAATCCGTCTTCTTTGAGCGCAGCGATATAACCTTCAATCGCCTCCTTGATATTGGCAATTGCTTCCTCACGCGTTTTGCCCTGACTAATACAACCAGGCAGACTTGGACATTCGGCAACGTAGTAGCCATCTTCGCCAGAGTATAAGATCACTTGCCTCATACAATCACCTCTTACGGAACACGATACACGGCTCGCACATTTCCATTCGGATCGAGCAGTTGCGCTTCCTCGCCCGATTCCCAGATGGGGTTGTTCAGCCCCCAGTATAAGTCAATGACGGTGTTCGTCCCGGAAATGGTATGGACTTGCACTGCGCCATTGGGATTCAGGGTGAGGTTTGGGAAGACGAACACATGCCGGTCGGCGTCTCTCAACTGCCAGGTCGAGAGGTTGACCGGCTCACTGCCGGCATTGCGGACAACCACCCATTCGGCATCCAAGGTCCCTGCGCCGACGATGCTGACGATCTCGACGGGAATGTCTGCGTTGGGGTCGAGAGAAGGTGCGCTGTTCTGAGCGCCAGACGGCAGGGCAGGCTGGACAGGAGAAAGGCTCGCCGCACGGTAATTACGGTCGTACCAGAACAGGATGCCGCCCGTCACACAGGCTGAGACGAAGACGTTCAGGAGCAGGTACAGGATGAGTTTACGGCGATCCATGTCCCTCGAATAATAGCACAGAAACCCGGCGCTCGGAATTAAAAAACGCCGCATCACAGACAAGCCGTCAGATTTCCCCCAGGTTATGGGAATTGGGCAATCAGGAAGTCGTCGAACGAAACGTCGGTTCGGGTCGGTTCTTCGGCGCTCCACACCGTCAGACAGAGAGAGGGATGAGACTTGCCGCCTAGCGGCGCATCGTCAGCGCCACCCAATCTCCCATTTGACGGCGCGCGTCCATTCTTAGACCTTGAGCCTGTCCCGCTTCGATGACGTTTTTCTCCTGCTCGTAGAGAATCCCGCTCAGGATGATTGCGCCGCCCGGCTCGACCAACTCCGCCAGCCCCGCCTCGAACAGTCGCACGATGACCGGCGCAAGGATGTTCGCCACCACCAGCGGTGCAGACTGGAAGGCGAACTTCCCCTCGAGAATCTCCTGCACCGATCCAACGCCCAACATCAACTCATCCCCTATGCCATTCGCCTCTGCGTTTTCGCGTGAGTTCTTCACCGATTCTTCGTCAATATCCACGCCCAAAACTTTCTCTGCGCCCAACTTGAGCGCGGCAATGGAGAGGATGCCAGAGCCGCAGCCGACATCAATGACTTTTGACGTTCGACCTTTGACGAAGGCATTTTCCATCAACTCAAGGCAGAGTTGCGTCGTGGGGTGCGTGCCTGTGCCGAACGCCATGCCCGGGTCAATTTTGATGGCGATGCGGCTGGAGTCGGGGGATTCCATCCACGCGGGGAGGATGAGAAGCCGCCGCCCGATGGGAATCGGTTTGTAGTGCTGTTTCCAGGCTTCCATCCAGTTTTGGTCCGCAATCTGGCGGTAGGAGGGAGCAGGCAGAGAGCGGATCATCCCCAGATAGAAAAGCGATTCTTCGAGTTTTTGGCGCGTCTCTTCCAGTTGGTCGTTCACTTCCAGATAAGCGCGGACGGTGATGGGACCGACCGGCGTGCCGGCGTCTTCGGCGTCGTTGTAGGTTACGCCTTGTTCGGTCATCACGCCGTTGGGGGCAAAACGCGCCAGCACATCCGCCACGGCTTCGGCAAGTTCGCCGTCCACCGTCAGAGAAACTTCAAGCCAGTTCATACACAACCTCTTCGTAGATTCGTTTGATCAATTCGACATCCTCCGCACGGACATCGGGCAAATCTTCGTGATGGAAGTATCCCAATTCAGAGACTTCATCGCTGGGCTGGAATGCGCCGCCTGTGATATTGCACAAGTAGTACAGACCAACGCGGTCGGGCGCCCACGTCTTTACAAAGAGCAGGCGGTCAATTTCGATTTGCAGGCTGGTCTCCTCCCACATTTCTCTGAGAAGAGTCTCTTCCGCTGTTTCACCATATTCCAGACTGCCGCCGGGGAGCCCCCAGGGATGGAAGCGATTATAGGTGGTTTTGACCAGCAGAATCCTGTTCTGTGTATCGAAAATTATCGCCACGGCAAAGACCTGAAACAACGGGCGGATGAGGCGCGATGCGGCGGCTTGCATCCAGGCAGGGAACAACCGCCAGATTTTCAGAAGGAGGATTTTTGCCATGAAAGGTGGAGGGGAGGGAAAGGTCCGGCAGGCAGAATCAGGCTTCGGCGGGGTGTGAAGCGTGCCCCGCATCCGCATAAGAGAGACCGTTCATATCGCAGTACATCGAGCCAGGCAGGCAATCCGCACATTCCAGTTGCAGCGTGGCATGGGCGATGTTGTAGCGGCGGGAAACCATCTCACTGACCCGGCGCTGAATATCCGCTCCCTCGCCGATGCTCATGTCATGGGTAAGGATGTGCGCGGACATGGTGCGCAGGTTTTGGGCGATGCTCCAAATGTGCAGGTCATGCACGCCCAGCACGCCTTCGATTTCGAGCATGTCTTCGACCAGTTTCGCCGAGTTGATGTCGCGCGGCTTGGCTTCGAGCAGGATGTCCAGCGCCTCGCGCAGAATGCCCCAGGCGTTGTAGAGGATGAGGACGCCGATCAGCACGCTGACGAGAGGATCGAGCCAGTTCGCGCCCGTGAAGTAGATGGCAACGCCCGCAATGACCGCGCCGATGGTGGAAAGCACGTCGCCCATGAGGTGAACGAACGCCGAGCGCAGGTTGAGGTCGGTGTCGCTGCCTTTGTGGACGAGCATGGCAGTGACGATGTTGACGAGTACGGCAATCAGCCCCACGCCGATGAGGACGCTCGACTGCACTTCGGGCGGGGAGACAAATCGCCGCCACGCCTCGTAGAAGATGCCCAGCGCAATGAGGACGAGGGTGGTGGAGTTGACCAGCGCAACCAGAATGCCCACGCGGTGATAGCCGTAGGTCTTGCGCTCGTTGGCGGGACGCGCCGTGATGCGGATGGCGAACCAACTGAGCGCGAGGGCAATGACGTCGGTCAGGTTGTGCGCCGCGTCGGTGAGCAGGGCGAGGCTGTTGGAGAAAATCCCTGCCGCGGCTTCGAGGAAGACGAAGCCAAGCGTGAGAGCAAGCGACAGGGAAAGCCGTTTGGTGGATTGATGCGCGGCTTCGCGCAGGTGGGAGTGAGTGTGAGGATGTGTCATATCTTTTCACCGCGAAGTACGTAAAGAAAAATCAAGAAAAGACTTTATCGGAATTAACCTTATTCACCGTCCCGAAGGTTTGGTTTGAGCAATTTGAACGTCTGACAGCAACCTTCGGGACGTTTTTTTCCAATTACCGATAAAGTCCAAAGATTTCCTTCAGGTTCCATTGTGCCTTTGTGGTTATGGACTCACCTTAGAGAGTGTTTTAAAAGTTCCTTCCATTTGCTCATGCTGCATAGGATGCGCTCTCTAGCGCATCCGCCTGCGACGTTACACCTGCTCTGGCGGGCGGTGCCAGGGGAGAATGTCGCTTACGCGCAAAACAGCAGTTTTAAAACACTCTCTTACGCAGTTTTTTCGCAGCGCGACACATTGTCCCCGAATGGGGGTTCATGTCGCCTGAAAACGCGAGATAAATCTCGCGTTACCGCGTAACATGAGTTATGGATTTTCGTTCATCCGTGCTCCACATGGTCAAGACCCAGCCGATAGAGTTTGGATACATGGTCGTCGTCGAGCGCGTAGAAGACCTGCCTTCCCTCCTTGCGGCTGCGGACGAGGCGCATCTGGCGCAGTCCGCGCAATTGATGCGAGACCGCCGATTCGGTCATGCCGAGGCGTGCGGCGATCTCGCCCACGTTCATCTCCTCATCCAGCAGGGCGGAGATGATGCGCAGACGGGTCGGGTCGCTCAAGGCGGAGAACAGATCGGCGAGGCGGGTGGAAGTTGGTAGGGGGATAATCATTATCAATAGTTGAACAGTTGTTCAACTATTCAGTATTCTAAGACAAAATGGGAGAACCGTCAAGCGGCGGTTCTCCTCGCGGGCGTTAGAGAACGTCCATTACACCGTATCATCTAAAACCGATTGAAGAAACGCTCCACCATGTCAATGATGCCCGATTCGTTCGCCATGTAAATCACATCCTGCGGGACGTAACGCATGATGAGGGTCTTGTTTCCCTTGCGGGCATAGACCACATACAGCCCCGTGGTTTTGGACGACCAGACATAGTTTTCATCCGCCAGACCGTCAATGCTGTTGACGACAATATCCGACGGTTCGTTCGATAGTTCGGATTGACGCGTGGACTCCCAAAGCGGCACGGCGTTCGGGCTGAAATCCACCTGGAGGGAAAAGGTGCTCGTCTGCCCTGCGGCATTGACGTACGACCAGATGCAGGAGGTACCGCCTGGATAGGAATTTTCTGTCAAAGTGGGCGTGAGGTTGATGAGCAGATTCTTGAGCTCATCGGGCGGGATGATCTGCGAGCAGGAGACAACTGCATTGGGATCTGTCCCAGCGTTCACGGAGGAATCGGCGGGCGTATCAACTGTCGGTGCGGAGGCAACGGGTTTCTCCTCCGCAGGCTGGGAGGACGAGGAGGCTCCGCAGGCGAGCGTGCTCAAGGTCAGGGCAAGAAGCGCAAGAAGGATCGTGACACGGAATTTTCCAAACATGATTCACCTCATTCTTAATCGGGAATGTATCTATTCAGCCATGTTGCCTTGCACGCTGGTTCTGCCTCAGTTCATGGAAGTCGGCTCGAAGCCGACTCCGAGTCCGCTTGAGCGGACTTCCACGTGCTGAGCAGGCGGCTTTAGCCCCGCTCACCCAGGCGGCTGAATAGTTACTCGGGAATATCGTACATCGTCAATTCAATCGTCGGCGCGCCGTCCATGGCGGATTTGACAGGACCCACGCCCTCGGCATACCAGTTGAAGCCGTGCATCGCCACCTTTTGTCCGAACACGGTGAAATAACCAGACTGCTCCACTTTGAGCGCGTAGAAATTTCCCGCTGGCACGGTGATGTTCTCGAAACCGACGGCTGTGTAGTTGGTCTCGATAATCGAAGTGCCCGCCTCGGTGGTAACCGTGATGGTCTGCGTCCACTGCTGACCCTGGGCGATGTCATTGGGCAGGGACACACCGCTGACGCTGACCGTGGAAACGGTGGAACTGCCGTATTCGCCCGAATAGGTGGTCTGCGCCCCAGGGACGTTCATGATGGTGACACCCTCGCTGTCGCACTGACCGTCAATGGTAAACGTGCTGTCCGCGCCTTTCACCGTGATGGTGAACTTGCCGAAGTCATCGGCAGACATGGTGTGGATGGCGTTCCCGCCTGTGGAAATGCTGAAAAACCAGGTGGCTTCATCTTTGACGGGGTAAAAGGGATTGTCGCATTCGCTCTCATCGCCTTCGGGGGTTGGGTTGGCGAGCGGTGTTTGTGTGGATTCGAACTCATTGACCACCCCGTCAAACGATTCGGTAGGTGTGGGTTTCATTGGAGCCGAGTCGGGCACCGAACTTGCAGGCGCGCCGCAGGCGCTAAGCGCCAATACAAGGATCGTCAATATAAAAATCTTCTTCATCGGTTTTCCTCTATTTGCCAATCTCTTCCATCACCTTCTGCGAAAAGACACAAGGAGCCTTTTCATACCTTCACATCCACATTGTGATAAGCAACCAGCCGCCAGCCCGCATCTGTGCGCACGAACACTTCCAGGAGACAGGTGTGCAAAATCCCGTCTGGGCGGGGCGGAACACCCGGCGGCAGGGAGACGTAGTCGCGCAGTGTGCAGGCAATGTCAACCAGCGCCGTATTCGGAGCGGGATAGTGCATCCGTTGGATATTCATTTCCAGGCGGCTGCCCTTGAAGATGTGAGAGAAGATAAACGCATGTTTGGTCTCGAATGCCTGCCGCCCAAAGGCTGTCTCGCCGACAATGTTTGTAAACGACATTTGCTCATCGCAGTCCTGCGAATAACCTGCCGCGTCGCCGCGATTCCAGGCGTCCTGCTGGCGGTGAATGATCTGCTCGATTTGCTGTTCGGCGGTACTCATGGTTCCTGTCCTTTGCGTGGTTCGCTTTATAATCCTTGCAAAGCATATTTCGTTTGGCTTTCCATCTGGTCACGCTCACCGTGACAAAAACCGCTACAAAATGACCGCCACGCCTCCCGCCACCTTCGGCGCATGGATCAAGTCCCGCCGCCGCCAGCTCGACCTCACCCAGTCCGAACTGGGAAAACGCGCGGGGTGTTCCGAAGCCGCCATCCGCAAGATCGAAGCGGACGAGCGCAAACCCTCCCGTCAACTCGCGGAACTGCTCGCCGCTGCGCTCGAAATCCCCGCCTCGGAGCGCGAACTCTTCCTCCAGTTTGCGCGCGGCGTGCTCGTCGAGGAGATTCGCCTCGCGCCCAAAACGCACGCGCACAACCTCCCCGCCCTGCTCACCTCCACCGTTGACCGCACGCGCGACCTTGCCCACCTCTCCGCCCTGCTCAAGGACGAGAGCGTTCGCCTTGTCACGCTCATCGGTCCGCCGGGCATCGGCAAGACGCGCCTCTCGATTCACTGCGGCAATGAACTGCTGAATGACTTCCCCGACGGAGTCTGGTTCGTGGATTTGGCGGACGTGACCCGCGCGGACTTCTTCACCCCGACCGTTGCCCGCTTCCTGCCGGACCTCAGCCTGCCCCCCGCCCCCAGCCTTTCCCAACTCCTCAGCGGACTGCGCGGCAAGCGCCTCCTGCTCATCCTCGATAACTTCGAGCAAATCGTCGAAGGCGCCTCGCTGGACGCGGCGCAAATTCTCAAGGCATGCCCGCACGTCAAAATGCTGGTCACCAGCCGCGTGCCGTTGAATCTGTATGGCGAACACCAATACCCGCTCCCGCCGCTTTCCATTCCGCCGCGCAACGCGGAAAAGACGCAGGATGCGCTCATGCGCTTCGAGTCCGTGCAGTTGTTCGCCGCGCGCGTCCGCCAGCATCAACCCCGCTTCGCAGTCACGCCCAAAAACGCCGAAGCCGTCATCGAAATCTGCAACTTGCTCGACGGCATCCCTCTCGCCCTCGAACTCGCCGCCGCCACCCTGCGGCAGATGTCCATTGAAGAGATGGCTGCCCTGCTGCGAAGTCAGGGTTGGGCAAAACATCTCGCCGCCTCCGCCCGCGACCTGCCGCACCGACAGCGCACGCTCGAAAACGTCATTGACTGGAGTTACAACCTGCTCGATGAAAGGCAAAAGGTTGTCTTTGCCAAACTGGGCGTGTTCACAGGCTGGTTCGACTCCGAAGCCGCCTCCGCCGTCTGCAAGACCGAGGCATTGCCGCATTTGAGCGCTCTCGCCGATCATTCCCTGCTCGTGCGTGAATCCGTCAACGGCAAAGCGCACTGGCGCATGTTGGAACTCATCCGCGAGGCGGCGTTCTCAAAGTTGACAGAGGAAGAACGCCAGCATGCCGAATTTCTTCGCGCCGAACACTTCCTGCGCCGCATCCAGGCGTTGAAACAAAATGCCCCGCGTGAGACACAACAGGCATATTTCCTGACGCACTTCAGCAACATCCAGAATGCCGTACAGTGGGCGGTTGACGCAAACAACGCGGAATTGAGCATTTCCCTGGTCTCCCTGCTGACCGAGTATTGGGAAACGCTGGGCTATTTCAAGGAGGGTTTCAACGTAATCACCCGCCTCCTGCGCTCCACAGCCGAAATCGAGCCGCGTCAACGCGCCTCTCTGCTGAACGCAGCCTCCACCCTTGCCTGGCACCAGCATGATTTCGACACTGCTCAGTTGTACGCAAAAGAAGCCGTCGAACAGGAACATGCACACGGCAAAGGGGACGAAGACCCCAACTACTACAACCTGCTGGGTCGAATCTACATCGAACAGGGAAAATTCACCGAAGCGCGCCTCGCATTGGAAGAATGCCTTGCCATCCTGTCGAAACGCCCCGAACTGAACCCCGGTCCGCCGTTGGCACAACTGGGCGAGGTGGCTTTATTCGAAGGCAGGATGGACGAGGCAAAATCCCTGCTGGAAAGGGCGTTGACCATTTTGAGTCAGGACAATGCCATCTTCCTCGCCATGGCGTATACCGACCTGGCGGAGATCGCTTTGGCGGAAGATGATCTCGAAACAGCAAAACATTGGCTGAAAGAGGCGTATCCGCATACAGGCGCGCACGTGCGGCGACTCATCGTGTTCCTGTCCGCGCTGGCGGGGTGGCTGGCGCTTTCGAACGACTCGAAGGAAAATCAACGCAAAGCCGCGCAGTTGTTCGGCGCGATGGGCAAACTTGCCGAACAATCAGGGGTTGGGCTCAATGCCTTTTACCAGGATCGGAATCAGAAACGACTGGAGCAATTGCAGAAAAAACTCTCAGCGGAGGAATGGCAGGAGGCGTATGAATCAGGCTCCGGCTGGGAAAGAGGCGAAGTAATCCGCCAGATTGGGAACATTCTCGCCGTCGTCAGGTAAAATCAGGTCATGCCCAGCATCCTCGTTGCCGGTTCGCTCAATGCCGATTTGGTCGTGCGCGCGCCGCGCTTCCCTCAGCCCGGCGAAACCATCCGTGGCGAAGAGCTGCAGGTCTTCCCCGGCGGCAAGGGAGCGAATCAGGCGGTTGCCGCGGCGCGGCTGGGGGCGCAGGTCTCCATGCTGGGGCGGGTGGGACGCGACAACTTCGGCGATTTCCTCCTCGACAATCTTCAATCAAACAATGTGGATACTCAACTTGTTCAGCGCGACGACGCCTCGACCGGCGCCGCCATCATCGTGGTGGCTGCGGACGGGCAGAACAGCATCGTCGTTTCACCGGGCGCAAACGGCAAAGTCTCGGCTGCGGATGTGGAGCGCGCCTCTTTCTCGACCCTCGACCTGCTCCTGCTTCAACTGGAAATTCCCACCCCGGTAGTTCTTCGCGCCGCCCAATTGGCGCGACAAAATGGCGTGCGCGTCATCTTGAACCCTGCCCCTGCCCAGCCCCTTCCCGACGAATTGGTTGCCATCGCCGATTTCCTCATCCCCAATGAAACCGAACTCAGCCTGCTGACCGGCATGGACGTGCGCGACCTCTCCTCGGCGGAAGCAGCGGCGAAGCGGCTGTTGGCGCGCGGCGCACAGACTATCATCGTCACATTAGGGAGCAGCGGAGCGTTGCTCGTTGACAAGCACACATGCACACACGTAGACACGTTCAACGTGGATGTGGTGGACACCACCGCCGCCGGTGACGCATTCATCGGCGGGTTTGCGGTTGAATTCATCAGGCGCAGCAAGGGTTCTCTACCCCCTGCCAATGCGTTAGAGAACGCCATCTACACGAGACAAATCGAGCAAGCCGTCCGCTATGGCTGTGCCTGCGGCGCGCTGGCTTGCACCAAATTCGGCGCACAACCCTCCCTGCCGAACCGCGCTGAAGTCGAAGCGTTTCTCTCCCGCCGCTAAACCAACAATTACCAATTACCACTTACCAACCTATGCCCAAACGAATCCTCATAGACACCGACCCCGGCATTGACGACGCCCTCGCCATTTTGCTGGCGCTTGCCTCGCCCGAACTCTCGCTCGAAGGCTTGAGCGTGGTGCATGGCAATTGCTCGCTCGAACAAGCCGCGCGAAACGGTCTCGCCGTTTTGGAACTGGCAGGAGCGGCGCACATCCCGCTGGCGAGGGGATGTGAATTGCCGCTCGTACAGCCCTCCCTGCTTGCGCCGGAGACGCACGGGAACGCAGGGTTGGGGTATGCAAAACTTCCAGAACCGCGCACCCAGCCCATCGGTCAGCATGGAAGCGATTTTCTCATCGAGAAGGTGTTAGCCAGTCCCGGCGAAATCACGCTGGTGGCAATCGGTCCGCTGACAAACGTGGCGCTGGCGATTCGCAAGGAGCCGAAGTTTGCCCGGGCGCTCAAGGAAATCATCATCATGGGCGGCGCCATCCGCCATGAGGGCAATACAACCGCGCTTGCCGAGTTCAACACCTACGTGGACCCGCACGCTACGCACATTGTCTTCCATGCGGGCATCCCTGCCACGCTCGTGCCGCTGGATGTGACGTATCAATGCGCCCTGCTGGCTTCGGACGTGGAACGCCTGTTGAAGATCAACTCGCCCATCACGAAGTTCATCAAAGATGCGACGGATTTTTACATGGAGTATCACGATGCCTGGCAGGGGATCAAGGGCTGTATCATCAACGACCCGCTCGCGCTGGCATTGACCTTTGCCCCCGAACTGTGCGATTATCAGGACCTGCCGGTGGATGTGGATATTTCCGGCGGGGTTTCGATGGGCAAGACCTTCGCGGATTTTTATAACTACCAGAAGAAACCCGCCAACATGCGTGTGGCGCTGGGCGTGCGGGCAAGGGATTTCATCGAGTTGTTTTTGGAGCGGATGGAGAGGCTCGCGCGGAAGTTCCCGAAGGCCAGAGAAAGTGTCTGAAAAGTCGAAATTCACCACAGATAAACTCGGATGGACGCTGATTGTGTGATAAACCTGTCCTGCAGAAATCAAACATCCTTTTCATCTGTGGTTTGAGAGTTGGTTTTCAGACTGTCTCTGAGCGAGCGTTTTGAAAATCGTTGAGAGGGGAACAAAACCATAAGAGCGGTGTTGTAAAGAAAAAAGGAGAGTGCAACATGCAAACCGGTTTTACAAGTCAGGATTTCATAAGGTTCCTCATTGTGATGGCGGTAATGGGCGTCCTGTTTGGCTGGGCGTATGCCACCAAACGTATGCAAAAGGACTTCAGCAGCACAATGACCTGGGTGTTGATCCCGGTGGCGATTGCCATCAACATCTCCATCGGGCAACTTGTGGTGGTGCTCAAACTGCCGGTCTATTTGGACAGCATCGGCACTGTGCTGGTCGGCGTTTTGTGCGGACCATGGGCAGGCGCGCTGGCAGGCGCACTTTCCAACTTCGTGGCAGGCATCATCTTCGACCCGGGCTGGTGGCCCTGGATTCCGGTGGCGGCGGTGATCGGGCTCACGGCAGGGTTTTGCGCCAATATGGGATTCTTCAAAACGTGGTGGAAGGTGGCGGTTACGGGCTTTCTGATTGCTTTGGCGGCGACCATCACGGGTTCGCCCATCGCCGTCTTACTGGGCGGCATATCCGCCAGCGGCTCTTCGATCATCACCGCCTTTCTGTTGCAGACCGGCAAAGGCATTTTCGAATCTGTGTTGACCACCAACTTCCTTGTGGAACCGATTGACAAAATATCCACCAGCCTGCTGGCGTTTGCCATTCTCGACGGACTCTCGACGCGTTATCTGGCGCGTTTTCCGCGCGGCGAAAACGCCCAACTGAATCAGCAAAAGCGGACGATTGAACTGGTCATTGCGCTGGTCGTGGTGGCGATCTTGGTGATCGTGACCATTCTGTTTGTCGTGCCGCTGGTCAATCAGTAAAGGCTCATGAAAAAAAGAGGTCAGGAGGAGGGCTTCTCCTCCTGATTTGTTTTAATTCAGGTATCATCACACCCATGAACGACAGGCTTTCCTTTTATCGCAAACGGAACTCTCCCGTTCATGCGCTCAACCCGTTTACAAAATTGATTTTGGTCTCCGCCCTGATTTTCTACGGCTTGACCGCCAAGGGATTTTGGACGGCAACGCTCATGGTGGCATTTGTCCTGCTGCCGCTGGCGCTGGCTTCCAAACTTTTGAAGGAGTATGTCGGTGTGGCGCTGAAGGTGATTCTGCCCACCGCAGGGTTTATGTTCGTGATGCAGAGCGTCTTCATCCCCGGCGGGACGACGGAAATTTTCCGTCTGGGCTTTATCAGCGTCGAATTGGAGACGGTGCAAAGGTCCTATCTCATTGCCTCCCGAATTTTTTTGTTTATTTCCGCCTTTGTGCTTCTCCTGCTCACCACCCACCCCAGCGAATTGATGTCGGACCTGACGCGCCGCGGACTGCCGCCGCAATTTGCCTACGTCATCATCTCCACGCTTCAAATCATTCCGCAAATGCAGGCAAAGGCGCAGACCATCATCGCCGCGCAACGCTCGCGCGGACTGGATACCGAGAGCAGTTTTTTCAAACGCGCCGGGCTGTTGGTGCCGCTGGTGGGACCGCTCGTCTTCGGCTCGCTGGTGGAAGTGGAGGAACGCGCCATTGCCATCGAAGCGCGCGGTTTCACCTCCACCCGCACAAAGACCTTCTTGCATGATATACCCGACACCCCGGCGGATAAATTCATCCGCTGGACGCTGACGCTTTTCATCATCATTTCCCTCGCGGCTCGATTATGGCTTTCGTAAACCTGACCAACGTCACCTACAAATATCCGCTCACCCAAACGCCCGCCCTGCAAAACATCAACCTGCGGGTGGAGGAGGGCGAGTTCGTGGCGCTCATCGGTCCCAACGGCGCGGGCAAGTCCACACTGTGCTACACCCTTGCGGGCTTTGTTCCGCACTTCTTCAAGGGCGAGTTGACCGGCTCGGTCGAGGTGGCGGGGATGCAGACAAATCAATCGTCCCTGCACGAGTGGGTGTTGAATGCGGGTCTGGTCTTCCAAAACCCGTTCAATCAAATCAGCGGCGCCAAGTACACCGTCTTCGAGGAAATCGCTTTCGGCTTGGAAAATATCGGGGTACCGCGCGACGAGATGAAGGTCCGTGTGGAAGAAGCGATGAGACTGACCGGCATCTCGGATTTGGCGGACCGTTCTCCCTATTCCCTCTCCGGCGGGCAGCAGCAGCGCGTCGCTCTGACCTCGATCCTGGTCATGCAGCCGAAGGTTCTCGTCCTCGACGAACCGACCTCGCAGCTCGACCCCATCGGCACGCGCGAGGTCTTCGGCGTCATCCGCACGATGGCGGAACGCGGCATGACCGTGATCATGGCGGAGCATAAGGTGGAATGGATCGCCAACTTCGCCGACCGTGTGATTGCCCTGCACGAGGGACAAATCCTGCTCGACGGCACGCCGCGCGAAGTGTTGACCTCAGACATCCTGCTTGACAAAGGCTTCGGGATTTCGCGTTACACGTCCGTGGCGAGGAGAGCAAGAACGCTGGGGCTGTGGAAGCGGGAAGGGTTGCCCGTCACGCTGGAAGAGGCGGCGGAGGGATTCAAAAATGCGTAGCCCGCGCTCCCCAGCGCGGACATTGAATTATGCACCTCATGGACGTTAGAGAACGTCCACTACGCGGAAGAAACATGAACATCGAAATCTCCGACCTTCATTTCACCTATCCATCCGGCGTGCAGGCGCTGCGCGGCATCTCGCTGACCATCGAGGCGGGCGAGCAGGTCGGCATTGTCGGGCAGAACGGCGCAGGGAAAACCACCCTCGTGCGTCACCTCAACGGATTGCTTCATCCCACTGCCGGCGAAGTAAAAATTGGCGATTGGGATACGCGCAAGTATTCGGTGGCAAAACTCGCCGCCCGCGTAGGATACGTCTTCCAGAACCCCGACGACCAGCTCTTTTCGCGCGATGTCCGCACGGAGGTGGCGTTTGGACCGAAAAACCTGGGGTATCCAAAAGAGCAGGTGGAGGCGTTGGTCAGCGAGGCGCTGGAAATGACCGAACTCGCGGATAAGACGGAGGCGAACCCCTACGACCTCTCCCCCACCTGGCGGAAGATGGTCGCCATCGCTTCGGTCATCGCCATGGACACACCCATCGTCATCTTCGACGAACCCACCACCGGGCAGGACGCCGCCAGCGTGGCGCGGATTGCCAATGTCATTCGGGTTTTGCGCGAGCGGGGAAAGACCGTCATCACCATCACGCACGATATTGACTTCTGCGCCGAAAACTTCGAGCGCGTCATCGCCATGTCGCAGGGGCGGATCTTGCTCGACGGCAAGGCAAACGATGTGCTCGGGCAGGAAGAAATTCTAGCCGCCACCTACGTGGACCCGCCGCAACTCGCCCGCCTAGGCAGGCGTTTGGGCTTCAAGGAAACGGTGCGAAACGAAGAGGAATTCCTGGCGGCGCTGAAAAACATGAGCGCGTAACGGATATTTTCCAACGTTGGAAACTTTTCGGGAGTGCCCAATGCCGTGGGCTTAGCCACAGAGAGCGCAGAGATTTTGAGATTTTTCTCAGAGATCTCTGTGAGCTCTGTGGCAGAAAAATCTTTAGCCCATTCTTTTAGACACTCTCAACTTTTCTACTTTCTATAAACCACCAATTCCTCATACCCCGAATCGTTTTCCAGCAATTCCCGCTTGTAAACCACCTCGGGGAACACCGCCAGCACGATCTCGGCGGTGGTGTAAATTTTGCAGCCGGGGACAAGATGCCCGCCGATGGTTTTCCCGTCGCCGTCTGAAATCGAAATGTGCAAATGCGAGCCATGCACCGACACCGTACCGGTGAGGGAGACAATCTCGAAATGCCCGTTGTATTCGGAATGGAACTCGCGGTTGGCGAGCCGCAGCACGGCGCGGGTCAGGCTTCCCACGCCGCTCAAGACACAGCCCGCCTCGATGTTCTTTTCGCGCACAAATCCTTCGATTGACTCGAAAAGGTCATCGCCAGGCTTCAGCCGAAAGGTATAATTGTTCATGTCAGCCTCACTGCGATTATAAACCGGCGGGACGGTTTTCATTTTTGCAAAGTGGACACGAGAAAGCCGAATTGTTTTTGGGACAGCCTGTACAATTGAAACGGACCACTCATGAGCACACTGGAAATCACAAAATACAAAAGCATCGCCGAAATTGAGCCTGAAACCTGGGATCAGATTGCCCAGGGACGCGGCTTCCAAAGCCACCAATGGTACACCTTTGGTGAGCGTGTTATGAAAGACTGCCCGCCCACCTACCTGATTGCCTGGGAGGGGAAGACGCCCATCGCCGCTGTGGCGCTGTTCCGGGTCAAGAACGAACCGCTGCCTCTGCCCAAAGTCGCCCGCGAGTTCATGGCATCCGTCCTGAAGCACAAACCTTTGCTGGTCTGTCGTTCACCGATGGCAGATACCTCCGCCCTTCTGCTGCCCGGCGAACCCAAACGCGACGAAGCGCTCACGGCGCTGGCAACTGCCGCGCAGGAGGAATTCAAGAAACAGCGCTGTTCCTTTCTCATCTTCGATTACCTGCTCACCGAACAACTCCGTTACAAATCCTGGCCCCCCGGCTACGAACCCATCACCATCTCTGAACCCGGCACCTACATGCCCATCGTCTGGGATAGTTTCGAAGCGTATCTCGAAGCCGGCAACAAAAAAGACCGTCAGCACTACAAACGCACGCTCAAAGAGACTTCCGACAACGGCATCGAACTCCAGCGGCACCGAACCGTCCCCGATGTGGATGCCGCCCTCAAACTCATTCACAACGTTTCCATCTGGCATGGCTCCGCGCCCAATCCCTGGACCCGCAATCTGCTCGAAAACTTTTCCCTGATTGACGGCACCTGGCTCGAACTCCGCAAAGACGGCAAACTTGTCGGCTGCGGCGCCGTCTTGCGCGACAACAAATTCCAACTCACCTCCTCCCTGGGGCTGGAAGACGACGTCCCCGGCGGTTACTTCCTCCTGCTCTACGCCGCCCTGCAGGAAGCCTTCGAACACAAAGTGCGCCTCGTCCGCTTTGGGAGCGGCGCCTACGATGTCAAACGCCGCCTCGGCTTCCACCTCGAAGACACCAACCACGCCATGATCACCATGGCAGGCATCCTCTCCCGCGCCGCGAAGCGTGTGGCGACCAAAGATTGAGGTCACATGCTGATCGGCATCCCCCAATCTGCCGCTACGTTTATCACCATCTTACTCTTCTACACGGTGGACTTTCTCCTCATCCGCCGCTACGACAAACAGCGGCAGGGGAGCGGCTCCGGGCGCGCCTGGGATTTCACCCTGTTCATCTTCCTGCTTGCCGCCATCCTCATCCTGCAGCCCATCCTGCTCCCTGCCCTGAGTTACCGCACCGCATCCCGCTGGGGTCTGATCCCCCAAGCGGCGGGGGCGTTTTTGATTCTTACCGCCCTTGCCCTGCACATCTGGGCGCGCGCTCACCTGCGGCACTACTACGCCGAGCGCGTCGAAGTCCAGCCGGGGCATCAGGTCATTGACACGGGTCCCTACAAACTCATGCGGCATCCCGTCATCACCTCCTTCTTCGGCATCGCCGCCGGGCTTTTCCTCCTCAACCCAGCCCTCACCACCTTGGCGGCACTCCTCTACACGATTTGGGACTTCACCCGCGCCGCCCGTCAGGAAGAGGACCTGCTCGCCCGCACCCTGCCCGGCTATGCGGACTATGCGCGTCGGACTCCCCGATTCCTGCCCCGCCTGACGAGGAGCCGATGATCCCCCTCGAGCGTTTCCTCGAACTCCCCGTCGAAGAGGTCGCCGCGCTCGTGCAAGCCAGCGGGCAGAAGGTGGTCGTCTTCCCCGTCAACGGCACGCGGCGCTGGTTCATACTCGAACACGCCGACAAAATCGGCAGCGACTTTCTCTCCGCCTACCTCGACGCCTCCATCCAAAACCACGTTCACCTCTGTGCCATGCTGTTCGACCACGGCATCCACACGCTGCTTGCCCCGGTCTTTGGGCGCGAACTCATGCGCCGCGGCGACGAATACACCAAACGCGTCGGCATGGATGGACTCGTCCGCACCGCCACCGACCGCACTTACCGCGATTTCTTCGAGAAATACAACGTCCGCGTCCGCTTCTACGGCGACTATCACGACGTGCTGAAAGGCACCCCCTTCGAGTACGTGCTGGGCGCCCTCTACGAAGTCATGGAAGCCACCCAGCACAACACCGCCCACAACCTCTACTTCGGAGTCTTCGCCGACGATGCCGCCGGCACCATCGCCCGCCTCTCCGTGGAGCATTACCTCGCCCATAACGCCATCCCCGACCAAAGCGCCCTCATCCGCGCCTACTACGGCGAAGACCTGCCGCCCGTCAGCCTGTTCATCGGCTTCGACAAATTCAGCGTCTTCGACATGCCCCTGCTTTCGAGCGGCGAGGAAGACCTCTACTTTTCCGTCAGCCCTTCCCCTTATATGACCGAGCGTCAACTTCGGGCAATCCTCTACGACCACCTCTACCTCCGCCGCGTCTCTGAACCAGACTACACTCAAATGACTGCTCAAGAACTCGACTGGCTGAGGAATTACTACCGCACTCACCGCGACCTTGCCCTCGGCGTCGGCAAACTCCAATTCAACCTGTGGTTCCCCCAAATCGGAAACGCCTCATGACAGACCTCATCGCTCAACTCATCGAAGAAATCGGTCCCGGACACATGGCAAGCACCGCCTACGACACCGCCTGGGCGGCGCGGCTGGGCGAAATCGAAGCGGAAATCAGCAACCGCTCGCTCGCCTGGCTGGTCGAAAACCAACTCCCCGACGGCTCGTGGGGCGCGCCCGCTCCGCTCTACTACCACGACCGCGTCCTCTCCACCCTTGCTGCCATGATCGCCCTCACCTATCGCGGACGCCGCGAACACGACAAGGCGCAAATCGAAAAGGGACGCCTTGCCCTCGAGCGTATCGTGGGCAATGCCACAGCGGGGCTCCAGGCTGACCCCAATGGAGCAACCGTCGGCTTCGAAATGATCGCGCCCATCCTGGCAGAGGAAGCCGAACAACTGGGGCTCATCAAAAATCAGCGCGACCGCATCCTCGGGCGGCTTTCCCAATTGCGCGCCAAAAAACTCTCCTACCTGCGGGGTAAAACCATCAGCCGCCATGTGACCATGGCGTTCTCCGCCGAAATGGCAGGCAAAGACGGGCAGCACATGCTCGACATCGAAAACCTGCAGGAAGAAAACGGCTCGGTGGGCGTCAGCCCATCTGCCACCGCCTACTTTGCCACCTACATCCGCCCCGGCGACCCCGCCTCTCTCCACTACCTGCGGAAGGTCACCAACCCCGACGGCGGCATGCCCAACGTTGCCCCCTTCGACGTGTTCGAAATCGCCTGGACGCTCTGGAACCTGAGCCTGATTCCAGGGTTGAATTACACGGAAAAACTCAGACCGCACCTTGAATTTCTCTCCAACGCATGGCAGCCCAGAGCGGGTATCGGCTTTGCCGCCGGCTATTCCGTCAAAGATGGCGACGATACCGGGCTCGTTTACGAAACCCTCCTGCGCTACGGCATCGAAAAAGACCTCGCCAGTGTTCTAGCCTACGAACAGGAGGACCACTTCCGCTGTTTCGACCTCGAGGCAAACCCATCCATCAGCGCCAACATCCACATCCTGGGTGCGCTCCTTCAGGCAGGGCTTGACCGAAACAACGCATCCGTCCAGAAAGTGTTGGGGTTCCTGCGCCGCACCCGTGACAAGCAATTCCCCTTCTGGGTGGATAAGTGGCACTCCTCGCCCTACTACGCCACATCCCATGCCATCATCGCCTGCGCCGGCGTGGAAAACGACCTGGTTGCCGAATCTGTCGAATGGATACTCAAAACCCAAAATCGCAGCGGCGCCTGGGGTACCTACCTCCCCACCGCCGAAGAGACTGCCTATGCCCTTCAGGCGCTCTGGGTGTGGGACCAAAAAGTCGCCCGCGTTCCGCGGGGCGCCCTGCTCAACGGCGCGCGCTGGCTCAAGGAAAATCTCGATCTGCCCTACCCGCCCCTCTGGATTGGGAAATGCCTCTACGGTCCCAACCTCGTCATCCGCTCTGCCGTCATCAGCGCCCTGGCGCTGACTGGATAAACCATGAACCGCTTTTGGGATACCATCCTGAACGTCCCCGTTCCCGACCCCGATGATGCCCGCCGCCGGCGCGTACTTAACATCATCCTGCTTGGAACTGTGGGCGCAATTCTTATCGGGTTGGCGGGGATCATCATCGGTTCGCTCACTTCAGGACAACTGAATGTACCGGAAACCCGCCTGCTTCTTGCAGGGACCATCACAGCCGCTTTTGGCACGCTTGGGATTTACTGGGTCAATCGCAGATTTTCCGGTCGCTGGGCGGCATTGCTTTATCTTCTTCTGCTGACCATCACTTTCCTCTTCACCGACTCGCCCGAACAACTCTCCAACGGGCGTTCCCTCTTCCTCTTCACCATCCCCATCGCCATCTCCAGCCTGATTTTGCTGCCCGAAGCCAGTTTCCTCTTCGCCCTGCTGGGGAGCGGAATCATTAGCGGGCTTGCCCTCTCCATTCAACAGCCGGTCAACATCTTTGCTGTCATCGGCTTCTTCATACTGGCGCTGGCTTCCTGGCTTTCCGCCCGCAGTCTCGAATCGGCGCTCCAGGAACTGCGCGTCATCAACGCCAACCTCGACCAGGTCGTCCACCAGCGCACGAAAGCCTTGGCGGAATCCCTCGCGCGCGAACGCATCGAGGCGGGACGCAATCAGGCAATCCTCAACTCCATCGCCGATGGCGTCATCGTCTTCGACCGCCACTGGAACGCCATCCTCGCCAACCCCGCCATCCGCAGCCTGCTCGACCTGCCCATCGAAGTCATCGTCAACCGCAACTTCCGCGAGCTCATCGAACACCCCAAACTCTCGGCGCACAGCCGCGGACTGCTCTACGCCATGATCGAACACGACACCCAGCCTCTCAGTTTCCGCATCGAATGGGGCGGCAAAACCCTCTCCGTCAGCGCCGCACAGGTCTATGACTTTCGTGAAGAGGGCAACGTCAATCTCGGCACCGTCACTGTCTTTCGCGATTTCACCCGCGAAGCCGAGGTGGAAAGACTCAAGAGTTCCTTCGTTGCCATCGTTTCGCACGAACTGCGCACCCCGCTCAATGCCATTCTGGGCTACGCCGAAATGTTCCGCGAGGCGGTTTATGGTCCCATGAACGAAAAGCAGGTCAACATGGCGAACCGCATCATCACCAACACCCGCCGCCTGCTGGGACTCATCAACGACCTGCTCGACCAAGCGCAAATGGAAGCCGGCAAACTGACCATCCACATGGGACCGGTCAGACCCTCCGAACTACTCGAACACATCCACAGCCTGCTCGATAAAACCGCCGCCGACAAAAACCTGCGCCTGACCAGCGAAATGGACGACAGCCTCCCCGACATCATCATCGGCGACGGTCCCCGTCTCGAACAAATCCTCGTCAACCTTGTCACCAACGCCATCAAATTCACCGACCAGGGGGAGATTCGCATTCGCCTCTTTCACCTCCCCGAATTTCGCAAATGGGGCATCGAAGTGACCGACACCGGGCGCGGCATTCCCCACTCCGAACTGCCTCACATCTTCGAGACCTTCCGCCAAGTGGAGGGAGGCGCCACGCGCACCCAGGGCGGCTTCGGGCTGGGACTCGCCATCGTCAAACAACTGGTAAACTTGATGAACGGCGAAATCAAAGTGGCAAGCGAACCGGGGCAGGGAAGCGTCTTTACCATCACCCTGCCGCTGGTTACCCCGTAATCGTGACTGAGCCGTAGAAGGAGAGAAACCATCATGAGCGAACTGGCATTAATCATCGAAGACGATCTGGACCTGGCGGATATCTTTGCCGAGGCATTGCGCAGCGTGGGCTTCACCGTCGAGCACGCCACCGACGGCAAAAAAGCCCAGGAACGTCTGCTGAACGGCGAAGCGCCCTACCTCATCCTGCTGGATATGCACCTGCCCCACATCTCCGGCGGTCAACTGCTGACCGACATCCTCAAAAAGGACAGCCGCTTCGATAAAACCATCATCATCATTACCACCGCCGACGCCCGCATGGGCGAAGCCTACGGCGACCTGGTGGACTTTGTCATGATCAAGCCCATTTCCTTCGTGCAATTGCGCGATCTGACCGCCCGCCTCAAACCTCCACAATAAAAGAACATCCCGGCATCGCAGATGACCGGGATGTTCTTCATGTCTTCAACAGGCAACTAATCGGGGGAATATCTCCAGCAGTCGAACTCCTCGCCGCCCGGCGTTTTTACAAACACCCCTCTGTCCTCCATGATCAATTCATAGGGAGCCAAAGCCGTTTCCATCCCGCGCAGGCTGGCATCTGCCGCGTAGCGGGAGAGATGAAAGGCTTGCCACGGAATCGCCCGCGAATCCAGCCCGCGTTCGTGACGCATACAAACCAGCACCGCGCCCACTTTCTCGCGCACATCCACAGGCAAAGACGAATCTGAAAACGCCTCTGCCAACGCGGGAATGGCATCATCCGACAGGGTCAAAAAGTACGAAGCATCCAGCGCGGCGCGGTCTTTTACAACAGCCTCCTCTCCACCCTGCACCTCCCGCTGGATGTTCTGCCGCACGATGAACGCATCCACGTTCAGCACGCCGAGCGAGACAACAAACCCCAGCGCCGCCAGCGCCATCGTCAAAGCGATGGCGCGTTCGCGCCGCCATACTTCCAGCAGGGCAACCGCCGCCAGCAGCAGCCCCAGCCAAATCAAAAAGACGTGTGTGTACGTGCGCAGGCGGGAAAAGCCGTAGGCAAACTCATACAGCGTCAGCCGCTGAAACGCCGAGACCAGCATCACCACCACCAGCGCCACCAACGCCACCCCCAAAGCGGAGAAGGCGCGGCGCTGACCGTCGGTTTCGCGGCGTGTGATGGCTCCCAGCCCCAGCAGCAGGAGCAGGCTGAAGAATGCCACCGCCGTCAGTTCGCCAAAGCCGCGGCGGGCATATTCGGAATAGGTATAACCTTCGATCGTAATGTTCGCCTGCCCGCCAAAGAAATACTGGAACTGGATGACTACAAAAGTGGCAAACAACACCGCCACGCTTCCCAGCACAATCGCCGCTTCGATAAAGCCAAGGAAGGCAGGAACAAGCGGTTTCTCGTTCAGCGGTTCATCCGATTTTTGCGCGGCGTGCAGATACGTCCCTGCCAGGGCATAGGCAGCGGCGAGAATAACGACCAGGCGAAAGATGTATTCGGGGAGGTTCTCGATGTTGAACAATTCGATAAACGCATTGAAGCGCTCCTCGAAGATGGGATCTGCCGCTGAAAGCAGGGATGCAAAGACGGCAATGACCGGCAGTGCGATGACGATGCCCCTCACCACCGCCCAGACCCGGCTGCTCCGCTTCTCACTTCGGGACGGCTGTTCCTTCCTCATCTCCAAGCCGAATCCAATCGGACGCACGAGCATGCTCGCAAAGAGGCGCAGGTATCCGAGCAGATAGTCGAGCAGGCTGAAGTTCATCCACTTGCCGCTGCGATAGGTGATGGCAAAGACGCCCATCAGGAAGAGGGTCATGGCGATGGAAAGGAACGTCGTCAGCGGTTCTTGGCGGATGAAGGTCACAGCGGAGAGAAAGGCAATGGGGAGCACGAGCAGGCTGGAGCGGGGCGCGAGGCGCAGCCCGTCCGTCTTGAGCAGGTAGATGCCCGTTCCGAGACACAGGCTGACGTAGAGGAAAAAGTTAATCCCCACGCCGGGCTTTTCCCAAAAGAGAAAGTCGAACGCCCAGCCCAGCAGGATGACGATGAGCCAGAAACGGTTTGGGTTGGTTTTCATGGGTGCCTCCAGAAGGAATTTCGCACAGCATAGCCCCGGCAGGCTTGCGGAGTCTCTCAAAAGGTATCAGACTTTGCGCCTCGAAGCAAAAATTACATTTCGGTTAGAGCCGTTTTTCGCCTATTGACATCCGATTTGAAGTGTGCCATACTTCCGCCATCGTTCAGGGGAACTACAAGTCACAGCCATCCTTTAGAAAGGAGGAGGTGATGTCCCCAATGGATAGTAGTAACAAACCCAGCGCTGCGGCATCCCTCCTCAAGTAAGTCAAGGAAGCCGCAGCGCGCCACGGAAGCCGTCCACGTTTGGGCGGCTTCCTGGTTTTAAGAAAGTGTCTGAAAAGAGATTTCCATTGCTCCGAAAATGCGTAGGATGCGCTCTCTTGCGCATCCAGCGACGTTAGAGAACGTC
This sequence comes from Anaerolinea sp., assembly GCA_020723805.1. Taxonomy (GTDB): domain Bacteria; phylum Chloroflexota; class Anaerolineae; order Anaerolineales; family Villigracilaceae; genus Defluviilinea. The sequence continues at coordinate 82,144 of DYID01000004.1, read as the reverse complement.
GCTTACGCAAAATATCAGTTTTCAGACACTCTCTAAACAATATGCTTCTGCGTAGAAGAGCTGCCGATAGTGTACGGGAGGGAAGATTAGCCGCTTGCCGAAGACTGTTGTTCTTCTGTCGCCATTGGAAAGGTAAAGTGGAAGGTGGCGCCTTTGCCGGTGTCGCTCTCCACCCAAATGCGCCCGCCGTGTCCCTGCACGGCGAGGCGGCAAAACGCCAGCCCGATGCCCAAGCCGCCGACCTTGCCTTTGCCGCGGATGCGCGTGAACTTGTCGAAGATGTGGTCCTGTTCGGAGGGCGGGATGCCGGAACCCTGGTCTTTGACCCAGAAATGCACCCACTCGCCCTCGGCGCGCGCGCCCACTTCCACAGTGCTTTCGGTGGGCGAATACTTGCTGGAGTTTTCGATGAGATTGATGAGCACGCGCCGCGCCATATCCTCATCCACCCAAATCGGCGGGAGTGTCTCAGGCAGTTTTTCAACGAGGGTCTGTTTGCGCCCTCGCAGGGCAGGTTCCACATCCTCCAGCGTTTTGCGTACCAGCGCCAGCGTATCCACCACCGATTGGTCGGCAACGGGCTGACCCGACTCGAGTCGGCTGACGTCGAGCAGGGAACTGACCAGGCGTTGGATGCGGTCGGTGGAGTTTTCCGCAATTTTCAGGATGGAAAGAACCGTGGCGCGTTCCTCTTCGGGGACCATCGTGGCAATCACATCCAAACTGGAAACGATGTTTGCCAGCGGCGAGCGCAGGTCGTGATAAATCATCGAGGTCAGGTCTTCGCGCAGGCTGTCCAGTTCCTTGCGTTCGGTGATGTCGCGCAAAATCCATTGAATCGAATCAGCCGAGTCGAACTCCACGCGGCGGGCATGCACTTCGGTGGGGGCGTGTGACTCATCGCTTTTGTGCAGGGTGGATTCATAGGAAATCATGCGGTCGCCGCGCAGCAATTCGAACTCCATGCCGGTCTTGTTCCAATTGACCTCGTGCAATTGGTCAATGCTCATGGTTTGTAATTCTTCGCGCGTGTATCCGCTGAGCAGGCTTGCCTGACGGTTGGCTTCGAGAATGCGCCCATCCCAATCGGTGATGACGATGGGGTCAATGCTTTCCTCGAACAGGTCACGGTAGCGCTTGTGGGCGGCTTGTAAACGCTCGAACAATTGGGCGTTCTGAATGGACGTGCCTGCCAGCCCGCCGATGCCCGTCATCACCAGTAAAGCGTCGGGATCGAATACTCCCGAAAGCGGATTAATCGCTTCGAGAATGCCGATGACGCGCCCCTGCGTTTGGATGGGTGCGATGACCACCGCCCGCATCTCGACGCCCTCCAGGCGGTCTGCCTCGCCAAAATTTTCTTCCACTCTGACATCGGGTACCACCACCCCGCGTCCCTCGCGGGTGACCGTGCCGGTGATCCCCATGCCCAGCGGAATGGACTTGCCGCGAATCATGTCGCGGTGTTTTCCTGCCGCCTCGCGGAAGACGATTTTGTCGTCTTCCACCATGCCCAGCGCCACCGTTTCCACTTGCAGCGCCTGCATGGTTTGGATGAGGATGCGCTGATGCACCTCGTCCATGCGCAGGGAGGCGTTCATGGCGGCGGCGCCTTCTGCCAGCGCCGTCATCACCCGCGCCTGCCGTTGACTCTCTGTATAGAGACGCGCGTTGAGCACGGCAATCCCTGCTTGGTCGGCGATGGCTTGCATCAAGTCGAGCTGTTCGTCGGAAAAGGCATTGGGCTTGGTATGCACCAGCGTCAGCACCCCCACCAGTTTTTCGCGCGCCAGCAAAGGCACACAAATCGCCGATTTGGAAGTGATGCGGTCGGTGTCGTCCGGGCGGATCAGCCAGCGTCCGTCTTTGGCGGTATCGGGGACGTAAACACCCTTGCGGTTCTGAATGACCCAGCCTGCCAGCCCGCGCTCCATCGTTTCGCGCATCTGCTGGGTGGTGTGTTCATGGATTTTGGAGCCGTACACGATGGTGGCGTCCACCGCCTTGCCGGAATCATCCAGCACCACAATGCTACAGCGTTCGCCGCCCACATTTTGCAGTGCGCCGTACAGCACACGTTGAAGCACCGTCCGCAAATCGAGAGCAGTGGCAAGCTCGCGGCTGACGTTATAGAGGAGTTCCAGTAAGGCGCGTGTCCGATCAGGATGCTCAGAAAGTGTCATGGATTTGCAATGTTCAAAGTATAGCACAACCCGCCCCGCTCATAGTCAAGGTACAATTGGGCGCATGACTCTCGACATTCCCCGTATCAAAGCTTTGTGTTTCGATGTGGACGGCACGCTGAGCGACACGGACGACGTGTACGTCCATAAAGTATCTCGTTTCTTTCCGCGCCTTCTGTTCAAGGACCCCCAACACACCGCCCGCCGCTTCGTGATGTGGGTGGAGGCGCCGGGCAACGCCCTGCTCGGTCTCACCGACACCATCGGGCTGGACGACGAAATCGTCGCGCTGATTGACTGGCTGTCGCGTCACCGCAGACCCTCCTCCAAAACGCTCTGGCTGATCCCCGGCGTGGATGAAATGTTGAGGCGCCTCAAGGGACGTTATCCCATGGCGGTGGTCAGCGCACGGGACGAAAAAGGGACGATGCGTTTTCTGGAACGGTTCGACCTGCTGAAATATTTCGACGCGGTCATCACCGGTCAATCGGCGGCGCACACGAAACCCTACCCGGACCCGATTTTGCTCGCCGCGCAAAGGATGGGCGTCCAGCCGCAGGAATGTCTCATGATTGGCGATACCACAGTGGACATGCGGGCGGGCAAATCGGCTGGCGCACAGACGGTGGGGGTGTTGTGCGGCTTTGGCGAGGAAGCCGAATTACGGCGCAAAGGCGCAGACCTCATTTTGAACAGCACGACGGAACTGGCAGATGTGCTGTTGAGACGATAACTCACCTTCTGTGGTGGCGCGAGATTCATCTCGCGTTGTCAGGCGACATGAACCCCATTCAGGGACAATGAACTTTTAGAAAAAACGTCCCAAAGGTTCTCGCAAATTGTACCTATTTTCAAACCAAACCTTCGGGACGGTGCGTAACATCAGGATATAACTCACCTTACGCAGAACGTCCCGAAGGTTCTCTGAAAAGAGCCTTATGGAACGATAAAACCTTCGGGACGGTGCTTAACATCAGTGAGTAACTCACCTTACGCGGTGGCGCGAGATTCATCTCGCGTTTTCAAGCGACATGAATGTCGCGCTACGAGAAAACTGCGTAACATCAGGATATAAATCAAATTGGGACGACGGTTCGAACCGCCGTCCCAATTCATTAACCCTTGCAATCGCACTTACCGAACCGGCGCCGACCTCAACCTGCGCGTCAGCAAAATGACAATCACCAGCGCCAGCGCCATGAGGAACACACTGGGCAAGCCCACCTCATCAGCAAAGCCGGTGTTGGGCAGGGCAGTGGAGGTGGGGATAATCGTCTGTGTTGAGACGGCAATTTGCGTGAACGCCGCGCCGACAGTGGCAGTGGCAGGATTGGGAGTCTGAGTAGGAGTGGCGCTCGCTTCGACAATGACCGGGGTATTGGTGGGAGGCAGTGTTGCCGTCGCCGCCGCCTGCGTTTGCGCCTGAACGACAGAAGTCTGCGTCAACGCCGCTTGGATGGTCACTTCCTGCAGGGCGGCTTGGGTCTGCGCCGCCGCTTCGTTTGCGCGGTTGGAATTGGCAGTGATGAACACATAACCCACCACACAGAGCAGCGCCGCCAGGATCAGAACGCCCAACCCTCCCGCCACAAACAGGAAGGTGCGGTTGCTGGATTCTTCCGGGGCTTCCTCTTCGTCCTCAAAGGCATCGTCAATCGGGTCGTAGTCGTTCATGGTCATGGAGCATTCTCCTCTTCGTTGCGTTGCGCCGATTATCCCACAACTTCGAGATTAACCAAAGGCACAAGCAGGGTATCGCCGTTTTCCAATCTCACTTCCGCCGCCGGGGCGCGCAGCCCGCTGGGAAGTTTGCTCAAGCCGGCAGGCAGGTCGGTGATCGCACCGATCATTCCCGCATGAGGCGCGCGGCGCATCCGCACTTTTTGTCCCACCGCAAAGGGGACGAAATCTTCGGGTTCGTCCGGTTCGTTCACCACTTCTTTGGGGATGATGACTTCGGGGCGTCCGCCGCCGTAACGGTCGGGAAATTCGGCGTTTACTGTAACTGCATTCTTGTCGTGCGTGCGGAGCAGTTCAAAGGCAACAGAGTTCATCGGCATCGTGCCGAAACCATCCAACACAAGGATGGGGAAACGCATCTGCACCGCAGAGGGCAGGAGGGAAAAATGCAGGCTGGAAACAATCAACCCGCGCACCGGCAGTTCAGCGGCGGCGCGCAGGGTGGCGGCATCGCCCACATGCCCGCCCAGAATCACCGAACCGCGCAGACTCACATCCAACCGGTCGGGGGTGAGGATATCATCCGGTCGTTCGATCAGGCTGGTCAGGATGCCATGATCCACGCGTCCGTTCCCCCAGGTTCCCTGAATCAGCGCGCCCACCGTGCGGATGACCACGCCGCGTTCGGGAATCACCCGCACCACGGTGCCGGGCAGACCGGCGCGCAGTTCGATGCGAGCATCACCCACTTCCATCAGTACCTGTCCGCTGCCCGCCACCACCACACGTCCGGCGCGCGGCGCTTTAATCGAACGGGAAAGGAAGCCGCCGTTCTCGGCAATCACCGCGCCCTGCTTGAGGGAGTCGCCCGCCTGTACTTTGATCAGCGTATCCGCAACTTGGGGAGACACGCCAAAGGTACGCGCCACATCCAGCAGGAGATGCTCGCGGGAAAAGGACGCCTCCGCCACCACATCCGTCGGGCTGACCCGCTGATTCACCGAAACGTTCACCTTCCCCGCCACCGGCAGAAGGCGTTCACGAACAATCGTCGTCACAGGTAAAACGTGCAAGACCGGCGCCAGCATTCAGCCTCCCACCGTGTACTGCCATTTTTTGATCAACTCACGCCGCCGAACCGCATCGGACGGGAATTTGAGCGGACGCCCGCGCGCATCAATGACCACGCCCATCGCGCCGCCCGTCACGGTGACTGTCCCGCTTCTTCCCGGACCCAAGCCTGCATCTGCCTTTTGAAGCGGCTGCAGGCTGAGACGTGCGCTCTGCCCGCTCGGCAGGGGCAGAATCTCCAGCCCGCCGAACTTCACATCCACGCGCGCATCCGTCCCGTCGCTGTAGGTCATCTTGGCGCGCAGAATCGGCTCGCCGTAACTGGCGGAAGCGACTACCGAGACAATCGTCCCCAAGCCGATGAACGCGCCCGAATCGATCACCTGCACCGGCAGGAAGTGATTTCGCGCCGCGGCGGCGCCCAGCAGCGGCAAAAGGTTGTTTTGATCAATCAACATTGGCAGGATGCCCACCGGTTGAATCGCATCCAACAGCAACAGCAGACTTTGCCCAAGCGAAAGTCCCTCGCCCACCGCCCCGCCTCCGGCGATGATCAAATCCAGCGGCGGCAGCGTATCCCGCGAAGTCCGCCCGTTGACGGGAAAATCTTTGCGCACCGCCCGCACCGCCAGATACAACGTCTGACGGGCAATCGCCTGCGCAATGGCATGATCGTCGCTGGTGGCGGGAAGCGTACCCGGGTACAACGACTTCTGATACAGATATTCGCGGATGGCGTTGGGGTCCACATCCAGCGGCAGCCAGCGCAGGATGCTCTCGATATCGGTGTACTGAAGCAGACCGGAGAGGTTCTCGCCTAAACCGAATTGCGGATACGTCCGCAGCACGACCTCGCCGTTGAAGCCTGCCGCCACCGAAGCCGCCGAAGCCCCAAGGTTCACGCTCAACACCCCGCGCGTCGATTCATACTGACGGCTGAGAAAGCGCACCATCCGCCCCTGGGCGTAAGAGGTGGGCAGCATGGTTCCGCCCGTCCACATATTCAACTCTTCCACGCCCTTCAACTGGCGCTGGCGCAGGCTCACCACCAGCGACGCCAGTTCACTGCCGGCGGGATCCAAATGTTCCACTTCCAGGGAAGGGCGCACATTCGGGCTGACTTTCAACGCGCCTGCGTAAGCGCCCAATGCTTCATGCACCTCGCCGACAAGATGCTCATTGCCGGCATACAACACCATGGGGCGTCTTTCAGCGGGCATAAGGTAACACGCCAGCCCAATCGCCTCCAGCGTTTTCAACATGGCGCGGGAGGCGCCGCCGTCCGTGCCGCCGGTCAAAATGACCAGGTCCGGGCGGGCGCGAATGACGGCATCCAATTGCTGGTCCGGTTTGCGGTGGTCGGAGAGGTCGAGCGCCTCGACCACGCGCGCATAAGTCGTTTCCGCCAGGCGGCGCGCGCTCTGCACCGACACATCCGACAACAAACCGACGATGACCGTCCGCAAAACAGGACCCGTGGAGATAACCGCCACCACCGCATCCACCCCGGAACCATCGGGCTGGGAGGGGGTAATCAGGTTGTTATCCTGCCCCAGCAGTTTGCCGCCGGTGATTTCCTGCAATGCAGTAATCGCCTCGCGCACGCCGATGCCAATGTTTTTGAAAGGCACTTCGGCAGTGGACGGCGCTTTGCCCACCGCCACAAAACGATATTGCCCCTCCACCACGTCGAACAGGACGGCGCGGGTCACCGCTGTGCCAACCTCGATGGCGAGAACGGATTCGGTTTGGACGAGTGATGTCGGCATACGTTAGAGACCCAGGATGGATTTGAGAAAGAGGATGAGCGAATTCAGGCGTTCGATCAATGCCGTCAGCGCGGCAGTATAGACGCCGGCAAACACCACGCCGAGCGTCACAGCGATGAAAACCCGCCCCACCCAAGCCAGCGCTTCCACCGCGGCATTGCGTTTGACCGTTCCATCTGCCGCGCGTTTTGCGCCGAATTGGAAGTACGCCAGCGTGGTGACGGTTCCCAACAGCATGACGCCGCCTCCCACCAGACCCGTCAGCGAGCGCGGATCCACCGCATCCACCGCCGCCTCAGCCTGGGGAATCAGGGTACCGGTCAGCGCCCCGCCGATGGCTGTTGCCGCACCCACTCCCACCAGCACCGCCATCGCAAAATTTCCCAGCCATGAAATGCGCGGGAAGAGTTTTGCCAGCAATGTCGCCGCCAGCAGGAGGGGAATCAACCCGATGACCAGCAGGGCAGGATCGCCCAGCGGCAGCGACTGGAGGCGGGCAAGCAAAATGTCGTTGACGATGACCGCCGCCGCATACCCCGAGGCGACGCCGACGAACAGATACACGGCGAAGCGGAACAGCGGGTTATCGCCGATGAGATAACTGAACACCATCAGCGTGAGGACAAACCCAACGATAGCGGAAACGAATTCGATGAGAGGCACAGTTGACCTTATTCCGTTTCAGCGTGTTTTTCGCGGAAGCGCAGGTAAAAATTCCATGCGCCGCCGATGACAATTGCAAGGACAGCCATCATCAGCCCGAAGCCGAGAGCGTCCCAATAGGCGCGCGCCAGCCCCGGACGAGAGACATTCAACGCTTCGTACTTCGCCGCGTCATACAAGCCGTTGACAAGCAGGTTTGCCTGCCCGGAAGCGGCATACGGTTGAAGCATGGGCGCCGCCTGTGCGCTGGAGACCACAATCAGCGGTTTGCCGGCAACTTCGGGACCGGCGGCTTCCAGTTGTTCGATCCAGGTGCGGCTCGTTTCTACGTTATCCGTGAGGAGGAGGATGGCGGCATAACGGGAGAGTTTTTGCGGGTCGCCCACAAAGCCAGCCGCGCCAGCCGCTCCGCCGGGCAAAAAGCCGAGATTGAAATACTGTTCCCCTGCCCGGTAGCCCAAACCTGCCGGGAACGGCTTGCTCAGGTTGGTATGGAGCATCAGCCGCTCGACCAAGCCCGCTCCGTTCGGCGAGGTGGCAACGAAGTCGAAGATGGCGTGTTTCGAGAGCGCCAGTTGATCGAGCAGCGGTCCCGCCGAGGCTTCTAGTTCGCCGGCGAAGGCGGGTTCATAATCCACCACCAGCAGAACGGGCGAGGCATCGGGCAGGCTGGCGATGAGGTCTGAGAGGCGGGAGGAGGGATGGATGGGCATGGTTTGCAGTCCCAGCCAGAGGACGGCGGTCAGCACCAGCAGGAACAAGGCAGAGAGCGCCCAGCGAAGCGCGCGCTGAGAGGAAATCACAGCCGCCGGTTTCGAGGGAAGCGCGGCGGTTTCCGAGGCAATCATTTGTTCCAGCAGAGCGGCGGCGGCTTGCTGCTCCTCGCCCGCCTGCAATTTCAGCGAGAAGGCTTTCGGGCGGAGCGCAGAGCCAACGGGCACAAGCGGAATGACGCCGCGAAAACCTGCCAATGGTCCCTCGCGTTCGGTCACCATGTCCACGCTCGCCGCCGTTCCGCTGATGGCAGAATCGACCGGACGCATGGCTTGCACCCAGGAGGGCAGTTCCACCGGAGCGAGGGCTTCTCCCTCCTCGGTAAAGGGCTGAGTGGAGACAGGACCAGGCTGAGGCGTTTCGGGCTTTTCAGGTTCGCTCTTCAGCCACTCGGGCATTTCGACATCGAAGAGAGCATCCAAGTCTTGGGCGGAGGAATCGCCTGAAGAGAAGTCGAAGGCTGGGGTGGAGGCGGCAGGCTTGCCCGGAGTTTGATCGAAGGGCGCCGGCGGAGGCGTTTCCTTTGGAGGTTTTGCCTGTTCTGCAAACCAGTCCAGTGAAGTCGCGCCGGGCAGCGGCATGGAGGGTTCTTCCAGCGCTTCTTTGAGCCAGTCGGGGGTAGTGTCGCGCAGGGCTTCGTCGCCGAGGAGCTCGTTGAGGGGAGCGGTCTGGAAGGGTTTGGCGGAGGCAGGCGGTTCTTTCGGCTGTAACTCGCCGGTGTCGGCGAAGGCAGGCGCGGCGGGTTGAGAAGGTGGAGCGGCAGAGATGCCGAGGTTCTTCAGCCAGTCCAAGTCTTCTTCAGCCGGAGCAGGCTGGGAGGGGATAGGCTCGGTGGGAGGTTCTTTGGCTGCGCTGAGATTCTTCAGCCAGCTCAAATCTTCTTCGACAGAGGGTTGAGCACGCGCAGGCTCTTCAGGCGCAGTGACGCCGCCCAGTTTGTCGAGCCAGCTCAAATCTTCTTCGGCAGAGGGTTGAGCAGGTGCAGGCTCTTCAGGAGCAGTGACGCCGCCCAGTTTGTCGAGCCAACTCAAGTCTTCTTCACCGGCGGGTTGGGCAGGTGCTGGCTCTTCGGGTGCGGTGACGCCGCCCAGTTTGTCGAGCCAGCTCAAATCTTCTTCGCTGGAGGGCTGGGCGGGAGCAGGTTCTTCAAAGGCAGGTGCAGAAGCGGCGCCCAGTTTGGTCAGCCAGTCGAGGTCTTCCTCAGAAGCGGAAGGCGGAAAGGCGGCTTCGGGTTTGGGCGCGGCGGGTTCTTCGGTCGCTTTGGAGGCGGCTTCGAGGTCGCGCAGCCAACTCAGGTCTTCGGGCTCCTGCGCCGGAGCGGATTCGGCGGTGAACGCCGACAGGTCTTTCATCCAATCTTCGCCGGCAGGCGCGCCTGTCTCTTCGCGGAAAGGCGGGGCAGACGGCTCCTCCTGACCGAACCAATCCGTCAATTCCCTGCCGACGGGTTCAACCAGCCCGCTCCAGGGTGTTTCTTCCGCGGGCGGCTGTGTTTCGGCTTCACGGAATTGAGCAAAAAAACTGGAGGGTTCTTCTTTTTTGGGCGGCGGGGGTGGAGGAGGGGGTTCCTCTTTTTTGAGGGAGGGGGAGATGCCCGCCAGCCAATCAGGAAGTTCTTCCTCTTCGGACTCGGCTTGCGACATGAGTCCCGCCAGGAGGTCGGGCGGTTCGTCCGTGACCTTGGGCTTGCCCGGCGGACGAAGGGCTTCGTCTTCCGCCTCTTCCAGTCCCTGCTGGCGGACTTCCTTGAGCCAGTCGGGCAGGATTTGTTCGAGTTCACCGGTATCTTTCTTGGTCGGTTCTTCGCCGATGTGAATCAGGTCTTGCTGCAGGGGCGTCTGACAGAACTGGCAGAAATCCAGAAAGTCGGGGGTTTCCTTGCCGCAGTTGGGACAGCGAATCTCAGCCATTAGTTCCCCCCGTAAGGACGATCCATTCCAAAGAGGACGCGCAAGCCGGTCAGGAGCGTTCCCAGCGCCACGCCGATGAGCAGTCCGCGCGCGCCGGCGGTGGAGAGCAGGCTGGTCAAATCAAGGATGAGTTGATCCACCAGCGGGAGCGGTCCGAAGGGTTTCGGCATGGCGGCAATCAAGAAAAGGAGCATGGCAACGAGAAAGATGACGCTCATCAGATCGGTGCGGCGGCGCAGGAGGCGGATGCTGGCATAGACGAGGGTGACAGCCAGGATCGCCAGCAGGGAGGCTTCGACCGGCGCGATGACTGCATCCATGGCGGCGCGCAGGAAGGTGTGGTCGGTGCCAAACACCAACCCCAGCCCGAAGGTCACAACGAGGGCAAACACCATCAGCGCGCCGTAAAGTCCGCCGGGCTGGCGGGCGCGCAGTTTGTCCATCTGCACTGTGACGAGGTTGAGGATGCCCACCAGCACAGCCGCTGCGGCAATGACCACCGCCCAGTCGGTGAGCAGAAGACGCAGTTGTTCGAACAGGGGGAACACCTGACGAAGGAAATACCCAAGCAAAACGATGATGCCGGAAGCAATGGCAAGGGCGGCGGTCAGAACTCGCATCATCAGAAACTGACTCCCAAAAATTTCAAGACAGCCCCGCCCAAAATAGCGAGGATGACCAGCCAGCGCAGAATGTCCTGCGTTTGCAGGCTGGCTTCGTGTGATGCGCCGGCACCGAGGTAGGCGCCGGCGGCAAAGAGTTCTTCACCGATGAGGGGGGCTTGTGAGGCGGCGTAGAGGACGGATTGCGCCGGGAGGTTGTCGCTGGCGGCAATCAGGTCGGCGTTTTTGCTTTCGGCGGCATCGGCGAGGAGGGCGGCTTCGGCGCCCAGTTCGCCGATGATGACGTTGGCAGAGACCCCCTCGTCGCGGATGACGGGAAGCGTCCCTGCGGCAAAGGCAAATGGGGTGAGCCCGGTCAAACGTCCGTTGGTGAGGCGGAATTGGTCTTCCGCACGCGCGGCGCGGTAGCCGGACTGCAAAGTGTCTTGCGAGAGGATTGCCAGCGAGGCGTCGCCGGAGGTGACGATGGGCGGCTGGTCGCTGAGGGAGGTTCGTTCGGTGAGGCGGCGCAGCATGGCAAGTCCCGCCAGCGCCGAGCCGCCGCGCGCCGTGTAGAGGTTGCCGCGCCCGATGGAGATGTGCAGGCGCGTACCGCCTTCCACCGAGAGTCCGATGGCGCGGTTTAGTCGTTCGTATGCTTCGATGGAGCGAAGGACGGCGGGCGATTTACGGCGCAGGAGCGTGAGCGCCAGCAAAAGAAGGGCGGCGAGCAGGAGGACAATCGGCGCGGTCATTGCACTGCCTCCCCGCGCAGATAGCGCACAAAGGCTTGGGTTTCCTGTTCATCTTCGAGCATTTGTGCAAGCGAGCGGATTTGGCTCCCCCCAAAAAGCGGCTGACTGACGTACAGCAGTTGCGCCCCCAGCAAAGAGATCGGAGACCCCGCTTCCAACAGCCACGAAGCAACTCCGTCCAATTTGAAACGCCGCAATGTTTGTGCCCATGACAACCAGTCTGCGCGTGATTGCATGTTTGAAGTATAGCATATTTTGGAAACGGCTCGACTCAGCCATGAGTCATGTCAATATCAGCCTCATTACGAAGTGGGAGCGTGCCAAATGTTTTCACCACAGAGCGCACAGAGAACACCGAGAAAACCTGAAAAAAATTTCTGTGGACACCGTGTTTTCTGTGGTGAAATTTCTTTAGCCTAACCTTTTAGACACTCCCTCAAATCGGACGGCGCACAGCGCGGAAAGCCGCATAGTATAATCGTGGCAGAATTCACGTACGGAGGAACCATGACCGAGAAAAAGATTCGCGTCCTCGTTGCCAAGCCCGGGCTGGATGGGCACGACCGCGGCGCAAAAGTGGTGGCGCGCGCCCTGCGCGATGCCGGGATGGAGGTCATTTACACGGGTCTGCGTCAGACGCCGGAAATGATCGCCGAAGCCGCGCTTCAGGAGGATGTGGATGTGGTGGGGCTGTCCATTCTCTCCGGTGCGCACATGGCTCTCGCTCCGCGCATCCTGGAACTGCTCAAGGCAAACGGGCAGGAAGATGTCAAAGTCTTCATCGGCGGCATCATCCCCGATGACGACATGCCCAAACTCAAGGAGATGGGCATCGCAGGCATTTACGGACCGGGTGCGTCCACCGAGGACATCATCCGGGATATACGCGAAGCAGTGAAACCCTGAAATTACGCAATACGCAAGCAGTGTTGCGTAATTTCATGTAGAGGACAATTTTGCAGACCGAACCCGTTCTTAAAGGCAACCGCCTTGCCCTCTCCCGCCTGCTGACGCAGGTGGAAAACGACGCCCCCGAGGGGCGCAGTGCGCTTGCCGAACTCTTCCCCCACACCGGCAAAGCGCACCTCATCGGCGTGACGGGCGCGCCTGGCACGGGCAAATCGTCGCTCGTCAATCAACTCACCCTTCATTATAGAAAAGCGCATCAACACAAAGTTGCCATCATCGCCGTGGACCCCTCCAGCCCGTTCACGGGCGGCGCGGTGCTGGGCGACCGCGTGCGTATGCGCGACCTCTCCGGCGACGACGGCGTCTTCATCCGCTCGATGGCTTCGCGCGGCTCGGTCGGCGGGCTGGCGCAAAAGACCGCCGCCTTCGTGCAGGTCTTCGACGCGGCGGGTTACGACATCATCATCATCGAAACCGTCGGCGCGGGGCAGAGCGAAGTGGATATTGCCCGCCTTGCCCACACCACCATCGTGGTCGAAGCGCCCGGTCTCGGCGACGACATCCAAGCCATCAAAGCGGGGATTTTGGAAATCGCGGACGTGCTCGTCATCAACAAAGCCGACCGTCCCGGCGTGGAAAACACGGAACGCGCGCTTCGCTCCACGCTCGAACTGGCTCATCCGACGAAACGCATCATCCACCACCACGGCCGCATGATGACCCTCGAAGCGCCCGTTACCGATGCCCCGCTGTGGATGCCTCCCATCCTCAAAACCATCGCAACAGACGGAACCGGCATCCCCGAACTGGCGGAGGCGATTGCCCGGCACAAGTCGCATCTGCATCAGAGCGGGGATTGGGCTTCTCGTGACCGCGCCAGGCTCAGGTCGGAGTTGGATGCGGTCTTGCAGGAAGAGTTGATGAGCCGCTATCTGAACGGGTCGCATCGCGAAGCGTATGAGCAGGCGCTGGAAAAAGTCATCCGAAGGGAGTGGTCGCCGTATGAAGCGGTTCGGGCGCTGTTGAATGGAAAATGAGGAGAAAAATGTTGCAACACCCGCATCATGAAATCAAGATGTACGGGGAAATCAAACTTTATGCCGGCTCCGGCTCACCGGAACTGGCGCAAAAAATCGCCGATTACCTCGGGCAGAAGTTGAGTCCGCGTGAAGTGATTCAATTCCCTAACGAAAACATTTTCGTCAAACTCAAGAGCAGCGCGCGCGGGCAGGACGTGTACGTCATTCAAACCACCTCCTCGCCCGTGCATTACAACCTGATGGAACTGTTGATTATGATCCAGACCCTGCGGCTGGATTCGGCGGCGCGCATCACGGCGGTGATTCCGTATCTGTGTTACGGGCGCTCCGACAAGAAAGACCAGCCGCGCGTTCCCATCACCGCACGCCTTGTGGCGGATATGATCGAAATCGCCGGCGCCGACCGCTACATGACCTTCGACCCGCATGCCGGGCAGATTCAGGGCTTCTTCTCCATCCCCGGCGATGTGCTGACCGCCTCTCACATGATCAGCGACTATATCAAGAAACAGCTATTCGACAGCATGGTCAACCCGGTCGTCGTCGCCACCGACCTGGGCTTCGCCAAGCGCGGACGCAATTACGCTCATGCCCTCGACGTTCCCATCGCCTTCATCGAAAAGCGGCGCATCGGCAACGAGGCAAAAGCCGAGGCGCTCACCCTCATCGGCGAAGTGAAAGACCGCGACGTCCTCATTGTGGACGACGAGGTGGATACCGGCGGCTCGGTGGCGCAGGCGGTCAACACCGTCAAGGAAAACGGCGCCCGCGATGTCTATCTGGCGTTCATCCACCCCATCTTTTCGCGCGACGCCGCCGCCAAACTTGCCGCACTGCCCATCAAACACATCATCACCACCGATACCGTGCCGATCCCGCCCGAAAAGATGAAACTGCTCGAAGGACGCATCACCATCCTGTCCATTGCGCCGATGCTGGGAGAAGTCATCCAACGCGCGCACGAAGGGCGGAGCGTGGGAGAGATGTTCAACGAGTGATGCAGTCATCCGTGATCAGTCATCAGAGTTGGTCATTACTTACCTGATTACTGATTACTGATTACTGATTACTGTTCACTGATTACTGTTCACTGATTACTGTTCACTGTTCACTGATTACTGTTCACTGTTTACCGTTTACTACTCCCCATCAACCATCATGCCCGAACTCCCCGAAGTCGAAACCATTGCCCGCAGGCTGGAAGCGGAACTGGTCGGCAAGACCATCCGCGAAGCCGACCTGCGCTGGAGCCGCACGCTTGCCACACCTTCACCGCGAAAATTCAAAGAGCAGATACGCGGACAAAAGATCACGAACATTTCCAGACGGGCAAAGTACATCGTCTTTCGACTTTCCTCCTTCCATCTTCTCATCCACCTCCGCATGAGCGGCGACCTGCTCCTCCGCAATAGTACAACCGAACCAGCCCCCCATGACCGCTTGATATTAAAATTATCGGGCGGCAAGTCGCTGGCATTCAACGACACGCGCAAATTCGGGCGCGTCTGGCTGACGGCGCAACCGGAAGAAGTGCTCGGCAAGCTCGGACCCGAACCCCTCGACGCAGGCTTCACCCCCGAGTGGCTCTACCATGCCCTGCACGCCAAACGCCGCCAACTCAAACCCCTGCTCCTCGACCAGACCTTCCTCGCCGGGCTGGGCAACATCTACACCGACGAAGCGCTCCACCTCGCCAGGCTGCATCCGCTGAAACTCTCCGACTCGGTCTCGATACAGCAGGCTCAGGCGCTGCATGGAGCGATCCAAAGCGTCCTGCGCGAGGGCATCCGCCGCAACGGCGCCTCCATAGACTGGGTCTATCGCGGCGGCGAATTCCAAAACTACTTCCGCGTGTACGACCGCGAAGGCAAACCCTGCAAAACCTGCGGAACGAAAATCGAACGCATCACGGTTGGTCAGCGCGGCACACACTTCTGCCCGAACTGTCAGGCGTTGAAATAACCGATGGAAGGCTTGAACCTCGCCCCCATTCTGATTCCGCTGCTCGCCCTGCTGGCAGGGTGGGCAATCGGCTTTTTCGATTCCAACCTGCGCACCTCCAAAAAAATCAAACAGGCGGAAGACTCCGCCCGCGCCGCCATTCAAGCGGCGGAAAAACGGCTCGAGGACGAACGCGAAAGATTGCTTGCTGAAACCTCCGCCGTTGTTCCCGATGACCCGGGGCTGCTGCGCCTCAAAAATGAAAACGGCGCCCTCACCCTCGACCTCGACGGCGCGCGTGTGAACACATCTGCCATCACCTCCCAACAGCGCAAGCGGCTGATCGAATTATTGAACGCCATCCGCCCCTGGCTGGAAGGAAAACCCGCCGCCCCGCCGCCCATCGCCCCGGCGGCTGTCGCAGATACCCGTCAGGGTATTCCACCGCCCCCGCCGGTTTCCCAGCCTGCCCGCCCGGCGCCTGCTCCTTCCCCTGCCAAAAAAGCGGCTGAACCCGAACTTGCCCCCACCTCCATTGTGGGACAAATCAACGCCATCCTTCAGGTGCGCATCGCCGGCACGCCGCTCGCCTCGCCCGGCATCATTCTTATGGAATCTCCCACCGGCGGCGTGTGGGTCTATGTAGGCGTCAACAAATACGAAGGAGTAGATGAAGTCCCCGACGAAGCGGTCAAAGCCGCCATCCGCGCTGCCATCGCCGAGTGGGAAAAGAAATACACGCCGGGAGCGTAGAACGAAATTTATCTCGTTCGGCTTAGTAGGACGAGATCAATCTCGTTCTACAGGCTGATACCTCGCCGTCAACACGGGACAGAGGGCGGCTTCTGCCACCTCGGCAGTCACATTGGGGGCATACAATTGCCGCAGCGAATGGGCGCTATAAGGCGAACCCATGCACACCATGTCGTAGTTTCCCTCCTTGATTTCCGCCAAAATCTGCTCCACCACATCGCCTTTGCGGGTCACCGCGCGGGCGGTCAACCCCGCCTTTCGCGCCAGTTCCAAGCCCTTGCGCAGACTGCGCCCCGGCAGGGTATCGGTTTCCAACAAGTCGTCTGCGTGCGCCCACACCTCGCGCGCGCTGGGATAATCCAAATCCGTGGGCGGGACGACATGCAAAATTGCCACCTCTGCCCGGCAGGCGGTCCCAATCTGAAACGCCAGGCTCTCCGCCGACTCGGCATACTCCAAGCCGCCGATGCTCACCAGCATCCTCTTCACCGGCAGGCGCATCTGCGGCACATACAGGATGGGCGTGCGGATTTTCTCCATCAACGGGCGGATGGAACGCCCGGTCAACCAGCGGCGGATGGGCGGACGTCCCAGCGGACTGACCACCACGATGAAATCACCGCTGTTCGCCTTCTGCGGAATAACCTGCTCCGCCTCCCCATTCTGGACCTCGAGCCGGTATTCCAGACCCCGTTCCTGAAACAACCCGACGGCTTCCTCGAAGAGGTCCTCCAAAGGGTGGTGGTCGTCTATCGCAGCGGGACTCAGTTTCTCGGTCACGCCCAGAAGCGTGATGCGGGTCTGCAGAGTATGCGCCAGCCATGCCCCATACTCGATGGCGTTGCGCGTTTCCTTGTATCCGTTGGTTGCAATCAGAATCTCCGCCATTATGCTTGTCTCCGTCCAAACAGGATGATGCCCAACATTCCCGCGCCGACCAGAACCAAAGGGGATGGAAGGTCAAACCACAGCGCCGCCGCGCTCAGCAGAGCAATCAGGATGACGCGGTGGTCGGTCTTTTTTCTCGAGCTCGCGCGAAACAACTGCCATGCCACCACTACGATGAGCGCCGCCACAGCCGGGCTCATCCCTGCCACAAAACCTTGAAGCCAGTTTTCATGCTGGAACTGCTGAAGGAAGGCGGAAACGATGAGCATCAACAAGGTCGGCGGGATGATTGCGCCCAGCAGGGCGGTAAAAACGCCCGGCACGCCGCCCGCCGCAAAGCCGACGAACATGGCGAGTTTCAACGCCTCGCTGCCCGGCAGAAAATTCGAAAAACCCACCGCCTCCACGAACCGCTCTTCGGTCATGATTTTCCCGACGGCTTCTTTATACAACAAACCGATGGAGGCGGGTCCCGAAGGCGAGAGGACATTCACCTTGAGGAACATCCATAACAGCCTGACCCAAATGGTGAGTTTCGAGGGAGTCATGAGAGGAAAAGTACGCCCGCAATCCCCGCAAGGACGATGACAATCCGTTCGGGAATTTTATCGGACAGCATAGCCGCCAGGCTGATGACGCCAATCGCCCAGCCTTCCCAGCCGGTTGCGCCGCCTTTTTCGAAGATTTTCCAAGCCGTGAACAGCATCAGCACAGCGATGGCGGGGGCAAGCCCATCCACGAAATGACTGATCCACACCTGACGGCGCAGACGATAGAGAATCATCGTCACGCCGAGGATGATGACCGTCGGCGGCAAAATGGATGCCATCAATGCCACAAAGCCGCCCGGAATGCCTGCCACCGCATAGCCGATGTACATGGCGAGTTGCAACGCATCACTGCCCGGCAGCACGGATGATAGTCCCACCGCTTGCACGAACTGCCCCTCCGTCACCAGTTTTCCCACCGTCTCGTGATAGAGCAGACCGACCGAAGCCGGTCCCGAGGTGCTGAGCAGATTGACTTTGAGGAAGATCCAGAAGAGTTGAAGAAGTTGATTCATTGGATGAGCATAATTGTAACGTCAATTCAGGACAAAAAAACAGGAGCGATGAAAACATCGCTCCTGTTCCATTTTCAAGTTGTCGCTAATACGGTTGTGTCAGCAGTTCTTCCAGCACCTTCCGTGAACGCTCATCCAAAGTGGAATGCTGACTCACGCCGTGCGCATCCATGGTGACCACGACGGGGAAATTCTTCACCTCGATCACCCACATCGCTTCAGGGACGCCGAACTCCTCCAATTTATAAACGCCCAGCACCTTTTGCACCGTTTGGGCGAGGAACGCCGCCGCGCCGCCGATGGCATGGAAGTACACGCCGGGCGTCTCCACACAGCCCTGCAGGGTCTTCGCACCCATGCCGCCCTTGCCGATTACGCCCTTGAGGTTGAAATGCCGCATCACATCCGCCTGATACGGCTCCTCGCGGATGGAAGTGGTGGGTCCCGCGGCGACGAATTTGTACTCCTTCGTATCCAGCCCGGAGACCACGGGTCCGCAGTGATACAAAACGCCGTGATCGAGAATCTTCTTGATTTCTTCGTACACCTGCAAATCGTCGCCCTGCGGCTGGCGCGTCTTCTTGATGAACGTTTCGCTCATCCACTTGTGGACGGCGTCGCGTCCCGTCATCATGACCCCGCTCAACTGCACCGGGTCGCCGGCGTGCAGGCTGCGAATGACTTCATCACTGATGGGAATGGTGATTTCGCGCATGTTTTTTCCTTTCAAGCACAAAGGACATAAAGCACACCAAGGAATTTGTTCTTAACTCATATTACGCGATAGCGTGAGATTTATCTCGCCTTTTCAGGCGACATGAATGTCGCGCTACGAGGAAACTACGTAAGGTGAGTTCTTAAGCCTTTGTACCCTTCGTGGTTAAAGAATCAATCGTATTCCACCTCGTCGCCCTTCACCGTCATCTTGCGGCGGCGATATGCCCAACACATATAGGAGACCGACACAAAATATGAAGCCGGCAGGCGGTGCATCCCGGTGATCTTCGTATCCAGCACGGTGGTCTTCCCTCCAAAGCCCATCGGACCGATGCCCAACTCGTTGGCTTCCTTCGTCAGGCGCTCCTCCAGTTCCGCAATCTTCGGGTCGGGGTTGCGCGTGCCAATTTCGCTGAACAACACTTCCTTCGACTTGATATACGACGAGCCTCTATCGCCGCCAATGGACACGCCCAAAATGCCCGGCGCACAACCCTGACCTTGAGCCTTTTGCACCGCATCCAGCACCACCTTGCGGACGCCCGCCAGGTCGCGCCCCGCCCCCAGGCTGTTATCGGGCAGGGAATACTGCCGCCCGACGTTCTCGCAGCCGCCGCCCTTGAGCATCAACTCGATGACCAGCGGCTGGTCGGCGTCCACTTCTTCAAAGTGGATGTACGGGAAATCGTCGCCGCCGAGGTTGTTGCCGGTATTTTTGTCGTAGATGGCATCCACGGCGTTCGGTCGCATATAGGACCGTTTGGTCGCCTCCGCCATCGCGGCTCGAATCTGCTCCCGCAGTTTGCGGGTGCTCATCCCTTCGGGATAGTGGACGTAAAAGATGGGCGTGCCGGTGTCCTGACAAATCGGCGTCGAATTGGCGCGCGCCAATTCGACGTTTTTGAGGATCGTTTCCAGCGCGCCGCGCGCCGCGGAGCCCGGCTCCTCTTTCTCGATAGACGCTCGCAGGCGGTCTTCTACATCCTTCGGCAGGCTGGACGATGTGCGGCGAATCAATTCCAAAATTTCATTGGTGTAGTCTTTTTGCATGGCGCCTCCGATGGCTGAATGATACTCCGAATCCGTAAGAATGCAATTCAGAAAATTTCATTGGGGAGTGCCTAATCTCGCGGGCTTGCAAAAGATTTAACCACGAAGCGCACAAAAATCACGGAGAAAATCCCTTTGAAAAATCTCTATAGACTCCGTGTTCTCTGTGGTGAAATTTCTTTAGCCCAGCCTTTTAGACACTCCCTGCACTTGGAAAAGTTATAATCCGGGCATGTCTGAAAAGATTCTTTTTCTGCTCTTTTGGATCGGCGGAATAGCGTTTTTGTTTCCCAGCCTGTATCGCGACCAGTGGAAAGTGGTTGAACCCGGCTACTACCGCATCTGGGAACAGACCTACGAACGCGTGGTGGTTGCTCGCCTGGCAAAGTCGCGGCAAGACGGCATCTTCTCCGCCGGCGGGCTGCTTGGGCTTGCCAATTCCTCCGGGGGATGGAATTTTGATCTGGACCCGCAATATGAAATCTACACCAGCGGCAGCGGAGTGGAAGATTATCTGCCTTACAAGTCGCATCCGGGCGCGCAGGGGGTGATTCTCAGCGCATTTGCGCTCATCACAAATCTGCCGCCTCAACACATACTGACCTTCATGCGCCTCTCCACCACCCTGTTATCGGCGCTTACCCTCTCGCTTTTCGCCGCCTGGCTGGCAGTGCATGTCGGATGGTTGTCCGCGGTTCTTGTTTTGCTTTTCTGTGCGGCATCGGAATGGTTCATCCTGCCTGCATCGAATTCTTATTGGAGCCTGTGGGCTTTTTATGTACCGGCGCTGACAGCCATTGCCCTGCTTGCAAATGCATCAAAAAGGAATATCTTTCCCGCCCGGAAAATTTACTTCATCCTCTTTGCCGCAGTGTTTCTCAAAGTTCTATTTACCGGCTTCGAATTAATCACCACCGTGCTCGTGATGACTACTGTACCCTTCATCTACTTTGCCATTGTGGACAAGTGGACTTGGCGTACGCTGACCGCGAGGGTGTTCAAAGCAGGTCTCGCCATGACGGCAGCTGTCCTGGTGGGCGTCATCATCCTTGCCGCCCAGATCGCCATAAACGATGGCAGCATCAGAAGCTCGGTCAACTATATTGTCAGCACGCTTGGCAGAAGGTCGTCGCTAAATACGGGAAAATACAACACCAAGACGTATAAAGAAAGCAAGGAGGCAAACCTCAACGACGTGTTATCCATCTACCTCAATACCAATGCGTTCAACACCCAGACTCCACCACAAGTTTGGCAGGTGCCATACTGGAAACTTATTGCGCTCTTTGGCGTTTTCACAGGGATATTCCTGGTAAAGCACAAAGTATGGAAGCCCGAGAGTTTTCCTGCCGGCGGCTTGGCGTTGATGGCATCCACCTGGTACTCTATTCTCGCCCCGCTGTCGTGGTATGTCATTTTCAAACCCACAGCCTACGACCATCCCTTTTTGTTTCCCATGGGATGGCAAATGCCCTTCACCCTGCTGGGATTGGCACTCTGCGGATATGTGATGACCGATTTGTTCAAGCGCAGGGATGTCTGATTACTTCGTTATCCTCGCCCGCATCACATAACGGTTCACTCCCCCAAAGCGATACTTGTATTCCTCGTCGCCGCGCATGAAGTCGAACTCATAACGCCCGTTTTCACAGCACCATTCAATGGTATGGGCAAGCAGAACCCAGCCGGGGGAAAGTTCCATGAAATCGCGGCTGAGGCCGGAGTTGTAGCCCCAGAGTTTGTTGTTGTAGTCGAAGTTGAGCGAGGCGGCGGCTTTGACGCCGTCCACTTCGAGGAAGCCCAGCCAGAGATAGCCGTATTCGTGTGCGGCGCGAATCGAACGCGACATCTGGTCGCGCATTACATCGCGCAGGAAGAGGGCTTTGTTCGGCTCCTGTACCATCAGGTGAAAGAACGCCTCCAGTTCGGGTTCGATGTCGGCGTTCTTGTCCACCACATAAAAGCGCACCCGACCGCTTTCGGCGGCGCGGCGCATCTTGCGGCGGATTTCATGACGCTGTTTTTTATCAATGCGGGTGAGATACTCTTCGAAGGAGCAGTTCAACGGAATGCGCGGTGTGGGACGGTAGATTTCCTCGTGGTAATTCCAGCCGCGTCGTTCGGCTTCCGCCCGCAGAGCGGGGAGGGTGGGAGAGGCGTCGGGGAGGTTATACCAATCGAGGGCAGACCAGGTTTCGGGTAAGGAAGAGGCGAGAAAGTCCAGCAGAGCCGGGAGGAAACGCGGCAGGTCTGCCTCGCGGACAATCAAATCCAGATAGTCGGAAATTTCGATACTGCCGATCAGCAGTAACGTCTGTTGCCCCTCATATTCATGGATGAAAAGAGGCGCAATGCCGAGGAGTTGGTCGTTTTCCCAGGCGGAGAGAAGCGCCAGGCAGGGATTCTTCCATTCGCCGCCGCCGCGCGTCTTCCACCATTCGCTGAGGTATTCGTAACGCGAGAAGGGCGTATCGGCGATGCTTTGTTCGACCAGCGTGTTCCATGCGGCGGGGTCTATTTCAGAAAAGTCGTTGTGTCGTTTGATTTCCATGTATGTATCTTATTATGAAGGCTTACCGTTGCGTAATGGACGTACTCTAACGTCCGCACAGATTACACATCAGCCTCTGCGTCTTTGACAGAATGAAAGGGCATAGCGGAAAGAAGAAAGCCGCCATGCCCCTGCGTTGCACTCGAATTTTACCAGTATAATGATGGCAAGTTTTTCGATGTTCTTACGCCGTGTCAGCCTTTGACTTGACCATCCTCCCCCTTCACCGCCAAAACGGACAAGCCTACCCCCACTTGCCCGGTCTGTTGGCTGTGGCGCCGCCGCGCAAAACCGCCCGCGGACGCGAACGGGACAGCCTGGTGCTGTACCTCATGCTCTCGGGCAATGCCGATTTTGCGCCGGCAGAGGTGGAGGAACTCGTCCGCCGCGCAGCAGACCTTTTTTATCAAACGCACGGCTCGCTGACCTTCGCCATGCGGCGGGTGGCTGAAGCCGTCAACGCCGCACTTCTGGAACGGAATCTTTCGACGACCGGGCGCGGGCAGTATGCGCTCGGTTCGCTCATTCTGGCATCGGTGCGCGAAAACCTCTGCACGTTCTCTCTCAGCGGACCGGTGCATGTGGTGTGGGTGACGGAGGGCGGTCAACGTCATATTCACGAGCCGGCGCTTTCGGGCAGAGGGCTGGGGTCGAGCCAGAGCGCCCAAACCTACTTCTCGCAAATCGAATTCAAGCCTGGCGATCTGATTGCGCTGTGCGGCAAGTTCCCCAAAGACTGGGAAGCCGACCTGCTCTACGAGCGCCCGCCCGCCTTGCTGGAGGCGAGTTACCGCAAGTTAATGCTCACGAAAAGCGACGTGCACGCCGCGCTCATCCAACCGCAGAGCGGAAGCGGCGTCATCACTATCCTGCGCCCGGAAGTCACCGCTTCAGGCTCCCAGCCTGAGCCTGCTCCCGTCATTCAAGAACCCATTCACGCTGAAACATCCTCCGCTCCCCCTCCAGCCGCAGACATGTCCTCCTCCAAGCCGGTCATTACGGAGGAAGAGCTCGACGCGCTGGCAGAGATGGGCGCTCACTTCGTCCAGCCTTCCGCTTACGCCATCCCGCCCCGCTCGCAGGAGGAACCTCCCCTCGCCGCTCCTGAGAGGGTCACCGCGCGCGAGTTTCCGCCGTCCATTCCGCGCCTCAAACCCTCTGCGCCCGCACCCGAAGCCGAAGAGGTAAAAGAAGAAGCCTTCGAGCCGCAAGCCGGCCCCCCAACCCGCTTCCGCCTCTTCCCGCCCGCCAAGCCCGACGCACATGCCGAGGCGGCGCGTCAGATGGCAAAAGCCGTCGTGGGAGGCATCAGGAGCGGGCGGCGTTTGAACGAACGCATCGGCGACTTCCTGCGCCGCCACATCCCCAAACTCCTGCCCGCCGCCGAATCCGCCGAGCCGTTGACCATCCCCAACTACGTCATGGTGTTCATGGCGGTTTTTATCCCTCTGGCAGTGTCGGTGGTGGCGTGGCTCGTCTATAGCAACTACGGACTCAACGAAACCTACAACGAACTGTACCAGCGGGCGCTGGTGGAGAACGCCCAGGCATCCAGCGAAACCGACCCCGTCCGCCAGCGCGACGCCTACCTGCGTGTGCTGGAACGCGCCGCCCAGGCGGAACAATACCGCGAAACCGACGAAATCCGCATTCTGCGCAGCGACACGCAGGCGAAACTCGACGCGCTCATGGGCGTCGTCCGCCTCGAGTTCATCCCTGCCTTCACCAACGGGCTGGGCGGCGCGGTGCAAATCAGCCGCATGGCGGCAAGCGAAAGCGACCTGTACATGCTCAACGCCGAAAGCGGCGCCATCCTGCACGCTGCTTTTAACGGGCGCAGCCTGGAATACGACGCCGCCTTCACCTGCCAGCCCGGCACACACAGCGGTGTGCAAGTCGGCACGCTGGTGGACATCCTCGCCCTGCCCAAAGTCAACGTATTTGGCGCCAGCGTCCTGGGCATTGACGCCAACGGCACGCTGCTCTACTGCACGCCCGGGCAAGTCCCCCGCGCCTCCAAACTGCCCGCCCTGCCCAACCTCAACTGGGGGCGCATCACCGCCTTTGCGCTGGATAACGACAACCTCTACATCCTCGACTCCGAGACCCGCTCCGTATGGGTCTATCGCGGCAAAAACAGCTCTTTCACCGAACCGCCCTATTTCTTCTTCGGCAGCCAAATCCCCGACATCTCCACCGCCATAGACCTCGCCGTCAGCGGCGACGATCTCTACCTGCTCCACGCCGACGGGCATCTCTCCACTTGCGCCTACAGCCGCCTCAACGAAGTCCCCACCCGCTGCATAGACCCCGCCCCGCGCATTGACAACTTCCCTGCCCACCGCGACATGGACATCTTCGCACAGGCGCACTTCACCCAAATGGCGCTCACCAACCCGCCCAACCCGGTCGTCCTGCTGCTCGACGCTGAAAACCGCAGTGTCTTCCGCCTCACCCCGCGCTCGCTCGAACTGCAAAACCAGGTCACCGGCTACGCCGGCAGCGCCAGCCCCTTCCAGGCAGGACCCGTCAGCGCCATGACCATCAGCCCCAACTACGTCCTCTACCTCGCCATCGGCAACCAAGTCTACTTCGCTGTCAACCTTCCATAGCCCTTCAACTTTAGACCTTCGACTTTAGACCTTTGACCTTCGACCTTCGACCTTAGACCTTAGACCTTTGCCTTTAGACTTTCAACCCATGGACCTCCTCTCCTGCCTCAGCCGTCTCTTCAAAAAACGGACTCCCCCGCCTCCTCCCCCGCCGGCAGTTGACCCCGACGACCCAGCCATCCCGCCGCTGACAACGACTCTCAACACCCTCGTCATTGCCTACGACCCTGTGGTGGATAAGGCAAGCGGCAAGAAACTCTCCGAACTCATGCGCTGGAACCGCGTGGAAGACTTGGCAGTGGGCTTCATGTCCGATATTCTGCTTGCCAGCGGAGAACTCGCCCGCTACAAAATTATCGAACGGCTGGAGGTGGACGACTTCCCCCCAAAAGTGGACGGCTACAAATACGATGCCCAGACCTACCTCAACGTCGTGCGCGGCGCGGCGCGTCCTCACGTCCCGCAGGAAGCGGATTATCACGCCATCCTCAAGGAATTTCGCGTTCTGGAACGAGTCGCCAACGGCGAGATTGACGAAGTCTGGATCTTCAATTTCCCTCACGCCGGCTTCTACGAATCCATCATGGGCGGACCCGGCGCCTTCTGGTGCAACGCCCCGCCCCTCAAACACACCGAAGCCGCCAGGCGGCGCTTTGTCGTCATGGGATTTTCCTGCGAGCGCGGCGTTGGCGAAATGCTCGAAAACATGGGACACCGCGCCGAATCCATCATGGAAAAAGTCTTTGAAGGAATGCCCGAAGAGCAAAACCTGTGGAAGCGCTTCATCCGCCGCGAACTTACCCATCCCGGTCAAGCCGCTTGCGGCAGCGTCCACTTTGCGCCGAACAGCCTGCGCGACTATGACTGGAACAATCCCCGCCCTGTGCTGAGCGAATGCGATGACTGGCTGTACAACTTCCCCGATTTCAAAGGCGGCGAGTTCATTCGCCAGGTCACTGCCGCCGAATGGGGCGGCGGCGACATCCGCAAACATCATCTCTGGTGGCTGAGTCACCTCCCCAAAACGAAGGGACGCCTAAACGGCATCCACCATAACTGGTGGATGTACATCATGAATCCCAACCACGTTAAGACTGCTTGAGCCTTCCGTATCAAAACCTCCAAAACCGAAAGGAAACTAAATTGTCCCCAACTTGTAATATTTGTGTTCCGGCAAATCCATAAAATAAACTTAATGTTGCCACAAAAGATTCTTGCCCCTGCCAAACGGACCAGCCGCTACATCATCGTAGCGCTGCTCTTCACCGTGTATGTGGGGGTCTTCACTTGGTTTCATAATGATGTCGGCATGGTGATCACCGCGCTGGCAGTGATCCCCATCATTGCCGGTAGTTGGTACTTCGGCATTTGGGGCGGCATCATCACCACCATCATGTCCATCCTCGCCAATATCGCCGCCCTGCGGGTATTCGACCGTTCGATACGGGTGTTTTTTGAGGGAGAGGGATACCTTATTGGCAACCTTATTCTGCTCATCCTTGCCTTCATCGTCGGGCGCATGTCAACCCTCCTGCGCGAAAAAACAGCCGCCGAAAGCGCCCTCCTGCGCCGCGACACCATCCTGCGCGCCGTCAGCGCCGCATCCGAATTATTCCTCAAAACCTCCCTCTGGGAACAGAACGTAATGACAGCGCTGGAAGGATTGGGCAAAGCTGCCGGCGCCAGCCGCGTGTACATCTTTGAACGTCATGTTTCAGAAGAAGGCGTTTCGCTCATCAGCCAGCGCTACGAGTGGGTGGACGAGGGCATTTCGCCGCAAATCCAAAATCCCGCCCTCCAAAACCTGGCATGGCGCGAGGCGGGCTTCACGCGTTGGGAAGAGACGCTGCTACAGGGCAAATACATCGCCGGGCGGGTAAAGGACTTCCCCCCATCAGAAAAAGACCTGCTTACCGAACAGGATATTCTCTCGCTTGCCATCATGCCCATCTTCATTGACAGCACGCTGTGGGGCTTCATCGGTTTCGACGAATGCCGGGATGAACGAATATGGAGCGCATCCGAACTGGACGCCCTGCACACCGCCGCCGACATCTTCAGCGCGGCGCTCAATCGCCAAGCCATCCAAACCAACCTGCTCAAACGCCAACAAAACCTGAACCTGCTTCAGGAAATCTTGAGCGCCGCCCTGCGCAAGGAAGACATTCAAGATATGGCGCAGTTCCTCGTGGATCACCTCGGCTTCCTCATTAACGCAGACGATTGTTTTCTCGCCCTGTGGGACGAGAAGAAAAAGCAGGTAATTCCGCTGGCAGCCTATGGTCCCATGCGCGATACGTACCGCAGCCTGAGCCTGCACTTCCAGCCAGACGAAAAAACCCTGACCGCAACTGCGCTGGAGGCGGAACACAGCCTCGTCATTGAGGATCTCAAAAACACACCCTACATCAGCCGTCGCATTGCCGAACAATTCTCCACCATCTCCATGTTGGTAATCCCCATGATTGCCAACGAAAAAAAATTGGGAGCGGTACTTCTCGGTTTTGCCCAGCCCCACCGTTTTTCAACAGATGAAATCATCATCAGCGAACAGGCAACCAACCTGGCGGCGCTGGCAATTGCCAAACTGCAGGCAATGGAACAAGCCCGCCGCCGCGCCGAGGAAGCCGAGACTCTGCGCAAAGCAGGTGCGGCGGTGGTAGAAACCCTCGATATCCGCGAGGCAACCAGCCGCATCCTGCAGCAGCTTGCCCATGTGCTCCCCTACGACAGCGCCTCCGTTCAACTGCTGCGCAACGGCGAGTTGGAAATCATCGGCGGCGAAGGATTCAGGGCTCCGGTCGTTGGCATTCGTTTCCCCGTCCCCGGCGATAACCCCAACACCGTCGTCATCCAAACCCGCCAGCCCTACATCCTGCACGAGGCGCACAAACATTTCGCCGCCTTCAACCAGCCGCCCCACGACCACATCCGCTCCTGGCTGGGCGTGCCTCTGCTGGTGCGCGATCAACTCATCGGCTTGCTGGCAATTGACAGCGTCGAACCTTTCCACTTCACCAACGCCAACCTCGAACTCGTCAGCGCCTTCGCCGACCAGGTGGCAGTCGCCATCGAAAACGCCCGCCTGTTCGAAGAAACCCGGCGCCTCGCCATCACCGACGGGTTGACCGGGCTCTACAACCGCCGTCACTTCATGGAAATTGCCAAACGGGAATTCGAACGCGCCCGCCGCTACAAACGTTCCCTCTCCGCCATGATCTTCGACGTGGACCACTTCAAAAAAATCAACGACACCTACGGTCACGCCGCCGGCGACGAAGTGCTCCGCGCCCTTGCCGCTCTGTGCCGCAAGGAAATCCGCGAAGCCGACCCGCTGGGCAGATACGGCGGCGAGGAGTTCGCCGGTCTATTTGTGGAAATTGACGCCGAGACCGCCAGAAAAGTGGCAGAGCGGTTGAGAATGGCTGTGGAAAAACTGGTCATCCCCGTTGACGGTCAAAACCTGAACATCACCATCAGCATCGGCATCGCCGAGCAAAATCAAAACACGCCCGACATCGAAAGCCTGCTTGCCCGCGCCGACCAAGCAATGTACATTGCCAAACACAAAGGGCGGAACTGCGCCGCCGTCAGTTTCTAACCGCCCGCCAGACCTCGTACAACCCCAAATCCCCCGTCTCCCCATCCGAATAAAAGACCTCGCACACCTCGAAGCCGCTCTCCTGTGCCAGCGCTTGCAACTCCGTCTCGCTGAAGTGATGGACGTAACGCAGACCCCGTCCTCCGCTCCGCCAATCGAGCAGATAATCCCCCGCATCCACCTCCGACCTCGAAATTGATACGACCTCCCATGGCTGAATCCTCGACCGCAGTTTTTCGCTGTTCAAAAACTGCCAGTTCGAATGGATGAACCTCCCGTCGGGTGAAAGCAGGGAATGAACCGTCCGCAAAATCTCCAGCCGCAGTTCACGCGAGGGAATATGATGAA
The DNA here is from genome assembly GCA_020723805.1 of Anaerolinea sp. Lineage (GTDB taxonomy): Bacteria > Chloroflexota > Anaerolineae > Anaerolineales > Villigracilaceae > Defluviilinea. The sequence goes on along the minus strand of DYID01000004.1, from coordinate 53,264 downwards.
GCACGGCGAAAGCACTGACCACTGACCACTGCTCACTGCTCACTGATAACTGATCACTGCTCACTGATAACTGACTCAAATCTGCTTCCACGAACCGGGCAGAAAAGCCCTCAGCGTGAAACCCCGCTTCTCGGAGCAGAGGCAGGCTGAAGTCCACGCCCAGATACGTCCCGCGGTGACCGCGCTTCGCCAGTTCGCGGGCAAGCCATCCGTTGCCGCATCCCAAATCCAGGATGTTTTCATCTCCCCGCAGGCTCTCCAGAATGCGGCGCACGCCGGGCTGAATCCGCTGGCGCGTGGCAGAGAAAGAACCGCCAAAGCGGGTATAAAACTCGCGGTTGAGTTCGAGCAGGCGTGCGGCAACGGCGGAATCCATGCGGCGATTATATAACACCCAGGCGCGGCGTAACGGTTATAATCCGCAGCACCATGCACCCCGAACGGCGAGAACTCTGGAGAGAGACCCATCTCCTCACCCCCGATAAAAAGGAACTGGCGCGCACCGTGCTGGAGGAAATCCGGCGCGGACGCGATGTGACGCGCACCCTGCGCAGCCACCCGCTCAAGAGCGGCGGCTACCTCAACAAGTCCATGCTGGTGACCATGTATCACGAAATGGTCGCGGCGGGAGAGATGGAGGCAGACCCGCATCTGCTCGAGCGCATCCGCATGAAGCCCATGCGGACTCTCTCCGGCGTGACCACCGTCACGGTGCTGACCAAGCCCTATCCCTGCCCCGGCAAATGCATCTTCTGCCCCACCGACGTGCGCATGCCCAAGTCGTACCTGCCCGATGAGCCCGGCGCGATGCGCGCCGTGGAGCATCAATTCGACCCGTATGCCCAAGTGCGCTCGCGCATCGAACAGTTGCAAAGCCTGGGGCATCCCACCGACAAAATCGAACTGCTCATCCTCGGCGGGACGTGGTCTTCGTACCGCCGCGATTATCAGGAGTGGTTCGTCAAGCGCTGCTTCGATGCAATGAATGGACCTAACCCCCCGTCCCCCTTCCCTGCCAGGGAAGAGGGAGAAAGGGGGTTAGGTCACGGCGAACTCGAGAACGACCACCTCCTCAACGAGACCGCCCCTCACCGCAACGTGGGACTGGTCATCGAAACGCGCCCGGATGAAATCACTCCCGATGAAATCCGCTGGCTGCGGCATTTGGGCGTGACCAAGGTACAGATGGGGGCGCAAAGTCTCGATGACCGCATCCTCGAACTCAACAAGCGCGGACATGACGTGGAATGCACGCGCCGGGCGGTTGCCCTGCTCCGCGCGGCGGGATTCAAAATCGTCCTGCATTGGATGCCCAACCTGCTGGGCGCCACCCCCGAATCGGACCGCGAGGACTTTGCCCGCCTGTGGACTGACTTCTGCCCGGATGAAATCAAAATCTATCCCAATCAACTGCTGGCAAACGCCGAGTTGTACGAATACTGGCAGAGAGGCGAATTCAAGCCGTACACCACGCAGGAACTGATTGACCTGCTCGCCGACATTAAACCGACCATCCCGCGCTACTGCCGCGTCAACCGTGTCATCCGCGACATTCCCTCCACCAACGTGGTGGAAGGCAACCGCCGCACCAGCCTGCGGCAGGACGTGCAGGATGAGATGAGGCGGCGCGGGACGCAGTGTCAGTGCGTGCGCTGCCGCGAAGTGAAGGGCAAGCCGGTTCAGCCCGACTTGCTCCAACTGGACGACCTGGTCTATCAGGCGGGCGCGGCGGAGGAACATTTCATCTCGTTCGTCACGCCCGATGACAAACTGGCGGGGTTCGTGCGTCTCTCCCTGCCCGGCAAAGACTCTCCCCAAACCGGCATCGCCGACCTCGAAGGCGCGGCGCTCATCCGCGAGGTGCATGTCTATGGTCAATCACTGCCGGTGGGAGCGGAGAAAGAAGGCGCGGCACAGCACGCCGGTCTGGGAACGCGCCTGCTGGAAGAGGCGGAACGGGTGGCAAAGGCAAACGGCTTCGAGCGGCTGGCAGTCATTGCGGCGGTGGGGACGCGGAGATACTATCTCAGCCGCGGCTTCGAGCGGGGAGAATTCTATCTGGTGAAAAAGGTCGGTTGAGCGGGAGCAGGCTTCGGGTCGGGAAAGACGCGGGGCTTCCTCTTTCTTCTTTCATCTTCTTTCCAATCGAATTAGAGTTGCGTTAATCATCCAACCGGGCGCTTGACTTGAATCCCGCGCGGTGATAAGAATTGTCGCATGGAATATAAAGACTATTACAAAATCCTGGGTGTGGAGCGCAACGCCAGCGAGGCGGACATTCGCAAGGCATACCGCAAACTGGCGAAGCAATATCACCCGGACTACAACCCAAACAACAAACAGGCGGAGGAACGCTTCAAGGAAATCAACGAGGCGTACGAGGTGTTGAGCGACCCGAAAAAGCGCGCGCACTATGACCGTCTGGGCGCCGATTATTCCCAGTGGCAACGGCGCGGCGCGCCCGGTGATTTCAACTGGAGCGAATACAGCGGATTCCCCGGCGGCGCGCGCGTCAACATAGACGACCTCAACGACATGTTTGGCGGCGGCTTCTCCGATTTCTTCCAAACCCTCTTCGGCATGGGCGGGAGGCAATCGGCGCGGACACAGCCGCAGGGCTACCAGCAGGAACTGGACATCACCCTCGAAGAAGCATACAAGGGAACCACCCGTCTGATTTCCAGCGGCGGCAAGCAAAAGCGCGTGCGCATCCCGGCGGGCGTCCGCACGGGGTCGAAGGTGCGCGTGGCGGGCGCCGGTCCCGATGGGCTCGATTTGTATCTCATCATTCAAGTCGCCGATGATCCGCGCTTTGAGCGGCGCGGCGACGACCTGCACACCACCGCCACGATAGATGTCTTCACCGCCATCCTGGGCGGCGAAGCGGAGGTGGAAACCTTCGACGGGCGTATCAAACTCAACATCCCCGCCGGCACCCAACCGGAGCAGATCTTTCGGCTTGCCGGGCGCGGCATGCCGCACGTCCGCGACCCGAAGAGCAAGGGTGACCTTTATGTAAAGGTCAAGGTACAAATCCCCAAATACCTCTCGCCCAAGCAGAGAGAACTTCTCGAGCAAGCCTCGAAAATCAAATTCTAGGAGCAGGAATGAAACGTGTCTTACCCGTACTTTTGATTCTGACTCTCGCCGCGCTGGCATGTCAACTGCCGGGCGTTGCGCCTCTTTCTTCGCCGCAGCCTGATTCTGCGCCTTCGACCGTCCCCACCCTGCCGCCGGGCTCCCTCAACCCTGTCCCCATGGATGGCACGCTGACCGCGCTGTATGAGCGGGTGCTTCCCGGTGTAGTTTCCATCCGCACCGACACGGGACAAGGCTCCGGCTTCGTGTATGACGCGGAGGGACATGTCGTCACCAACCAGCATGTCATTGACGGCGCAAGCACGGTGGAAATTGATTTTTCTTCCGGTTTCAAGGCACATGGCACGGTCATCGGCACCGACAAAGATGCCGACCTGGCTGTCATCAAGGTGGATGCGCCCGCTTCGGAATTTCATCCCTTGCCCCTCGGCGATTCGGACACCCTGCGCGTGGGACAGCCGGTAGTTGCGATTGGCAATCCCTTTGGGTTGGACGGCACGATGACGCTCGGCATCGTCTCCGGGCTGGGCAGGACTCAGCCCGCCAGCGCCGCGCCCGGTGGCGGCGGCTTCTTCAGCACCGCCGACATCATCCAGACCGACGCGGCAATCAACCCCGGCAACTCGGGCGGTCCGCTCTTCAACATGAACGGAGAAGTGGTGGGCATCAATCAGTCCATCCGCACGAGCAGTTTCAATGAGATGACAGGCAATGCCGTCAACTCCGGCGTTGGTTTTTCTGTCTCCATCAATTTGGTGAAGAAGATTGTGCCGGTCCTCATCCGCGATGGGAAGTACGAATATCCCTACCTGGGCATCACCTCCTCCAGCGACTTGAGCCTCGAGGAAATCGAAGCGTTGGGTTTGAACACCTACACCGGCGCCTACGTTCTGGCAGTGACTCCGGGCGGTCCCGCCGACAAGGCAGGCGTGCGCGCCGGCACCACCCCCACCCGCATCGAGGGATTGAACGCCGGCGGCGACCTGATCATCGCCTTCGACGGCAAGCCGGTTCCCTCTTTCGACAAACTGCTGAGTTACCTGCTCACCACCAAATCCCCCGGCGATACGGCGGTGCTGACTGTCCTGCGCGATGGGGAGAAAGTGGACATCACCGTCACGCTGGGCAAGAGACCGTAATCCCCCGCAAGCGCACTCTTCGTCAAAAGAAAATCGGATGGCATTTCTGCCATCCGATTGTTTTTAACCGAAACGTTCCTCTTTCCACACATCGGCGCGGTTGTGATAGCCCGCCTGCTCCCAGAACCCGCGCCGGTCACGGGGCATGAACTCCAGCGAGCGGAGCCACTTGGCGCCTTTCCAAAAATAGGGCGTCTCCAAATCTTCGCGCCCGGGGATGTATCCCACCACGCCGCGCAGGGGGTAGCCGTGATCGGGTGTGAGCGGTTCGCCGTTGAAATGGGTGGCAAGCAGGAAGTTATCTTGCAGCACCACCTCCAGCGGCAGGTTGACCGTAAAGCCGTACTCGGCGTGCTGCATCACATAGGCGGCGGTCGGTTTGATTTTGAACAGCCCGTTCTCCACCATGGTGCGCACCGAAACGCCCTCCCAGACGGTATCGAACTTGCTCCAGCGCGTCACGCAATGGATGTCCATCTGGATTTTGGTGCGGGGCAGTTGATTGAACTCCTCCCACGTCCAGCGCTTTTCCTCCTCCACCTCCCCCCACACGCGGAAGTCCCAGGTGGCGGGGTTGAAAGGCGGGACGGGTCCATAGTGCAAGACCGGGAATTTGAGCGTCAGCGACTGCCCGGGCGGAAGACGTCCCTCAGTGCGGATGCGTTCTTCCAAACGGCGGCGGTCGGGTCCTTCAAACGATGAAAACATGGCAACTCCTTGTCAAAACGATGGCAAAACCTGCCCTGATAGACTGCTCGAACACTGAAAATGTTACCGAGCTTTCCTTATCGCTTCATTAAGAAGAACCTCGCAAGCGCCAATCCCCCATAAATCCCCGTTTGCCGGTTAGACCAGCGGGGCAGGACGGTTTATAATACAAATATCAAGCCCGTCCCTTTTGTTTCGAGAAATTTATCTTACTGAGAACCTTCTTATGAACCTGGAGTAATCTGCCATTATGAACGACGGGGTGACTCTGCTCAAAGCCGCACAAAAACTGGACGAAGAGGCGCTCACTGCCATCTTCGACTCTTATGCGCCGGCGATTTACAAGTATGCCTTGAGGTTGTGTCACGACCCCATCGAGGCAGATAACATCGTCGGCGATGTATTTTCCCAACTCCTCGAACAATTTGCCAACGGAAAAGGTCCCCGCACCAATCTGCGCTCGTACCTGTACCAGACTGCCTATCATCTGGTGGTGGATCGTTCGCGCGACAACAAACACACCGCCCCGCTGGAGGTGGCAATCAACGTGCAGGAAAGGGAGCGCACCGTTCCCACGGCGACTCAAATCGAGGAGCGCGTGCTGATGGAAGCGCTGGTCTCTGCCATGAACTCGGAATTGACCGATGACCAGCGGCACGTCATCATCCTGCGCTTTTTGGAGGATTTCAGTCTCAAGGAAACGGCGCAAATCATCGGCAAAGAAGTGAACAACGTGAAGGTGATTCAGAATCGTGGCATTGCCAAGTTGAGGAAGGCTCTCGAACATCAGATTGGCAGCGAACAGGACGACCTGTGAAACCCAAGTTCAGCGACCGCCGCATTCTGAAGATTCTTTCCGACCTGAAAAACATCGAGAGCCATTACCCTGCCAGAATGCTGCGGACGCGCCGCCAAACATACCTCCGGCAAATCGAAGCAGCGGTCTCATTGAGACCCTCCACACCGCCAAAACGACCTTCCCGCTAGACAAGACGGCGTCCCTGCGCCGTTTTTTTATTTCTAATGAAAGTCAAATCTTGGGGATGAATACCGCCATGCTATAATCCTGCCGAAAGGTATCGAATGCTCAAGAGTTTTGTCAAATTATTCGGGGGCGACCCCAACAAAAAAATCATCGAACAATTAAGCGAAACCGTCCGCCAGATCAACGCGCTGGAGGCGCAGTTCGAGGCGTTGAGCGACGACGCTCTGCGCGCCAAAACGGATGAGTTCCGGGCGCGTTTACCCCTCCCTGCGCGAAGGGATGGGGTGGGGTCAGGCTTATCGGAACAGGAACAGTTCCAGGCGGAGCAGGAAGCGCTGGAGGAAATCCTGCCGGAGGCGTTTGCCGCCGTCCGCGAGGCATCCAAGCGCACGCTGGGACAGCGTCATTACGACGTGCAATTGTTGGGCGGCATCGTCCTGCACCGCGGCTCCATCGCCGAGATGCGCACCGGTGAAGGCAAAACGCTCGTCGCCACGCTGCCCATCTATCTCAACGCCCTGCTCGGCAGGGGCGTTCACCTGATTACGGTCAACGATTATCTGGCGCGGCGCGACGCCCGCTGGATGGCGCCCATCTTCCACATGCTGGGACTCTCAGTGGGCGTACTGCAAATGGCGGCAGCGACCGAGAACGGCAAGAAAGCCTTCCTGGTGGATTTCACGCGCGAGTCGCCGCACGAAGACCAACAGCACCTGCGCATGGTGGACCGCCGCGAAGCCTACGCGGCGGACGTGACCTACGGCACCAATGCGGAGTTCGGCTTCGACTACCTGCGCGATAACATGACCATGAGTCTGGAGGAGCGCGTCCAGCGCGGGCATCACTTTGCCATCATTGACGAGGTGGACAACGTGCTGATTGACGAGGCGCGCACACCGCTCATCATTTCAGGACCCGCTTCGGGCAACCTGGAGTGGTACGCCAAAATGGCGCAAATCGTCAAACAACTCAAACCCGAAGACTACGAAGTAAACGAGAAAGACCGCACCGTCTCGATTACGGAAATCGGGCTGGCGCGCGTGGAGCAGATGCTCGGTATACCGTTGATGGACCCTGACCGACCGGAGGATGTGACGCCGGAACAGGCGCGTCTGCGCGGCTACCTCGAACAGGCGCTGCGAGCGCAATTCCTCTTTCACCGCAACAAGGACTACCTCGTGCAGGCGGGCAAAGTGGTCATCGTGGACGAATTCACAGGGCGGCTCATGCCCGGGCGCCGCTGGAGCGATGGTTTGCATCAGGCGGTGGAGGCGAAGGAGGGCGTGCGCATCGAGCCGGAAAACGTCACCTACGCCACCATCACCCTGCAAAACTACTTCCGCATGTACAAAAAACTGGCGGGCATGACCGGCACCGCCCTCACCGAAGCGGAAGAGTTCAACAAAATCTACAAACTGGAAGTTGTCCCCATCCCGCCTCATCTCGAATATCAGGCGTTCGGCAAGGACGCGCCGCTGGTCGAAGTCCATGCGAAGGATGAGGAGGGGTATCCCTACTCCTACTTTGCCAAACGCGACGATCCGCAAAAACGTCCCCTCTTCTACCGCCGCAAAGATTACCCCGATGTCATCTACCGCACGGTGGAGGCAAAACTGCGCGCCCTCGTCATGGAAATCGTGCGCGAACACGTGCGCGGACGCCCTCTGCTCATCGGCACCACCTCGGTCGAAGCCTCCGAACGCCTCTCGCTGCGCCTCAAAGCCGAGCCTGTCCGCCGCCTCCTGCAGGTTGCCCTCGTCCGCCGCTTGTGGATGGAAGCGAACAAGCGCGAAGAAGACGGGCGCCTCATCCCGGAACTGGCGCAGTTCAACGCCCCGCTCGACACCATCTCCGCGGATGCGCTGCGCAAGTTCATCCAGCCGTTCGGGTACTCCACCATCAGCCTCGACGACCCCTCCAACCTGGCGGTCATCCTCGACATCCTGCGGCTGGAGGAAAAGGACATCCCCCGACTAAAGTCGGTGCTGCAAGGCGGCGTGCCGCATCAGGTGCTGAACGCCCGCAAGCACACGGAAGAATCGCAAATCATCGCCGGGGCGGGCGCGTTCGGCGCGGTCACCATCGCCACCAACATGGCAGGGCGCGGCGTGGACATCAAACTCGGCGGCGAACTCGCCGAAGAAGTCGTCACCGCCGTCAACCGCGTGCTGGGCAAAAACGGCTACAAAGACCCGTTCGACATGACCCACGAAGAACGCCGCGCCGCCCTCAAACAGATTGACCCCGCCAACTACGGCATCTACGCGGCGGAGGTCAAACTCTTCCTGCAATACTTCGATGACATGGAGCGCGTCAAGGAACTGGGCGGTCTGCACGTCATCGGCTCGGAGCGTCACGAAGCCCGCCGCATTGACAACCAGCTGCGCGGACGCGCCGCCCGTCAGGGCGACCCCGGTTCCTCGCGCTTCTACCTCTCCCTCGAAGACGACCTCATGCGTCTCTTCGGCGGCGACCGCGTCAACAGCCTGATGCAAACCCTCAAAGTGGACGACTCCCTCCCGCTCGAAGTGCGGCTGGTGGGCAACATCATCGAAAGTTCACAGCACCGCGTGGAGGGCGCCAACTTCGATGTCCGCAAGCACCTGCTCGAATACGACGACGTACTCAACAAACAGCGCGGACAAATCTACGGTCAGCGCGACCTCATCTTCGTCAAGGAAGACCTGAGCGACGACATTCACGTCATGCTCGAAGACGAAGTCAAACAGCGCGTGCAAAGCGGGTTGGAAGACAAAGAGGGACCCTGGAAACTGATTGCCTGGCTGGAGGAGATTCAACCGCCCTTCATGAGCGGCGAACGCATCTTCCCCAGCTTTGGCTTGTCTCTGTTACTCAAGGAACTCTCCAAAACTGACGACGTGCGGCGTTCGACCTTCGACCTGATTGCCCGCGCCATCGAAGCGGAAAACGCCCATCACCTGCACGCCATCGAAGACCTGCTCGACCGCACCGAGGAAGCCTTCAACACGCAACTCGCCTCCCGCCTCGACGCGCTCGACGCCTACTTCGACAGCCTGGAGGATAGAGACGAGACTCCCCGCCCGCAAAAGATGCTGGAGGAAATCAACCCGCTGGTGGGAATGCAAATCCGCATGAACGGCGAACAATTGCGCCTCCTGGAGCAAGACCCGCAAAAGGCGAAGGAACTCATTGCCAACACGGTCAAGGGACATCTGCTCGTCCTCTACGCTTCGCGCGTTGCCGCCGCGGCGGCAAACCGCGCCGGCGACTCGCTGGGCGACAAATTCCAGGTGCAAGACTGGGACGACGCCGCCGACAAAATCCTCGACCTGACCCACCGCGCACTCGAACGCCGGCGCGAACTGCTCGTCGGCGAAAACGGACAAATCGAACGCGACATCCACAACCTGATGCCGCCCGTTCTGAACGATACCACCAAACTGCAACTGCTCATCTCGCTTTCACAAGGCACGCGCACCGTCTTCAACTCGAAGACGCACCGCCAGGAAAAGATGACCGTTCAGCGCTTCAGTTACGCCCACCTGATGGCGCAGCTGCTGGAAGGCGTGGACGCCGAGGAATTGACCGAAGACATCCTCACCCACCTCGAAGAGGCGCAGGAGGCGCTGGCATTTGCCATCGGGCAGGCGGAGTACGCCCGTCTCTCCTCCAATGCCGTGAGGCTGGCAGATTTCGGCGAGGCGGCGCGTAGAGCCTTCGGGGAGGCAAGGCTGGAGGAAAGCGCGGCAGGCTTGAGTGAGTCCGACCGCGAGGCGCTGGTGGAGGCGCTGGGCAGATATGCGCTGAACGAATATCATCGCCGTCTCCTGCTGGGCGCCATCACAGAGTTGTGGGTGGATTATCTGACGCGCATCGAAGCGCTGCGGGTTTCCATCAACCTCGAGGCTTACGCCCAGCGTGACCCGCTGGTACAATACAAAGCCAGGGCATCCGAAATGTTTGCCCAACTGATGGAAGATATTCGCGCGCTGGTCATCAGCCGCATGTTTACTTTGCAGCGAAGACCTGTCGAGATCGCTCCCGTCGAAATCGCCGACAAGCCCGCGGCAGCGCAGACGCAAGCCGCTCCACAACCCGGCGGCGGAAAAAAGAAACGGCGCAGGCGAAGTTAATTTTATTGTCATGAACGAGCGTGTCACCGCATCTTTGAATTCGTACCGCATCCTCCCCAAGGTGGAACTGCACCGCCATCTCGAAGGGTCTCTGCGCCTGACCACCATGCTGGACATTGCCAAACAGCACGGCATGACCATCCCGGCGGACGTTCTGCGCCTGAGCACGCTCGTGCAAATTCAGGAAGAAGATAAATTCACCTTCCAGAATTTTCTCTCCAAATTCAACACCCTGCGCATGTTCTACCGCTCGCCCGATGTGATTCACCGCATCACGCGCGAGGCGGTGGAAGACGCGGCAAGAGACAATGTGCGCTATCTGGAATTGCGCTTCACGCCTGTGGCGTTGAGCCGCGCCGAACGCTTCCCCCTGCACGATGTCATTGACTGGGTGATCGCCAGCGCCCGCGAAACCGCCGCCCGTCACAACATCAACGTAAAGTTGATTGCATCGGTCAACCGGCACGAAAGCGCCGAACTTGCTGAGCAGGTGGCGTGGCTGGCAGCGGAACACATCAAGGACGGGCTGGTGGGTCTCGACCTGGCAGGCAACGAAGCGGAATTTTCCTCCCAGCCCTTCTACGGAATCTTCCGCGAAGCCCGGCAGGCGGGCTTGCACGTCACCATCCATGCCGGCGAATGGGGACCGGCGGCGCACATCCGCGAAGCCATCGAGGAATTGGGCGCCGAACGCATCGGTCACGGCGTGCGGGTGCTGGAGGATGAAAACGTCACCGCCCTGACGCGCGAACGGCAGACTGCCTTTGAGGTTTGCATCACCAGCAACTATCAATCCGGCGTGGTAGAGACGCTCGAGGCGCATCCGCTGATGCAAATGTTCGAAAGCGGTCTCAACGTCACCATCAACACCGACGACCCCAGCATCTCGCGCATCACGCTCAGTCACGAATACTATAACGCCTGCGATACGCTTCAAATGCCGCAATACACCCTCAAGGAACGCATCGTCGCTGCGGCGCAGGCGGGTTTCCTGCCGGCAGACGAAAAGACAACACTCGTTTCACAACTCAAAAAAGACCTGAACTTGTAACTCACCTTACGCGGTGACGCGAGATTTATCTCGTGTTTTCGGGCGACATAAATGTCGCGCTACGAGAAAACTGCGTAACATCAGATTGTAAACAACACCACACAGGCAAGGATAGCAAAGGCGCTCCTTTGTATTCTTCGGAGTGGTGAGAAAATGCCCGCCGCGTAGTGTGCGTTCTCCTACGCACACGGCAAGATAAGAGAACGTTGGCTGCGCAGCAGGCGAAATCACCAAAAGGAGTATCCTCATGAACGATTTCTTCAAAGCACGCGACATTCTCAAAGTGGGGAACAAAGAGTACGTCATCTACCGCCTCGATGCGCTGGAAAAAGCGGGGCTGACTCACCTCAAGCGGCTCCCCTTCTCGATCCGCATCGTACTCGAAGCGGCTCTCCGTCAATGCAACGACCGTGAGATTACCCAGAACGATGTCAAAAACATCGCCGCATGGACCCCCCTCCCGTCCCCCCTAAAGGGGGGAAGCCGCCCCGGCATCCCCTTCCTGCCTGCCCGTGTCGTCATGCAGGACTTCACCGGCGTCCCCGCGGTGGTGGACCTCGCCGCCATGCGCGCGGCGGTTGCCCGTCTCGGCGGCGACCCGAAGAAAATCAATCCGCTTGTCCCCGTGGACCTGGTCATTGACCACTCCGTGCAGGTGGACTTCTTCGCCACCGCCGACGCCCTTCAGCGCAACACCGAAATGGAATTCCTGCGCAACAAGGAACGCTACGAGTTCCTCAAATGGGGTCAGCAAGCATTTCAAAACTTCCGCGTCGTCCCGCCGATGACCGGTATCGTCCACCAGGTCAACTTGGAGTATCTCGCCAGCGTCGTCATGACCAAACAGGAAGGCGACGAAACCCTCGCCTTCCCCGATACCCTCGTCGGCACCGACTCGCACACCACCATGATCAACGGTCTCGGCGTGGTGGGCTGGGGCGTGGGCGGCATCGAGGCTGAAGCCGTGATGCTCGGTCAGCCTATGGACATGCTCCTGCCCGATGTCATCGGCTTCAAACTCTACGGCAAACTGCGCGACGGCGTGACCGCCACCGACCTCGTCCTCACCGTCACCCAAATGCTCCGCAAGAAGGGCGTGGTGGATAAGTTCGTCGAATTCTACGGTGAAGGTCTCGATTCCATGTCCCTCACCGACCGCGCCACCATCGCCAACATGGCTCCCGAATACGGCGCGACCATGGGCTACTTCCCTGTAGATTCCGAAACCCTGCGCTACCTCGAACTGACGGGACGCCCGAGGGAAGTCATCGAACGTGTGGACGCCTACATGCGCGAACAGGGACTCTTCCGCGACTCCTCCACCCCCGACCCCGAATTCACCGACACGCTCGAACTGGACCTCGGGGCTGTCGTCCCCTCTTTAGCCGGACCCAAACGCCCGCAGGACCGCGTCCCCATGTCCGAACTCAAGGAGACCTTCCAAAAGGCGCTCACCGCCCCGGTCAAGGAACGCGGCTTCGAACTCAAACCCGAAGCCTTGAACGCCGAAGCGACCTTCGGCGCAAACGGCGGTGCGATGAAAATGAAGCACGGCGCGGTGGTCATCGCCGCCATCACCTCCTGCACCAACACCTCCAACCCCTCTGTCATGGTGGGGGCGGGCTTGCTGGCAAAGAAAGCCATCGAAAAAGGGCTGAAGGTCAAGCCCTACGTCAAGACCAGCCTTGCCCCCGGCTCCCGCGTAGTGACCGAATACCTCAAGAAGGCGAACCTCATCGAACCGCTCGCCCAACTTGGCTTCAACGTCGTCGGCTATGGCTGTACCACCTGCATCGGCAATTCCGGTCCGCTTCCAGGCGAAGTAGCGAAGGCGGTGACCGGCAGCGACCTCGTCGCCGCGGCAGTCCTTTCGGGCAACCGCAACTTCGAGGGGCGCGTTCATCCGCTGGTCAAGGCGAACTTCCTCGCCTCCCCGCCGCTGGTGGTTGCTTATGCCCTGGCTGGCACGGTGGACATTGACCTCGACAAGGAGCCCATCGGCGAAGGCACCGACGGACCGGTCTACCTGCGGGACATTTGGCCCAGCCAGCAAGAAATCGCCGCCGCCATCGCCTCCAGCCTCGACGTGAACATGTTCAAGGAACGCTACGCCAGCGTCTTCGAAGGTTCCGAAGCGTGGAAGCAAATCAAAGTCTCCGGCGGCGACCTGTACGAGTGGGACGAAAACTCCACCTACATCCATCACCCGCCCTACTTCCAAGCGCTCACCCTCGAACCCGGCTCTGTCTCCGACATTCGGGCGGCGCGTGTGCTGGGTCTCTTCGGCGACTCCATCACCACCGACCACATCTCTCCCGCCGGCAACATCGCTGTGGACAGCCCGGCCGGAAAATACTTGCAGGAACGCGATGTCGCTCCGCAATACTTCAACTCCTACGGCTCCCGCCGCGGCAATGACTTGGTGATGGCGCGCGGCACGTTCGCCAATATCCGCCTGAAGAATTTGCTCGTTGCCCCTAAAGAAGGCAACTGGACGAAACACTTCCCCGACGGCGAAATCATGCCGATTTACGACGCCGCCATGAAGTACAAAGAGGAAGGCGTGCCGGTCATCGTCATCGCCGGCAAGGAATACGGCACCGGCTCCAGCCGCGACTGGGCGGCAAAGGGACCGCTCCTGCAGGGAGTCCGCGCCGTCATCGCCGAATCCTTCGAACGCATTCACCGCTCGAATCTCGTGGGCATGGGCATCCTGCCGCTGAAGTTCATGGACGGGCAAAATGCCGAGACGCTTGGCTTGAAAGGCGACGAAGTGTACGACATCGAAGGCTTGAGCGACACGATGCCGCCGAAGTCCGTCGTCACCGTGAAGGCAAAGCGGGCAGATGGCTCGGTCGTCGAGTTCAAAGCCGTTGCCCTGCTCAACACCGAAGTGGAAGTCAACTACTACCGCAACGGAGGCATTCTCCATACGGTGCTGAGGAACCTGGTGAAATAACCCCCGCGCCGAACAAAAAATTTTGTGCGGCAAACGTGAAGTAAAAAAATGAGACCGGCAATCGCCGGTCTTATTTTTGGGGTGAGAAGTCTGCTCGTATCCTATGGCTCCACGCTGACGATGCCCCCCAGCACATTCATCTTCAACGTCCACGTACTGCCGATGGCGAACTGCTGAAATTCGGTGAGAGTCTCCGGCGAATAGGTCTTGATTCCGTCCTCCGTCGAGAAGGTGACCGTGAACTCCTCCGTCTCATCTCCCAGCCGCTGGTCGCTGGTGAGGGTGGGAGTATCGTACACCGGCTGGAGGTCATTCCCTTCCAGCGTGTAGGTCTGGATGGTCGTCCACTCGTCCACGGTGTAGGAGCAATACGTCTCCGTTTCGGTGTGGCATTCCTCCACCACCTCCGAATAACCGTTGCCTCTGTCAATCGTCTTTTGCTCGCAGACCTCGCGGCTTTCGTCGTGACAGGAGACGTTGTACGCATCCGAAGGGGGGCTGCCGCGTTCGTCCGTGTAGTTGACCGGGCGAATCTCCTGCACCGGCACCACCGTCTGCCAGTGGACGTCGGTCACCGTCGCTTCGACCGATTGTGAGGGAACCAGAAATAAAAATATTCCCGCCACACAGCAGATGGCGAAGAACGCCAATATCCCGCCGACCAACAGCCAATTGGTCTTTTTGGGCGCCGCCGCTTTGACCGTTCCTCCGGCGGGCTGAGATACCGCCGGCGCAACAACCGGCTGTACCTTCGGCAGCGCCGCGCCGCATTGCGTACAAGTGGATTGATTGCCGGGATTCTCGGCTCCACAGTTGGCGCATTTGATGACCTTCGGCGGAGGCGGCGGGGCGGTCATCACCTGACCTGCCTGACGCGCCTTGCCTTCTTTCAAGTCCGCGCCGCATTGCGAACAGGTCGTTGCCGTGGCGGGGTTGCGCGTGCCGCAAAAGCCGCAGTGAATATCCGCGCCCGCCTGCGCCTCTTGAATCTGCTTTTCGTCCTGCACGAATTTTTGTTCCGGCGGCAGTTCGAACTGGACATTTTCCGGCTGGGGCGCGCCGCAATTTTCACAGGTCTTGAGGCTGCCGCGGTTGCGCGAGCCGCAGTTCGGGCAGGTCCATTGATTTTCCACATAGCCGAGGGTACGTCTGCGAGCCAAGTTGGTCACTCCTTCCAGATGAAACCGCGCATCGGCGGTCTCTACTGCTGTTGAGCGCTGGAGAGCGCTCACTTCTATGCCGATTATAAAGGAACGCTCACGCAAATCCATGCCACTTGCGTACTTCCTCAATACGCGATTCGCAGTCCGGTTCCGGGCGCGGACTAGGGTCGCGCGCGTCCGGCTCCCCTTTGCCTGTCAGCGCGGCGAAGACCGCTTCCACGCCGTTTGCCACGTTGAGCGGGTCGTAGCCGCCTTCGAGGACGAAGACGATCTTCCCGTTGCAGTATTCCTCCGCCAGCGCAACGACTTTCTGCGCCAACATTCCATAGCCGCGTGTGGAAAGTCCCAGCATGGTGATGGGATCGTTCCAATGCGCGTCGAAGCCCACCGAAACGAAGATCATCTGCGGACGAAACGATTCGACAAACGGCTTGAAGATTCGCTCTGCAACCTGCTCATAGACCCTGTCGCCGGCATACGCCGGCAGCGGCACGTTGACAATCCGCTTTTTGGCATGAGGCGCATCGGTCATCCAGCCCGTGCCGGGATAAATACCCCACTGATGCGCGGACAGAAACGCAACACGTTCGTCCTCCAGAAACGCCGCCTGCGTGCCGTTGCCGTGATGGGCATCGTAGTCAATCACCATGACGCGTTCCAGTCCGCCTTGCAGTGCGTCGCGTGCGGCGATGGCGACGTTGTTGAACAGACAAAAGCCCATCGCGCGGTCCGGTTCGGCGTGATGTCCCGGCGGGCGGACGATGGCAAAGGCGTTGTGCGCCTCCCCGTGCAGAACGGCGCGCGCACAGGTGAGTACGCCTCCTGCCGCCAGCAGAGCGTCGTCGAAGGAGGTGGGGGTGACGTAGGTGGGGGCGTAATCAATGATGCCGGGCGCCTCCTCGCGGCAGACCTTTTCCAGCGTGGCAATCAGTTTGGGGCGGTGGACCAGGCTCACGTCGGCGGGCGAAGCGGGGGTTACATCCACTGCCTCCGCCGAAAAGGAGGGAAGTTTGGGCGTCAGCAGGTCGAAGCGCCCGGGGCGTTCGGGATGGTCGGGATAGACATGTTCGGGCGACTGCACGAGAGTGTAGAGGGTGGTCATAGTTTCATTATAGTCTTTGTTAAAGAAAAAAAACCACCGCCCTGCCAGCATGGGGGGGGCATGCTGGTCAGAGCGATGGCAGGACACCTAATACCAGTAAGGGGGAGGGCAGGTGTCGTACTCCCACTATACTCGCGTTGTCTTGCACTGACATTAAATGATAATTAGAAATAAGATGCGAATTATCCAAATACATCCCCCAAACATCCTAACCCTTTTTTCTCTCCCTGAAAACCCTGAGCCATTCCTCCACTTCCTGAGGCGAGAGATTGCGGTCTTCGGCAGGCTTGGGAGCAGACTGGCGAGCCCGTTGGAGTTGAGCGGCAAACGTCTCTGAAGACATGACCTCCGCCTGCGCCGCGTGCGCCTCCGTCTGTACCTGGTGATCGGAGGACACCACCGTCCAGTTTTTGGCGCTCCTGCCCATCTTCTTCAGCCGCCGGCGGATGGCTTCGTCGGCGGTGGTATTCAGGGGGACGAAATGCGCGGTGACGAGTCCCAGTTTGCGGGTCCCGGCTCGAAGCGCAGGGGCGCCGTCGAAGTACACTTCCACTTGCCGGCGTTCGAGGCGGCAGTATTCCTGCAAGACGGCAATCAGTTCCATCTCATCGTCTGCCGAATCGAGGCGCAGTCCCAATTTGGGAATCAGATTGTGACCGTCAATCAGATAGGGCATACGGCTATTTTACATGGAAACCGCATCTTGCTCTTTTCGTAGATTAAGCAAACTCTTTTATAATCCTGCAAACAAGGAGATTTTCATGGCAAATCGAAAAGACCGACAATTGACCGTTCCGCAGGGCGGTATGATGCGCGACTTTGTCCTGCGCCTCAAACTCATCGGCAGGCTGATGGGCGACAAGCGCGTCAACTTCTTCCTCAAACTTCTGCCGCTGGCTTCGGTGGCATACCTCTTCTGGCCCGTGGACGTTGTCCCTGCCATTGCCCTCCCCATCATCGGCGTGTTGGACGATGCCGCCATCCTGTGGATTGGCTCCACGCTCTTTGTGGAACTCTGTCCGCCGGAGGTGGTGCGGGAGCACATGCAGAACCTGCGCAGTAACCTCGATGAAGCGAACGATGTGATAGACGCCGAATCCGCAGATACAGACGAATGATGCAAAAACGTCTTCTCCTTCTATTGACATTGCTGACGCTGACGGCTTGCACAACGCCGCAGACTCCGCCTCTTTCCGCGCCGACGCCTGACTCGACCCTCCCCGCCTTTCCCTCGCCGACAGCGCTCCCTCCCCCTCCCACTCCGACGGACCTTCCTCCCAGCCCCCTTTCCCCAATCTCTTCGCCGAACGCAACCACCTTCCCCAACGCGGATGATTTCAACTGGGCGTTGATTGCTTCCGGTCTCGCCCGCCCTGTGGACCTGCAAGCGGATGGCTCCGGGCGGTTGTTTGTGGTCGAGAAAGCCGGGCGCATCCGCATCATCGAAAACGGACAATTGCTCGATGCGCCGTTCCTCAATATCGAAGACCGCGTGAACGACAGTTCCAACGAAATGGGTTTGCTTGGGCTGGCGTTCCATCCGAACTATGCACAAAACGGCTATTTCTTCGTCAACTACACGGGGAGCGGAGGCGATACGTTCATTTCCCGTTTTCAGGTCTCTGACGACTCTCACAAGGCAGACCCATCCAGCGAAGTGAACCTGTTACGCATCAACCAGCCTTTTCCCAATCACAACGGCGGGACGCTGCAATTTGGTCCCGACGGTTATCTCTACGCCGGGCTGGGCGACGGCGGCGCCGGAGGCGACCCCTTTGGGAACGGGCAGTCGCTGGATACGCTGTTGGGCAAAATCCTGCGCCTCGACGTGGACACCGCCGAGCCTTACGCCATCCCGCCCGATAATCCCTTCGGCGATGAAATCTGGGCGTATGGGCTGCGCAATCCCTGGCGCATGGCATTCGATCCGCTGACCGGCGACCTGTACATTGCCGATGTAGGACAGAACGCCTGGGAGGAAATTAACTATCTCCCAGCCGCCTCGCCCGGCGGTGTGAACTTCGGCTGGGATTACCTCGAAGGCACCCACGCCTTCGAAGGCGATGCCCCCGCCGGGCTGACCGACCCGGTGGCAGAGTACAGTCATTCCGAGGGCGGATGTTCCGTCACCGGCGGGTATGTTTATCGCGGCGCCATGCCGGAGTGGGACGGCATTTACCTCTACGGCGATTACTGCACAGGGTTCATCTGGGGGTTGATGCGGCTCGATGGGGCGTGGCAGACGCAGGTCCTGTTCGATACCGATGTCAACATCACCTCGTTTGGGCAGGACAAAAACGGTGAGGTCTATCTCCTGGCAGACGGCGGGGAAGTGTATCAACTCGTCCGCAAGTAATTCAACCAAGTCTCATCTACTATAGGCGGATTGTCATCCTGATTTGTGACGCCTGTCACTGGCAGGCGTCACAGTGTTGTCATACAATGTGGTCGTACACTGGAGGTGTCGTATGGCTCAGAAACAGTGGAAGATCGTCAAGGTCCGATACTGTGAGCATGTCGGGCATGAGGTGGCGCTGGAAGATCAGGTGGTGTACCCCGCCGAGCATCTTCCCGACCAGCCCCCGCGAGTGACGGCAAGCCGCTGCTCCAACGCCATGGAGTGCAACAGCCTGGACAAAATGGCTTGCGCTTGGTGCGGCACCAATCCCGACATCCGTCCTTTGTAAACTAAGTGGGCTGTCACACGCCCATTTGGCAAATAACTCTCTCCTCCCTCTGAGTTGGTCACTGGCTGCCCCGCCTGCGATGGCGGGGTACGCCGTTAAATGGGGTTTGTAGGACAACTCTGCAGAGTTGTCCCTGAGAGTGTCTAAAAGAATGGGATAAAGTTTTTTCTGCCACAGAGCTCACACAGATCTCTGAGAAAAATCTCAAAATCTCTGCGCTCTCTGTGGCTAAGCCCACGACATTAGACACTCCCTTGTCCCTTGACATCATCCTGTTTTCGCAGATAATAAACGCTAACAGGCGACCCCATAAAAAGCATTGACAGAGGAAAGTAGGCTGGCGGAAGCCGCCAGAGAGATGGGATGAATGCGCTGAAAGTCCCATTCGACCGAAACCAGCCGAAGTTCCCTCTCGAGCCGTTCATGTGAACGTAGCGCAGGATTTATCACGCTCTACCGTGTAGTATGAACCGCAGTCCCAGCGTTACAGGGGAGGCTGATGATGGTCAGCACTGAGTGAGCCTACACAGGCTAATTTGGGTGGTACCGCGGGAACTCTCTCCCTCCCGTCCCATTTGCGGGCGGGAGGTTTTTGTTTGTCAATATCGAAACCCTCAATCTGGAGGCATGAATGCTGGAACAATTGAATGAAATCGAAAAGACCGCGCTGGAGGCGCTGCGTTCCGTCGCCGATGGAGCCGCGCTGGAAGCCTGGCGGGTGGCGCACATCGGGCGCAGTTCGCCGCTGATGCAGGTCTTTGCCGGGCTGGGAAAACTCTCGAAGGAGGAGCGACCAGCCGTCGGGGCGGCGGCGAACCGGGTCAAGGCGGCGCTGGAAGCCGCTTTCGAGGAAAAGGCTCAGGCAATCAAGGAAGCCGCGCTGGCGAAATCCCTCGCCGAGGAAACGCTGGATGTGACTCTGCCGGGCAGACCGGTCCACGTCGGGCGGCTGCATCCCTCCACCCAACAGTTGCGGCGGGTGCTGGCAATCCTCGCCGAGATGGGTTTTCAGGTGTACACCTCGCGCGAGGTGGAAACGGACGAGTTCAACTTCCAGTTGCTGAACTTCCCGCCCAACCATCCCGCACGCGATATGCAGGATACGTTCTTCGTGGAGGCAGGCGAGCGCGGTGAGAACCCGATTTTGCTCCGCACGCACACCTCGCCGGGACAAATCCACGCCATGCGCGAGTTTGCAAAAATGAACCCTGATAATCCGCCGCCGATTCGCATTGCCCTGCCGGGCATGTGCTTCCGCTACGAGCAGATTACGGCACGTTCGGAGATTCAGTTCCACCAGGTGGAGGGACTGGTGGTAGGAGAGAACATCACCTTTGCCGACTTGAAAGGGACGTTGAACGATTTCGCGCGGCGCATGTTCGGTCAGGGAGCGCGCACACGCTTCCGCGCTTCGTACTTCCCGTTCACGGAGCCGTCCGCCGAGATGGACGTGGAGTGCTTCGTCTGCGGCGGGAAGGGCTGCGGCGTGTGCAAAAACTCCGGCTGGCTCGAGATTTTGGGCTGCGGCATGGTGCATCCGGTCGTGCTGCAAAACGGCGGTTACGACCCGAAGCGTTATTCCGGCTACGCCTGGGGCATGGGACCGGAACGTCAGTTGATGCTGCGCTACCGCATTGACGACATCCGTTATTTCTGGGGCAACGACCTCAGATTCCTGGAACAGTTCTAAAAACGACTTGCCGCGCTCACCTTATGCAGTTTCTTCGTAGCGCGACACATTGTCCCCGCAAGGGGGTTCATGTCGCCAGAAAACGCGAGATGCCCTTCGGCAGGCTCAGGGCAAGAATCTCGCACTACCGCGTAATATGACTTACCGCGAAGACGCAAAGAACACGAAGTAAGGAAAAGAGAGAAAGAAGAAAGAGTTATTGCGCTCTCGGCGGTTCAAAGAAAGAATGTGACCTATGAAAATTCCTCTCTCATGGTTGAAAGATTACATTGACCTCGACGGTCTTTCCGTCGAAGAAATCGCCCGCAAGTTGACGCTTGCCGGGCTCGAAGTGGACGAAATCAAATATGTCGGTCTGCCAATGCCCGCCTACCAGGATGGCGGACGGCACGAGTTCAAGACCAGCGGCATCTCGTGGGCGCACGACAAAATCGTGGTGGCGGAAATCCGCGAGGTGAAACCGCATCCCAATGCCGACCGCCTGACCCTGCTCGACCTGTTCGACGGCGAAAAAGAACAGGTGGTATTGACCGGCGCGCCGAACATCTTCCACCTGAAAGGCACGGGAAAACTGCCCAAGCCGCTCAAGGTGGCATACGCAAAAGAAGGCGCGACCATCTACGACGGTCATGCCGACGGGCTGGTGCTGACCACGCTCAAACGCGCCAAAATCCGCGGCGTCGAATCCTACTCGATGGTTTGTTCGGAGAAAGAACTTGGCATCTCGGAAGAACATGAAGGCATCATCCTCCTCGACGACGATGCGCCCGTCGGGACCCCGCTCGCCGATTATATGGGCGACGCCGTGTTGGACATCAGCATCCTGCCGAACATGGCGCGCAATGCGAACGTCTATGGCGTGGCGCGCGAACTCGCCGCGTTGACCGGACGCGAACTCCGCAAGCCGCTCATCGAATATAAGACCGACGGCGAAGCGGTTGAAAACCTGGTCGCCATTGAAATCACCGAGCCTGAACTCAACCCGCGCTTCGTGCTGGGATTGATCCGCGATGTGGAAATCAAACCCAGCCCCTACAAAATCCAGCGGCGGCTCAGGCTGGCGGGCATCCGTCCCATCAACAACATCGTGGACGCCACCAACTACGCCATGCTCGACCAGGGCGAACCCCTGCACGCCTTCGACTACGACGTTCTCAAAGCCCGCGCCGGCGGAAAGAAAGTCAAAATCATCACTCGCCCCGCAGCGGATGGAGAAAAACTCACCACGCTCGACGGCGTGGAGCGGACGCTCACCTCGACGAACGTTCTGGTGTGCGACGAACAAGGTCCGCTTTCGATGGCAGGCGTAATGGGCGGCGCCGAGTCCGAGGTCACAGAAAAGACGCGCAACGTCCTGCTGGAGGGCGCGGCGTGGAACTTCATCAACATCCGCAAGACGGCGAAACAGCACAACCTTCCCTCCGAAGCGTCGTTCCGCTTCTCGCGCGGCGTGCATCCCTCGCTGGCAGAAGTTGGCGTGCGGCGTGGGCTGCAACTCATGGCGCAGTGGTCGGGCGGAAAGATCGCCCCTGGGCTGGTGGACGCCTACCCCCTCCCACCCAAAGAGCCGACAGTGACCGTCGCCACAAAAGACGTGAAGCGCCTGCTGGGCATTGACCTCACGCTCGAACAAATCGCCGACCTGCTTACGCGCCTCGAGTTCAAATGCGAAATTACCAATAACCAATTACAAGTGACCGCCCCGCCTCACCGCCTCGACATTGGCGAAGGCATCGTGGGACTTGCCGACGTGCTGGAGGAGGTCGCCCGCAGTTACGGCTACGACAACCTCCCCGAAACGCGCATGGCAGACGCCCTTCCGCCGCAGGTGGGCAACCCCGCCCATGAGTGGGAGGAGCATCTGCGCGACCTGCTGGTGAATTTGGGCTTTCAGGAAATCGTCAGTTACCGCCTCACCTCGCCCGAACGCGAGAGCCGTTTGGCAAAGTTCGACGAATACGTGGCGCTTGCCAACCCCATTGCCCCCGAACGGCGCGTGATGCGGCGCAGCCTGGCTGCCTCGGTGCTGGAGGCTGTGGAAAAGAACGCGCGCGCCGACTCGATTGCCCTGTTCGAAATCGGTCCCGTCTTCGAGCCGAAGCCTGGCGACCTCCCCAACGAGCCGCGTAAACTCGTCCTGGCGATGACCGGCCTGCGGGAAGCCCTGGCATGGGATGTGAAGGACGCCCCCCATTTTGACTTCTACGACCTGAAGGGACGCATCGAACTCCTCCTGAGCGGGCTTCACTACCCGGACCTTTCCTACGCCCCGACCGCCTCTGTCTCCCACCTGCACCCCGGCAAAGCCGCCGAAGTGCGCATCGGCGAGACAGTGGTGGGCGTCTTCGGCGAACTGCACCCGCTGGTGCGGGACCGCTACGAAGCGGGCAATGCGCCCATCCTGCTGGCAGAGTTCGACCTGGATGTCCTGCGTCAAACCCCGCCTGCCTATGGGATTCGTGCAGTGCCGGAGGTGCCGCCCGTTCTCGAAGACATTGCTGTCATCGTGGATGAAGCGGTGCCGGCGGCGCAGGTGGAGGCGTTGATTCGTCAGACCGGCGGCAAGATGCTGGCAAACGTCAAATTGTTCGATGTCTATCGCGGGGAACAGATTGGCGCGGGCAAAAAGTCCCTGGCATACAGCCTGACCTATCAGTCGGACCGCACGCTGACCGACGCCGAAGCCGCCGCCATCCGCAAGAAGATCGTCAAGCGGCTGGAAAGCGAAATCGGCGCAAAGTTACGCAGTTGACCTAATCTAAAACGTCCCGAAGGTTTGAGGAGAACCTTCGGGACGTTGGTGTATACTCGGATAAATCCATTTCAATGAGGAGAGATGTCATGAATAAGAATACCGGCATTCTTGCCACCCTTGCCGCCACGGTGTTGTGCGGCTGTCCGGGTTTGTTCCTGTGTCTGTTTGGCGGCATCACCGCAACAGGCAACGGGACGTTCAACGACCAAAGCCTGTCTCCTGTCGTTGGCTTTGTCCTTATGTGCTTGTCCCTCTTTTTGATTCTGATTCCGGTGGGCGTGGGCTTCTTCACCCTGCGCAAGAAACCCGAACCCCTGGCGGACAGCGTTATTCCTCCTACCTCCTGAACCGTCAGAGTATTAAACGAACAGCGGTTGGTTGATGAGACCAGCCGCTGTTCGTTTTTCTGTCAGAGCGCAAGAAAACGCAAACTACGCAGATTTTTGATTGTCATTCTTTCACAATAATGCTCAGGCTGACCGTGCAAAATTTTTCCCCGCCGTTTTGCAATGTCCAATAGGTGGTGTAAGCACCGGGGTTCTTTGGCGCTTCCATCTCCACGATGAATTCCGCCACGTCGCCAAACTCGGCGGTTTTTGGCAGGTTATAGGCGGCAGTGACATGGAAGCGGTCGCCGGAGTCATAGACAAAGACCACCTTTTCGCTATCCCATATCTGCCTGCCGGTATTTTGAAACTGCCAGACGGCATTGAAACGGGTACGCGGGGCGTAGGTCACGCCGTTCTCCGGGCTTTTGAGGATACGGCAGGCGTAATCTCTACTGCCCGTCACTTTGGAGGTGCTTGTCGCCATGGGGGGAAGCGTCGGAGCAGTGGGAGACAGGTACACCAGAATGAATGTGGGGGTGGCGGTGGGAGAAGGCGGAGGCGTTGGGGTGGGCATGGAAGCGGCGACCGCCTCGGAGGTCTGGGTGGATGCGGCAGCGGCGGTTTGGGCAACGATGGTGTTGATCGCCGCCGCGTCCAGCGTGGGGACAGCGGGTGCAGCGGAAAGAACCGGCGCGCATGCGGCAGTCAAAACAAGGACAAGAAGCCACAACAGAGGTCTGTTTTGTCTGAGCATGCGGCGCCGGTCGGATCGTTGTTGATTATTCTACCTTGATGATCAGCGAGGGGAGGCAGAATCCGCCCTCGAGTTTCCAGACCATCGTATAAGTTCCCGCTTTGGAGGGGGTAACGGCGTCGAGCACCACTTTGAATTTGCCGCCGGGTTTTACCTCAGGCAGTTCCACAAAGGTGGTCGTGGCAAAGTTCGTGCCGCTCTGGAAGACGAGGTCGGAGCCGTCGCGCCAGGGTTTCGTGCCGGTGTTGACCAGCGTCCAGACGATATCGAAGTCCTTGTTACGCTTCCAGACGCTGTAGTTGGCTGGGCTTTGAGTGGCGATGGCGCAGGCGTATTCGCGGGGCGCCGGCGGGAAGTTGCCGCTGCCGCCGCTGACGGGAGCCGTGGTGGGCGAAGGCAGGACGATGAGAGTCGCTGTCGGCGGGATGGGGGTTGGGGAGGGCAGGAGCACTGCTTCGGTCTGAGTGGGAAGCGGGGTGTTGGTCGGCTGTGCCGCCTGAGCCTGTTCGGTCAGGGCGCTTTGCGCGGCAACGGTCAGAGCGACGATTTCCTGCACCTGCCGGGCGATTTCCGTCGGGTCCGCAGTGGGAGCGGAGGCAGGCGCCGGCGCGCAGGCGGCGAGCAGGAGGATGCCTGCCATCAGAAAGAGAAGTGTGCGCTGAGTGGTTCGATTCATTTTGTCTCCTTGATTGCTATTGTTCATTGGGTTGGGACGAGCCCTCTCCGATGCCGAGCGGGACCCATTTCTTGGCATCTTTGAGGCGATGCTGGATGCCGTGACGGTCATGCGTTTCGTCGAAGCCTTCGGGTTTGATGAACATCTGGTTGCCTTCCAGCAGTCCGTGGATGCCTTCCTGCCCGGGTTCGGGACGTTTCTCGCCCTTGAACTTGGCGGCATGGCTGGGGATGTAATCAATGGGTTCTTCGTAGGTAGTGACGTAACCTTCGTAGTTGCGCAGGACGACCTTATGATCGGACATGCTCAGCAGGTAATTGGGCATGACGGGAATCTTGCCGCCGCCGCCGGGCGCGTCAATGATGTACTGCGGTACGGCGTAGCCGGAGGTGTGTCCGCGCAAGCCTTCCATGATTTCGATGCCTTTGGCAACAGGGGTGCGGAAGTGCCCGGCGCCTTCCACCAGGTCGCACTGGTAGAGGTAGTAGGGGCGGACGCGGATGCGGACAAGGTCATGCACCAGTTTGCGCTGAATGTGAACGTTGTCGTTGACGCCTGCGAGCAGGACCGACTGATTCCCCAGCGGGATGCCGGCTCTGGTAAGACGGTCACAAGCCTGTGCAAGTTCCAGCGAAATTTCGTTGGAATGGTTGACGTGGATATTCATCCACAGGGGATGGTATTTTGCCAGCATGTCCACCAATTCCTGTGTGACACGCATGGGCAGGAAGACCGGCACCCGCGAGCCGATGCGGATGATTTCGATGTGGGGAATTTCGCGCAGGCGGGAGAGCAGTTCTTCGAGGACTTTGGGCGCCAGAACGAGCGGGTCGCCGCCGGAGAGCAGAACGTCGCGGACCTGGGGGGTGCGCTTGAGGTATTCGATTTGCATTTCGAATTCCTGGCGGTTGAAGGTCTGCCCGGGGTCGCCGACGATGCGGGAGCGGGTGCAGTAGCGGCAATAGGAGGCGCATTGTGTGGTGACCAGCATGAGCACCCGGTCGGGGTAGCGGTGAACCAGCCCGGGCACGGGAGAGTGGCGGTCTTCGGCGAGGGAATCCTCCATCATGGCGGTGAAGGTCTGCAATTCCTCGGCGCGCGGGATGACCTGTTTGCGGATGGGGTCGTCGGGGTCGTTCGGGTCAATCAGCGAGATGAAGTAGGGAGTCACGTCCACGCGGAACAAGCCTTGCGTATTCAAGGCTTTGCGTTCCGAGTCGGTCAGCGGGATGACTTTCTCAATTTCCTCTGCGGTGTTCAAGCGATGACTCAATTGCCAGCGCCAGTCGTTCCACTTTTCATCGGGAACATCGGCGTAAATCGGCGCACGTTTGGATACAAATGGGGTGGGCATTTTTCCTCCGAAAGTAGTAAGAATGGGAAACGGTAAGATGAATTACACGACCGTCAACGGAGGGTCATGATCGGGTCGAAAGAAGCCTGCGAATTTGGAGAGCATGTCAGTATTGTAAGAGCAAACAAAAAGCGGGTCAATGACCGCCCCGGCTGCTCGCGGCAAAACGCTTCGTTTTACCGCCCGGTTTCGTGAAACTGTGTACAATAAAAAGAAACAGGAGCACCTATGACCGATGTTGCCGTTCTGACCGATTCATGCGCCAGCATTCCCGAAGAATTGCTGGAACGTCTGCACATCCGCACCGTGGCTTATTACATCCACCGCGGAGAGGAGATTCTGCGCGACCTCGTCACCATTCAGCGCGAGGAATTTCTGCGCTGGCTGGTGACCGCCCGCGTCCTGCCCACCACTGCCAGCCCGGGTCCCGGCGATTACTTCGAGGCATACAAACAACTGGCAAACGAAGGCAGAAGCGAAATCATCAGCATTCACATGACATCCAAAGGAAGCGGCGCTTATCAGGCGGCGACGGTGGCGCAGTCCATGATGAAGGACGAATATCCGCATGTCCGCATCGAAGTGGTGGATACGCAGAACGTCTCGCTGTGTCAGGGCTGGATGGTAATCGAAGCCGCGCGCGCTGCCCTGGCGGGTCTTTCTCTGGACCGTGTGACTGCCCTCGTCAGGAAGATGATTCCCATCACCCGCATGATTCAAACCGCCGATACCCTCAAGTACCTCTACATGGGCGGGCGGATCGGCAGGGCGCAGCAACTGGTGGGCAGCATGCTCAACATCAAGCCCCTGATTGGCATGGTGGAGGGCGTCATTGTGCCGTTGGGCAAGGCACACAGCCGCGGACAAGCCTACCTGAAAATGGTGGAGATGGTGGCGGAGGCGGTGGGGAAGGGGAAAGCCAAGATCGCCTACGTCCATGCGGGGGCGCTGAGGGAGGTGGAAAAGATCAGGGAACTGGTCGAGTCGAAGGTCGAGGTGGTCGAATCGTTCATAGCGGAACTCTCGCCGGCGCTGGCGGTGCACACCGGTCCCGGCACGGCGGGATTGTGCTACTTCCCGGTAATGGAAGGGTAACCCATGGATATTGACTCCCTCCAAATCGTTCACAACCCGGCAGAACAGCGCTTCGAGACGGTGATTGAAGGAAAACTCTGCAAATTGGATTACCTCCGAGACGGAAATCGGTTTGTCATCACGCATGTGGGCGTCCACCCTTCCCTGCGCGGGCAGGGCATCGCCGGGAAGATCGTCGAGGCGGCTCTGCAATACGCCAGGGAAAATTCCCTGCGCGTGATTCCCATGTGTTCCTACGCGGCGGCGTACATCCGCAGGCACCCCGAACACGCCGATTTGACGAAACAAGACACAGAATAAGCGTCTTTCATTGACCACCCGCCGGCAAAAAACAAAACACGCCTGACTTCTCAAGCGTGTTTCGCATGGCGGGGACCTGACGGCAGGCTTCGACATCGCTTCCTTTAGGGGAATGCCACCCTCCCTGCGAGGGCGTGCGGCAAAAAACAAAACACGCCTGACTTCTCAAGCGTGTTTCGCATGGCGGGGAGGACAGGATTCGAACCTGCGACTGAGGATTTCGCCCCAGTAACCGCTTAGCAGGCGGCCCCATTCGACCACTCTGGCACCTCCCCAAGGAGGTTGATGATTTTCGATTTTCGATTGACGATTTAGGATTTTAGATTGGCGGGTCAAAACCGTCAACCTGAAACCGTAAATCGTCTGGCGGAGGGAGTGGGATTCGAACCCACGTTGGTGTGACCCAAACATGTTTTCAAGACATGCGCCTTCAACCACTCGGCCATCCCTCCACAAACATTCACGGGCGGACGAAATTTTACCATAAGTACCTCGCCTGACGCGGCGGCTTGAGGTTTTCCGCTTCCAGCAAGCAATCACCTCTCCTACCCGCCTCTCAAAATTGTAACTTTCCCACCCTGGCGGCGTCCATTTAATAGATTGATTGTCTCGTGAAAGTTCTACGATGGATTTATTTTTTTCTTCCTTCCAACCACGCAAAGGGCAGGGGATGGTGGAGTATGCCATCATCATTGCCCTCATTGCCATCATCGTGATTTCGGTGCTTCAACTCATGGGACCCAAAGTAGGGAACACCTTCAGCGCCATCAACAATTCACTGGCTGAAATGGGCATTATTGGCGGGGACTTTGTCCATGCCGCCAACGAAGGCGAAACGTTCAGCATTCCCGCAGGCGCTTATGAAGTCCAGTATGGAGCAAACGGCGTTTATTACACCCAACACGTTACCGGTCCCCTTACCATGACCTGCAGCGCCGCCACCTTTGGCGACCCGCTCCCTGGCGTCCCGAAAAGCTGCGGCATACGCCCCGCGCCCTGAAAACATCCCCTGTTTTCGACCCATCCGCATCATCCCATGACAGCGGGCGGCTTGTCCCAGCGCCGCGGCATCCGCTTATTTCAAGTATAATTCCCCGCCATGAAGTATCACATTTGGACCGAAGGATGCCAGATGAACGTCGCCGACTCGCAACGCGTCGGCTCGTCCCTCGAGCATCTGGGTTACACCTTTACCGATAAAGCCGAAGAAGCGGACGTTATCGTTTTGAACACCTGCGTCGTGCGGCAGTCTGCCGAAGACAAAGCGCTCGGACGCCTCTCCAGCCTGCTCCCGTTAAAGCGGCAGAATCCCAACCTCGTCATCAACCTGATGGGATGCCTCGTCGGCGTGCGCGGCGCGGAAAAACTGCGCGAAAAACTCCCTTATGTGGATGTCTTCTCGCCGCCCTCCGACCCGGGACCGCTCATCTCGTTCCTCACACAAGGCGAAATCCGCGCCCTCGAATCGAGCGAGACCGAACGCCGCTTCGCCTACATGGACGGCGACCTGCTTCTGCCTCAGCACGAACGCGGGCAAATCGTCAGCGCGCACGTGCCGGTGGTGTATGGCTGTTCGCACGCCTGCACCTTCTGCATCATCCCGTTCCGCCGCGGCGTGGAACGCAGCCGCCCCGTGGGCGACATCGTCGCCGAAATTCGCTCGCTGGCGGCGCAGGGCGTCAAGGAAGTGACGCTCCTCGGTCAGATTGTGGATCGCTACGGCAAAGACATTCCCGACGGACCCAACCTCGCCGCCCTTCTGCGCATCGTCCATGAAATCGAAGGCATCGAGCGCATCCGCTTCCTGACCTCACACCCCAACTACTTCACCGAAGACCTCATGGATGCGGTCGCCGAACTGCCCAAAGTCATGCCGCACATCGAAGTCCCCATCCAGGCGGGCGACGACGAAGTGCTTGCCAACATGAAGCGCGGCTACACCCAGAAAGACTACCGCAACCTGGTTGACCTCATCCGCAAAAAAATTCCCGGCTGTTCCATCGCCACCGACATCATCGTCGGCTTCCCCGGCGAGACCGAGGAACAGTTCATGGAGACCTACCGCGTCTTATCGGACCTCAAACTGGACGTTGCCCATTTAGCCCGTTACTCCCCCCGCGAGGGGACAGTCGCCACCCGCCGCATGGTGGATAACGTCAGCGAAGAGGAGAAGATGCGCCGCTTCCGCATGTTGGAGGAGTTGCAGGAACGGATCGTCGCTGAAATCAACAAAAACTATCTCGGTCAGACCGTGGAAGTGCTGTTCGAGGAAAAGGTCAAAAACCGCTGGAAGGGACGCACCCCCACCAACAAACTGGTCTTCGTCGAATCGGAGGAAGACCTGAAAGGCAAAATCCTGCCGGTCACCATCACCTGGACGGGACCGTGGTCCATGCAGGCGAGTTTGCAAAAACAACCGGAATTGATTTCTCTGTAGAGCGAGATTAATCTCGCTCTACTTTTTGATGAACATGAAGAAGAACCGAATCCGTCCGCTTGCCATTTGTGTGTTTCGCCATAACGGTCGCATCCTCGTCGCCGAGGGATATGACCCGCTCAAACAACAGACTTTTTACCGTCCGCTGGGCGGCGCTATCGAGTTTGGCGAACGAAGCGAGGATACGGTGCGGCGCGAGTTGATGGAGGAGATTGGCGCAGAGGTCGTTGCATTGAAATATCTCGGCGTGCTGGAAAATATCTTTGTCTTCAACGGAGAGGCGGGTCACGAGATCGTGCTGGTCTATGATGGGGCGTTGACCGATTCCGGGTTGTATGAGCAGGCTGAAGTCGAAGGAAACGAGGCGGATGCTGGCGAGTCCTTTAAGGCGACGTGGAAGAGTCTCGATGAGTTCGGAGAGGGAAAGTCCATTTTATATCCAAGCGGATTGCTGGAATTGCTGGGTAAATCATCCTAAAGGAGCGTCTCCAGCGGGGGGAACACGGATACAATATTCAAGGTGAAACAGTGTCTATGAAGAACAAACGAACTTCGTCTTTTCTGATTTATGTCCCCTATTGGATTGGGGTGCTGGCGGGGTTATACCTGACAGTGGTCGCAGCGTGGGCGGATATGGAAGCCGCGTTTTATGGTTTTCGCCGGCTGGCGGATTCAGGACTGCGCGGGTTCAGTTGTCCCGTGCTGATGACGCGCGACGAGACACGCTCGATTTCGTTGAAGGTCTCGAATCCGCTGGATGTTCCGCTTCGCCCGGTGGTGCGGGCGGAGATCAGCACGTCACTGCTGCCGGAAGAGTTCCTGGAGCAGTTGGAACTTGCGCCCGGTGAGACCAAACGGCTGGAATGGACGGTGGGACCCGAGAACATTGACCTGGAACGTTTCATTTTTGCCAAGGCGCTGGTGTATTCGGTATATCCCCTGCCCAATCAAGAAGCGACTTGCGGCATTTTTATCGTGGATTTGCCCGGCAGCGGCAGAACGATTTTTGCTTTTCTCGTTTTGCTCACGCTGGGCGGGCTGGGCTGGGGAATGTATGGCATGAGGCGGGCAGACGCTGCGGATGTCTGGACGGAAAGATATAACCGTCCAATGA
Organism: Anaerolinea sp.; assembly: GCA_020723805.1. GTDB lineage: Bacteria > Chloroflexota > Anaerolineae > Anaerolineales > Villigracilaceae > Defluviilinea. The sequence goes on along the minus strand of DYID01000004.1, from coordinate 21,752 downwards.
TGTTTCTGGCGGTTGTAGTCGGGATGGGAGTGGCGGTGAGCGCCATGGGCGGGTGGATGCCGTCCATTTTGCTGCTGGCAGTGGCGGTGTTGACGATTGTCATCCTGTTGGGGGCGTTTGTAATGCGGGAACGGAGAAGTGAGTGACGAACTGCCCGCAAATGAACGGCGATGTAACTTAATTCCTCACCTTACACGAAACGTCCCGAAGGTTCTCGCAAATTGCGCCTATTTTCCAGCCAAACCTTCGGGACGATGCGTAACATCAGTTAATCCTTGGCAGGATTGCAAATCCGTCCCGATGGTCGAAGCCTCGGGACGGATTTTTTTTGAGAGTAACATAATTCGCTGCCATACCTGACATTGTTCTATTGAAACAGAGGGTGGAAGTTTCTACAATGAGAAGGTGTGAGGAGGCAAAGTTATGAATTTCGAAACGTCGAAATCGAAAGCCTTGATCGTGACCGCCTGGGTGTTTCTCTGCTTATCATCCGGGCTTCCCAAAATCATTTTGCAGGAAATTTTCAAATCCCCGGTCTCTGCAGACTTGAGCGCGGCAATCGCCGCAGGCGTAACCCTGGCGGGACTGGCGTTGACGTTTCTCTGGAACGCAGTGCGCGGCTTACGTCCGTTTTTCGCTCTGTTCCTGGTGTTGACCGGGACAGAGTGGTTCGTTTACACAAAGGTGGAGCAACTACTCTTTTACCGCGCATGGCTGGAGAACCCCTCTTTCAACGTGTTCATGCCGGCGGAGCAGTCGCTGCGGTTGATAGTGACGCTGGTCATGATTGCCGCCTTGTTCCTGATGCGGAAGCGCGCCAGCGCCTTTTTTCTGAGGATGGGCGATAGGCACGCCCCGGCAGAAGGAGTCCGTTGGCTGGGCATCGAGCCCGGCTCCCCCTGGGACAAGGTGGGACGCAACTTCACATTTTTTATCAGCCTGGGCACGCTGGCGTTTCTGATGTTGGCGGGGAGTCCGCCGCTGGACCTCGTCGTGCGCGCCCTGCCCTTCCTGCCTGCCGTGCTGATTGCCGCCGCACTCAACGCCTTCAACGAAGAGATGACATACAAGGCGTCGTTTCTATCCGTGCTGGAAGATGCGGTAGGGAGAAATCAGGCGCTTTGGCTGATGGCGGCATATTTCGGCATCGGTCATTTTTACGGCGTTCCCTACGGCGTGGTCGGCGTCCTCATGGCGGGTTTTTTGGGCTGGTTTTTGGGCAAGTCCATGCTCGAAACGCGCGGATTGTGGTGGGCATGGTTCATTCACTTTTGGCAGGACGTGTGGATTTTCTCGTTCCTGGCAATCGGTTCGATTGCGCCAGGCGGGGGATAACCGATCACAACATCGTGTGTTAATACCAGAAAACTCTTTCAGGAACCCTCATGAACCCCTACCTTGCCACCGTTCTCACTTTTGCCATTGCCATCGCCTTCCTCCGTATCATGGATTACTTCGCCCACCGCGGCTGGATCGGAAGTAAACTCAGCCGCAAGTTGATTCACATCGGCACAGGTCCCATCTTCGTCCTGTGCTGGCTCCTGTTCCCCGACCAGCCCATTTCCCGTTACCTTGCCGCACTGGTTCCACTGCTCATCACCGTTCAATTCATCCTCGTCGGTACGGGCGTAATCAAAGATGAAGCCGCCGTCCAGGCAATGACCCGCACGGGCAACCCGCGCGAAATCCTGCGTGGACCGCTGTTCTACGGCGTGATGTTCGTCCTGCTCACGGTCCTCTACTGGAAAGACTCACCCATCGGCATCACCGCCCTCATGATGATGTGCGGCGGCGACGGCATTGCCGACATCGTCGGGCGGCGCGTCCAATCGCCGAAACTGTTCTGGTCCATCGAAAAAAGCGTGGCGGGATCGTTGAGCGTCTTTGCGGGCGGCGCTCTGATGACCGCCTTCGTCCTGTTCGTTTACATCAATGCGGGCGTCTTTGCCGCGCCTTTCCAAACCTATTTTGTTCCCATTCTCTGGACTGCGTTGGGCGGAACGCTCATCGAATCACTCCCCTTCAAGGATATTGACAACATCACCCTCACGGCGGTCTCTGCGGTCATTGGGCACTGGGTGTTCTAAAAAAAACGTCCCGAAGACTTCAAAGCCTTCGGGACGTTCCTTACCCAACCTTTTCTTCCTCTTCCCTTTTCAAAATCATCACCTTGAAACTCTCGGCATACTTCATGCCCTTGTCTTTTGCTTCCTCCTCTGCCCACTCCGTCAGCCACTTGCCCACCTCGTCCAGCGGCACCTGACTGGCATGTTGCTGTAACGCCTTGATTTTGACCTCGAGAGTCTCGGTGATGTCCACCCAGGTATCGGACTTGTCCGTGCCGTGGATGTACAAGCGCTCGACTTCATGCGGTTCATACCCCGCCGATAGCAGGTCCGCAAAAATGAGCCTTGTCCCCGCTGACGGAAAGACCGCCGCACAAGCCGCCTGCGCCGCGGCGCGGTGATCGGGGTGATTGAGGTACTCGCTGCCGTAAAACCATCCCTCAGGATTCCCCGTCAGAACGGTATCAGGCTTGAATTGGCGGATGAGGCGGGTCAGTTCCTTGCGAAGCGCGAGGGTCGGTTCCAGTTCGCCGTCCGGGTAACGCAGAAAAATCGTCTCTTTGATTCCCAGCACGGCGTTTGCAGCAAGCTGTTCCTTCTCGCGCAGTTCCGCAAGGATGGGTTTGTAGTCCGCGCCTTTGGCTGGGTCGTTGGAGCCGGCGTCGCCGCTGGTGATGACGACGGAAATAATCTCACAACCTGCCCGCGCCCACTTGGCGAGCGTGCCGCCGATGGAAAACTCCTGGTCGTCGGGGTGTGCGTGGATGCTCATCGCACGCCGGGGGATGTATTCTGTTGAGTTGGTCATGGGCGTGATTGTACCCGAACAGCCGCTAGAGCCGTTTGACGAAGATGTTCAAATCATCGCCGGGCTTGTAAAAATCGCGGATGCTTGCCTCGTTGACGAATCCCGTGCGGAGGTAAAACTCGCGCGTGGAGGCGTACTCTGCCGTCCCCGATGTTTCTGCAATGAGCATCCGCCCCCCCTCGGAGCGGACGGCTTCCTCGCAGGCGGTCAACAATTTGCGTCCCACGCCTTTGCGGCGGGCGTTGGGGTCCACGGCGATCCAGTACAGGTCATACACGCCGTCGGTCAGATCGCGGTAGCCGTAAATGGCATAACCCAGCACCTGCTCCCCCTCGCGATAGACAATAAAGTGATACCCGCTGGCATCGGCGCCGTATTTGAGATACTCATCGAACATCGCCGGAACGGAGTCAATCTCCTCCTGGCTGAACACCCCGGCGCGGGCGGTGATGTCGGCAATTTGCGCTTTGTCTGCTTCGCTGGCTGTGGAAATCATGGGTGGTGTCCTGTGGGTTGAGATGTCCTATTGTCGCTGGATTTCTCCTTTTCGGCAAGCCGTTTTCTGGTTCTCTGGTATTTGGTGGGGTAAGCCACAGAGATCACAGAGAAAATTGAGTTTTTCGAGTTTTTTCAAAGGTCTCTGTGCGCTCGGTGGCAAATCCGCCCCACTTAATCCTAAAAAGCCCATTTTCTTTGGGGGTACAATAACGGCATCATTACCCAACAGGAGAATGTAATATGACCATCGTCCTCGACGGTTCATCCCTCACCATCGAAAAACTCGTTGCAATTGCACGAGACAATGAAAAAGTGGAACTCGCCCCCGAAGCACTGGAACGCATCAAAGTCTGCCGCGCCATGCTGGAGGAGAAGCTCGCCGCCAAAGAAATCATGTACGGTACGAACACCGGCATTGGTGAGTTTTCGGAAGTGGTGCTGAGCGATGAGCAGGTAAAGGAATTTCAGAAGTACCTCATCTACAACCATGCGGCGGGCATCGGCGAGCCCGCGCCCATCGAATATGTCCGTGCGGCGCTGGCGTCGCGGATCAACGTCCACGCGCACGGCAATTCCGGCTGCCGGCCTGAGATTACCCTGACACTGGTGGAGATGCTCAACAAGGGCGTTACGCCGGTGGTTTGTCAGAAGGGCTCGGTGGGCGCAAGCGGCGACCTGGCTCCGATGGCGCAGGCGGCGCTCCTGCTCATGGGTGAAGGAGAAGCCTTTTATCACGGCGAGCGGCTCCCAGGTCACGAAGCGATGCGGCGGGCGGGGATTGCCATCCCGGGCTTGCAGGCGCGCGACGGACTGGCGGCAATCAATGGCTCCAATTTGCTGACCGCCATGTCCGCCATTCACATTTACGAGATGGAACGTCTGCTCAAGCAGGCGGAGATTGCGGCGGCGATGTCCATCGAGGCGCTGTTGGGGAATCTCAAACCGTACAATACCAAACTACATGAACTGCGCGGCTTTAGCGGCGCGATTACGTCGGCGAAAAATATCATGAAGGTCATCGAAGGCTCGGATTTGACAACAGGCAAAATGAAAACCAAAGTGCAGGATGCCTATTCGATGCGTTCCACGCCGCAGGTCATCGGCGCGGCGCGTGATGCGATTGCGTATGCACGCTCGCAGGTCGAGATCGAGTTGAACGGCGTGGGGGATAATCCGATCTTTGTGCCGGAGATGAAGTTGACGCTCACCGGCGCGAACTTTCAGGGGACTCCGGTTTCACTGCCGATGGATATGGCGGGCGCGGCGATTACGATGGTGTGCGTCCTTTCCGAGCGGCGGATGAACCGGCTGACGAACCCGGCTCTTTCTCAGGGACTGCCGGATTTCCTCGCCCACGAGCCTGGGTTCTACTCTGGGATGATGCTCAGCCAATACACCGCTGACCACTTGATCGTGGAGCAGAGGATTTTGTCTGCGCCGGCGAGCATTCAGTCCATCCCCGCCGCGGCGGATCAGGAGGACTTCGTCTCGATGGGCATGAATACCGCCATCAAGAACGGGCAAATCCTCGATAACGCCTATGGCGTGATCGGCATCGAATTGATGGCGGCGGCGCAGGCGCTCGATTTCCGCGAGTTCACGCCGGGACGCGGCACGCAGAAAGCGCGGGAGGTCATCCGCAAATATGTGGCGCATCTGGATGTTGACCGCCCGCTGTACAACGACCACAATGCGATGAAGCAACTGGTGAAACGCGGTGAGATTTTGGAGGAAGTGGAAAAGGTGGTGGGGAAGTTGGGATAGAAAATAACAAGACCGGTCATGAGCCGGTCTTGTTATTTTCAGCCGCCGTTTTTGTTTCTTGCGGACATCCCGCCCACGTTGACAAGGTTAGGGCGCGCCGCTTACTTCCGCTGCGTCACAATATTGTTTCCGACAGCGTCTGGTGCTCATATCGGTCAGGGAATTTGCGGTTTTGTCAGGCTCAATCACAACGGTACAAGGCAAGTTTATAATCCGCTTCTGCGCGGAGACTCATGAATCAAAGCATTCTCATCGTCACACTGGGGAGTAAACCGCAGCTTGCCACCTTGGCGCTGGACTGTCTGCATGAAATGCGGGAAAGTCCGTCCACGCTTATTGTGATCCACGCCTCGAAAGCCCGCCCCGAAACCCAAATTGCCATCGAGAAAATCCTGGCAGATCTTCCCCGTTCCCATCCGAACGTTCAATGCCACGCGGTTGAATTGCAGGATGAGGGTAACGCGCTGGCAGACATCATCTCGCCGCAGGAAGTACAGATTGCATTTCGTACCGTGTATGCCCAGGTAAGGGCGGCAAAACTGGATGAAAAGAAAGTTCACATGATGATTGCCGGCGGCAGGCGCACGTTGACCGTCGCCGGCATGGCGATCGCGCAAATGCTCTTCGACGATGAGGATCGGCTGTGGCATCTTGCCTCCCACCCGGCGCTGGAGGCTTCCGGCGCGCTTCATGCCGGACCTGGGGAATGGGCGCGGTTGATCCCGATTCCGATCATCCCCTGGGGGCGGCTTTCTCCCGTGTTCGATGCCCTGCGCGATGTGACTGATCCCTTTGAAGCGGCGCGGCGGCTTGAGCATTTGCGTCTGCGCGAACAGTGGGATGCCGCGCGCATCTTTCTGCTGACCAAAGTTAGCGCCGCCGAACGCGATGTGTTGGACCTGCTGGGGCGCGATGGTTTAACCCAAGCCGAAATTGCCGAACGCCTCTTGCTCTCGCCGCGCACGGTAGAAACGCACTTGCGCAATGTCTACCGCAAAGCCGCCGAACACTGGGATTTGCCCGATGTGAATCAGGCGCAGTTGGTCCGCCTGCTGGCGCCTTTCTATCACTGGAGCAGGTGAGATTGATGATTGGAGATTGATGATTGCAATCTATAATCCACAATCTGCAATCTGCAATCAAAGATACGGGTTTTCCCGCATGACAGGATGGCAATTTTCCACTACACTGCCGCCATCTCGGTACAGGGGGAGAAAGGGGGAAACCGGGAGATTTGCGATTTTTGATTTGTGATTGACGATTTGCGAGTTTCGGCATTGTCCCCGTAGGAGATTGCCGATTGGCAATTCTTTTGTTGAGGAGGTCAAATGACAAATAACCAAGAATCTATTTTCACAGCCGCGCTGGCGGGTCTGCTGCATGACGTGGGAAAGTTCGCGCAGAGAGGCGCAGAGCGTGGAAGCCTGCAAGGCGAAGATGCCGCCCAAATGTACGGGCATTATCACGCCATGCTCACAGACGATTTCCTGAAAGAGATTTTGCCGTTTGGTGAGGAAGTCCGTCTGCCCGCCGCCAACCATCATGTGCCGCAAAGCAAAATGGATTGGGTCGTCAAAGCCGCCGACGTCCTTTCAGCGGGCGAGCGCGCCGACCCGCCCAAAGGCGAAGATGACCGTGCGGCGCAACCGCGTCAGCTGCTCTCGATTTTCAGCATGATTAACGCCGATGGCGTGTGCTGGAAAGAGGATACGTCAAAATGGCGCTTCTTCCCGCTGGAGAAATTAGCGCTGAAAGAAGAAGTCATCTTCCCCAGCGCGGCGTTGCCTGATGATAAAGTTTGGAGCATTTATGAGAAGTTGTGGGCAGACTTCAAAAAAGAAGCCGAAGCCTATAAATCCATCACCAAAGAATCTGAAGCCCACAAATCTATCGCTGATCTGGCGGAAATCTACATCGAAGCCATGCTTGCCCTGCTCCAGCGGTACGGCTGGTGCATGCCCTCCGCTTATTATCGCACCCGCCCGGACGTCTCGCTCTACGACCACAGCCGCATGACGGCGGCGCTGGCGGCGTGTCTGGTGGATTTCCCCGAAGACAAACTGCGTCAGATTGCCGAAAACGCCAAAACCGATGAGACCGATGTTGCCCTGCTGGTAGGCGGCGATATTTCGGGCGTGCAGGATTTTATTTACACCATCACCAACAAAGGGGCGACTTCCGCCCTGCGCGGGCGTTCGTTCTATTTGCAACTGCTCACCGAAGCGGCGGCGCGCTTCGTGCTGCGCGAACTGGGCTTGCCCTACACCAACCTGATTTACGGCGGCGGCGGGAATTTCTATCTGCTGGCGCGGGCAACGGATGCCAAAGAATTGCCAGCAATTCGCCAAAAACTCAGCCGCGTTCTCTACAAACACCATCAGGGCGATTTGTACGTGGCAATCGAGGGCATTCCGCTCAAAGCCAAAGACTTCATGCGCCCGGCAAACGGCAAACATCCCCTGAGCGAGAAATGGGGCGAACTGGCGCGGGCGGTGGCGGTGGTGAAAAACCGGCGCTTTGCCGAGTTGGATGCAGACGAATTGAAAATTCTGTTTAAGCCGCAGGGACACGGCGGGAATGATGAGAAGCAATGTCAGGTTTGCGGGTGCGAACACCCCGATACCAGACTCATCAAGAAAGACAAAGATGATGAAGGCGTGCGAAAATGCCCGGCGTGTCTTTCTTACGAAAAGCTGGGCGAAGATTTACGCAAGGCGCAATTCATCGGTTGGAATTTTCTTGCTCATCCTGAAAAGGTCGCTGATTTGACAGGCAAAGAAATCTCATCTGGCTATGAAGAAGCACTCAAGGATTTGGGCTTCGAAATCAAGATTGGCGAAACTTTCGATAAAGTACAAACATTTAGCCGCGTATGGGCATTGAACGATGATGCTTTCGAGAAAGCAAAAGACCAGGCAGGCGGCAAGGTTCTGGTTCGTCGTTTGCTAGTGAACGTGACACCCATCATCAGCCGTGAGGAAATTCTTCAATTGCAAGGCAAGGTAGATGACCTGCCTGATATTGATGCGAAAGATCCAGTAAAACCTTTCGGGGCAATGGCATACCAATCGCAGGGCATCACCCGCTTGGGCGTCTTCCGCGCCGATGTGGACAACCTGGGCAAACTCTTCGCCGAAGGCTTGGGCAACGACGCCACGCTCTCGCGCATCGCTTCGCTCAGTTTCTCCATCAGCCTGTTCTTCGAGGGCTGGGTAGGAGAAATTGCCAAACGTTTCAACGAAGACCGGCGCAAAAAGGACGAGGCGCGCAAAGCCGAAGCCCTGCAGAAAGGAAAATCAGAGAAAGACGTGCCGCTTTACGGCGACGCGCTCTACGCCATCTACTCCGGCGGCGATGACCTGTTCTTCGTCGGCTCGTGGGATGAACTGGTGGAATTTGCCTGGCAGGTGAACGAAGACCTGCACAAATACACTGGCGGTCACTCCGGCATTCACATCAGCGGCGGCATGGTTCTGGTGACGGAGAAATATCCGCTTGCCAAAGCCGCAAAGGACGCCGAAAAAGCCGAGAGCGCCGCCAAAAACCTGACCTGGTGGGATGAAAACGGACAACCGCACAAGAAAAACGTTTTCTCCTTCCTGGGTCAGCCCTTGCCGTGGAGCGAATTTGCTAATGCCCGCGAGTTGAAGGGACGGCTGGGAGCATTGGACGATAACAAGCGCACCGCCGTCATCCGCAAACTGCTCATGAATTACGACCTGTACGCCGAGGCGGAGAAGAAACGCCGCGAGAAAGGTAAGGACAAAAAACAGGACGGCAAACCGCAAACGCTCTACGGTCCCTGGAACTGGCGAATCCTGTATTTGCTGAGGCGCAATTTGGATAAGAACAATGCAGAACATCAAGAACTCACCGATGATTTCCATGTTCTGCCTGACGAAGAGAAACAACCGAATTACGCCCGCCTGGAGTGGGTTGGCGTGGCGGCAAGGTGGATGGAGTTGAAAGACCGGTAATTCAAACTTTTCAAGGAGGTCAAAATGAGTCTCGTTACTTTCCGTTTTTCTGATGTAAAAGGCAAGGCACAAGAAGATTGGCAAAGATACTTCCAAAAATGGGGATTGCAAACTCAGGCGCCTATCTCCTTTGAGGAAGCCGCGCTAAAGCAAATTCTTTTACCTGCAAACCAAGAACAGGAAGAAAGAAGCGCCAAATTGACCGTCGAATGGGGTGACAAGTTGGGCGCAATTTTGGTCTATCGCGGCTTGTCTACATCCCAAATTCGAGCCATTTTCGGTGAAGTGCGACAAATCGAAGCCAAACTCAAAATCAGCCAGTTGCAAGGCACAGCCAGTGAAACAAAAGTCTGGAACAAACTACGACTCTTGATACCTAAAATGGCTTACCGAGCCAAGAAAGAAGGCGATGGAGTAAAGAGTTTAGCGTCTGTGTTCGAGCCTGCCATCAATCTTGTTTTAGATGGTGAGCAACAAAAACGCATGGAGCGTTTCGAGCGATTCGTTAACTTTTTTGAATCCATCCTTGCCTATCACCGCGCGTATGGCGGTAAGTGACCTTTGGCGAAAACTATCCACGAATTCTTTCGCGAATACACGAATCGTATCGCTTTCGCGTATTCGTGACCTATTCGTGGACGGTACGCCAATCTGCAATCTAAAATCGTCAATCTAAAATCACCAAATCTCATGGAGGTCTCCCATGTCTGAACGAAAAATCGAACTCAAAGGGCGCGTCTTCATCACCTTCGACATCCAGGCAGTGACCGGCTTGCACATCGGCGGCTCAGACGCCGGCGTGGAAATCGGCGGCGTGGACAAAACCGTCATCCGCGATAAACTGACCAACCGCCCCTACATCCCCGGCTCTTCGCTCAAGGGTAAGATGCGCAGTTTGCTGGAGAAGTACAAAGGTTTGAAGCAAAATCAGAGAATTGGACAAGGCTATATTCATTCCTGCGGCGCAGAATACAAAGGCGAAGAACTCAAAGAAAAAGGACCCAAAGAATATGCAGCCTGCGATGTGTGCCAGGTATTTGGCGTTCCTGGAGAACGAGATTTTGCCACCCCCACCCGTCTGGTGGTACGCGATACCTTCCTGAGCGAAAAGAGCGCGAAAGAACTGGAAAACGCCCAAACCGACCTGCCCTACACCGAAGTCAAGACCGAAGTCTCGATTGACCGCGTCACCAGCGCCGCCAATCCGCGTCAGATGGAGCGCGTGCCTGCCGGGGCAATTTTCGACAAAGCGGAAATGGTCTTCAGCCTGTACGAGGGCGAAGGCTGCTCGGCGCAGAAAGACCTGGAGCGGTTGAAGATTCTGCTCGAAGCCATGCAACTGGTAGAAGATGATTACATCGGCGGGCTTGGTTCGCGCGGCAGCGGCAAGGTGGCGTTTACCAACATTCAGGTTTCCTTCCGCAAAGACCCGTCTCAGCCGTCCAAACCGCTCAACCCGCAGCCCTTCAAGAACCTGGCTGATTTTGCCGCCGCTTTTGATGGCTTGAAGAAGCAAATCGCCATGTAGCGCAAGTCTCTGACTTGCGCGGACAGGTTAAAGACCTGCCCCACGAAAAGGAGCAACGATGCCCCAACTGACGAACTACCATCTCACCTTTCCGCGCGGGATTCACATCGGCGCGGGCGGGGTGGAAAGCGTGGAAGAGTCGCGCGAAAGCGTGCCATCCGATACGCTCTTTGCCGCCCTGCTCGATACCTGGCGGCATTTGGGCAGGGATGTGAAAGAGATTTTGCCCGAAAACGGCGAGCCTGCATTTCGTGTCACGTCTGCTTTTCCGTTTGCGGGCGGCGTGCGCTTTTACCCCAAGCCGGTGGATTTGCGGGAGTTGTTCACAGATAGCCGTATCAAAGAGTTTGGCGCAGGCAAGAATATCAAGAAAATCCGCTATTTGTCCGAAGCGTTAATCGAACGCGCCCGCAAAGGCGAGTTTTTAGATAACGAACTCAAAAAGGATAGCGATGACGAATGGGCGTGCAAATTTTCCGTGCAAGGCGGCGCTCTGTGGTTGACCGAAGCGGAAATCAAAGAACTGCCTGAAAGCATTCTCTTCTACACGGACAAATCTAACGGGAAAGAGCAAAAGAAGGAACGCCCGCTTGAAGCCGTCATGCGTCAAACGGTGTTCACATCCCAAACCGCCCCGCGCGTGACCGTGGACCGCATCAGTTCCGCATCCAACCTGTTCCAGTCCGAGCGGGTGCTGTTCAACGCGGGCTGCGGCTTGTGGTTTGGTGTAGCGCAAACTTCCAGTTTGCGGCTGGATTTTGCAACCCTGCTTGCCGCTTTAGGCGACTCCGGTCTGGGCGGCGAGCGCACGGCGAGCTATGGACATTTCACCTTCGAGCCAAAAGGCGAACTGCCGCTGAACGCTCCGCAATCAGCCGCGTACCTGCTCAGCCGCTGGCATCCGAAAGCCGATGAAGTGGCCCTGCTTGCCAACTCCGCCTACAAACTGGAAGCAGTGGAAGGCTGGCTGCGCACGCCCGAAAACGCCGCCGCCCAACGCCGCAAGCGTCTCTGGCTGGTGGCGGAAGGAAGCCTGATAGCGGGCAATCCGCAAGGCGGCGCGGCGGACGTGCGCCCCGAATATGACGCCAAAAGCGGCGAGACGATTGCTCATCCTATCTACCGTCCCGGTTTTGCGCTGGCGCTGGATTGGAAACTCAAACCCCATGAGCGGGGCTAAAGCCGCCTGCTCATCTCATGGAAGCCCTGCGGGCTGAGTGAAAGTCGAATTCATTCGACTTTCATGCCATGAGGCGGGACTTTAGTCCAACGAAAGCGGGCAAGAGAAATCTACTATAGGATATACGGAGGCTTTTATGCCCGATTACAAAACCTACCGCCTGAAAATCACCGTCCTTACCCCCCTGCACATCGGCAACGGACGGGAGATGCTGCGCGGCTACGATTTTGCCGAAAAACATGGCGAGATTTGGCGGTTCAATGAAAATGCTTTGCTTGAAGCGCAAAATATTGACGACCCTAAAATCGCCGAGCAGTTGGCACGAACAAAACCCGCCGACCTGATAACCGATGACCGGGAATACAAAGACGGCAGCGCGCTTTTCCGCTATCACATCCCCGGCCAGGCGCTTTCACAGGATGGGCGCGTGCGCGAGTTCATTAAAAACGTCTATGACCAGCCTTACCTGCCCGGTTCCAGCCTGAAAGGCGCGCTCCGCACCGCGATTGGATGGTGGGAGTGGAAAACAAAACATCTTTACCCCGATTTGAACAAAGTTTCTTCTCCGCCGCGATTTGAAGCTGACAGGCGCAAATTCGATAAGAAAAAGGCTGCCAACCGCTACGAGCAAGATATTTTCTACCCTTCTGCACCGTCTGGAAAAGGCCCCAACTACGACCTGATGCGTGCTTTGCAGGTATCAGACAGTCAGCCCATTGACCCAAAAAGAATGCAATTAATCAACGCGGCCGTATATCGGAATTGGAGCATGGAGCGAGTGGATAAAATTTCCAGTCTCGAGGTACTACCTGCTAGCCTGTTGTTGGAAGGCGTCGCTCTCAAAATTGACACACGCTTGTTTGGCTCTACTCCGCAATCCGAACAATGGAAGAAATTGAACTTTGGCGACCCCAAACGTCTAACCGAGTGGGTGAAAATTTGCCAGCAATATGCCCGCCAACGTATTGAAACCGAAATTGAGTATTACACCAATCAGGCGAAAAACTCACCCAAGATTTCAAACGCGGTCAGTCTCTACCACCGCTGGCAAAGCCTGCAAGCCGCCGAAAACGAATCTGCTTTCTTGTTGCAATTGGGGTGGGGAACCGGTTGGGATGGAAAAACGTTTGATGGGCAATTGCGCGAAGACGACAATTTCATGCTGGAAATTATTAGCGGTTTCAGGCTTGGAGCGCACCATTCTAAAGATTACCAAAGCGGCGATGAATTCCCAATGAGCCGCCGACTACCCTATAAAGACCAACGCGCGCCGCTAGGTTATCCGTTAGGATGGGTATTGGTCAATGTGACAGAGGAAGGCGCTGATTTTATGGAAACTGACTGGCAAAAACGAATTTTGGAGACGGTAACAACAGGCGAAATTCCCGCCCGTGTTGCGCCTTCGCCCAAACCTGCTCCCAAGCCTCAGCCCAAACCGTTGATTGCCGAATTCACCGACATCCCTAACATCGGCGACCGCTTCAAAGGCGAAGTCTTCAACCAGGAAGGCAAGGCTTTGGATTTGTTCATTCCTGGATTAGAGGATACTGTCGCCTATGCTCATATTTCCGCCGAGAACAACGATACCAGCAAGCGGTATGCAGAAGGCGAAAGTGTGATTTGCGAAGTGATTGGCAAAAAACAAGTAGGAAGAGTTTGGCAAATTGAATGTCGGAGAGTGTCATGACCGAAAAACCCCAAGCCATGCTTGTCAATGTCGGCGGCGCGATTTCTGCCGCCGTGCATACGCTAAACGAACAGCAGCCGCGTTTTATCTGCTTCTTTGTTTCGCCCGATACGAAGTCGTCCATTCGGGAGAAAATTCTGCCTGCCCTGAATTACCAGCCCGAACATTTCGATTGGATAGAAACCCCCAGCCCGCAGGACCTGGTGGCGTGTTACCGCGCTTTAGCCAGCGAACTGCCTGGCATGTTGAAAAAATGGGGCGTGGAGTCCAATCAACTGGCGGTTGAATACACGGCTGGCACAAAACCGATGTCGGTTGCTGCTGTGCTGATGACAATTGAAACGTCATCCCAGTATTTTTACGTTGGCTCGAAAGACCCGCAAGGGCGTGACCGGGGCGGCATTGGCATTGTACTGGAAGGCAAAGAGTGGACATGGTTTCAATCCAATCCCTGGTCTGAACTGGCGGTGCGGGCGCGGCAGGAGATTGCTTTCCTGTTCAATCATGGGCGATTTGCCGACGCGCATGAGCGCGCCAAACGCTTGAGCGCTGTTGTCCCTGCCGATATGCGCAAGGTCTATGACGCGCTGGCGGAACTCATCGAAGGTTACGCTTTGTGGGACCGCTTTGAGTACAAATCGGCACAAAACAAAATTTTTTCCGCGCTCGGCAAACTTAAGTTGTATGTTGCTGGACGCGCCGACCCCTTGCGCCCGGCGCTCGATGTGGTGGAGCAAAACGCTGAATTTTTGCACCTGCACAACGAGAAAGGGGCGGAAGCGCAACGATTGGATATTCTCGACCTGATTGCAAACGCAGCAAGACGAGCCGACGTTGCGCAGAAATATGACGATGCAGTTGCCCGCTTATATTCCGCGCTCGAAGCCCTGGCGCGAAATCAACTACTGAATGCGCACCAAATCAAAAATAACGCTGTCAAGCCGGAACAAATCCCAGAAAGTTTGCGAAATGACTTCGTTCGGCTTTATTCTGACCCTGAAAACCCCGCAGACGACTTGAAACTGGGTTTGAAAGCCAGTTATCAATTATTACACGCGCTCGGTGACGACTTGGGAAAGAAATATCAAGAGCAGGAAGTCGAGCTGAACAAAGTTTTGTATGCCCGTAACCAATCGCGCCTGGCGCATGGAACGGAACCGGTCAAACCGGAAACGTATCAAAAATTGCGTGACGTGGTTTTGAATTTTGCAAACGCCAGCGAAGATGACCTGCCGCACTTCCCCATATTGGAGTTGTAACCCTTGCTTGCCAATCTCCAATCCAAAATCGTAAATCTACAATCTACAATGTTAATCTCCCTCATCGGTGAACAGCCCATCCCCGTCCTTCTGGTTGACCGCGCCCTGAAACCCAAACAGCACATCCTGGCGCACTCCGAAAAAACGCGCCGCGTGGCGGAAAATCTGCATGCCCTGTTGCCGCATACAGAATTACTCCCGCTGGACGATCCCTATGACCTGGTATCCATTCGTGCTGCATTCGAGCAGGCCTATCAGCCTGGCATGACCTTCAACCTGACCGGCGGCACCAAACCGATGGCTTGGGCAGGCTACGAATCAGCGCGCTCGCACGGGGCGGAAGTGATTTATCTCGAAAGCGAGAAAAAACGGTCGAAACTATATCATTTGAATTTCACTGCAAACGGGATAAAACAGACCGCCGATTTCTTGCCGAGTTTGATTTCAGCGGAAGATTACTTGCGGGCACACGGCTTGCAATCCGTGCCGTCCAAACCTTTAAGCAATGAACAGGAAACCGCCTTGTTTATGTTTTTACGCACACAAGCGGACGATGTTCGCCACAATTTGCAATACCCTGCTTTCGAGATTGACTTCCTTGTCCAGCGCGGCAATCAGGCGGCGGTCATCGAAGCCAAAAGCGGATTGAGCCCAAACAAGCGCAAGCGCGACGGCTTAGATCAATTGACAACTATTGCAGGCAGAGAATATTTGGGAACATACACTGGCCGTATTTGGGTTGTGGCAAAAACGCCCGGCGAACAATTGCAAGAACTGGCAAAAGCTTATGGCGTCCAAATTGTGCTGGTCTCCATCCGCGCATCTGCGCCGGGAAGATGGCGGCTGGATGCCCCTAGCCAATCCCGCTTACGCGCCGCGCTGGATGAAACCCTCGGTCTTCAATCCTCAAATTTAAAATCTCCAATCTAAAATCCACAATCGGAAATCGCAAATGATCCTCCTCAACTTCTCCCACCCCCTCACCCCCGAACAAAAAGCCCAAATTGAAGCGCTGACCAAAAATCCGCTGGAGCAGGTCATCCCCCTGCCGATTCACTTCGAGCAAGAGAAGCCCTTCCTGCCGCAACTGCGCGAGATTCTCAAGACGGTGACGTTTACGCCCGAAGAGTGGCAGACCGCGCCCATCATTGTCAATCTGCCCTCCTACAACTACATCGCCGCGCTCACGCTGGCAGAACTGCATGGGCGCATGGGCTACTTCCCGCCCATTTTGCGCCTGAAGCCGGTGGAGGGCGCCATCCCGCCGCGCTTTGAGGTAGCCGAAGTCATCAACCTCCAGGCAGTGCGTGATGAGGCAAGGCTTTTTAGATTTTAGATTTTAGATTTTGGATTTTAGATTTTGGATTTTAGATTTTGGATTGACAATCGAAAATCGCAAATCGAAAATCAGAAATCGCAAATCACCATGTCCCTTCTCTCCCTCGTTCTCACGCTTCAACCGTTGAAAGTTCCACCCGCCCGCGAAGAGTTTCCCCGCTGGTGGGGCAGAGCCTCGCAAGCGGCATTGCTGGATGTCGTCCGGCAGGCAAACCCGGCTTTGGCGGAGCGGCTGCACGCTTCGTCTCCGGCATCCGAGGCGCAATCGCAAATCGCAAATTCCCTCCGCCCTTATACCGCTTCGACTTTGATGGGAAAGTTCGAGCGGCAAAGCGGCGCCCCCCTGCCCGGCGAGACGTATTCCCTGCGCTGGACTTCACTCGCGGCGGATCTGACCGCGCTCCTGCTGGAGTTTGCTAAAACCGCGCCGGGCGCCACGCTGGAATTGGATCACATCCCTTTCAGCGTGGCGGCGGCTCATGGAACCGAATCCCAGCCTTGGGCGGGGTCTGATTCGTACGCCGCGCTGGGGAGCCGCTTCCTGCCGGGGGTGGAGATTCCGCGCCGGGTGTCGTTCCAGTTCACCAGTCCGGTGGTCTTCAAAAGCGGCGGACTTTCTCATCCGCTCCCAACCGCTTCGCTTGTCTTCAACAGCCTGATCGAAAAGTGGAATGCGTTTGCGCCGGTGGCGTTCATGCCCGAAGTGCGCCGCTATGCCGAGGAGTGCCTGGCGGTCAGCCGCTTCGACCTGGAGAGCCGCGCGGTGCCGCTCAAGGAGGGCGGGATGCGCATCGGCGCGGTGGGACAGATTACTTTTACCGCCACCAACTTCGACCGTTTTTGGCTGGGACAAATTCACACCCTGGCGGCGTTTGCGCTCTTCTCCGGCGTTGGCGCGGGGACGACGCAGGGGCTGGGGCAGGCGAGGGGATTTTAGATTTTAGATTTTAGATTTTGGATTTTGGATTTTGGATTGACAATCCGCAAAGCGCAAATCAGAAGAAGGAGTTTTCGATGAACGAAGATGAGTTGAAAAACCGCACAAAGACTTTTGCGCTGATGGCGATTGAATTGTGCGAAACCTTGCCGAAAAAAATATGCCGCCGAGACGATTGCCAAATAATTGATACGTTCCTCCACCTCTGTTGCCGCCAATTATCGCGCCGCCTGCCGCGGACGCACCAGCCCCGATTTTGCCAATAAACTCGGCGTGGTGGAAGAAGAAGCCGATGAAAGTTTGTTCTGGCTGGAGATGCTGCGCGATGCAAAACTGGTTTCGGGCGAAAAACGAAATACGCTGCTCAAAGAAGCGGATGAACTGACGGCTATCTTCACCGCCTCTCACAAAACGGCGAAAGCCAATCTGCGGTATCGCAAATCTAAAATCTAAAATCGCAAATCTAAAATCGCAAATCCAAAATCGCAAATCCGTTGCACCTTAACAACGCTGAAGGGAGGTTTGTATGCCAGCCTTATATCTTGTGGAACAACAAACCAAAATCCGCATCCGCAACCGCCGCGTGCAGGTGGAGCGCGACCTCTCGCCCGATGCAATCGCAAATCCGCAATCGCAAATTGCAAATCCAAAATCGCAAATCGAAAATCCCGAAATCGAAAATCGCACATCCGAAATCCTCCTCTCCGTTCCCCTCTCGCAGGTGGAGCAGGTGGTCATCTTTGGCAATGTGGGGTTGACCACGCCTGCCATAGACGCCTTCCTCGCGCAAAATACCGAGGTGGTATTTCTCAGCCAGCGCGGGGAATATCGCGGACGGCTGGTGGGACAGGTGACGCCGCATGTTCCCCTGCGCCGCGCCCAATATGCCCGCAGCGGCGACGCGGCTTTTGCACTGGCGATGGCGAAGGGCTTCGTTCGCGCTAAGTTACAGCATCAGCGCGCGTTGCTTCAGCGTCACAACCGCGAGCGCGGCGATGCAGAGATTGCATCCAGTGTGGAAAGCCTCTCCCACGCTCTGGACGAAGTGGAACGCAAGACCGCTCTTTCTTCGCTCTTGGGCGTGGAAGGGGCGGCGACGGCGGCTTATTTCAAAGGCTTGCGCCGTCTCTTCGACCCAAAGTGGAAGTTCGACGACCGCAACCGCCGCCCGCCGCGCGACCCCGTGAACGTCTTGCTCTCGTTTGGATATACTCTGCTGGCAGAGGCGTGTTCGAGCGCCGTGCAAACGGTCGGGCTGGACCCGTACGCCGGGTTCCTGCACGAGGTGGCGTACAACCGCCCCGGACTGGGTTTGGATTTGATGGAGGAGTTCCGTCCCATCGTGGATGGAATCGTCTTGTGGTGCCTGAACGGCGGTCAACTGACGCCCGAAGATTTCAGCCCCGGTCCGCCGGAGCGCCCCATTTTGCTTGGAGCAGCCGGTCAGCGGCGCTTTTTGCAGGCGTATGAAACCCGCATGGATACCCGCTTCACCCATCCCTTGCGGGGGATGCAGTTCCCTCTGCGGCAGTGTCTCATCGAGCAGGCGCGGCAGATCGCTGCTTGCATTCAGAGCGGCGAGCCGAATTTCGGTGGTATGGGGTTTCGGTGATTTTGGATTTTAGATTTTGGATTTTAGATTTTGGATTGTCAATCGCAAATCTAAAATCGTAAATCGCAAATCTGCCATGTCCGACCGCACCTTTTACCTTCTCACTTACGATATCGCCGACCCGAAGCGCCTGGCAAAGGTGGCAAAAGCCATGGAGGCGGTGGGCGAGCGCGTGCAGGATTCGGTCTTCGAGGCGTACTTGAACGATGTAGAATTGGAAAAACTGCTCAATAAGGTCCGAAAAATCATGCGGGATGACGAAGACAGCCTGCGGTTGTATGCCTTGTGCGCCTCCTGCCGCGGACGTTTGCGCGTGCTTGGGCAGGGACGCATCACTCCCCCGCCGGGCACGATGATTGTCTAAACTGCGGTTTGCGTACCCCCCCGCCGGATTCGCCCGCTTTTGACCCTTTTGGGGAGGGGGGTACGCGGACCTTCATTGGGAGTGTCAATTCGGCAGAGGACGAATGTTTTGGATGAAAATTCGGCATTTGTACGGTATAATGACAGCGGTTCTGGCGGTAAAAATACCTGTTTTGTGCCGGTGAAAAACAGGGGTCAGAATCAATAAATGCCCGTCAGGGCATTAAGACCAATTAGTTTACGATTTTTATCATGACCAATCACTTTTATAGTCAGAATCAATAAATGCCCGTCAGGGCATTAAGACCAATTACCTCATATTGTGCATAGAACTCCCTATTTCGTCAGAATCAATAAATGCCCGTCAGGGCATTAAGACCGATCTTGAGGAACTGGTATTCAAGGCGACTTGGAACGTCAGAATCAATAAATGCCCGTCAGGGCATTAAGACCGTTGACATCATAACTCAATGGCGTCACTGGCGGATGTCAGAATCAATAAATGCCCGTCAGGGCATTAAGACTTTCGCCAGAATGTCGGACTCTTCCTTGTCCTGGTACTTCGTCAGAATCAATAAATGCCCGTCAGGGCATTAAGACTCCTTTCAACTTCCTCAGGCGGGCGCAACTCTGTAACGTCAGAATCAATAAATGCCCGTCAGGGCATTAAGACCTTCGTGGACGGCGACCCCGACCTTCACCCTCACCTTTACAGTCAGAATCAATAAATGCCCGTCAGGGCATTAAGACATATGGCGAAGCGGTACGAGGAGATGGTGGACCGCTGGCTTGGTCAGAATCAATAAATGCCCGTCAGGGCATTAAGACTAACAAAAGTTGGGCGGCAAGCCCAGAAAGGAAAAACGGTCAGAATCAATAAATGCCCGTCAGGGCATTAAGACTCAACGTCTCGTCCACGATGAACTGCAATGCGGGGTCATTGGGTCAGAATCAATAAATGCCCGTCAGGGCATTAAGACCCACACTTTCTACTCTGGTTGACATGTTTTTTTCCTTTCGTGTCAGAATCAATAAATGCCCGTCAGGGCATTAAGACCAACCGTGCGAAGAGCAAGGCTCAAGGCGGCGCGGAGTCAGAATCAATAAATGCCCGTCAGGGCATTAAGACTGTCCACGCGCCCAGGTCGGTTGGCTTCGCTGGAGGGCGGGTCAGAATCAATAAATGCCCGTCAGGGCATTAAGACTTTTTTGGGGGAGGCTAGACCTTGACAAGAAAAGATAGTCAGAATCAATAAATGCCCGTCAGGGCATTAAGACCCAGTACAAGCGTTGCGCACAGACAACGGTATGCAGTATTGTCAGAATCAATAAATGCCCGTCAGGGCATTAAGACCTAATTGCTTATGTACGAATATAAAGCGGTTGTGCTTGGTCAGAATCAATAAATGCCCGTCAGGGCATTAAGACCCATGAACGCAGAAGGTGATGCTTACGCTGATTTTTGGTCAGAATCAATAAATGCCCGTCAGGGCATTAAGACTTTAGTATTTGGTCGGTAGGCTAGCCAAGCGGACAGATAAAGGTCAGAATCAATAAATGCCCGTCAGGGCATTAAGACCTTCCATTTTTGCGTCCTTTCCGGGGCGGACGGATGTCCAGTCAGAATCAATAAATGCCCGTCAGGGCATTAAGACCGTTTTGGCTGTTCTGTCCGAAATCGGGCTACTCGAACCGTCAGAATCAATAAATGCCCGTCAGGGCATTAAGACCGTACGGGCTAGGCGTACAGTTCCCCTGGCAAATATGAGTCAGAATCAATAAATGCCCGTCAGGGCATTAAGACATTCCAGATTCGGTCTCTACGGGGGCCCAAATTGTCGTCAGAATCAATAAATGCCCGTCAGGGCATTAAGACGCGATTGTGACTGCGACAAAAACGATCTTTTTCATTGTTTTGTCAGAATCAATAAATGCCCGTCAGGGCATTAAGACGAAACGTTGTTCAACAATGCCAACATGGTCTTGTCTGGTCAGAATCAATAAATGCCCGTCAGGGCATTAAGACTTGCCGCGCCGCTTGCAACAACGTGTCCCGCTCCCAGTGCGTCAGAATCAATAAATGCCCGTCAGGGCATTAAGACTGACGTGAACCCTTCCACTTTCCATCGCTTCAGGATTGCGTCAGAATCAATAAATGCCCGTCAGGGCATTAAGACCCGATATAAAGCCTCGGAACGGGCTAATGGCTTGTCTTCGTCAGAATCAATAAATGCCCGTCAGGGCATTAAGACCCAGTGAGAGTGCGATCTTTTTCATTGTCTTTTTTCTAAGTCAGAATCAATAAATGCCCGTCAGGGCATTAAGACATAACATGGATGTTTATGGTCAGCCCAACACTTCTAATTGTCAGAATCAATAAATGCCCGTCAGGGCATTAAGACACTATCATTTGTAACATATCTAGAGGCTCCTGTCCATCGTCAGAATCAATAAATGCCCGTCAGGGCATTAAGACGTAAACAATTCCGGCGTAATAAAATACGCCGGAAACAAGTCAGAATCAATAAATGCCCGTCAGGGCATTAAGACTCGTATTCCAGCGGGAAGGCTTTCGCCTGGATGTAGCAGTCAGAATCAATAAATGCCCGTCAGGGCATTAAGACCGGTAATCCCCTGGCGGGCAAGCCACTCGACCAGCGTCTTGTGTCAGAATCAATAAATGTAGTGACCCCAAAAAACTGGACAGAAAAGTGGCGATGGCTATCAAGTTAATG
>DYID01000031.1 GCA_020723805.1 Anaerolinea sp. | reverse complement strand
TGGCGCGGATCGAGGGAGTCCATGTCGAAGGAGAGGTAGATGCCGTCCACGTCGCGGCTGACGCGCTGGATGGCTTTCTCGAGCGCGGCAACCATGCCGATGCGGTCAATCTGCTCCATGCTTTGCACCATCACGCCGGCTTCGCGCAGGTTGCGCTTTTCACCCGGGTCGAGGTCGCGCGCCCCAATGATGGCAACCCGCTTCGGGTCGAGGACGGGAGGCGTTTCGTCCCAAAGTGAGACAAGGCGCGGGTCGCCCATTCCGCACAGGGCGGCGAGGGGCATGCCGTGAATGTTGCCGGAGGGAGTGGTTTCGGCGGTGTTGAAGTCGGCGTGGGCATCCACCCAGATGACGCCGAGTTTGCGGTGTTTCGCCGCGCCGCGAATGGAACCGACCGAGAGGCTGTGGTCGCCGCCCAGCACCAGCGGGAAATGTCCCGCCTGGATGGAGGTTGCCACTGCGCCCGCGACGCGCCGCCCCATGGGGATGATGCAGTCAATGTATTTGAGTTTGGGGTCGGTGATGCGGCACATTTCTTGGAGGGGCACTTCGATGTTGCCCTTGTCCTCGATGACGTAGCCGAGGTCTTCCAGTTTCTGGTGAAGGTGGGCATAACGAATGGCGCTGGGACCCATGTCCACGCCGCGGCGGTCTGCGCCCAGGTCAATGGGCACACCGATGATGTCAATTTGCATGATTGTCTCCAAAGTTTTTAACTCACTTTACGCAGTTTTCTCGTAGCGCGACACATTGTCCCTGCAAGGGGGTTCATGTCGCCCGAAAACGCGAGATAAATCTCGCGCCACCGCGTAACATGAGTTTTTAACACAAAGGACACAAAGTCCACGAAGTGCAAACCTTTGTGATCTTTGTGTCCTTTGTGTTTAATTTCTTATGCCGTGCGGTAATAGCCTACATCCACCGAATAGACCTGCCCGCGCTTGATGACCTGGCGGACGAGGTTCGTCCCATAGCGGTAGCCGAGGTGACGGTAATCCGGCACGGACAGGATGAGCATGTCCGCCTGTTTGCCGGCTTCGATGGAGCCGATGGTATCGGCGCGGCGGATGGCGTGTGCGGCGTTGATGGTGGCGGCGGCAATCGCTTGGGCAGGAGTCAGTTTCATGTAGCGGCATGCCAGCGCAATCGCCATCTGCATGGATTCATTCCACGAGGTGCCGGGGTTGCAGTCAGTGGCGAGGGCAAGGATGGCGCCGGCTTCGATGAGTTTGTGTGCGGGGGTGTAATCGCACTCGGCGAGTCCAAAGGGCGTGCAAGGCAGGGCGACAGCCACCGTATCCGATTTGCCCAGCGCGGCGATGTCGGCATCGGAGGTCTTCACCAGATGGTCGGCGGAGGCGGCGCCCAACTCCACCGCCAGCGAAGCGCCGCCGAGGTTGTCGAACTCGTCAGCGTGGATTTTGAGCGGGAATCCCAGCGAGCGGGCTCGGGTCAGGATTTGACGCGATTGTTCGAGGGTGAAGGCTTTGTTCTCGCAGAAGACATCCACAAAGGGCAGGGGCAGGCGCGGGGCGTGAGTCTCCCACCATTCTTTGAGGAGAGGCAGCATCGTCTCGCAGACGAGGTCGGTGTAACCTTGCGGGTCGTCGCGGTATTCGGGCGCGATGGCGTGTGCGCCGAGGAAGGTGAAGGCAAGGTCGAGGGGCGTTTCGTCGTCGAGGGTGAGCAGGGCTTTGAGCAGGCGCAGTTCGGTGGCGGTTTGCAGTCCGTAGCCGGTCTTGGCTTCGACGGTCGTCGTGCCGTGTGCGAACATACGCAGAAGACGCGGACGGGTTTGGGCGATGAGCGACTCGATGGAGGCGGTGCGCGTCGCACGGACCGTGGAGAGGATGCCGCCGCCCTCAGCCAGAATCTCCAGATAGGGCTTGCCTGCCATCTTCTTCTCGAACTCGTCCGCGCGGTCGCCGCCCCAGATGACGTGGGTGTGAGGGTCCACGAAGCCGGGCATGAGGACGCAACGGTTGGCGTCGAGGGTAGGTTCGTTGGGGTAGGAGGCGCGGAGTTCAGCGGTTGTGCCTACCGCAACGATTTTTTCATCGCGAACCACAACAGCGCCGTCTTCGATGATGCCAAGCGTGCCGAGGGCGCGTCCACGCTGGGGTCCGCCGGCAAGGGTGAGGAGTTGGGAGGAGGAATGAATAAGCATGGTCGTTAGAGAAGGTAATCCGTGGAGAATTAATCACTGAGGTTACGTACCGTCCCGAAGGTTTGGCTGGAAAACAGGCACAATTTGCGAGAAACTTCGGGACGTTTCGCGTAAGGTGAGTTAATCAAGCAATCAGCGGCTTGGATGATGCAATTTAATCACAGCAGGAAGCAGATGAGCGCGAGATAAATCTCGCGCCACTGCGTAAGATGAGATCGTGTTTCTTCGCGAACTTTGTGGAGCAGCGAGTTAGGTCGGATACAGCCTAATATTTCACTGCGCTCAACTGCCGCAATTTGTCCATTTTGTGAGTGGCGATGATCTGGCGCACAGTGCCGGTCATTCCGCGCACGACGAGGGAGTCGGTGCTGGCGCTGGTGCCGAAGTAGCGCACGCCTTTGAGCAGTTCGCCGTCGGTGATGCCGGTGGCGGTGAAGAAGACATCTTCAGAGGAGACCAGGTCGTCCATGGTGAGGATTTTGTCGAAGTCGTAGCCGGCTTCGCGTCCGCGGCGCAGTTCGTCTTCATCGCGCGCGTATAACTTTCCCTGAATTTCGCCGCCCATGGCGCGCAAGGCACATGCCGCAATCACGCCTTCGGGCGTGCCGCCGATGCCCATCAGCACATCCACGCCGGAGTTGGGCCAGGCGGTCATCAGGGCGGCGGCAACGTCGCCGTCGGGGATGAGGCGGATGCGCGCGCCGGCTTTGCGGATTTCGGCAATCATCTCTTTGTGGCGGTCGCGGTCGAGGATGATGACGGTCAGGTCTTCCACGTCCTTTTTCTTGGCTTTGGCGATTGCCCGCAAATTTTCGGTGATGGATTTTTCGATGTTGATGACGCCCTTTGCCTCAGGACCGACAGCCAGTTTGTTCATGTAAACGAAGGGTCCCGGGTCGAACATAGTGCCGCGCGGCGCGACAGCCACCGTGGAAAGTGAATTCGAGCGTCCAAAGGCGAGGGGGCGGGTGCCGTCAATGGGGTCCACAGCCACATCCAGGTCCATGCCGGAGCCGTTGCCCACGATTTCGCCGTTGTAGAGCATGGGGGCGTTATCCTTTTCACCTTCGCCGATGACGATGACGCCGTTCATATCAATGGTCTGGAGGACGGTCCGCATCGCATTGACGGCAGCCTGGTCTGCCGCCTCTTTATCGCCCCGCCCCATAAAACGACCCGCCGCGAGCGCCGCCGCTTCGGTCACACGCACCAGTTCGAGCGCGAGGTTTCTGGTGGGGTCTTTGGTGATGTCCATACGCCTCCCTACAGGATGAAATATTGGATGAGGAAATAGCCGAGGGCGGCGCCCCAAATCCACGAGTCGATGCGGTCGAGGAAGCCGCCATGACCGGGGAAGATGTTGCTCGAATCTTTCATGCCGCTCTGACGTTTGAACATGCTCTCACCGAGGTCGCCAAGCGGAGAGAGCGCGCCGATGACCAGCCCCAGCAGGGCGCCCTGCAGAGGGGTAATGAAGCCGCCCAGCGGTTGAGGTCCGAGGGAAGAAAAGGCATACGCAAAGAACGCGCCGACGAGAACGGCGGTAAAGATGCCGGCAAAGTAACCCTCCCAACTTTTCTTGGGGCTGAGGCGGCGCGTCATTTTGTGTCTGCCATACGCCGCGCCAATAGAGTAACCGCCGGTATCCGCCGCCCACACCAGCGGCAGAATGAGCATGAACCACCACACCCCCATTTCATTGCTGACGAGACTGCGCAGGTCGAGCAGGTAGGCGCCAATCCATCCCAGATAGACGATGCCCGCCACCGTCACGCCAAAGTCCACGGCGGCGTGATCGCGCCCGCGCTCAAACGCGACGAGGTGAGCGGTCATGGCAATCAGGATGACGGCAACGAACACAGGGACGGAGGCTTCCGGAAAAAAGAAGCGTGCAGTGACCAGCACCAGCACGCCTCCAATCGTAACCGTTTCATTTGGTTCGTGATTCACAGCCCGATACAAGCGGACGTATTCCCACGCCCCGCCGACGAGAAAGATTCCCATGACCAGAAAATAAAACCAGCCGCCGTAAATGATGGCGGGCAATCCCACCGCCGCCATTCCTAGTGCTGTCAATGTCCGCCTAAGCATTGGATGCCTCGAACTCCTTGGATGAAACCTTGCCAAAACGGCGGTCGCGCTGGGCAAATGCTTCGAGAGCACGGCGATATTCCTCCTGGTCGAAATCGGGCCAATAGGTGGGCGTGACATACCATTCGGAATATGCCGCCTGCCAGATGAGGAAGTTGCTGACGCGCAGTTCGCCGGAGGTGCGGATGATGAGGTCGGGGTCGGGGACGCCGGCGGTGTAAAGATACTGACTGACAAGTTCGTCGGTCACCTGTTCGGCGGGGATTCCGTCGCGGATGATTTTTTGGATGGCGTGGACGATTTCGTCACGCCCGCCATAGTTGAAGGCAACGTTGAGTACCAGGCGGTCGTTGTTTTTGGTAAGTTCGATGGCTTCAAGCACTTTTTTTTGCAGTTTGGGAGAAAGGCGTTCAAGCCGCCCAATATGGCGCAATTGGACGCCTTCGGCATGAAGTTCGGCAAGTTCCTTGTCGAGTACATCTTCAAGGATGGACATCAATCCGCGCACTTCTTCGAGGGGGCGTCCCCAGTTTTCGGTGGAGAAGGCGTAAATGGTGAGGTATTTGACCCCGAATTCCACAGTGGAGCGGATGACACGGCGCAGGTTTTCGGTGCCTGCTTTGTGACCGGCAAGGCGCGGCAAGCCGCGTGAAAGCGCCCAGCGTCCGTTGCCGTCCATGATCATGGCAACGTGGCGGGGGAGTTTTTCGGGAGGAATGTTGAGGGAGGATGTCGGCATTAAGTACGAGTGTGCGGGGCGTTGTCCGCCTACACTTCCATGATTTCCGCTTCTTTTTTCCTGC
Source organism: Anaerolinea sp. (assembly GCA_020723805.1). Taxonomy (GTDB): domain Bacteria; phylum Chloroflexota; class Anaerolineae; order Anaerolineales; family Villigracilaceae; genus Defluviilinea. The sequence continues at coordinate 37,365 of DYID01000031.1, read as the reverse complement.
CCTGCTCGGCGATTTCCTCGATGAATTTATCGGTCAGTTTTTGAAGGTCTGCCTCGCCGCGTTCGAGTTCATCCTCGGAAATGAGTTTTTCCTTTTCGAATTCGCGCATGTCGTTGAGGGCATCGCGGCGGATGTTGCGGATGGCGATGCGCGCCTCCTCGAGGCGGTGATGCATGTGTTTGACCAGTTCGCGGCGGCGTTCTTCGGTGAGCGGAGGCAGGTTGAGGTGGAGGGCTTTGCCGTCGCTGTTGGGGGTCAGCCCCAGGTCCGAGGCGAGAATCGCTTTTTCGATGGCTTTCAGGGTGGAGGCGTCGAAAGGCTTGATCATCAGGGAACGCGGCTCGGGAACGCTGATGGAGGCAAGCTGCTGGAGAGGCGTGGGCGTCCCGTAATATTCCACCTGCAGGCGTTCGACGAGGGCGGGGCTGGCGCGTCCGGTGCGGATGCCTGCCAGGTCGTCGTGCAGAACAGAAATGGCGCCTCGCATACGGGTTTCGGCGTCGTTGAGGATATCTTTTATCACCACAATCTCCTGAATTTGATGTGAAGTTGAGTTAAGGACTCACCTTACGCGGTAGCGCGAGATTTATCTCGTGTTTTCAGGCGACATGAATGTCGCGCTACGAGAAAACTGTGTAAGGTGAGTTAAGGATACCCCAAAACGTTGAAATTTGCTATACAGCCATAACCGTTTCGAGAGCAAACGAGGAAATGTGAGAGTCTCTCAAAAGAAACGCAGGAGAGAAGCGCTTCTCTCCTGCGTTGGGGGGACAGTCTGTTTCAACTGTGAACGAGCGTGCCGACCGCCTCACCTCGCAGGGCGGCAAGCAAAGCGTTGGGGTCCCACAAGTTGACGACAAGGATGGGAATTTTGTTTTCCATGCAGTGGGTGATGGCAGTGCTGTCCATTACCTGCAGGCGGCGGTTGATGACATCAATGTAGGTGAGTTCGTCGAATTTTTTGGCGTCCGGGTTTTTCTTGGGATCGGAGTCGTACACGCCATCCACCTTGGTGGCTTTGATGACGACATCAGCGTCAACCTCGGTGGCACGCAGGGCGGCGGCGGTATCGGTGGAGAAGAAGGGGTTGCCGGTACCGGCGCCAAAGATGACCACGCGTCCCTTTTCGAGGTGTCGAATAGCGCGGCGGCGGATGTATGGTTCGGCAATGGCGCGCATTTCGATGGCAGACATGACGCGGGTGTACACACCCTCCCGTTCCAGTGCATCCATCAGCGCCATGGCGTTCATGACGGTGGCGAGCATGCCCATGTAATCCGCCGTGGAGCGGTCCATGCCGCGTTCGAGTCCCTGTTTGCCGCGCCACAAATTACCAGCGCCAATCACGACCGCAATCTCCAGTCCCAAATCATGCACTTCCTTGATGCGTTTGGCGATGGATTCGGCTTCGTCCACGTCAATGCCGAAGCCCGATTCGCCCGCCAGCGCCTCGCCGCTCAACTTCAAGAGAATGCGCTTGTATTTGAACTGACTCATTTTTTCTCCTACAGCATTGCAAGGTATAAAAATGACCAACCCGAAGGTTGGTCATTTCACTCAACTTTCCAAACGCTCGCCCAACTCCCATCGCTGGAAGCGGCGGACCAGGATATTTTCGCCGATGGCGCCCACCGCCTGCAAAATCAACTTTTCGATGGTGAGAGATTCATCGCGGATGTAGGGCTGACGCAACAGCACCACCTCGTCCTTGAATTTCTCGATGCGCCCCTGCACGATCTTTTCAGCGACGGCATCGGGTTTGCCTTCCTCTTTGGCGCGGGCGCGGGCGATTTCCGCCTCATGCTCCAGCACCTCGGCGGGAATTTCGTCCTCTTTGATGTAGCGCGGGGCGGCGGCGGCAATCTGCAGGGCGATTTCGTGCGCCAGTTCGCGGAATTTTTCGGAGCGGGCAACGAAATCGGTTTCGCAGTTGACTTCCACCATCACGCCCACGCGTCCGCCGCCGTGGGAGTACAGTTCCACCACCCCTTGAGAGGCTTCACGGTCGGCGCGTTTGGCGGCAGTTGCCATGCCTTTTTCGCGCAGCCAGTCCACAGCCTTTTGAAAGTCGCCGTTCGCTTCGGTGAGCGCCTGACGGCAGTCCATCACGCCGGCGTTGGTGGCGGCGCGCAATTCTTTGATCATTTCAGTCGTAATTTCCATCGGTCATTCCTTCTTTGCTGACAAATTACTCTTCAGTGCTTTCTTCGTCTTCGATCTCTTCTTCCAGGTCATCTTCAACGCGCGAAACGTTCAACTTCGCCAGTGTGGATTCGCCCAACAGGTCGCTTTCATCCAGTTCGTCGTCGAGTTCGACGCGGCGGGCGGGCTTGCGGACGGCTTTTTCCTCGCCGGCTTCCGCGGCGGCTTCGCGCACATCCAAATCTTCCTCCTTGCGCATCGCCTTGCCTTCCAGCACAGCGTCGGCAATCTTCCCCACCAGCAGTTTGATGGCGCGAATGGCGTCGTCGTTGGAGGGGATGACGTAATCCACGTTCTGCGGGTTGCAGTTGGTATCCACCAGCGCCACCACCGGAATGTTGAGCAGGTTGGCTTCATGCACAGCGGCTTCCTCCCTGCCCACGTCAATGACGAACAGCAGGTCCGGGCGGCGCTTCATCGTGCGCAAACCTTCCAGACGGGTCTGCAAGCGCACGATTTCGCGGCTGATCAACAACGCTTCCTTCTTGGTCAGGTGGCTCAATTCGTTGTTGTCGCGCATCTTTTCGAGGCGTTCCATCTCCTGAATGCGGGCGTAGATGGTGGGCCAGTTGGTGAGCGTGCCGCCCATCCAGCGCTCGGTTACATAGGGCATGCCGCAGCGGATTGCCTCTTCGGCAATCGTTTCCTGCGCCTGGCGCTTGGTGCCGACGAACAACACAATGCCGCCGTTCGCCACGGTGTCGCGCACCACATTGTATGCCTGATTCAACAGTTTGGAGGTCTGCTGAAGGTCAATGATGTGAATGCCGTTGCGCTCCGTGAAGATGTACGGCTTCATGCGGGGGTCCCACTTGTTCGTGCGATGCCCAAAGTGGACGCCGCTCTCCAAGAGGGCTTTCATGGAAATAACAGCCATGTTTCTCCTTATTGCCTGCCAGCCACGCGAGACGTTCTGTCTGCGTTTGGCAGATGAGTTTAGCGGGAATGGGTAACCCGCTCAGGGACGCTTGTTGCCCGTCCCAGGCAAGATGTGCGACGCCTTACGCGCCGCGGCGCGCATTATAACACAGGATTTGACCGGCTCCCGCTTCACGCCGACGGGAGATCTGTTGCCGTCTGAAATGCCTTATCCACCTCTGAAGGCTCGGCTGCAAGACCCTCGCAAGCATGCACCTCCCCTCCTCTGCAGGTTTGCGCAAGAGAGCGCAAACTACGCTGACGTGGTCATTGCACAAAAAAGCCCCGAACTACGTCGGGGCTGGAGTTGTTACACTACTGCGTTTTGACCGTACAACTGTTGTTTGATGTTCACCACGCGCTTTCGCAAATCGGTCTTGGTTTCGATTTCACTGGCGATCTTGTCAATGGCGTACATGACTGTCGTATGGTCGCGCCCGCCCAGCGCTTCGCCGATTTGCGGCAGGGAGGCATTGGTCTCCTTGCGCAGCAGGTACATCGCCACCTGACGCGGCTGGGCGACTTTCTGCGAACGGTCGCGCCCCAGCAGGGCATCCACCGAAATCTGCCATTCGCGCGCCACCAGTTCGATGATTTTTTCCGGAGCGACGTCGCTGCGCTGAGGAAGCAGGTCTGCCAGCGCCACCTCGACCAGGTCCGGGGTCAGGGAAGCGCCGCTCAGGTCGGCAAAGGCGAGGATGCGGTTGAGCGCCCCTTCCAGTTCGCGGATGTTCGACTGGACGCGTTCGGCAATCAATTCCAAAATTTCGTTGGGGACGCGGCGTCCCATGCGCTCGGCTTTGGCGCGCAGGATGGCAAGGCGGGTTTCCAGGTCCGGCGGCTGGATGTCGGCGGTCAGCCCCCACTCGAAGCGGGAGCGCAGGCGTTCCTCCAGCGTGACGAGCGCCTTGGGCGGGCGGTCGGAGGAGACGATAATCTGCTTGTCCTGCCCGTGAAGGGTGTTGAAGGTGTGGAAGAACTCCTCCTGGGTGGATTCTTTGCCGGCGATGAACTGGATGTCGTCCACCAGCAGGACGTCAATCGAGCGGTATTTTTCGCGGAACGCCTGGGTGGTGTGGGTGCGGATGGCGGTGATGAGGTCGTTGGTGAATTCTTCGGAGGAGACGTAAAGTACCCTCAGCCCGCGCGCCTGACAGGCGTTGCCGATGGCGTGCAGGAGGTGGGTCTTCCCGAGCCCTACCCCTCCATACAGGAACAGCGGGTTGTAAGCGCGCGCCGGCTTTTCCGCAACGGCAAGACAGGCGGCGTGCGCCAGGCGGTTGCCAGAGCCGACAACAAACGTGTCGAAGAGGTAACGGGGATTCAGGTTAGAGGCGCGTACAGGTCCTTCGTAAGCCTCCCCAGCCTCGGCGGAGGGATGAAGCGGGAGTTCGGGTGCGGTAGAAGCAGTTTCCTCGATCATCCCATCCGTTTCACTGCCGCGGACGACGAAGTGAACGTCCACATTTGAGTTGAAGATGCCAGCCAGCAGGCGGTTGATGGTGCCGGCGAGGCGGGTTTCGAGCCAGTCACGGGCATAAGCGTTGCGAACACTGATGGTGAGCGTGCTGTCCTTGTAGGAAACCGGCTGAGTATCCCGCACCCAGGTATCGAAGGATGCGCGCGGCATTTCCATTTGCAGTTGTCCGAGTACCGATTGCCATGCCTGTTCAGCGTTCATGATTGCTCCATTGCCATATTGATGAAACATGTCGAATTAATCCGCTTCGTCAGCGGCTTGTTTTACGGGGATTGGATTGAATACGTGTCTTACAGGGAGCGAAAGATGTGAGTGAGGCTCCACATCCTTTACATCAGCGTGCCACCATTCTAGCAGAGAGTCGGGGAAAATAACAACACGCAAAGCCTACGATTGTTTTAAAACATCGGCTTTTTTAAGGTCGCTCAACGTTAAAAATTTGGATGCGAAAATTTTTATACGCAGTTGGATATAGAACACTCGTTTCAGCCAAGTATCCTTCGGGAAGTTATCCACACCCCCATATATGGGGATGACCGGCAAATTGAGCCTCATGAATGCAGATATAAAAGCAGGTTGTTAAAAAACGTACTGTGAATGAATCATGAACAACAGGTTAACGAACCTCCGGTTTTTGTGATTCAAGATGAGAAAAACCCGGAAGGGTTCGTTTTATGGGTGTGTTTCGCGCGGGACCCATGCCAATACCGTCGTTCCCTCGTTGGGAGCGGAGGAAATTTCCACATCGCCGCCCACAGAACGCGCCCGCGTGCGCATGTTCGACAATCCATGACCGATATTGGCTTGCATGGCTTCCACATCAAAGCCTTTGCCGTCATCGTTGATCTCCATGAGAACGCGCTCGTCGGTCGTCCACAGGGCGATTTGGACTTTTTTCGCCCGAGCATGCTTCGCAGAATTGGCTAACGCCTCCTGGCAGATATGGAACAACGCCAAAACTTGGCTTTGCGGCAGGTCCTCCAGTCCCGAATCGGGTTCGGTGAGGTACACCTCTGCAAAGGTGTTGGCGCGATATTCAGCAATCAGGCGTTTAATGCCGCTCATCAAGCCGTCGTTCCCCAGTTGACGCGGACGTAAGTCCAAGATGTAGGAACGCAGATCGCGGATGGTTTGATTCAAGTCGTCAATGGCATGTTGGACGCGCCGCTTGGCGTCCTGCGGATCGGTTTCGATGGAGTGAAGAGCCCCCTCCAGCGACAACCCCACCCCATAAATGGACTGGATGATGCCGTCGTGCAAGTCCATGCCGATGCGCTGACGTTCCTCCAGCACAGCCAAGCGCCTGGCATTGGCGTGCAGGCGGGCGTTTTCGATGGCAAGTCCCGCCCAGTTGCCCACCGCCGCCATCATTTCGACGTTGCGGTCATCTATTGGTTCCCTGCCAAGCGTGGCGACGCTCATCACGCCCATCAGGTTATCGCCGGAAAGCAAGGGAATACACGCAATCTGACGGAATCCCGCCTTGACCACCGCCTCACGCAGGAAGCGGACATCGTTTGCCAGGTCGGTGCTGACCACCGGCTTGCGGGTCTCTGCCACGACGCCAACGTAGCCTTCCCCCATTTTGAAGACATTGCGCGTCCAAAAGGCTTCGGCGGCTTGCCCGCGGTGCAACACCATGCGCAGGGACTTGCCGTCCTCCTCCAGCAGGAAGATTTCGCCCGCCTCCACGCGCATGTAGTTCATCACCAGCCCGAGGGTTTTGTTCAGAATCTCGTCGAGTTCCAGGCTCGAGGTCAGGGCAGAAGCGATGCCGTTGAGCAGTGCCATGTCCACGTTGCGGCGCGTCAGGGCGATGTCCCGTTCCTTCAGTTGTTCGTACAAACGCGCGTTGGTGATGGCAGTGGCGGCATACGCCGCGAGCATCTGGATGATTTTCTCGTCGTCGGCGGTAAATTCGGGCGCGTCTTTCTTATTTGTGAGATAAATCTGCCCCAACTGGCGGTCTCCCGTGCGGATGGGTACGCCCAAAAATGACTGCATGGGAGGATGATTAGGGGGAAATCCCACCGAAAGCGGATGCTCCTTAATGACCGGCACACGCAGCGGTTCTTTGGCGTTCATCAACGCGCCAATCAGCCCCAGTCCGCGCGGCGGATGTCCAATGCGTTTGATTTCTTTCTCGGTCATCCCGACCGCAATGAATTTTTCCAGTTTGCCGTGTGTATCCAAAACCCCCAGCGCGGCATATTGCGCCTCTGCCTGTTCACACGCAACGGTTGCAATGCGCTCGAGCAGCGTTTCGAGCGAAACATCCTTTACCAGTTCAAGGCTTGCCTGATGCAGGGCAATCAACCGCTCCTGTAATTGTTCTCTCGTCAGCAGCATCTCAAAGACACCTCGTATTTCATTATCTCATATTATATGCCTGTAATGGCTACAAATCTGATAGATTTTGGCAGGGGAGTACAATAGAATAAACCCGCAAAGGTGAACCCATGACCACTTCCCGCATCTCTGGATTTTACAACATGACTCTCGAGGAGCGCCGCGCCAAACTGGCAGACGCCTCGCCTCTCACCCCGCCCGAACTTGCCGCGTGGACCTCAGGCGGACTCTCCGCCGAAGCCGCCGACCACATGATCGAGAACGTGGTCGGCTTGCACAGCCTGCCGCTGGGCATTGCGCTGAACTTCATGGTCAACGGGCGCGACGTGCTCGTTCCGATGGCAATCGAAGAGCCTTCGGTGGTGGCGGGCGCGTCGTTCATGGCGAAACTCGCCCGCGCCGGCGGCGGCTTTACTGCTACAACCACAGAACCGCACATGATCGGGCAGATGCAGGTCATCAACGTGGTCAACTTATATGAAGCGAAGTTGAAACTCTATGAGCATAAAGCCGAACTCCTCGCCGAAGCGGATTCAATTGACCCCGTCCTGAAAAAATTCGGCGGCGGCGCACGGGATTTGGAAGTGCGCGTCATCGAAGATTCGCCCATCGGCGGCTTTCTGGTGGTTCACCTCATCTATGATGTGCGCGACGCGATGGGCGCCAACGCGGTCAACACCGCCTGCGAACGGCTCGCCCCAAAGGTGGAAGCGATTACGGGCGGAAAAGTCCACTTGCGCATCCTCTCCAACCTGGCAGACCGGCGACTCGCCCGCGCGCGCTGCACCATTCCGGTCAAGGAATTAGCGTTTGAAACCACCACGCAAGATGGTATCTTGCGTTACAGCGGCGAAGAGGTGCGCGACGGCATCATCGCCGCCTATGCCTTCGCCGCCGCCGACCCTTACCGCGCCGCGACGCACAACAAGGGCATCATGAACGGCGTGGACGCGGTGGTCATTGCCACCGGTAACGACTGGCGCGCCATCGAAGCGGGCGCCCATGCCTACGCCGCCCGCTCCGGCAGATACACTTCCCTCTCCACCTGGGGCAAAGACGCGGACGGGAACCTCGTCGGCACGCTCGAAATGCCGATGGCGGTTGGAATCGTCGGCGGCGCGACCAAGGTCCACCCGGCTGCGCAAGCCGCGGTCAAACTGATGGGCGTGAAGACTGCCAGCGAACTTGCCGAAATCATCGTCTCGGTCGGTCTCGCTCAAAACTTGGCTGCACTGCGCGCCCTCGCCACCGAAGGCATCCAGCGCGGGCACATGTCCCTGCACGCGCGGCAGGTCGCCATTGCGGCAGGGGCGAGCGGAGAGTTGATCGAGAAAGTGGCAAGTCAGATGGTAGCAGAGAAGGTGGTGAGGATTGACCGGGCGGAGGAAATTTTGAAGGAATTGCAGGCTTGACGAACTTCCAAAAAGGTATATACTATTGATATATACTAAAGGAGATAAAATGGAAACTGCCAAACTCTTCCAAAATGGTAAAAGTCAAGCGGTGCGGCTCCCCAAAGAATTTCGTTTCGGAAGCGACCGTGTGTATATCAAGCGGGTTGGAAACGCAGTTGTGCTTCTTCCCTATCAAACGCCGTGGGATACCTTACTAAATAGCCTCTCGCTTTTCTCGGCAGACTTTATGAATGAACGAAATCAACCTCCTGTGCAAAATCGTGAGGCGGCATTTTCATGAAATACATGCTGGACACCAACATTTGCATTGGCTTGATTCGCCAAAAGCCGCCAAAACTAATCAGGCGATTAACGCGTTGCGAGCCTGGCGAGGTCGGGATTTCCAGCATCACGATCGCTGAATTGGCGTATGGAGCAAATAAAAGCAGTCAAGTTGAGCAAAACTTAACTGCACTTGAGCAGTTCCTGCTCCCCCTAGAAATAGCCGACTTCGATCAACAAGCATCAGCCGTTTATGGAGCAATACGCGCTTACCTTGAACGCGAAGGCAAAGTAATCGGTTCGATGGATATGTTGATCGGCGCGCACGCGTTGAGTCTCGGAGCGACGCTCGTTACAAATAATGTAGATGAATTTCAACGGATTCCAAAGTTAAAAGCTGAAGATTGGATGGCGTAAAATCCCAAACTTGTCAGGTTTTTCAAGTAAGCAGGTTTGACTTCTTCGTTTTGGGACGGAGCAGAATAAATCCATCCCCCAATTCATGGGAGTCTGCAAAAAGCCGACTCGCCTGTCAGCCCGCAGGGCTTCCATGCACTGAGGCAGGACTTTAGTCCGCTTTAGTCTGAGTATATACTACGAAAGTCTAGGTATTCAAATGACAACCCCTCACCATCACTCCCCCACCCTCCTCAAACCCGCCAAACCCGTTGGCATCATCGGTTACGGCGCGTACGTGCCGCGTTACCGCCTGCCCGCCAAGGAAGTTGCGCGCGTATGGACAGGCGGCAAAGGCGGATTGCCCATCAAAGAGAAAGCCGTCCCCGGGCTGGACGAAGACGTCATCACCATGTCCATCGAAGCGGCGCGCAACGCCATGCTTCGCGCGCAGATTGACCCGACCGAACTGCGGGCGGTCTGGGTCGGGTCTGAGTCCCACCCTTATGCGGTGAAACCAACCTCCACCTTAGTCGCCGAAGCGATTGGCGCCGTCCCCAATACGCAAGCCGCCGACTGGGAGTTCGCCTGCAAGGCTGGCACCGAAGCATTAGTCGCCGCGATGGGACTGGTCGGCTCGGGCATGGGCAAGTACGCGATGGCAATCGGCATGGACACCGCGCAGGGCAAGCCAGGCGACGCGCTCGAATACACCGCGGGCGCCGGCGGCGGCGCGTTCATTCTCGGTCCCGCCGAAGAATCGCTGGCGGTGATCAATGCCTCGTACTCCTACGTCACCGACACGCCCGATTTCTGGCGGCGCTCCGACGCGAAATATCCCGAACATGGCATGCGCTTCACGGGCGAGCCCGCCTACTTCAAACACATCACCGAAGCCGCCACGCATCTGATGGAAGCGAGCGGCACAACCGCCAAAGACTACAAGTGGGCGATCTTCCACCAGCCCAACACCAAGTTCCCGCAGCGCGTCGCGGCGCAACTCGGATTTTCGATGGAGCAGATCGAACCCGGTCTGCTCGTCCCTGTGATTGGGAACACGTACGCCGGCGCGGCGCTGATTGGACTGACCGCCACCCTCGACATCGCCCAGCCCGGCGATCGGATTCTCGTCGTTTCTTTCGGATCCGGAGCCGGGTCCGACGCCTTCGACCTTACCGTCACCGACGCCATCACCGCCCGCGCAGGTCTCGCGCCCAAGACGCGGGACTACATCGCCCGCCGCACAGAGATTGATTACGCCACCTATGTGCGCTATCGCGGCAAGTTGCAGATGAAGTGAGAAGTACACAGGTACACAAGTGAACAGGTACACAGGTAAGAAGGGCGCGAGGTGTTTGTGCTTTTTCTTCTCTCTTTTCCACTGGCATATTCTTACGCCTGGCTGGTGTTTCTCTACTATTACTATTATGACATCGGCGTCAACATCTATGCCAACTACGGCTGGCTGACGTATGTCGTCATGCCATGGATGTTCCTCTGGTTCAACGTTGTGGGCTTTGCCGCGCAGTGGATTGCCAAGCGGCGCGGCATGGATAAACTCAAATCAACGGGCGTCGGCACGCTGGCAATGATTGGGCTGTTCGTCACAGCCTTTCTCTACACCGTTATCAACCATCTGGATTACCCCAGCCCGAAAGACTACAATCTGTTCGAGTTTTTCGGTTATCTGCTTGGAGTGAAATGAAAAAAAGCATCGTCCTCATGATTTGGTTCGTTGCGCTGGCTGCGCTCACCGCCTGCGGGACGGCGGTGAGCGCAGCCACTCCCGCCGCCATAACGGACACCTTCTTCTCCGCGCAGGCGCTGCTGGATGTCAACGGCAACGGACAGATTGACGAGGAAGACACCCCCATCGCCGGCGCGACCTTTATCGTCGCACTGCCCAGCGGCGCGGAGTTCGGCGCACAGACCGATGAAAGCGGCAAAGCCTTCGTTACCATCCCCGCCAGCGTGGAGTACCCCGTCACCGCTCGCATGGAAGCGCCGAAGGACAGCGCGTTGAACATCATCGAGCCGTCAACCATCACCCTGAAAGAACCGAAGGGTGAGACCATTCAGTTTCTTTTCGGAAAACAATGAACAGCAGACGTTAGAGAACATCTGCTACACAAAAAACGCGTAGCGTGCATTCTCTAACGCGTTCACGAACAGTAGGACACGTTCTCTAACGTGTCCGTTGGCGAAGAGAACAGCAAATCACAAACAACGCACACTGTGCGTTCCCCAACGCGCATTGAAGGATAAACTCATGACAGACATCATCATCGCAGGTATCGGACAAACGGAAGTCGGCGAGCATTGGGACATCGGTCTGCGCGACCTTGCCTTTGCCGCCATTCAGGACGCAATCAAAGACTCGGGCGGGCTGAAGCCGCAGGCGCTGTTTGCCGGCAACATGCTCGCGCCGAATCTCTCCAATCAGGCGCATCTCGGCGTGCTGATCGCGGATTTTGCGGGCTTGCTCGGCATCGAAGCCGTGACCGTCGAAGCCGCGGGCGCATCCGGCGGCGCGGCGCTGCGGCAAGGCTATCTCGCCGTCAAAAGCGGACTCGTTGACGTGGCGCTCGTCGTCGGCGTGGAGAAATTCACCGACAAGGTCGGCGCGGGCGTGGACGCCGCCCTCGCCACCACCGGCGACGCCGATTTCGAGTCTGTGCAGGGCATGACGCCCGCCGCGCAAGCCGCGCTCCTCATGCAGCGTTACATGCACGAATACGAAGTCCCCAAAGATGGCTTTGCAGGCTTTGCTCTCACTGCTCATGCCAACGCAGTTGCCAACCCGAACGCCATGTTCCGCAAAGCCATCAAGCCTGAGACCTACGCCAAAGCGGAGATGGTCAGCGACCCGCTCAACATGTTCGACATGGCTCCGAATGCGGACGGCGCGGCGGCGGTGATTTTGACAAGGCGTGAGTTGTTGCCGGATAATTTTCCGCATCCGCTCGTGAAGATTGCCGGCTCCGCCGCCGCGTCCGACACGCTTGCCCTGCACGACCGCAAGGACATGCTCTTCTTCAACACTGCCCAACTTTCGGCAGGCAAAGCCATGAAACAGGCAGGCGTGATTCTGGATGACATTGACCTGTTCGAGTATCACGATGTCTTCAGCATCTACGCCGCGCTGCAACTCGAAGCGGTCGGGTTTGCGGTCAAAGGCAAAGGCTGGAAACTTGCCGCCGACGGCGAGATTGGCTTGAAAGGAAAAATCCCCTGCGCGACAATGGGCGGGATGAAGGCGCGAGGGTTTGCCGGAGGGGCTGCGGGCGTGTATCAGGCTGTGGATGCAGTGACCCAGTTGCGAGGTCGGGGTGAAGCGAATCAAATCCCGAACGCGAAGACGGCGTTGATTCAAAGTCTGGGCGGTCCCGCCTCCACGGCGGTCAGTCACGTTTTGCAAAAGGTTGAATAACGCACCTTTCGCAAATCGTCCCGAAGGTTTTCATAAATCGGGCTTGGATTTTGCCCAAACCTTCGGGACGGTGCCTAACGTTAGTGAGTAACACAAAAATCGGGTACAATCAGGCAGGTCGAAATTATATATAATTTTAGCGTGAGGAGACCGAATGCCTGGTTTTACCCCCGGACGCCGCTGGCAGCCCCCCTACCTCCCCTTTCAAAAAGAAACGTTCGGTGAGCGCGCGCTGAGAGTGCTCGAATACAGTGTGAAGGGTCCGCTGTTCGGGTGCCGCATGTGCGGAAACTGCCTGTTGCAGGAGACCGCGCTCATCTGCCCGATGGAATGCCCAAAGGGTTTGCGCAACGGTCCGTGCGGCGGCTCGACGCCCGAATACTGCTACGTGGACAAAAGCCGTCCGTGCGTGTGGTACAAGATTTACGAGCGGGCGTTCACCTGGGGGCGTGAAGATTTACTGCTCGAAGTGCTGTCGCCGCTCGACTGGGAACAAGTGGGCAAAGACTCGTGGGGCGCCATCTTTCGGAATATCGGCAAACTCGGCGTGCGAAACGTCGTCAAGGGACTGCTCTCGAAGGAAACCCGCGCGCAGACCTGGGATGGGATTTTCCGTCCGGTGCGACAGCCCGACTGGTGGAAAGGCGACTCGGCATATCACCCGCCCGCCTACACCGCGCCCGCTTCGGACCTGGAACGGAGGCTGGCCGCCGGTCAATTTGTCGTTACTTGCGAGATCACGCCTCCCCTCTCCGCCTCCACCGACAAGTTGATTCACAACATCGAACTGGTCAAGCCGCTGGTCGCCGCCGTCAACTTTACCGATAACCAGGGCGCAAACCCGCGCATGTCGTCGTGGGCGTGCTGTGAGGTGGCGCTGAAGCAGGGGGCAGAGCCTGTGCTGCAAATGTCGGCGCGCAACCGTTCGCGCGGAAGCCTGCAAAGCGAAATCATCGGCGCGTCGGCTCTCGGCGTGAGGAACGTGCTGTGTGTCACAGGCGACAGCGCCAAACTCTCGCCGCATCCGCGCGACCAGATGGACATCAACGATTTGGATTCGATTCAGATGCTGTGGGTTCTGCGGCGGATGCGCGACGAGGGGAAATATCTCGACGGGCGTGAAATCAAGCATCCGCCGATGTTTTTCCTCGGCGCGGCGGCTTCGCCGTTTTCATCCAACCCGAAGTTTCAGGCGCTGCGCGAGCAGAAGAAGGTCAACGCGGGGGCGCAGTTCTTCCAGACCAATCTCATCTTCGACGTAAACGGCATGGAGACGTGGCTGAACGAACTCGCCAAAAGGGATGTGCTGAACAAGGTGTACATTCTGGCGGGAGTGACCGTCGTCAAGAGTTTGAGAATGGCGCAGAGACTGCTGGAGATTCCGGGCGTGTACCTGCCCCAGGAGGTGTACCGCCGCATGGAAGCCGCAGACCGCGCAGGCAAGGCGCAGGAGGAGGGGATTCAAATTGCGCTGGAAACCATTGCCAAAATCCGAAAGTACGAAAAGCAGGGCATTCACGGCATCCATCTCATGCCCGTCGGGTGGGACGAGGTCATTCCGAGGATTGTGACGGAGGCGGGGCTGGCGTCGTCTCAATGACCTGACAACCCTACTTCCAGCCATGCCGTTTGATAAGGTCCAAGCGAAAACGAAACATCATGGATGCGGTTCGTGAGCAGGTCACGAGCCGCTTTCTTTAGCGGGGTGCGGATTTGAACTTCCCTGTCTGTGACGTTTTGCAGGCAGAGGACTTGCTTCGACTTATCGGGGGATACGCGCAGGAGGGCGAAAACGCTTTTGCCCAACTCGAGGACTTGCTGTCCGCCGTGAGGGTCGAAGGCGGAGGAAGAGGAACGCGCGGAAAGCAGTTGACGATAACGCCCAAATACCTTCGAGCGCAGGGAGTTGGGGTCGGCAAGTTGTTTTTCCAGTTCGTCGCGGCTCAACTTCTGGCGGTTGATGGTGCGGTTGTGTTTGGTAATTTCCACGCCCTCGCGCCAGTTACGCGAGCCGAAGAGGCTGTGGAAGTAAATTCCCGGAACGCCGACGAGGGAAAGCATGACCGCCTGCGCCGCCATGAAGCGGTCAACTTGAATTTCAAGCGGTTCATCACTTTGAGGATTGGAAAGCGCGTCGAAGTAATTGATGTTCATCTCGTAGGGACTGGTCGAGCCGTCCGCGTTGCGCTTGTGAGAGATCAAGCCGCCGTGTGCGAGAGTCTGCGCGACGAGCGAATCAATGTCAGCGGAGGATAAGATGCCTCGGACAGGATTCAGCCCCACCCCGTCGTGTGAAGCGAGGAAGTTGAAAAAGGTCGTTCGGGCAGAGGGAAGCGTCAGAGTCGAAGTCCATCCCGATAAAACGCTCGCGTCCCCCGTGCGGAAGGTGTGAAGCGTGAGCGGCGGAAGCGCGAAGTTATAGACAAGCTGCGCCTCGTTCGTGCCGTCGCCGAAATAGGAGATGTTGTCGGCGTGCGGGACGTTGGTCTCGGTGATGAGGTACACGTGCGGCGCAACTTCATCGAGGACCGCGCGCAGGAGTTGAATGACCTTGTGCGTTTGCGGCAGGTGGATGCAGGACGTGCCGATTTGTTTCCAGAGGTAGGCGATGGCGTCGAGGCGGAGGAATTGCGCGCCGCGCTCGGCATACATGAGCAGGATGTCGAAGATTTCGAGCAGGACAGCGGGGTTTTGGAAGTTGAGGTCCACCTGGTCGGCGCTGAAGGTCGTCCACACTTTGCGTTTGCCCGAGGCGGTATCGAATTCGGTCAGCAGCGGCAGCGCACGCGGACGGACGACTTGCGAGAGGTCAGGCTCCCCCTTCACCGTGATGAAATAATCGCGGTACGGTTCCTCGCCGCGCAAAAATTTTTGAAACCACTCACCTTGCGCGGAGGCGTGATTGATGACGCCGTCGAACATCAGCCGAAAGGATTTGCCCAACCGCGCGATGTCGTTCCAATCGCCGAGCGCGGGATCAACGGCGCGGTAGTCCTTGACCGAGAAGCCGTCATCCGAAGACGATGGATAGAACGGCAGGATATGAATCCCGCTGACCACGCCGCGCAGATGCATTTCGCAAAATTCAGCCAGCGTTTGCAGAGGCGCTTTGCCGCGTTCCCAAATCTGATCGCCGTAGGTGATGAGGAGCGCATCGCGTTCCGTCAACGATGATTTTTCGGGTTTGGGGATTCGTCCGCGATAGCGGTTGATCAGTTCGCGCAGTCGTTCACTTACAGCAGGAGCAAGTTCATCGCCGTATAGTTCCCGCAGAGTTGTGGTATAAAAAGTTTGCATGGTGCGGTTAATTCTACTGTATGAAGGAACCATCCGTGAAAAAAGCGAATGCTCGAACGGGCGGCGTAAATTCGTGAATTCGCGGATGGAGCATCAGAACGACAATCGTTTTTTCGTTTTCAGGGGAACATTGCGCCAGAGGATGTTGCTGCGAATGGCAAAGCGCTCTCCTCACTAAAAGCAGGAGATTGTTTCGCTTGCTTGGTCTCGATATGTGCTTCGCACTACTCGACCAGCGCTCGCAATGACATACTTCAAACATCTTATCAGTAACAGGGCTTACGCAGAGCCCGGTTTTAATCCGCCAATCCTCGCTAATCTCCGCTACTCTGTGCAAACTTCGCGAAGATTGGTGCAGATTAGTGGATAAGAAAGCCTTTTTCCGTAAGTACTGTCAGTAAGGAGCCAGAACATGACACCCACACGAAGGATCGGTTTCATCTCCACCCGCTTCGCAGGCACAGACGGCGTTTCGCTCGAAACCAGCAAATGGGCGACCGTACTGGAACGGATGGGTCACGAGTGTTTTTACTTCTGCGGCGAATGCGACCGGCCTCCTGAAAAAAGTTACGTCGTACCCGAAGCCTTTTATCGTCACCCCGAAATTGACGCCATCAACCGCGTGGCATATCAGGGTACATGGGGCAAACTGCACGAAGGACGAAGAAGACACCCCGAAATCGAAGAACTGCATCGGGACTTTTTCTCGGTGTACATCCGCCCCGCGCAGGTCACCCAGCGCATCCACGAACTCAGGTTTTTCATCAAGGAGGAACTCTACAAATTCGCGCACAAGTTCAAACTCGAACTGCTCATCGTCGAGAACGCGCTTGCCATTCCGCTCAACCTGCCGCTGGGGCTTGCCATCACCGAGTTCGTCGCCGAGACGGGTTACCCCGTCATCGCGCATCATCACGACTTTCAGTGGGAGCGTCAGCGCTTCATGAACAACTCGGTGCATGATTACATCGCCGCCGCCTTCCCGCCCGACCTGCCTTCGATTCGGCACGTGGTCATCAACTCGTTACAGGCGCATCAACTCGCCTGGCGGAAGGGCGTCAACTCGATGATCATCCCCAACGTGATGGACTTCGACTCTCCCCCTCCGCCGCTGGACGGCTACGCAGACACGGTTCGCGCGGACCTCGGAGTGGCTCCCGACCAATATCTCTTACTCCAGCCGACGCGCATCATCCAGCGCAAGGGCATCGAACACGCCATCGAGTTGACTCGCCGCCTCGACCTGCCTGCGGAACTGGTCATCTCGCACGCGGCAGGAGACGAAGGCACGGATTACGAAAAGCGCGTGCGTGAGTTTGCCAGACTGCTGGATGTGGTGGTCCGCTTCGAGGCAGACATCATCGGCGAGAGGCGCGGCGTCACACCCGATGGAAGGAAAATCTACTCGCTGGGAGACGTGTATCAAAAGGCCGACCTTGTCACGTATCCCTCCACGCTCGAAGGTTTCGGCAACGCCTTCCTCGAGGCGATTTACTACAAGCGTCCGCTGGTGGTCAACAATTACTCCATCTACGAAGCCGACATCAAGCCGAAGGGCTTCAAGGTCATCGAGTTCGACGGCTTCATCAGCAGCGCAACGCTGGAGGAGACGCGTTACGTTCTGAAGCATCCCGAGGAATCCGCAGAACACGCCGAACACAATTACGAACTGGCGAAACGATATTATTCATACACCATGCTCCAAAACCATCTGGGGCTGCTGTTGGCGGATTGCTTCGGAGAGGCGGCGTAGGAAAGCACAGGACGCGTTCTCTTACGCGCCTGTGAGCGTTAGAGAACGCCCCCTATGCGCGTGTTCTATCTTGGCTGTGATTTGCCGTGTTATGGAGAAAGGTATGAAGATTGCCTTACTGCATTATTCCTCGCCGCCCATTGTGGGAGGCGTGGAAAGCGTCCTCGCGCACCACGCGCGGCTGATGGCGAACGCGGGGCACGAGGTGACCATCCTTGCGGGGCGCGGCGAGGTCTTCGATGCACGCATCAAAGTGCGCGTGCTGCCGCGGCTCGACTCGCGCCACCCGGAGGTGATGGAGGTCAAGGGATTCCTCGATGCGGGCAAACGCACGCCCGCCTTCGAGAAATTGCGGGAGGAGATCAAGAGGGAATTGCTGGCAGAGTTGGAGGGCTGTGATGTGCTTATCGCGCACAACGTCGCATCCCTGCACAAGAATTTGGCGCTCACCGCCGCCCTGCACGAGGCGTACAAGACGCCCGGCTTTCCCCGCCTGATTCTCTGGCATCACGACCCGGCATGGACGACGCCGCGCTACCGCCGCGAACTGCACGAGGGCTATCCGTGGGATTTGCTGCGCACGCACTGGGATGGCGTGACGCAAGTCGTCGTCTCGGAGTTGCGAAAGCGGGAACTTGCCGAGTTGCTTGGCGTTTCCGACGGCTCGATCCGCGTCATCCCCAACGGCGTGGACATCCAAGCCTTCTACAAACTCGAACCGCAGACCATCGCATTCATCGAACGCCTGAAACTGCTGGAGGCAGACCCGCTCTTCCTCCTGCCTGTGCGCCTGACCCCGCGCAAGAACATCGAACTCGCCTTGCGCGTCCTTGCCGAACTGCGAAGGGACTTTCCCAAAGCCATGCTGCTCGTCACGGGACCGGAGGGTCCGCACAACCCCGCGAACGAAGCCTACAAGAAGAAGTTGTTCGCTTTGCGCGATGAATTGCAATTGCAGGGCGCGGCGCATTTCCTCGCGGAGGTGACGCCGGCGTTCATGCCCGATGCGGTCATCGCGGATTTCTATCGCATTGCCGATGCGCTGCTCTTTCCAAGTCAGGAAGAGGGCTTCGGGATTCCCATCATCGAAGCCGCGTTCAGCAGGATGCCCGTCTTCTGCGCGGACATTCCCGTCCTGCGCGAACTGGGCGGCGAGGACGTGACGTATTTTGCTCCAGATGCGAATCCGCTCGAGGCGGCAAAGCAGGTTGAGGTCCGGTTGAAAGCGGAGTCCACGTCCCGCTGGGCGCGCCGCGCGAAACGCGGTTATGCGTGGGAGCAAATCTATTCCCATCACATCGCACCGTTGATCGAAGAGGTACACCAATGACAAAGACACACAAAATCAAACTGGCGCTTGTTCCCATCGGGCTGGGAAATGACGGACAGGATGCGTTCCATGCCGCGCGCCTCATCGCCGAGGAAGTTTTGCTGGTTGGGGTTGTGCCAATCCAGCGTGGGCAATCGGTGAGCGCAGGCGCGGAACAGGCGAGGGCAATGCGTAAACGATTGATGTCCATGAGCGCTACGAATGTGCGGTTCAAAGCCACGGTCATCGTCTCGCCCACAGCGTGGGAGGACCTGCAGGGCGTCATCGCCAGCGAGGAACCCGACCTGCTCGTGGTGGAATGGAAGGACGGCAAGACGCCATGGGGCGACCCGATTGCGAGCATTCTCGTCAACCCCGTCTGCAACGTCGCCATCGTGCGCGGAAGTCTGCGCAGCAGACCCGAACGGACTCTGGTGCCGGTGCGCGGCGGACCATATGCGGAACTGGCTTTCCAGATTGGAATGCGTTTGCGCTCGCGGCAGCTGGATGTTCTACATATCACGCTCACCGGCGCGGAGACAGATGCGCCCTTCAAGGGCATGAAATACATCCTCTCGCAAATCCCTGAAGCCAATTTGCGCTCGATCACCACCGATGACGCCGTGACAACCATCCTCGAAGAATCGCGTCAATACGATGTTGTGGTGCTTGGCGCAACGGCGGGCAAATCAACGGGAGGCGCAATGATCGGACCGGTGGCAGAGAAACTTCTCGCCGAATCGCCCGCCAACCTGATCCTCGTCAAGACGCGCCGCCCGATGCCCGAATCAGGGTTGGATGAAAGTGTGGGGGCGAAAGCCATTTCCATCCTGGTGGATAAATGGTTTGCGGAGAACACCTTCCACGCCGAGGAGTTTTCCAACCTCAAGAATTTGCTGGCGCTCAAGGAGAAACAAGGCTCCACCATCAGCCTGGCGCTGCCCGCCCTGAACGAAGAGGCGACGGTCGGCAAAGTCATCCGCACGGTCAAGAAAGAACTGATGGAAAAATACCCCCTGCTGGATGAAATTGTCCTGCTCGACTCCAACTCCACCGACCGCACGCGCGAGATTGCCAAAGGGCTTGGCGTTCCGGTCTATATCCATCAGCACTTGCTGCCCGAATTGGGCTCCAGAGCAGGTAAAGGCGAAGCGCTGTGGAAGAGCCTGCTCGTCACCAAAGGCGACATCATTGCGTGGATTGACACGGACATTATCAACATCCATCCGCGCTTCGTGTACGGAATCATCGGTCCGCTTCTGTTGAATCGTAATATTCAGTTCGTGAAGGGTTTTTACCGGCGTCCGTTGAGGGTGGGCGATAAGGTGCAGGCAGGCGGAGGCGGGCGTGTGACCGAACTCACGGCGCGTCCGCTGTTGAATCTGTTCTATCCCGAACTTTCGGGCGTCGTCCAGCCGTTATCGGGCGAATATGCCGGTCGCCGCGAAGCGCTCGAAGCCGTGCCGTTCGCTTCGGGGTACGGCGTCGAGACCGGTCTGCTGATTGACATCTTCGAGCGGTTCGGTCTGCGCGCCATCGCACAGGTGGATTTGCTGGAACGCATCCATCACAACCAGGAACTGGAGGCGCTCGGCAAAATGTCCTTTGCCATCATCCAAACCGTGCTCCGCAAACTCGAACCGCGCTTCGAACGCTCCATCATCGAGGAGGTCAACAAGACGATGAAGTTAATCAAATATGCAAAAGGCGGCTATTATCTCGAAGTGGAGGAAATTGCCGAACGCGAACGCCCGCCGATGATTTCCATCCCTGCCTATCGGGAGCGTTTCCATAAATGATGCAACTTTGCCAGGTGAGCCAAAATCGAATCACTGAGTCACGGAGACACAGAGAAAAGTCTGAAAAAACACAGAGCGGAACTCGACGGGCATTATTCGGACAGGAACAACGGCTTTGAGTTGATTTTCAATTCACTCCCCGCCGCGTCCAGCACGTCGTCTTCGAAGCCAAAGAACGTCCAAAACGTGACCTGCGGCTGAGTTGTCTCGAGCATCACGGAGAGGGCGGGTTCTTTGTGACCGTAGTATCGTGAGCGCCACCCGCGCGTGGAGTTCGGGTCCGCGCGGACGAGGGAGAACTTGCCGCTGCCGTCGGTCGTTCCGACCTGCACCTTGTATGACCTTTCGCTCAAACGCAGCACAACGGCATCCTCCCCCTGCTCGAAGGGCAAATCTGCCAGCAGCCAATGGAGCGCGTAACGATGGGGCTCATCGGCGTCGAGAACATCAATGACCAGCCAGCGGTCGCCTTCCAGCGCCATGACGGTTCGCTTGTGTGATACAGGTCTGTAACCGTCATGCTCACCCTGCCAAATATCCTCCTCGTGCCTGAGGACTTTCCCCTTTGACCAGTCCGTCCATGTGAAGCGGCTGAGCAGAGTCATCTGGTCTTTGCCGTCCACAGTGACGGTGTTGTGAACGGAAGTGCGTGCCAGTCCGTTGCGCCAGTGACCTTCGCCTGAGTAGAGGTAGGTGCCCGCGTCAATGGCGAGGTTGTGACCGTGCATCCACAAGTCCACGTGGAGTTGGTCGGCGTGGGAGGGGCGGGCGGCAAAGCGGGTACAGCGGATGACGGCGCGGGAGTTGGCGGAGCGGAGGAGGTAGATGCCTCCATCAGGGAATGAAACCTCACCAAGTCCTTCAAGTCCCTTACCTCTTTTTTCTTTCTTCGCGTGGAAATCCTCCCCACAAATCCAGAACACATCCTCATCCCAGGGACCCGGCTCGAAAAGACGTTCCCCTTTGAGGAGATACCAGCCCAACTGCAACAGCGGGCGGTAATCGGTAAAGTCGCAGTTGTTAAGCGGCAGGACGAGGGCGCCGTCGTTCGAGCCGTAGGCGGGCATTTCGCCCGTTTGGGGTTCGACGAGGTGGGCGAGGAATTCGATGGATTTGGTAATAGAGGTTATTAGGTGATTGGTAAATGGTAATTGGTGGATTTGGCTCAACCGGATGGCGCACAGATAAAGATGAAGGACAAAGCGATGATAGTTGAGCGAGTACATCGAGTACGCACCATCGGGAAGGATTTGTTCGCGGGCTTCGCGTTCGAGGGAATCTTTCCCGAAGGCAAGATATTTCGCCGCATGTTTCAGTTCGGGGAACAGCAGTCCAACCATCCACAGGGCAAAGGCTTCAGTGATGCAATGATTATTGTGCGAGGAAACGGCAAAGGCGCGGTTGCGGTAGATGCGCTCGGCTTGAGCGGCGACATAGCGTTTGAAGCGGGCGAGACGTTCAGGCGTGGAAGCGGGAGAGGTGCGGAAGGCATGATAACCGAACGTCCATGCCATGAGGCGCAGGGCAATCTCCTGCCCGTCCATCCAGTTGGGTCCCGTGTTGGGAGGGTTGTGCCGCGCCCAGTCTTCGACGAGGGTCCAAAATGCTTCGGGATATTTTTCGTCGCCGCTGGCGGCATAAGCGCGCACGAGGGTATAAGCAAAGGAGAAGCGGTTGGGCTCCCAGATGAATTTGATATCGGCGTCGGTGTCGTCGGAATACTCCGTCCAGTGCCTGGCTGGCTCCAACGCAAAGCCGCTGACGGCGTCTTTATGCCAGTTGGGAGGAAAGCCTGTTTTGACGAATTGATGGGCGAAGAATTTGATTTCGCCGTTCAAAACTCGATCCGCCTCGGCGATGGCGGCTTGGGGATTCCAGGGAACATTGCCCGGAACTGGTCTCGATACGGAACGGAAGAACGCCGCATCTGCTCGACCAGCGGACTCCTCTGAGACATGGTCTTTATAATCCTCCCACTCCCCCATCGGCATTTGCAGGCGGAGCAATCCCGTGCGAAGGCGGAAGGCATAGGCGAAGCGAAAAAGCATCCAACGCGGACCAAGTTCTCGGTAGAGAGAGGCGAATGCACGAAGTTTGGATAACATTTTGAAGGGCAGTTCAAACACAAAGGGCACAAAGTTCACGAAGGAAGAAATCCCAAAATTAAGGCAACTACTCAGACCAATTGGGCGAGCAGGGCTGCCCTAAAGGGTGCTTCGCGAAAGCCGCCTGCTCAGTTTATGGAAGTCCTTCGGACTGGCACACCAAGCCGGTTTCAACCGACTTTTAGATACTGAGGCAGGACTTTAGTCCGCAGGACAGCGATATGGCTGAACAGTTACAAATTAAGAAGTGATGTTACGCGGTAGCGTGAGATTCTTGTCCTGAGCCTGCCGAAGGGCATCTCGCGTTTTCAGGCGACATAAATGTCGCGCTACGAAGGAACTGCGTAAGGTGAGTTAAGAAGCCTTGGTGCCTTTGGTATCCTTTGTGTTTAATAACGTAGTTGCGTGGCGATTCAGCACATAGTAAGTGAATGGAAGTCCAAAGAGAATGAGGGCAGAAGCGAGTTGACTTCCGCTGCTCCAGGCAGAGGCGAGGCGCAGGGCGACCAGCGTGAGCACGATATACAGAACGCTGACCTGCGCGTGGGAATATCCGCCAATCACGAGGCGCTGATAGAGATGCGTGCGGTGCGCGGCAAAGACGTTCTCCCGCCTGACGGCGCGGCGGATGAAAGTGACCCCGGCATCCATGATGAACGTCCACAACAGAAGCGTGCCAAGCATGAGCGCATCGCCTTCCCGGTCGGAGGCGAGCATGGGCATGACCGCGAAACTATAACCGAGAAAAGTGCTGGCAACATCGCCCATGAAAATTTTGGCGGGCTGCCAGTTGTGAACGAGAAACCCAAGACTGCTTGCGGCAATCGCCAGCGCAATCCAAAAGACGAACGAGTTTGCCAGATAGGCGATGTTTGCGGTGAGCAGCGCCCAGCCCAGTCCTGCCGCGAATGCCACGCCGCCCGCCATACCGTCAATGCCGTCCATGAAATTGTAGGCGTTGGTCAGACCGACGATCCACAAAAACGTGATGACGATACCGACGATGCCCAGTTGTAATTTACCGAACAGTGGAATGGTGACGGAGTCGAAATATCCCAGCCCCCAAATGGAGGCGGCGGCAACCAGTCCCTGCACCGCAAAACGGACGCGCGGCGAGAGGGAATGGAGGTCATCACGCCAGCCGAGAAAGGCGATGACCAGACCACAGAGGAGGTACACCAGGCTGCGCCTCCAATCCGCTTCGCTCATGGACCATAAGCCTGCTCCCGTTACGAGGAGCACGATCGCCACCCCGCCGCCGCGCGGCGTGGGCAGAGCGTGGGAACTGCGCTCGCTGGGATGGTCGAGGATTTGGCGGCGTTCCGCATAGCGGCGGATGAGCCACACGCCAAGGTAGGAGATGATGGCAAGGATGCAAAAGAAGAGGAAGGGAGACATGGATGATGATTTTAAATCTGAACTCGGAGAAATCTCCGAGTTCGTTTGTTTACCAAATGGTTTTCAGCCCGCTCAATCGAATCTTCTTATCGCGAGTAATAAGAGGCACCTTCAATGAAAGGGCAGTGGCAGCAATGATGCGATCTGGCAAGTCAGGTATATCTCCTCGAATGACCGCGCCAACTGCTTTGGCTACATCAAGCGTCAAATCCGCAAGCATGAACCCCGTTGTTCCCGCGCGCAACTCCTCTTCAAGAAGCGTCACCATCTTCGAAGGAATGCGACCTTTTTCCATCAAATAGACAATTTCCACCAAACAAATTGTGGGTATATAAATGACTGCCTCGCCCTGGTCGCACGAATCAAAAGCGATACGGGCATTCGGTCCAAGGCGGGGATCGTTTTCCAGATACCAAATCAGCGCATGAGTATCTGTCACATAAGACGCCATCAAATGTCACTCCGGGGAAAGTTCTTGCTCATATTCTTACGAATTTCAGCAATATCCCTGTTCGTCACATTCACACCCTGCCATAAGCCGCGTAAAGACTTTCGCGGGCGAGCCTTTTGACCAAGTTTTTTCTCGATTTCCGGCAGCGCCAGCGAAATGACCTTTAATTGCTCACGCGGCGGCAGTTTACGCAGCATTTTCAAAACGTTATTTGTTGTGGGTGTAACCATATTTCACCTCATGACTTGATTATACCCCGCGTGATGCTTCCTGCTTTCAACCATCCCCAAACAGCAAATCTCCACTCTCATTCTTCTTTCTTCACAAGCAATGAAATAATCTCCTCCGCCTCCAGCGGCTTATCCAGGTCGAACACCTTCCCCTCGGCGGCGCGGAAGAGACGGTCCCAAATGGTGAGACCCAGCCCCTCCTGCGCCGGAGCGCGGACGAGGATCACATCCACGCGCAGGCTGTCGAGGCGGCGCATTTGGGCGAAGAGGCGGCGTCCGATTTGAGGCAGGTCGGCGGCGGAGCCCAGGTCTGCAATCTCAAGATTCAAGTCTGAAAAGTGACGGGCGTCTTCCATCGTGGTCATCACGCCGACCTTGAATCCCCTCCCTGCCAGCGCAGACGCCAGGTCGCGCAGGCGGGTGAGGGCGGCATCCGTCTGGGCGGTGAAGAGCAGGAGGGGCGCCTTTGGCGAGTAATGCTTGGCGAGCATCCCCGGCGCAGACATGGGAAGCCCCTCGTCGGTTTGGACGTAGCGCCGCGCGATTTGCAGGTGGGGGATTCGCTCACGGAGGAGGTCAAGGTCTAATCCGCCGTGCCGTAAAACGGTCGGGGGAGAAGCGGTCAGGTCGAGGATGGTGGATTCGAGCCCGATGGGACAGTCGCCGCCGTCGAGGATGATGTCCACGTGACCATTGAGGTCTTCCAGCACGTGACGGGCGGAAGTGGGGCTGGGACGGGTGAACAGGTTGGCGCTGGGCGCGGCTACGGGCAAACCCGAGGTCTCGACCAGCGCAAGCGGGATGCGGTGATTTGGCATACGCACGGCGACCGTGTCCAAGCCTGCCGAAACATTCGGAGCCACTTGAGGTCCCTTTTTCAGCACAAGCGTCAACGGACCGGGCCAGTATGCCTGCGCCAGTTCGTATGCCAGCGAGGGGATGTCGCGGGCAACCTGTTCGATTTGGGAAATGTCGGAAAGATGAACGATCACCGGATCATAGAACGGGCGCTTTTTGACCTCGAAGATGCGCCCGACAGCCACTGCGCTGAAGGCATTCGCCCCCAGCCCATAGACGGTTTCGGTCGGGAAGGCAACCAGCCCATCCGCATGGAGGCGTTCCGCCGCCTGAACAATGACAGCGGGATCGGGGTTTTGCGGGTCGAGCGTGAAGATGCGGGTTTGGACGGAATACACGGGATTATCCTTCCGCCAGCCTGACCAGCAGGGCAAGCGTTTCATTCAACTTGTCGCGGCGGTCGAGGTGCTTCACCAAATATTCGCGGGCGTCCCGCCCCATCTGACGGAGGCGCTGCGGGTCTTGCGCGAGTTCGAGGAGTTTCTCTGCCAGCATGGCGTCATCGCCCGGTTGGACGAACACTCCCCCGCCCGACTCTTCGATCAGCCGCCGCGAAACGCCGTCAATGACCAGCACGGTGGCGCGTCCCGCCGCCATGTAGTCGAAGACCTTGTTGGGGTACGTGGTGCGGAACATGGGAATGTCCTGCAGGATGGCGAGGCAGACATCCGCCGCGGCAACGACGCGCGGCATCTCCTTTTTGGGACGCGTGCCTGCAAAGATGACATTCGAAAGCCCCATCCGCTGCGCCTCCGCTTCCAAGCGCGGGCGTTCCTTCCCATCGCCAAACAGGACGAAACGGATTCGATCTTCTTCAGCCACAGAGTTATCTGAGAGATTATCATTTTCTCTGTGTACTCTGTGGCTAAGCCTTTTAGCCGCGCGCAGGAGCGTGTCAATATCGTTCGCCTGTCCCAGCGCACCGGCGTACAACACGACGAACTTGTCCTGCAATCCCAACTCCGCCCGAATGGACGAACCGTCCACTTGCGGGTTGAACATGTCCACGTCTGTGCCATAGGGGATGTAGGTCACCTTGTCTGGCGGCACGCCCTTTGCCAGCATATACTCGCGATAGGCGGGCGAATTGACCAGGATATGCGTGGCGCGCGCGTACAAAAACCGCTCCAGCCAGCGCGCCAGCGCAACTACCAGCGGGTTCTTCAAGACGCCCATGCTCACGCCGAACTCGGGCCACAGGTCGCGCACTTCGAGCAAAAAGGGCTTGCGCCGCAGCAGCGCAACGAACCACGCCGAGACCGCCTGAAAGATGGGCGGCGTGGTGCCCATCACCAGGTCCACCTCGCGCACTTGCAGGGCGGTCCACACCGAACTGAACATGAAACTGAAAAACGAAATCACCCGCCAAAAATAACTGCGGTGCAGGGCGGGGTAAATATACGAACGCAGCACCCGTACGCCGTCGAAATTCTGCTCGGCGAAAAATCCCCTGCGCGCCACCGTGCGCTGACCGGTCTGATAGTTCAAGTCGCTGGCGACGATGACCAGTTCATGTCCGCGCGATTGGAGGAATTTCGCCATCTCGAAGTGGCGGGTATGCCCGGGTTCTTCGGGAGAGACAAAGGCTTGGTTGATCAGCAGGATACGCATCGGGGGAGGATTATAGCATCGGGAGGCGAATCCGCTTCGGGCTTAAGCGGGAGGCGGGTTCTCGTCAAAAAGTCTTTTTTCACGCCGACGCCGCTCCTTCGTCTGTTATTCATCCGCTAATTGCCACTCCTTAAGCGCCAACAACCTAATCTGGCTACGCGCAGGATAAACTTCAAATACTCTCATGCTTCATGACACTTCCGCAAGGATGGGTTTCTGATAGTCTTTGAGAGTCCAGGCACATAGAATTACGCTCGCAGAAAGGAACACACTTATGGAAATTCCACGACACTGGAGACTCAAGAAACAACGCTACGGACTGGTCGGCGAGGTCTGCCCGCACTGCGATTACAAAATCTTCCCCCCGCGCGATGTCTGCCCAAACTGCGGCGACGAAGCCAAGGAACTCTACACGTTTAGCGGCAAGGGTGAAGTGTACTCCTACACCACTGTTTATGAAGCGCCCGCCGGCTATGACACGACCGCGCCCTATACAGTAGCCCTGATCAAACTCGAAGAGGGTCCCATGGTCACCGCGCAGTTGACGGATGTGGACAACAGTGAAGTGCAAATCGGCATGCCCGTCGAGATGGTCACGCGCAAGATGCGCAATGACGGGGATGAAAGAGGTTTGATTGTGTACGGGTATAAGTTCCGCCCCGTTCTGAACGAGCCTCAGAGATAAGCCTGCCCGCAAACGGGCGCGAAAACCGAAGCCAAGACGTAATTGCGTCTTGGCGTTTTTTTATGGGAGACGTCTTCTAGCGACAGTAGTAGAATCGCCCCATGCCCCTCCCCGCCGCAAGAAAAACCACCGCGCCGCCCTGGGCTTTCTTTCGGGCTGGCAGTTGTATGAGCGCACCATCTTGGCGGATTATTACGGTGAACTGGCGCAGGGCGTGACCCGCGCCGCGCAGGAACACGGCTGCAACCTGCTATGGCGTGCGGCGCCAGCCCGTCCGACTTCCCCGCCCTGGCGCATCCCGCTTTTCCTGTCCACGCCGCCGATGTGGATTTTCTGCCCATCGGCGAGTGAAACACGGATGGTTTGATTCTCGCCTACCCGCTGACTGGCAAACCCGTGCTGGACTATGTGCAAAAACTGCGGGCGGCGAACTTCCCCATCGTCACCATCAGCGGGGCGGATGCGGTTTCATCCGTGCAGATTGACAACGAGGCGGGCATTCGGCAGGCGATGACGCACCTGCTGGAGCATGGTCACGAGAGCATTGCCTTCATCGGCGGTCATGCCGACGATGTGGAAGGCGACAGCGGTCAGCGGCTGCGGGCATATCAGGAATTTACGGCAGCGCGCGCCATCTCGACGCGCTCATCCGCGATGTGCTGGATTTGAACCGCGCGGAAATCGGTCAACTCAAACTGACCCGCGAACCGCTGGATTTGACCGCCGCGCTTCAGCCTGTTTTTGAAATTGGGAAGCAACTCGCCGCCGAAAAGAGTCTGGCGTGGACGCTCCGCGCGCCCCCCAGCCTGCCCGCCGTTTGGGGAGATGCGGCGCGCCTACGGGACAATCAAGTGACTGCTGCGGTTCGGACGGCTCCAGCGAATGCTGCGGCGCGAACGCTGTGCAGTCGTCATCGGGCTGCGGCTGCGGCAATGGAGGCGGCGAATGCTGTGGCGCGGAAGACGAAATAGAATCCGATTCGTTGAAATCCATTGGGGGAAGCGCGATGTAGTTGAAAAGACCTTTAGGGTCTCTCAGACCCTAAAGGCTTCTGGGAGGATCAAATTATGTTCCATTCCATCCCACCTGTCATGCTCGAACGAATGC
The DNA here is from genome assembly GCA_020723805.1 of Anaerolinea sp. Taxonomy (GTDB): domain Bacteria; phylum Chloroflexota; class Anaerolineae; order Anaerolineales; family Villigracilaceae; genus Defluviilinea. The sequence goes on along the minus strand of DYID01000031.1, from coordinate 8,311 downwards.
GCTTTCTCGAAGCGCGCGATCTGGAAGACCGCACTGACGGCACATCGCGCATGCAAAGACTGAGGCAGATCCCGCCCGAAACGGGGAAATTTCTCGCCCTACTGCTGGCAAACGCGCCGCAGGGTCAGGTCGTCGAAATTGGGACGAGCGCGGGATATTCCACGCTCTGGCTGTCGCTCGCCGCGCGAGGAGCAGGGCGGCGGGTGACCACGTTTGAAGTCCTACCCGAAAAGGTCGAGTTTGCCCGCGAGACCTTCCGCCTCGCGGGCGTTGACTGTATTGTTGAATTGATCGCCGATGACGCGCGCAAGCATATCGAGAAATTCAACGACATCGCGTTTTGTTTTCTCGACGCAGAGAAGGAAGTTTACGGTGAGATTTATGAGATGGCGATTCCCTGTCTGGTGAAGGGCAGTCTGCTCGTGGCATAAGAGAACGTTTTAAAAGTTCCTTCCATTTGCTCACACTGCGTAGGATGCGCTCTCTAGCGCATCCGCCTGCGACGTTAGAGAACGTCGCACTCACGTCACATCCAGCCATGAGATGAGGAACCGATCCGTGCCGATGCCGAAGAGATGGCGCGCGTCTTCAACCGTCACATCTGGAAAAAGCGGCTTGAACATGAACGCGTCCCAGTTCGGGTGCGCGACCTGCCAGCCCGCGCGCTGGAAATCGGCAATGTCCGAGGGGCGGCTCAGCGTGACCCGCACATACGACGTTTTCAACTTCGACGCGACCGCGGCGACGGCTTCCACCGCGTGGATGTCCGTTCGTAAAATCTGAACATCGAGTTTCAACAACAGGTTTTCATTGCGGGCAAAAACGTACCCGACGGGCTCGCGGTTCTCCCAGATCACCCAGATGTCTTCCAACTTGACCTTATCGCGCAGTCGGATGAAGGGCTGATGTCTCCACGCAAAACCGAGATACTCTCTGGCAAGGTTTTGATATATCTTTTCGACGAAATCGTATCCTTCGTGATCCTTCGACTCGCTCAGGACAGCGCCCACAGGCTGAGCGCGCAGACGGGTGGGCTGGTGCGCCACTTCCCAGCGCGTTAATGCGGTTGCCCAAATGTTCATGTCCAGGTATCCGTGCTTTTGATAGAGGCGATAAGCAATCCTAGAACGACTTGCCCCAAGCGTGGAGAAACGCAGACCCGCCGCGCGCATTCGGCTGTGAGCCTCCTCCAGCAAAGCGGAAGCAACTCCGCGTCCCGCGTGATGCGGATGTGTGGATACCGCCCAGACTCCGCCCACGTCCTCGCGTCCCTCGGTAGAGATCATCGGCAGGCGGAAGACTCCCACCTGTCCCAAAACCCTATCTTCCTCCACCGTGTTGACTGTGAAGCACGGGAACGGGCGCGGGTCGGTGCGGCGCATATGCGCGGCAAGTTCGGGCGTGAACGGGAAGTCCAGTGCGAGCAGGGTGAGGTGCAAGACCTGCAGGGGGTCAATGTCGTTGTATTCGAGTATTTTCATTTTGATTCTCAGGCGGACGTTTGAGAACGTCCGCTACGCAACTTAATATTCCTGAATGTGCCACCACTCGCGAAAGATTTGACACAAGCCATTGTTGTCGAACTCGACCACAAACAGGCAATCCAGCGCGAGATGTTTGCCCGATTCAATGACGGTGAATTTAGATTGCCATCGCGCGATGCCAAGGTTATCTTTCACCGAAAGAATGTCGAACGTTGCCTCTTTGTCTTTCAAAGAATGCGCGCCTTTGTTCCAATAATCGTAGATGGCTTCGCGTCCGATCATCGGTTCGGCGAAGGGCGTTTCGTAATACGCGGCATGCTCCGCGAAGAGATTCGCCGAGGCGCGCGGGTCGTTCTCCGCGCTGGCTTTGCCGTAGGTTTCCATCCATTGTTGAAAGTGTTCATGCGTCAGTGCGTTCATGGGTTTATTCCTGCACCTGCTTTTCTTCCGTCCGCGAGAGGTTCTTCGCGCCCGCGATGATGGTCACAACGAAAGCGGCAATGACATACAGCACGACCAAAATGTTTTGCTCAATTCCGCCAGGAACTGCAAACGAAACGGGCAGGAATATTCCTGCAGTATTTGCTGTCGCATGGAAAAGAGTCACAAGCAGAAGACTGCCGCGCGTGTTGTTGTAAAGCCAGGTATATAAAACCGCCAAAGCCAGATGAGCGATGGTGAACCAAACGAAGGAACGTTCGCCGCTCAAGCCCGTCCCGAAGAATTTCGGCAAATGCCAGACGCTCCAAATCACGCCGACGATTAAACTCGCGATCAACGCGTTGTATTTCGCCTGCAATCTTGGCAGGACATATCCGCGCCAACCCATCTCTTCGCCGTTGGTGAGGATTTCAAACACAAGCCACGGGACGACGAGCGCGAGCAGCGGCGCGTCGAGCGGGACAACGTCGCGAATCATCGGGTGGGAAAAATCCGCGGGGACGCGGGTCAGCCAGGAGGTCAGGAAGACCGAAGCGAGTTGCAAGACGGGCGAAAGAAGCAGGGCGATCATCCACCACGTCCAGCCGACGCGCCAGATCAAGAAACGTTTCAGCAGTGCGATGACCGCGTCCCTGCCGAGGGTCAACCACGTCATCAAGAGCGAAGCGAAGATGAATCCCCAGCCGAGGGTGATGTAGATTGCGAACGGAAATTGAAACGGCAGGACGCCCGAATTGGACAGGTCAATCGTCCATGTGTAGAGGAACATCAGGATGAGACCGATGACCAGCGAGTGACGTTTGAGGAAGGGTTTCATTTCATGCCCCTGTTTATGAGAGAATGCCAAACGCGGACAGCGCGCCCAACAGCGACAGCAAAACAACAATGGCGGTCACAACGCCCAACGACCCATTGAGCCAGCGCTTTTCGGGATGATTGACCCAGTAATGGGTCAGGAAGGCGAGCAGACCCGATTGGATGAAGAGTTCAGGGAAATTGATAATGTGGAACCAAGCAGGCAGGACGGTGTAGATCATCCCTTCGATGGAACTGGGCGCGGCGCCAAAAGGCGAGAGAATGCCGATGACCGCCAGCGCCAGCCACAACGTCAGCCAGCCGCGCCTGTGCGGAAAGATGCTTTCGCGCAGGGCGTAAAAAACGATGCCAAACAGAAGCCCACGTAGGATTTGAAAGAATGGTCCCGCCATCACCAGCGGATGGTCGGTCTGACGCACAAAGTTTGCGACTGCGGGATCGGCGTATTTTGCAGAGTAGTCCAGAAGAACGAACGACAATACTCCGACGATGAAATATGTGACCGTGTGAACAGCGGCAGTTTTTAGTGTGATGGATGCGAAAGAGGGTTGTTTCATCGTTTCCCCTTTTTGTCAGGTGACGGGCGCGCCGAGTTTCCATTCTAGTCCCTCGCGCCCCCAGCGCATGATGGTCTCGAAGTTGGCGCGGACGATGCGCGGCGCGAACGGGATGGGCAGGTTCATCCACCAGCGACCCGTCCGAACGTTCACATCGAAGCGGATCTCCGTCCCGCCGTTGACTGGATTGAACGTCCATTTGCAGACGCCCACCAGATCGCCGCTTGCGCGTCCCTCGAGCAAGTGTTTGCTTTCGAGCCGAATCATCTCAAGGTCGAAGACGAGCGTGTACGGCATCCAACTGCGCCAACCCTGACGCAAAACCGTGCCAACGCCGCTTTCATCGCCCTGACGCAGCACTTCCACCTTCCGAATGCCGCGCCACCAGGTTGTCCATGCCGAGTAGTGAGCCAAAATCTCCCAGACTTTCTCGATGGCGGCGGGCGTCCACCACACGGTTTGAAATCGGTAGTCGGCTGCCGCTTCATCTGCGTTTTTCAAGGCGGGTTTGGTGATGTTCTTGTACATGATTTACTCCTTTGGCTGTGAGGAATGCGCTCACACGCATCCCTCAATTGACCTGATGTTACAAATACCTTGCCATTGCCGTCACACGCTCCACAACAATCAGCGGCGCGCCCAGGAAGGAGACGAAAAATGCTTGCGACGCGCAGCAATCCACAACATCGCGGCGCTGGCAAGCGTCGCTACGATCAGCGCTGGCAAACCAGCCTCCACTCCGAAAGCACCGCCCGTCCAAAGCGCAGGACCGTTGACGTTTGCTGTCAACATTTTGTAGGTCGCGTTCCCAGAGACGGAAAAACCAAAGATCGGTCCTTGCAGAAAATTCCACATCCAGTGGAGTCCCACCGCCGCCCAGACGTTGCGCGTCATCAGGTACGCCGCGCCGAGACTTAGCCCGCCGATTGCCACAGCCAGCCCTGTCCACAAAGTGGCGTTTGCATTGCCGAGATGCGTTGCCCCGAAAAACGCGCTGGTGATGAGTAGAGCCAGCCATGAACCGAACATGTTATCCAACTGCCAGAAGAGGACGCCGCGAAAGAGCAATTCTTCAAAGAGCGCCACCAGGAAAAACGCTGTCAATGCGCGTCCGATCGCAAGTGCGTCAATATTCACATCCACGATTTGATACCAGCCCATCAGCATCATCGCGCCGATGACAATCCCTGTCATGATGACGCCGATCAGTGCGCCCTGCAAGATCAGCGGCGCCGCTCCGCGCAGGGAAATGCCGATCTCTTCCAGCGTTTTGCGCTGGATCGCCCGTCCGAGCAGGAGGATGACGCCCGCGGCAAGCAGTACGCCGATAGCGCGGCTTAGGAGCAGCGAGGGGCGCGGCTCGATTGAATAATCCATGACCGCAATAATTGCCACCAGCGCAATAGAAAGCATAAAGGCTAATATCAGTTGAGTGGCTGGAAGGCGTAATAAACGTTGTACGTTGTTCATGATTTTCTCCATTGATTTTTTGGGATGCGCTTAACGCCCATCCCCTCGAATGAGTTCCGACCGCAATAAATATCCTGCCGCCATTGCAGGGCGGCTGGCAACTAAAAGTTCCAATAGCGAGCCGTTGCCATGGTCAGCATGGCAATGACCAGCATGATGAAGTCAACCTGTTCTGCGAAGTTGAGTCTCTTTTCCAACGCCTGCATTTTCGCGGCTTGTTCGGGGGTGGGACCCTGCCCTGAGGCGGCGATCTGCCCGCCCAACGCGCCCATCTGCGCGGCGGTGGGACCGATGCCAAATGTGCCGAACAGGAAGGCGATCAACGCGGCAATCGCACCGATGGTGAAGCCCAAACCCGCGCCTGTCGTCATATAAGCCAGACGGAAGCCGCCCGAAAAGACCCAGTACAATGCGCCGCCCGCCAACACCGTCAGCAGGCTGGTGACCATCATGAAGATCGGATATTTGCGCCGCTCCATCAGATTCTTCATGAATTGCGGTCCCGCCGCGCCGATGGCTGTGACCGAAGGCTTGACGAAGAAAAGATAGGAGATTGCCGCGCCCGCCCACAAAATGCCAGCCACTACGTGGACAAAGCGAAGCAGGTTCAAGAGATAGATGTTCATTTCAACTCCTTTGCGATTGTTTGATTGACGCCATTAAACATCCACACCCGCGCCTTGCGGGGCGACCCGCTCACCCAGAAACTCACCCAAACTGTGCTACAATTTTTTATCGCCATGAAATGAGGAGCATGGAAACCGAAACGCCCGCTTCGTTCGGAGAATGGATCAAATCACGCCGCAAAGCGCTCGACCTGACGCAGGAGGAATTGTCGGCGCGCGCGGGCTGTTCCGTCTTTGCCCTGCGCAAGATCGAATCGGGGGAACGCCGTCCCTCCAAACAACTCGCCGCGCTGCTCGCCGACGCGCTCCAAATTTCAAATGACGACAAACCGACCTTCATCCGCGTCGCGCGCGGGGATTTGACTCTCGGACGCTTGCGCGCCTCCCAACCCGACTCACACCCCGCTTCTTCCCCATTCAAGCCTGCTCCTCACCATCTGCCTTTGCCTCCCTCCCCGCTTCTGGGACGCGACCCCGAACTTGCGGCAATGGAAAGAATCTTCAATGACCCGCAATGCCGCCTGCTCACGTTGACGGGCATCGGCGGCATCGGCAAGACGCGGCTCGCCATCGAGTTCGCCTCCCGCCAGCGCGGCAGGTTTCCCGACGGAGTCCACTTCGTCCCGTTGGTTTCGGTCAATGCGGCAGAATCAATCGTCCCTGCGGTTGCCGAGGCGCTGGAGTTTTCGTTTTCGGGTCCCGCCGATTTGAAGGAGCAGTTGATCGGGCACATGTCCAGCGCGATGAAGCAATCCGCGCTTCTTGTATTGGACAATCTCGAACATCTCATCGCGCAGTCTGCGGAGGCAGTGGAGTTGGTATCCGAACTCCTCGAGCGGATTCCGTCCCTGAAAATCCTGGCGACCTCACGTGAACGACTGAACCTGCACGGCGAATGGACCTACGAACTGCACGGTCTGCCCGTGCCGCCCGTCGAGTTTGCCGACAAACTGGATGAGTACAGCGCGGCGGTGTTGTTCCTGCAAAGGGCGCGGCACATCCAGCCCGATTTTGAGGTCGGCGAAGCGGAGCGGCTCGAAGTGGCGCGGATTTGCCGCCTCGTGGAGGGGGTTCCGCTGGCAATCGAACTTGCCGCGGCGTGGGTTGGAATGCTCACCTGCGGTGAGATCGCGCGCGAGATCGAAGCCAACGTGGATTTTCTCGCCGCCTCCATGCGCGACCTGCCCGAACGGCATCGTTCCCTGCGCGCCTCCTTCGACCATTCATGGAAATTGTTATCCGACACCGAGCGCGGCACACTCAGCCGCCTCTCGATTTTTCACGGCGGCTTCGACCGCCGCGCCGCGGAAAAGGTCGCGGGGGCGAGTCTGCCGCTTTTGGCATCGCTCGTCTCCAAGTCCCTCGTGAAGCGCACCGAGGCGGGACACTACAGCCTGCATGAGGCGATCCGTCAATTTGCCTTTTCTCATCTCGAAGAGGACGAGCCGTGCTGTCGCCAGACCTGCGACCGTCACAGCGAACATTATCTCGCCTTTGCCGCCGACCACGAATCGAAATTGAAGAGCGGACTTCAACAATCCGCCATGCGCGAGATGACCGCCGAACTGGATAACCTCCGCACCGCGTGGGATTGGGGCATCCAAAACAAAAAATTCGATTCGCTCGGCAAGTCTGTCCGCTCCTTTGGCTGGTATTACGAAGTATCGAGCATGATCCGCGAAGGCATTGACCAGTTGGAGTTGCTCGTGCGTGCACTGAACGGCGAAACTCGCGACGCGCAAACAAACAAAGCCCTCGGCGCGACCCTCGTGCAGCAGGGCTTGCTGTACTTCCGCAGCGGTCAGTTTGCCCGCGCGCAGAAACTGTACGATAAAAGCATTGCCCTCCTTCGCTCGGCGGACGCACAATTCCTCCTCGCCGACGCGCTCATCTTCAGCGGCACGCTCAAACATCTGAACGGCGATTATCTTGAGGCAAAGTCGCTTATCGAAGAAGGTCTCGCGTATGCCCGCGCATCTCACAATGATTGGTTCATCGCCTACGGAATTTACAACCTCGGTCACGTGGACAGCCTGATGGGCGAATACCAAAAAGGCTACGATCAAATGCAGGAGGGTCTCGCGCTCTTTCGCAAAGTCGGCGACCCGCATTCCATTTCGCTGGGCTTGAACTTCCTCGTGGATACGCAGATTGCGCTCAAACGATACGAAGAAGCCAAAGCTGCCATGCGCGAGAGCATTGCCCTGTGCGAGCAGACTCAAAACCGCTGGGGCATGGGAACGGCGTATCGTTACCTCGGTCTGGCAACGATGACGGACGGTCATTACGACGAAGCGCGGGGTTGCTTCCAAAAGAGTCTCGAAATCTTCGGCGAATACTTCGAGGGCTGGGATATTGCCATCACCCTCGCCTACCTCGCCGACGCGACCCTGCACGCGGGCGAAGACGCCGAAGCCCGAACGCTCTATCTGGACTCCCTGCGGCATGCGCGGCGAATCAACTCCGCCCCGCTCATGCTGATGACCCTCGCGGGACTCGCCCAACTCGAATCCCGCTTCAACCCCGACCTCGCGGCTGGCTGGCTGACCCTTATCCTTTCCCACCCTGCCGCCACCTCGGACACGAAAGACCGCGCCGCACGCTTGCTGGACGAACTGCACGCCACCCACACCCTGTCACCGCCGCAACCCGCATGGACGCTGGAAGGGGCAGTCGAAGCGTTGACGGGAAAGTAACCGCGTCAGAGGCGTTCAAGCAAACGAATACGTGACCTGCCAGTATCAGATTTTCACAACCACAATCGGATCTGCCCAGTGAGGCATATATCGTGCATACGGATATAAGTTTCGCCCCGCTCGGTTTATGCCCGCCACATGGAGAATAAAAGTCAAAAAGAGTGAACCTCGACTTTGGCTCTTTGAGCAAAGTTGGGCAGGAGAAAGATGGAGTAAAAAGG
>DYID01000030.1 GCA_020723805.1 Anaerolinea sp. | reverse complement strand
AACAGCGCCTGTACTTCAACGCCAGCGGCGGACCGGTCATCGTCGAGAGCCTGGACACCAGCAAGAAGATTGTGGCGGCGATCCGCCTGCAATCGTATGCCAACAACACCCTCTACAGCTTCTCCGAGACCATGGGCATCCCAGACCAGATGCTTTCGTACCGCTACTACTTCCCGACCTACAACAACACCTGGGCGCCGCTCAACTCGCAAATCCGCGTCAGCAACCTGGAGACCACCCCCACCACCGTGCGCATCACCATCGGCAGCAGCGTGGTCTGGGAACGGGAGATGCAGGGACGCGAAGAACAGCGCCTGTACTTCCCGGTCAGCGGCGGACCGGTCATCGTCGAGAGCCTGGACACCAGCAAGAAGATTGTGGCGGCGATCCGCCTGCAATCGTATGCCAACAACATCCTGTACTCCTTCGTCGAGACGATGGGCGTGCCGGAAGGACTGCTCTCGCACAAGTACTACTTCCCGACCTACAACAACACCTGGACGCCGCTCAACTCGCAAATCCGCGTCAGCAACCTGGAGACCACCCCCACCACCGTGCGCATCACCATCGGCGGGACAGCGGTCTGGGAACAGCAGATGCAGGGACGCGAAGAACAGCGCCTGTACTTCAATGTCAGCGGCGGACCGGTCATCGTCGAGAGCCTGGACACCAGCAAGAAGATTGTGGCGGCGATCCGCCTGCAATCCTATGCCAACAACACGCTGTACAGTTTCTCGGAGACGATGGGCATTCCGCTGGAGCAGATGTCGAGCGTGTTCTACTTCCCGACCTACAACAACACCTGGGCGCCGCTCAATTCCCAGTTGAGGTTCGGCGTGCCGTAGGTAGATTATCACCTGTTTTATATTTGCACAGCCCTGCTTATGCAGGGCTGTGGCGTTTGTGGGCAGGATATTTCTGTGCCATGATATGGATGTTTTTTTTATTATGCGTAGTTTTATGATGTGGGCAAGCAACCATGCCTTCCTGCCGCGGGGAAGTCCTTTTCGATGAAGTTCGAGCATAAGTGAAGTAATGAATGGCTACATTGCGCTGTTCTACCCTTCCTGAACCAGCACCGCTTCGGCGGCTTGCGGGTCGAAACCTTGGGACCACAGCGTGGCGGCGTTGTAGCGCGCCTTGACGAAACTCGCGTTCTGGAGGTTGACGCCGCTCAGATTGGCGCCGCATAAATTGGCGTTCAGGAAGGACGCGCCATGCAGGTCTGCGCCGCTCAGATTGACGTGATGCAGGTCGGCGTCGTTCAAAATGGCGGCGGAAAGATTGGCTTCGCTCAGGTCGGCTCGGGTCAGATTGCTGCGGCTGAGATTCGCCCCCAGCAGAATCGCGCGGCTGAAATCCACCTCGACGAGAATGCTGTCGGCGATGTTCGCGCCGTTGAGGCTGGTCTTGACGCATTTCGCGTCCCGCATGTTGACCTCGACCATGCGGGCTTCGCTCAGGTCCGCGCCGCCCAGGTTTGCGCCAAGCAGGTTCGACTTGTTGAGGTTGACTCGCACCAGTTTCGCGCCGCGCAGGTTCGCTTCGCGCAAATTGGCTTCACTGATGACCGCATGACTGAGGCGGGCGCTCCCCAGGTTGGCTTCGCTGAGATTCGCCCCGCCCAGGTTTGCCCCGCTCAGGTCGGCTTTGACCAGAATGCTCTTGTTCAGGTTGGCTTCGGTGAGCACGCTCTCGCTCAGGTTGGCTTCGGTCAGGTCGGTCTCGCTCAAATCGGCATTGCTGAGGATGGCTTTACTCAGGTTCGCCCCAATGAGAATGAAGCGCCGCAGGTTGGCGCTGCGCAGGCGGGCATCGCTCAAGTCGGCGTCTGCCAGCCAAAGCGGACCGGGACGATTGAGCAGGTCATACAGTTCATACGGGGAAAGTTTCATTGCTCGCCTCCAATGCCGATGGTTTGCCTTGCAAAGGTATTATAGACGGTGTGAAGGGGTGAGACAAGTACACGGAAATCCTCTGGTGAGGGTTCGCGGGGCTAAAGCCGCCTGCTCAATTCATGGAAGCCCTGCAGGCTGGCGTTCCAAGTCAGATTTATTTCCCGCCGAATCCCGTTGCGCCAAAGAGGTGGGCAATCACCAGAGATCCCTTCTTGTTTTTCTCCGTGTCCCCACGGGCTCTGTGGTAAGCATTTCTCCACCCATCCATGTAACCTCTCCCCTTTTGCTATTTCGAGGCGGGCAGAGATGTATAATATTCGCATGTCCATCCTTTCAAACAAGCGGATCGTACTGGGGGTAAGCGGCTCCATCGCCGCCTATAAAGCCGCCGACCTCGCCTCCAAACTGACACAGGCGGGCGCGCAGGTGGATGTCATTCTCACTGCCTCCGCCGAAAAATTCGTCACACCGCTCACCTTCCAATCGGTGACCGGACGCCGCGCCTACACCGATGCCGACCTGTGGGGCAGTGAGGCGCATGTCCTGCACGTGGGACTGGGTCACGCCGCTCACCTGCTGGTCATTGCGCCCTGCACCGCCAACACCCTCGCCAAACTCGCACACGGGCAGGCGGACACCCTGCTCACGGTCACGGCGCTTGCCGCAGCCTGTCCGCTCATCGTTGCGCCCGCGATGGACGGCGGCATGTACGACCACCCTGCCACGCAGAAGAACATCGACACGCTCCGCAAACGAGGCGCGTACATCATCGAACCGGCGGAGGGACACCTCGCCTCGGGACTGACGGGAAAGGGACGCCTGCCCGAAACGCCCGAACTCATCGGACACATTCGCCTCGTTCTCGGACGGGGAGGCTTGCTCGCCGGAAAACGGGTTTTGGTCACCGCCGGCGGGACTCAGGAACCGCTCGACCCGGTGCGCGTCCTCACCAACCGTTCCTCCGGCAAACAGGGATATGCCCTCGCGCAAGCCGCGCTCGACGCCGGCGCACAGGTGACGTTGATTACCACGCCCACCGCATTGACTCCGCCGGTGGGGGCAAAGGTGATTCGCGTGGAAACAGCCGCGCAGATGCTGGATGCAGTACTAAAAGAGTTCCCCGCCTGCGACGCGCTGCTCATGGCAGCGGCAGTGGCAGACTTCCGCCCGAAGACGGTGGCGGAAAACAAAATCAAGAAAGAGGGCGGGATTCCGCAAATCGAACTCGAAGCGACGGAAGATATTTTGAAAGCAGTGTCAGGTTTGAGGTCCGAAGCGAAGCGAAAACAGGTGGTGGCGGGGTTTGCGGCAGAGTCGCAAAGTCTTCTTGAAAATGCGGCAAATAAGTTACAATCCAAGAAACTGGATTTGATTGCCGCAAACGATATTTCCGCTTCCGATGCGGGGTTTTCCGTCGAGACCAATCGCATCACGCTGTTATTTGCCGACGGGCGCAGGGAATCGTTGTCATTGATGAGTAAAAGCGAGGCGGCTGAAATCATCGTCGAACGTGTTGCGGCGCTGTTGGAGTAGAATGCGCGTTTTAGTCATATCGGATATTCATGCCAATTACACCGCCTTGGAAGCGGTGTTGAAAGACGCGGGTCCTGTGGATGAAACCTGGTGCCTGGGGGATATGGTGGGTTACGGACCCGACCCCAACGCAGTGATTGAAGAAATCCGTGAAATCCCCAATTTGACCTGCATCTTGGGCAATCACGATATGGCGGTCATCGGCAAGATACCGCTGGATGTGTTCAATACGGATGCGCGCCGCACGCTGGAATATCACGAACGGGTGCTGACGGCGGATAACATGGATTTTCTGCGCTCCCTGCCCTCGAACCTGAAGGTGCGTGGGGAAGTGAGCATTGTGCATGGCAGCCCGCGCGACTCGGTGTGGGAATATATTTTGAACACGCTTTCGGCGCGCCTGAACTTCGACCATTTCACCACCCCATGGTGTTTTGTGGGGCATTCGCATTTGCAGTGCATGTTCCAGTTGAATGTGGACAATGACCGTGTGAGCCTGGCGCCGATTCGCGCAGGGGAACATTATCCGCTGCGCCCGCGGGCAATTATCAATCCCGGTTCGGTCGGTCAGCCGCGTGACCGCGATCCGCGCGCGGCGTATGCCATCTACGAGACGGACGGTCACGTGTGGGAGCCGCGGCGAGTGGAATATGACATCGCCGAAGTCCAGCAGCGCATCCGCGAGGCAAAATTGCCCGAAAAACACGCCATCCGCCTTGCCGAGGGGTGGTGACCTTTCCGCCCTGCACTCTTCGAGTATCTGCGACGGTCACCTCCCCAAAATTCTGCAGGTGTGTTTTTGAATTTTGGGCAATTTAAGCGGAATTTGGAGGAGGATGGGTGGGGGGCAGGAACTTTGCGGCACGCGATTCGTCTCTAGGGTGAAATCACCTTACGATCACGAAGGAGAAGAACCCATGAAAAGGACTTTGATTACCGTGGCGATTACCACCGTGGTGGTGTTGACGCTGGTGGGCGTTGTCAGCGGACTGTTTTCGATGGGAGGCGGCGCTTTCAGCAACATCAACCGCAGCCTCGATAGCGGTTATGGCGGCGGAGGCGCGCCGGAGGTCATGCTGGCGCCCCAGCCAGCCATCGAATTTATGGATGGTTCGAGCGGCTACGATAAATCGTATGAGCAGACAGCCGCCGTCGCCGCGAGCGAACGCCTCGTCATCCAAAACGTGGACATGAGCATCGTCGTCGCCGACCCCAAGACGCGCATGGATGAGATCGCTCAAATGGCAGTGGACATGGGCGGCTTTGTGGTGTCCTCCAACCTGTACCAGTCCACCTACGGACCCAATCAAATCGAAGTGCCTGAAGCCAGCATCACCATTCGCGTGCCGGCTGAACGCCTGGACGAGGCGCTGGAAAAGATCAAGACGGACGTGGTCAAGGTCAATTATGAGAACCGCTCCGGGCAGGATGTGACCAGCCAGTATGTGGATTTAAAGTCCCGCCTGGCGGCGAAGGAAAAGGCAGTCGAAGATCTGCTCCGCATCATGGACAAGGCGGAAAAGGCGGAGGATATCCTCGCCATCTACATGCAGGTCCAGAACCTTCAAGCGGAGATTGAATCGCTGAAGGGGCAGATTCAATACTACGAGGAGTCTGCCGCGCTCTCTGCCATCAGCATTCAATTGATTGCCGAGGAGAAGGTCAAGCCCATCGAAATCGGCGGCTGGAAACTGCAAGGCACTGCCAACGACGCCATCCAGGATTTGATCGGCTTCACGCAGGGCTTCACCCGCTTCCTGATCCGCCTCTTCCTGACGTATCTGCCCTCGCTGATCCTGATTGCCATCCCGGCATACGGAACCTTCCTGGGCGGGCGCGCGCTCTACCGCCGCTTCAAACGGACAAAGGCTGTCACGAAAGAAGAGGATGTGAAAAAGTAAACATCCATCTGCATGAAAAGACCGTCAGCAATGGCGGTCTTTTTTCTTTCTTTTTTCGTTGATGGAGTGAGGAAAGAAAGAGGAAAGATGAAAGAGGAAACGAGCCGTTTGGGCGTTATAATTTTTCCATCATGGAAAAACTCGTCCGCGAAGCGCAGGAACTATTTCACATCCACATGACCGGGCGGCAGGTGATGGCGCTCATCACCTACGAAAAGGAACTGATGGAATGGAACCAGAAGTTCAACCTGACCGCCATCCGCGACATGGACTCGATCCGCACCAAGCACTTTCTGGATTCGTTCTCGTGTGTGCTGGCATGGAAGGCAAACCCGCCGCATCGTCTCATAGACGTGGGAACGGGCGCCGGTTTCCCGGGCATTCCCCTCAAAATTCTCTACCCCAGCATGAAACTGACGCTGGTGGAATCGGTGGGCAAGAAAGCCATGTTCTGTCAGCACATTGTCAGCGTGCTGGGGCTGGAAGGTGTGGAGGTCATTCAAAAACGCGCGGAAGACTTGGGACAAAATCCCAAGTACCGCGAAGCGTATGACTGGGCGGTGGCGCGCGCGGTGGCGAATCTCAATGTGCTGAGCGAGTATCTCATTCCGCTGCTCAAAATCGGCGGACGGATGCTTGCCCAAAAAGGCGAAAGCGGACCCGCCGAAGCGCAGGCGGCTGAGAACGCCATGAAAGTGCTGGGCGGCAAATTGGAGCAGTTGATTCCGGTGCATCTGCCGGGCGTGGCAGATGACCGCTACCTGGTGGTGGTGGAAAAAGTAGCGGCAACGCCTCCCAAATATCCGCGCAAGCCGGGCATTCCGTCCAAACAGCCGCTGTAAAGAGCGGCGTCGGGTCGAGCGGGCGGCGAAAAAGGGATTCTTCATTCAAACCTGTTGTATACTCTTGAAAACCTCATGGCTGCCTTTCTTCAACTTGCCTTTTTGGTATCCGTCATTCTCTTCTGTGCAAAAACGGCTGGTTATATCAGCGTGCGGCTCGGACAACCCTCCGTGCTGGGCGAATTGCTCGTGGGCATTGTGCTGGGTCCCTCGCTGCTCAACCTGCTCGCTCTGCCGTTCATCCAGCACAGCATGGCGGAAACGATCACGGAGTTTGCCGAGTTTGGCGTGCTTCTGCTCATGTTTCTCGCCGGGCTGGAACTTCACTTCAGCGAGATGCGGCAAAATCTGCACGTGGCTTCGCTGGCGGGTTTTTGGGGAGTGGTCTTTCCGGTGTTGATGGGATGGGGTGCCGGCGCACTGTTTGGGCTGGATTCAAACTCGGCTCTTTTCCTCGGTCTGACACTTGGCGCGACCAGCGTCAGCATCTCTGCGCAAACGCTGATTGAATTGAAGGCTCTGCGCAGCCGCATCGGTTTGAGCCTGCTGGGCGCCGCGGTGTTCGACGATATTTTGATCATCCTGTTTCTTTCCGTCTTTCTGGGCATTCAAGGAGGCGGTGAGACGGCGGCGGATGTTCTGGCGATTTTGCTGAGGATGGCATTGTTCCTTGCCCTTTCGGTCCTGCTTGGGCTGTGGGGTTTGCCCTGGATCATCCGGCAGACCGCCAAACTGCCCATCAGCCAGGGGCTGTTGACGGTTTCGCTCATTGTCATGTTTATCTATGGCATCGCGGCGGAGTTTCTAGGCGGCATGGCGGCGATTACCGGCGCATTTTTGGCGGGGCTCATGCTGGGGCGCTGCCCGGAAAAGGAACAAATCGAGAACGGCGCACATGCGCTGGCATACGGTTTATTCGTGCCGGTATTTTTTGTGAACATCGGCTTATCCATCAATTTGCGGGAATTTCGGCTGGATTCCCTTTTGCTGACAATCGTCATCATCCTGGCGGCGGTCATCGGCAAATGGCTGGGCGCCGGCTGGGGCGCGCGGCTGGGCGGGCTCGACAAACGGGAAGCCTTCCGCCTGGGTGCAGGGATGATCTCGCGCGGCGAGGTGGGGTTGATTGTGGCAGATGTGGGGATTCGCCAGGGGCTTTTGCCTCATGAGGAATTTTCGGCGGTGGTTGTGATGGTACTTGCCACCACCTTGATTACGCCGCCCATCCTGCGGTATCTGTTTGCGCAAAAAAGGCACGGGATGGAGAAAAAGCCGTTGGAGGCTGAGCAGGCTGAGGTCCAGCCTGAAGCGTCAAATCGTTCAGAGTCAGAGGAGGAAGCCTGATGTTCTTCATTCTGTTTGTCATGCACAATCCCGAGTTGCTCGATCCCTTGCTGGAAGCCTGGGAGGCGGCTGGAGTCCAGCGCGCAACGGTGATGCTCAGCACGGGCATGCGCCGCCTGCGGCTGAAAGGCGGATTGCGCGACGATATTCCCTTGATGCCTTCTCTGGAGGATTTCTACGAGTTGTCGCAAACGTTCAGCCGTACAGTCTTTACAACTGCCGAAGATGAGTCTATGATAGACAACATCCTCGAAGCCACACAACGAGTGGTCGGCGACCTGCGCGACCATGAAACCGGCGTGCTTTTGGTGTTACCGGTGGTAAAAGCATACGGACTGGAGAAGAGAGAGAACCGATGAATGAACAAATTCGTTTATTGATGCTGGCGGTGGTTCAGGAACAGGACCGCGACGAGGCGACCCGCGCCCTCGAAAGATTGAAGATGCCGGTGGTGTATCTTTTCAGCGCGGGCGGTTTTCTGGGACGCCGCAACGCGACGCTGTTAATCGGTTTGCGTAAAGGCATGGAAGAACAGGCAATCAAGATACTACAAGAGACCTGCAAACAGCACATCGAATATCTGACCCTGCCGCTGGAGGGTTCGCCGCTTCCCATGCCGACGCCTGTTCCGGTCACGGTGGGGGGCGCCACCATTTTTGCTTTGCCGGTGGAACACTTCGAAGAGATGTAGCGAGGAGCGTGAACCATGAAAATGATTATCCTGATTGTCAAAGACCACGATGCCGACGCAGTGACCCAGGCGCTGACCGCCGAAAAGTACCGCGTGACGCGCGTGGCGTCCACCGGTGGTTTTTTGCGGAGCGGCATCGTGACCCTTCTGCTGGGCGTGCTGGATGAGCGCGTGGAATCCTGCCTGGAGTTGATTCGCGCCAAACTGCCGCCCCTGCCTTCGGGCGAGCGGCGCGCCACGCTGTTCGTCGTGCCGGTGGAACGATTCGAGCAGGTGTAACGGGAACAAAGGCATCCGCCGTATAGTCTGACTTACGGAGACACGAATGTTTCAGTGTCTCCGTATTTTATAAATTCGAGGTTGAAATGAATCAAAAATTGCGTTTTTTCAGTGTCTTTCTTTCGCTGACTCTCGCCGCGCTGGCGTGCAATTCACCGCTGGGGGGCGGCGAAGCGACCTCCCCGCCCGACCAGGTGGCAACCATCGTCGCTTCCACCCTCACGGCAGTGGCGCCGGATGCGCCGACGGCGGGCATCACCCCTGCGCCGGACGAACCCGCCTCCCTGCTCCCTCACAGCCTGTACTACCTCGGCAACGACAGCGCCAACCTCTCCCAGGTCTTTCGCATGGAACGGGACGGAGTGACGACGCGCCAGATCACCTTCGAGTCCGATTCGGTCGGCTCTTACGATGTTTCGCCGCTGGACGGCAGTGTCGTCTATGTGGCAAACAATCAGATGATTCTGATTCAGGCAGACGGTTCGGGCAGGCGCATGCTCTTGGACGGCGGCGAGGTGGACGAAAACAATCCCTTCCTCACAAGAATCAACTCACCGGTCTTCTCTCCCGATGGGCGGAGCATTGCCTACGGCAGGGGCGGTTTGAACTTCTATTCGCTGGAGACGGGCGTCTCCAACCTTGTCATCGAAGACCTGTGGGATGACGCGGGCGGCGGACTGCTCATCCCGCGCGAACTGTACTGGCCCGAAAAATACTCGCCCGACGGGCAGAAATTGCTCATCTCGCTCGGCTACTACGAGGGCAGTTCATCCGCCATTTACTACCCCAGCGGCGGCGCGCTGGTGCGGTTGAACGGCGCAGACGGCGCGGTCATCTGCTGCGGCGACCCCAACTGGACCGCCGACAGCGCTGCCCTGTATTCGGCGTTTCCCTACATGGGCATGTTCACGGCTGGCATGTGGCGTGTGGACGCATCCACCGGCAACGTGACCACGCTCCTGCCGGGCGAAGCCGGCGACGGCACGTACAACATCCCCTCCGATGCCTACCTCGCCCCCGACGGTCAGTTGTATTACTTCTTTGTCAACTTCCGCCCGGAGCAGGAATTCGTCGAGCGTGCGCCGATGCAGCTGGTGCGCTCCGCTCCCGACGGCGTAACCGGGCGAACCGTCCTGCGCCCCGACACGTTCGAGCTCATGAACGAAGCGCTCTGGGCGCCCGACGCCAGTTTCGTCCTCGTTGCCTTCGCTCCGATTAGCGATGTCTATGTTGGCGGGCAGGTGGAAATCGTGTACACCGACTCGCGCCCCAATGTGGTTCTCATTCCCTACGCTCAGCGATTAAAATGGGGTCCATGACACCTCTCTTCGGCGGTATCGAAGGCGGCGGGACAAAATTCCTCTGCGCGGTGGGAACAGCGCCGGACGACATTCGCCGTGAAGAGCGTTTCCCCACCACTACCCCCGCAGAAACGCTGACACGAGCCCTTCTCTTCTTCCAGGAAGCGGAACGGGACTTCGGCAGACTCTCTGCTCTGGGCGTTGCCTCGTTCGGTCCGCTCGACGCGAATCCTGATTCACCCACCTACGGACGCATCCTCTCCACCCCCAAGCCCGGCTGGACGGACGCCGACATCGTCGGGACGCTTCGTTCCGCCTTCGACCTTCCCATCGCGTTCGATACCGACGTCAATGGCGCGGCGCTCGGCGAGTGGACCTGGGGCGCGGCGCAGGGACTCGACACGTTCCTCTACCTGACGGTGGGCACCGGCATCGGCGGCGGCATGATGGCAAACGGCAAACTCCTGCATGGGCTGCTCCACCCTGAGATGGGTCATATCCTGATTCCGCACGACCGCGTCCGCGACCCGTTCGAGGGCGCCTGTCCCTTTCACAAGGACTGCTTCGAGGGGCTGGCATCGGGTCCTGCGCTGGAGAAGCGTTGGGGTCAGCGCGCCGAAACGCTCCCGCCCGATCATCCCGCCTGGGCGCTGGAGGCGCACTACATCGCTCTGGCGCTGGTCAACTACATCGTCACCTTTTCCCCTCAGCGCATCATCATCGGCGGCGGCGTGGGCGGGCGCGAAGACTTGCTTCCCCTCATCCGCCGCGAGGTGCAGGAGATTTTGAACGGCTACGTCCAATCGCCCGCCATAACCCGCCACATTGACGAGTTCATCGTCCATCCCGGCTTGGGAAGCCGCGCCGGACTGCTGGGCGCGATTGCGCTGGCGAGACAGGCAATAACATCGTAATCGTTGAAAGTCGAAGGTTGCTTTCGACTTTCAACTTTCGACAAGGGTTTCTCCATGGACTCAATTGCAATTTTGGATTTCGGTTCCCAATACGCGCAACTCATCGCGCGGCGCGTGCGCGAGGCGCATGTCTATTGCGAGTTGTTCCCGTGGGATGCGCCCATGGAAAAAATACTCGCCATCAACCCCAAGGGCTTCATCCTCTCCGGTGGACCCAAATCGGTGTACGAACAAGACGCCCCGTACATTCAGGATTTCATCTTCAAAACAGGACTGCCCATCCTCGGCATCTGCTACGGGATGCAGGCGCTGACTCACGCCCTGGGCGGTCAGGTGGATGCCTCTGCCAAACGGGAATACGGTCCCGCCGAAATCGAACTTAACCTGCCCGGCACCCTGCTGGAGGGCATTTGCAAAGTGTGGATGTCGCACGGCGATCGCATCACCAAACTGCCCGAGGGGTTCATCGCGCTGGCGCGCTCGGGCAACAGTCCGCTGGCAGCGATGGGCGACATGAAACGCAAATACTTCGGCGTGCAGTTTCACCCGGAAGTGCATCACACCCCCAACGGAGACAAACTGCTCCGGCGGTTCGTGACCGAGGTCTGCGGGGCAAAGCCCAACTGGACGCCTCAATCCATCATCGAAGAAGCGGTGGAGCGCATCCGCAGGCAGGTGGGCAGGGATCCCTTCGACAAGGCTCAGGGACCGCGCGTGCTGGCGGCGGTTTCGGGCGGCGTGGATTCTTCGGTGGCGGCGGCGCTGGTACACAAGGCGGTCGGCGATCAACTCGTGGCGGTCTTCGTGGATACGGGACTGATGCGGAAAGACGAAGGGGCGCAGGTCGCCGCGGCATTTCGAGACCATTTGCACGCCGAACTCATCAGCGTGGATGCCTCCGATGAATTTTTCTCCGCGCTGGCAGGGGTGACCGACCCGGAGCAAAAACGTAAAATCGTCGGCGAGAAGTTCATCCGCATCTTCGAGGCGCAGGCGCGGCAGCTTGGACAGCCGCGCTTCCTCGTGCAGGGAACGATTTACCCAGACGTGGTCGAATCGTCTGCGCCGGACCGAAACAAAGCCGAGAAAATCAAAACGCATCACAACGTGGGCGGACTGCCGGAGGATATGCAGTTCGAACTGGTCGAGCCGCTGCGCTATCTGTTCAAGGACGAGGTGCGGGCAGTGGGAGAAGCGCTGGGGCTGCCGGAAAGGCTGGTTTGGCGGCAGCCGTTTCCGGGTCCGGGGCTGACCGTGCGCTGTCTCGGGGAGGTGACGCGCGAGCGTGTGGAACGTCTGCGGGCGGCGGATGCCATCCTGCTCGAGGAGTTGTCCAAAGCGGGCTTTTTGGGGAAGAGCGCAGAGACATCGCAGGCGTTCGTCGTGCTGCTGCCCGTGCGTTCGGTGGGCGTGATGGGCGACCAGCGCACGTATCAGGAGGCGGCGGTCATCCGCGCGGTGACGACCGAGGATTTTATGACCGCCGACTGGGCGCGCCTGCCGCACGATTTGCTGGCGCGGGTGGCGAACCGCATCGTGAACGAAGTGGACGGGATTAACCGCGTGGTGTATGATATTACGAGCAAACCGCCCGCCACCATCGAATGGGAGTGAGGGGATTTGGGATTTTGGATTTGGGATTTTAGATTTTAGATTTTGGGTTTTAGATTTTGGATTGGCGATTTGCGATTGGCGATTGATGATTGATGATTGATGATTGACGAGGTGAAAGCATGAATTTCGATTTCGGCGAAGTGTTGACCCGCGCGGGTCAGATCACATGGAAGCATAAAATGCTGTGGCTGTTCAGCGCCCTGCCGGCGCTGGCGGGCATGTTTTTCATCCCGCTGTTCTTGTTGCCGTTCCTCTTTGTGGACTTCGATGCGTATGGTCCGCCCCGCTTTCTGGAGGAGCCGCTCTTTTTCGTCTTTTTCTTCGTTGGGACGATTGTCATCAGCCTGCTGAGTTTCGTCCTGTATGGCATCTCCTCTGCGTCCGTCACGTGGGGCGTTTTGCGTGCGGAAGGCGGCGAGGAAAAACTGGGCGTGCGCGCCTTATTCGACGGCGGGCAGAAATACTGGCTGAAAGTGTTGGGGGTCACGTTCCTGACCAGCGTCATTTTCTCGCTTGCCGTTCTGGTCTTCTTAGGGTGCATGACCCTGTTTGGTGTGATCACCATGGGGCTGGGGTTCCTCTGCATTCAGCCGTTCATCATCCTCCTCTACCCGCTTTCGCTGGTGGTCTATGGTTTCATCGAGGAGGCGCTGGCGGCAGTGGTCGCAGACGACCTCAATGTGGTTGCCGCCCTGCAGCGCGGCTGGGAACTGGTCAAAACCAATTTCTGGCGCATCCTGTTGATTTCGTTCATCGTGTACTTTGCCATCAGCCTGCTCGGCGGGCTCTTCACCGTGCCGTTCATGTTTCCCTTCTTCTATCTGCCGATCCTCACGGACGGTTCCGCGCCCGACATGCGCGTCGTCATGCTCTTCATTGGCGGCATCACTCTGTTTATGTTCCCGGTCATGGTGTTGGTACAGGGCGTCGGCGTGACTTTCCTCAAGGCGGCATACGCCCTCACCTACCTGCGTCTGACCCGCTCCAAGCAGGCGGACGCCCCCCTCGTCAGCGAGGCGAATGCGTAAACTGATCCGCTTCCTCCTTACCCTCAGCCTGCTGGCTGGGACCCGCACCTTCGTCCACGCTCAAAGCGCCGCCTCCGCGGAAACCGCACGCATTGACGCGTCGAACTTTCCGCAAATCTCGGCGCTGGTGGATGTGTACGGCGCAGACGGCAGTTTCGTGTCCGGTCTCAAAGCGGCGGATGTAATTATCTATGAGGATGGGCAGGAACGCCCCGCCGTCTCGCTCCGCGAGGTGGATGTGCCGGTGCAGGTGGTGACCGCCGTCAACCCCGGACCGCCGCTGGGCATCCGCGACGGAACCGGCATTTCCCGCTTCGAGCGCGTGGTGGAGGCGCTGCGCCGGTGGGCGGAGGCGCAGCCGCAGGATTCCCGCGACGATTTTAGTCTAGTCTCGCTCTCCGGGTCACTCATCAACCACGCCGGCGTGAACGACTGGCTCGTGAGCCTGAACGCCTTCAAGCCCGACTTCCGCAACTCCACGCCCAACCTGCAAACCCTCGCCATCGCGCTGGATACGGTCAGCGCGCCGACGCCGGAGCCCGGCATGAAACGCGCCGTGCTGTTCATCACCCCCGCGCTGAACGACCCCAACATAGATAACAGCATTGCGCCGCTCATCCAGCGCGCTGTGGAATCAAAAATCCGCGTTTTCGTCTGGTTCGTGGAGGCGGAGACTCAATTCCTCTCGCCCAGCGCCAACGCCTTCAAACTGCTTGCCCAGCAGAGCGGCGGGCAGTTCTTCGCCTTTTCCCGCAATGAACCCTTCCCCAGCCTGGACGAGTACTTCGCCCCACTGCGCTCCATCTATGAAATCAAGTACACCTCGGCGCTCAACACTCCCGGCGAACACACGCTCCGCTTCGACTTCAAAGCCGGCGAGACGGTCATCAGTGCGGCAGACTCGACCTTCAGCGTGGACGTTCAGCCGCCCAACCCCATCTTCGTCACGCCGCCGCTGCAAATCACCCGCCAGCCTCCCGCCGACGACCCCTACAACCCAGACATCCTCGAGCCTTCCCAGGAGGTCATCGAAATCATCGTCGAATTTCCCGACGGACATCCGCGCGACCTCGTCCGCACGACGCTCTATGTGGACGGTCAGGTTGCCGCCGAAAACACCAAAGAACCCTTCGACCAGTTTGTGTGGGATTTGAGCGCCTTCACCGAAAGCGGACAGCACCAAATCGTCGTCGAGGCGGAGGATGCGCTCGGTCTGACAAAGTCGAGCATTGCCATCCCCGTCACCTTCACGGTCATTCACCCGCCCGGCGGCTTGGAAGTGTTCCTGATTCGGTATCGCTCCCATCTGATTTTCGGCGCGACCCTCCTGGCAGGGTTTGCCCTGCTGGCGGTTTTGATACGCAGCCGCGCGAAGAACCTGCCGGAAAGCCGCCGCAAAAAAGCCCGCCGCGCCAAAGAAGACCCGCTGACCCAGCCTGTGCCTGCGCTGACAGAGTCACCCCTTCCGCCCAAAAAGGCAAAAGCCTCCTCCCGCTTCGGGTGGATGAACCTGCGGCAAACCCGCGTGCCTGCCGCGCCCGCCTACCTCGTCCGCTTGAAGGACGGCGGGGAACCCGCCAGCGCCTCGCCCATTCCCCTGCTCGAAAAGGAGACCACGTTTGGCGCCGATCCGGTACAATCCATGCACGTGCTGGATGACCCGTCCATTTCTCCTTTGCACGCCCGCATCCGCCGCATGGGAGATGGAAATTTCCTGCTCATGGATCACGGCTCGGTGGCAGGCACATGGCTGAATTACGAACCGGTCACGCGCGAGGGCGTCCGCCTGAAGCACGGAGACAGGATTCACTTCGGGATGATGTACTACCGCTTCGACCTGAGCCAGCCTGCGGCGGAGTCCGAACCGAGGGTCGTTCCGCATAAATAATCCGCTTTTATGATTCGCACATCACGCGCACACCTGAACGTCGAAGCATACAGCCATCCGGGCATGACGGGCAAGAACAACGAGGACCGTTATGCGGTGGCTTCGTTCCGTGTGAGCGAAAAGGATCACACACCGGTGCTGTTTGCCGTGCTAGCAGACGGCATCGGCGGGCATAAAGGCGGGGAGGTGGCGGCGGAACTGGCGGTCAACCACATCATGCAAAGCGTGGCGCGGGGCGACGGCAAATTCTCGCGGCACATCATCGAACAGGCAATCAACGAAGCCAGCAGCGCCATCGCCTCTCATTCCGCCGCAAACGAAAACCTGCAAGGCATGGGCGCCACCTGCGCCATTGCCTGGATCATTGACAACAAACTCTACACCGCCTACGTGGGCGACTCGCGCATTTACCTGCTGCGCAGCGGACGCATCCAACAGTTGACGGTGGATCATTCCTGGGTGCAGGAAGCCATCGAAAAGGGCATCCTCAAACCCGAACTGGCGCGCGACCATCCCAACGTGCACGTCATCCGCCGTTACCTGGGATCGCCCGTCCCGCCCGAACCCGACTTCCGCCTCAACCTGTTCGACGGCGAGGGCGCACATCACGCCGAAAACAATCAGGGCGTCGAAATCCAGCCCAACGATGTCCTCCTGCTCTGCACCGACGGTCTGACCGACATGGTGTGGGACGACGAAATTCTCGAAATCGTGCGCACGCGCCCCAGCCTGAAGGAAGCCAGCCGTGCGCTGGTCAACCTTGCCAACGAACGCGGCGGCTTCGACAACATCACCGTCATCCTGATTGGCGTCCCGCCCGATTTCAAACCGCACAACGCCCCCCGCCGGCGAAACTGGAAGTGGATTCCGTGGGCGGTGGGAATTTTCGCCAGCCTGTTGTTCTTTTTGGTTGTCGCTTCGCTCCTGACCTTCAACCTGCTCCGCCGCGCCGCGGCAGTGACCGCCACCCCTACCGTTTCCCCCGCCGCCGCAACCGAGACCGTGCCGCCCCCGCCGACCTTTACCTTCACCGCCGCGCCGGAGGTCATCCTCCCTTCGCCCACCCCCACGCTCACGCCCTGGCCCACGAATACGCCCAAGCCATGAGCATCGCTTCTTTCCTCTTTCTTCTTTCCTGAGTAACGAAAGAGGAAAGAAAAAGCCTATCCCGGAGGTCACCATGCCCGTCAAACATTCTCACGAAGTGGAAGCCAAGCCCGTCCTTGCCGGCAAAGATACGACCATTCAGGTGCTCATCTCTTCTCAGGAGGGACCGAATTTCGCCCTGCGAAAGTTCTCCATGCAGCCGGGCGGCGGGATGCCGCGCCATACCAACACGGTAGAGCACGAGCAATACGTCCTGCGCGGCGAGGCGGTCATCACCATTGGCGAGGAGACCTACCACGTCCGCGCGGGAGATGTCGTCTTCATCCCCGAAGGTGCAGTGCATTCATACGAAAACACCGGCGAGGAGCCGTTCGAGTTCCTGTGCATCATCCCCAACAAGGAAGACAAGATTACGATTGTGGGAGAGGGGTGCTAGAAAAAAATAAGCCGCATCCTCGCAGATACGGCTTGTCAATTACCATTTACCGCTTGCCGAATTCTATATCTTCCCTGTGATGGTCGCCAGTTTCAACTCGCCGATTGCCTTCGTGATGTGAATCTCGCGCGGGCAGGCGAGCGTGCAGTTATAGGCGGTGTGACAACGCGCCAGACCGTCCGTCTCGGCGATGATGTGCAAACGCTCGGCGGCGGCTTCATCGCGGCTGTCGAAGATGAAGCGGTGGGCAGTCACCAGCGCGGCAGGACCGTAATACTGGTCGCTTGCCCAGAATGAGGGACAGGAGGTTGTGCAAGCCGCGCACAGGATGCACTTGGTCGTCTCGTCGAAGCGGGCACGTTCTTCGGGCGATTGCAGGCGCTCCTTCCCGTCGGCGGGAAGCGGGGAGTCGTTGATAAAGTAGGGGAGAATCTTCTTGTAATTGTCGAAGAACGGCTCCATGTCCACAATCAGGTCTTTGACCACCTTCAAGCCGAGCAGCGGCTCGACGGTGATTTTGTCGCCCACATCGCGCACCAGCGCCTTGCAGGCGAGCATGTTGCGCCCGTTGATGCGCATGGCATCCGAACCGCACACGCCGTGCGCGCACGAACGGCGGAACGACAGCGTGCCGTCGTTGTAGCCTTTTACTTTTTCGAGCAGGTCGAGGATGCGGTCGGTCTCTTCGGCTTCGAGCGTATAGGTCTCGTAGTGGAAAGACTTGTCCGTCTCGGGGTTGTAACGGAAGATTTTGAGCGTCACCTGCATGTTCGCCTCACTAGTAAACGCGTTCCTTGGGTTGATATTTCGTGATGGTTACCGGCTTGTAATCAATCTTGATTTTACCGTCCTGCTTCCAGACCAGCGTGTGCTTGAGCCAGTTTGCGTCATCGCGTTTCGGGAAATCCTCGCGCGAGTGTCCGCCGCGGCTTTCCTGACGGTTCAATGCGCTTGCCGCCACCACTTCCGCCACATCGAGCATATTGCCGAGTTCCCAGGCGTTGAGCAGTTCGGTGTTGAAGATGCGTCCCGTATCGCGCACCTTGATGTGTTTGTAGCGTTCCTTCCATTCGGCAATTTTCTCGAGAGCAAGTTTCATCCCCTTTTCGTTGCGGTAGATGCCGACTTCCTCGAACATGACTTTCTTCATCTCCGTGGAGATGTCGAAGGCGTTTTCTTTACCGGAACCGTTCCGCAGCGCTTCGAACTGCGCCCTTGCCTCTGCTTCGGGGTCCTGAGGCAGAGGCTCGAAATCGGCATGTTTGGCGTACTCGGCGGCTTTGAGCCCCGCGTGCTTGCCAAAGACGACGAGGTCGAGCAGGGAATTCGTGCCGAGGCGGTTCGCTCCATGCACCGAGACACAGGCGCACTCGCCTGCCGCATACAAACCGGGGAAGACCGTGTTTTTGCTGTCAATGACCACTTCGCCGAATTTGTTCGTCGGGATGCCGCCCATGGTGTAATGCGCTGTCGGCTGGATG
Organism: Anaerolinea sp.; assembly: GCA_020723805.1. GTDB lineage: Bacteria > Chloroflexota > Anaerolineae > Anaerolineales > Villigracilaceae > Defluviilinea. The sequence continues at coordinate 25,821 of DYID01000030.1, read as the reverse complement.
GGCATCATCTGGGTCACGGGGTCAACCCCCAGATACACGCGGCAGAAATCAATGATATCCGGCAGTTTTTGCAGGACCTGCTCGGCAGTGATGGTGTAGGGCGAGCCGTCGGGGTTGGTGCGCCCGTCCATTGCGGCGTATTTGATGACCGATTCGGGACGCACATCGAGCCAGACATAGTTCTTGCCGTTCACGCCGCGTCCCTCGCGGATTTCGGTGTAGATGGCGCGGCTGATGACATCGCGCGAAGCCAAATCCTTGACGGTCGGCGCATATTTGGGCATGAAGCGCTCGCCCAGCCCGTTGATCAGCACGCCGCCCTCGCCGCGCACGCCTTCGGTGATGAGAATGCCAAGTTTGTAAATGCCTGTGGGATGGAATTGGAAAAACTCCATGTCTTCGAGAGGCAAGCCGCGGCGGAGGAGGATTGCGGCGCCATCGCCCGTATAGGCGTAGGCATTGGAGGTCACTTCAAAGATGCGTCCGTGTCCGCCGGTGGCGAAGATGACCGCCTTGGCATGGAAGGTGTGCAATTCGCCCGTCGCCAGTTCCACCGCCACCACGCCGGCGGCTCTCCCGTTGACCATGATGAAATCGAGCACTTGATATTCATCGAAGAAAGTCACGTTGTTCTTCAGGCATTGCTGGTAGAGCGTTTGCAGAATCATATGCCCGGTACGGTCGGCGGCGTGACAGGCGCGCCGCACGGGTTTGCCGGTCACGTTGTTGGTGTGACCGCCGAACGGACGCTGGGAGATGCGCCCCTCCGGTGTGCGGTCAAAAGGCAGACCCATGTGTTCGAGTTCGATGACGGCTTGCGGCGCCTCGCTGCACATGAACTCGATGGCGTCCTGATCGCCAAGATAATCCGAGCCTTTGACGGTATCGTAAGTGTGCCATTCGGGATGATCTTCTTCCAGGTTGCCGAGCGCCGCGCCGATGCCGCCCTGCGCCGCGCCGGTGTGCGAGCGGGTGGGATACAGTTTGCTGATGACGGCGGTCTTTGCCGTGCGCGAAGCGTAGAGACCCGCCATGAGTCCCGCCCCGCCCGCGCCGACGACGACCACGTCAAATTGATGGATGTTTGCCATGAACCAATGCTCCTACGAAGTCCAGATAATGTAAAGCCCCATGAGGCTGAACGAAATGACCATGATGATGCTGATAATGCGGGCGATATTCCTGCCGCGGGCAGAAACAATATAATCATCGGAGATGACCACCAGTCCATGCACGCCATGCGCCACGGCAATCAGCAGGAGCAGGCTTGCCGTCACCTTCCAAAATGGGCTCGCCCACGGTGCCAGGTCGGGGACGTTCGTGCTTTGGACATGGGTGGAGTTTGGCATGAAACCCCAGCGCAAAACGTCTGCCATGTTCATTTGCGTGCGCGCGCCCATAATGAGGGCGCCGATGATGGCGGTCAGGATCAGCGCATACATTGCCAGGGCGGAAAGACGCGTGAAGATCCACATCAGCATCTCGAAGTTCAAGCCGCGTTTCGAAAGGGGAAGAACTCTGGGTTTTGTCGCCATTTCAACCTCCCAGCGCCGAACGAACGATGACAAACACAGCGATGCCGAAGATAGGGAGAAAAACCGCCCACTCCACCCAGATGGCTTCCCGCTGATACTCGATCAGTTTCGGGAATAAGTCGCTGATGGTGATGCGCAGCCCGTTGATGGCGTGGAACAGCGCACAGAAAAAAATAAAGATTTGGAACGCCCAATTGGTGTAGATTGCATTCAGAAAACCGCCGACGCTCCCTCCCACAAACGATGCCAAAATATGCACGGCGACGAAAATCCCCATCCCCAGCCCGCCGATGCGGTGCAGGATAAAGGTCAGGTAGGGACCCTGTCCCTTATACCGCAAGCCTGTCGCCAGACTTACATTCCTTTTCAGGCTCATCCATGCCTCCATGAATTGATGATATTGGGAAGTTGATGCATTATCTCATTCCCGATTAATGTGCTAAAAGTGACAATACTCATAGGTTATTGGTTTCAGACTTCCTCCAAAAAAGAGGGGCTTGACCTTTATAATCCACAATATAAATCCGACAAAGTGGTCATATTCTACACCACTTTTTTGGGCAGATAAAACAGCCCTGCCCGCTTATTTCTTTCAAGCAAAGCCAACGACCGAAATTCAACCCGGAGGTGTTTATGTCTGAACCTGTCAGCAGGCGGAATTTCATCAAGGGGGTCACTGCCGTGGTGGGCGGTTTGATTACAACTGTTATCGGTATCCCCACCATCGCCTACCTCATTGATCCCGCACTGCGCGAAAGCGCCAAAGAAGCATGGATTCCCGTCGGAAAACTGGCGGACATGCCCATCGGCAAGCCGGTGCCTTTCTCCTTCACCCGCGTTCAGGTCAACGGTTGGGAGCGGACTTCCACCAGTCACGGCGGATTCGTCATCCGCAAGTCGGATGACCCGAACGACCTGCTCATCCTCAACAGCCGCTGCACGCACCTTGCCTGTACCGTGAACTGGAAAGAAGACAGCCGGGTGTATCTCTGCCCCTGCCACGACGCCAAATTCAATCAGCAGGGTGAAGTGCTGGATGGTCCCCCGCCCCGTCCGCTCGACCACTATGACGAATTCCGCGTCACGGATGAAGGTGTGCTCGAAATCTTCTACAAGGAAGGTTAGGACGTACTGCGACTTTCATGTCGCTTATCACAGCAGGGCGACATAAATGTCGCCGTACTTTTTGGAGTGAATTCATGTGGAAAAAAATTTTCGACTGGCTGGACGAACGGCTCGGACTGAATGACCTCTACAACAACCTGCTCGACCGCCCCGAACCCCGCGGCAATTGGTGGAACACGCTCGGCTCTGCCAGCCTGTTCCTTTTTGTTTTACAGGGACTGACCGGCATCTTCCTCACCATCTACTACACCCCCTCTCCCGACCATGCCTATGACTCCATCCAATACATCATGGAAGGCGTCGCTTTTGGCTGGCTGATTCGCGGCATCCATCACTGGGGCGCCTCGCTGATGGTGCTGGTGGTTTTCATTCACATGCTGCGCGTGTTTGTCACCGCCTCGTATAAATATCCGCGCGAACTGACGTGGTTCATCGGCATCGGGCTTCTGCTTGCCACCATCGGCATGGGCTTTACGGGTTATCTGCTTCCTTGGAATCAGCGGGCTTACTGGGCGACCACCGTTGGCACGCAAATCGCAGGGACCGTCCCCTTTATCGGTGAGTTCATCCTCAAAGCCTTGCGCGGCGGACCCGACCTGAGCGCGCTCACCCTGCAGCGCTTCTTCTCTGCCCACATCTGGATCATCCCCGCCATCCTCGCAGCGCTCATCGGCGTACATTTGTATCTCATCATTCGCCACGGCGAATCTCATTTCCCAACGAAAGAAGACTGACCGTCTTTCCTCTTTCTTCTTTTCCCGCCCATGAAAGAAGAAAGAACATGCTCCCTTCGATACGAGGCAGTCCACCATGAACGAAGAAACCAAACAGAAAATCAAGACACGCTACGAACAGGAACTCCACAAGGGCGAACGCTTCTGGCCCGACAGCATCTTCAAGGATGTCATCGTTTCACTGGGGATTTTTATCGTTCTCATCCTGCTCGCCACGTTTGTCGGCGTCGCTAACGAACCCAAAGCCGACCCAGCCGACACCAGTTACCTGCCGCGCCCCGAATGGTACTTCCTCTTTCTTTTCAAATTCCTGGCGCTCTACGGGCAAATTCCCGTCATCGGTAAAATCGAATGGCTGGCAACCGTTCTTGTTCCCGCCCTGGGCATTGGGCTGTTGACATTCCTGCCGCTGTTGGACAAATCCCCCTACCGGCATTATTCCCGCCGTCTCTTTGCCCTCACCGTCATGGGGACGGTCGTTTTGGACATGGTGCTGTTGACGGTCATGGCGAGTCTGCCCGTCCCCCCCAATGCGGATGAATTGAAAGCATCCACGAACCTGCAAGCCATCGGCGGATTGTGGATTCCGGCGGCGGTGCTGACCATCCTGGTCATCATCTATGCTTTCAAGCGCCCCCTGTATTGGGAGTCGACGAGGCGGAATCTGCCGCTTTGGGTGGCAGTGGCAGGTGCGGTTGCGATGGTTGCGATGACTGTCGTCGTCAGTGTGCGGGCGGCGGCGTATCCCAAGCCGGAAGAGGCGGAAGTCCCCTCCACGCTGGTTGACCAGATTGTCGCCGGACAGGATTTGTACTCCGTCCACTGCGTGGAATGTCACGGCGACGACGGCTCGGTGGCGGTCATCGAGGGCGTGGAAGGCTTGGAGGGCGAGAAGATCACGCCCATCAACAGCCGCGACGTGCTGTACACCATCACCGATGGCGCCATGTACGAGGTGATTGCCTATGGACGCCCCAATGCGGGCATGCCGCCGTTCGGCAAGACCTACGGCGGCGAGCTCTCGCGCAGTGAAATTGACTACATCATCCTGTTCATGCGCTACACGTGGGACGACCGCTTCGAAGCGCCGGTCATCCCCGAACTCTTCCCGCCGCTGGCGGAGGGCGAGGTGCCGTCGTATGACGTTCACATTGCGCCGATTGTCAAGCGCTATTGCGTCTCCTGTCACCGCGCGGGTAAGGAAAATAACAACTACTTGATGACCTCTTATGAGGAAATCCTCACCACAGGCGACAATGCGGAGCACAACCTCATCGCGGGAGACATGAATAGTTATCTCTTGCAGGTCATTCAAGGGACCCCCATCATGGATCCTGCCGACCCGACCAAGGAACTCATCGGCGTCATGCCGCCCAAGACCAAACTCAAGCCCAACGTGGTGGATGCCTTCATCCGTTGGGTGATGAACGGGATGCCCAAGACGGCTGAAGAGGCAGCGGCGCTCTCCGTCACGCCGGAAGCGACACCTGTGCCGTAAGTTTGAACTACAATTTTATGTAACAAAAAGGTCGGGACTTTTCAGTCTCGACCTTTTTGTCTACTTGTTTACCTGTTTACATGTGACTGATAACCGCATCCCCGAACTCGGAGCATTTCACTTCCTTCGCGCCTTCCATCAAACGGGCAAAGTCGTACGTCACCGTCTTGGCGTTGATCGCGCCTTCCATGCCCTTCACAATCAGATCGGCGGCTTCGCTCCAACCCATGTAGCGCAGCATCATCTCACCGGAGAGGATGACCGAGCCGGGGTTGACCTTGTCCAGGTCGGCGTATTTCGGCGCGGTGCCGTGAGTCGCCTCGAAGATGGCGTGACCGGTCTCATAGTTGATGTTTGCGCCGGGCGCGATGCCGATTCCGCCCACCTGCGCGGCGAGCGCGTCGGAGAGATAATCGCCGTTCAGGTTGAGCGTGGCAATCACATCGTAATCGCGCGGACGGATGAGGACGAATTGCAGCGTCACATCGGCAATCGAATCCTTGATGAGCAGTTTGCTTTTCCACTTGCCGCCGCCGTGCGTCTCCCACAGCGCCAGCGCGTCTTCCACTTCCTTGCGGATCTCCGCCTGCTTATCGGGCGCCATCATATCGTAGCCGGGGTCAATCATGCGGGCGTTCTCTTCCACGCTCAGGTTCGGGTTGGCTTCCTTGTTGCCCAAAATCCAACTCTCGCGCTCGGTCACGATTTCGTTGCGGAACTCGCGCTTGGCGAGCGCGTAGCCCCAGTCCTTGAACGCGCCTTCCGTGAACTTCATAATGTTGCCCTTGTGGACGAAGTTCACGCTCTTGCGCTTGTTCGCCAGCGCCCATTGAATCGCCGCGCGCACCAGCCTCTCGGTCCCTTCGACGGAGACGGGCTTGACGCCAATTCCTGCCGTCTCGGGGAAGCGAATCTTGGCGTATTCCTTCGGAAAAGCCTCTTTCAGCAATTCCTTGAACTTCCTGTTCTCTTCCGTGCCGTATTGGAATTCGATGCCCGTGTAAATATCCTCGGTATTCTCGCGGAAAATCACCATGTCCACGTATTCGGGATGATTGACCGGCGACGGCACACCCTTGTACCAGCGCACCGGGCGCTGGCAGACATACAGATCAAGCAGTTTGCGCAGCGCCACGTTCAACGAGCGGATGCCCCCGCCGATGGGCGTGGTTAGCGGACCCTTGATGCCCACCAGAAATTCCTTGAACGCCTCGGTCGTCTCATCGGGCAGCCAGGTGTTGAACAATTTGAACGCCTTCTCGCCGGCGTACACTTCCATCCAATGAATCTTGCGCTTGCCGCCGTATGCCTTCTCCACCGCCGCGTCGAACACCCGCACCGACGCACGCCAGATGTCGCGCCCGGTCCCGTCGCCCTCCACGAACGGAATAATCGGATTATCGGGAACCTGTAATTTTCCGTCCCGGATTGAAATCTTCGCCCCGCCTGCGGGGACTTTGACATTTACGTATGCCATTTTCCTTCTCCTTGCGAAATGATGGCGGGATTATATCACCCGCATTTGACGCGCTTTAGTGACAAATATCATGAGATTTCCTCCCGCCTCATTCCTACGGGACGGCTGATTCTGTTTCGAATGATTTTTTCTCCTCTCTTGACACATCCTCGAATCGGCGTAAAATACGCCGCAATGTACAGACTGCCCCGCCTCAAACGATTGTTCCCCCAACATCTCTTTGGCAAGATTGTTTCTCCCTTCCGAAAATCAGAGAGTCGCTTCTAGCGGCTCTCTTTTTTTGCCCCTTGACTCCCCTCTCGTTGTTAGGAGAGGGGACGGGGGGTGAGGTCTGAACCTATGCTCAAACTCCCCGGACTGATTGACCCGCACGTCCATGTCCGCGAACCCGGACAAACACACAAAGAGGATTGGGACACCGTCACCCAAGCCGCGCTCGCCGGCGGCGTGACGATGATCCTCGCCATGCCCAACACCAAGCCCCCCATCTTCGACGCCTCCACACTGGACCTCGCGCTGGATTCCGCCAAACGAAAAGCCCGCTGCGACTACGCCCAATTCCTCGGCGCCGGTCCCGACAACGCCGAGACTGTCGCTGCCCTCGCGCCCAGAGCCGCCGGCTTGAAAATGTACCTCGACTCCACCTTCGGCGAACTCCGCCTGAACGACATGACGCTGTGGATGCCTCACTTCCAAAAATTCCCGATGGACTACCCCATCGTCCTGCACTCCGAGTCCCGCACGATGGCAGCGGGCATCCTCTTCGCCGCTCTCTACGACCGTCCCGTCCACATCGCGCATGTCTCATTGAAGGAAGAAATCCTGCTCATCAAAGCGGCGAAGGAACGAGGGATAAAGGTCACTTGTGAGGTCTGTCCGCATCACTTGTTTATGGTTTCGCAAGTACCTGAGGAAGAAAGAGGAAAGAAGAAAGAAGGGAGGATGGAGGTTCGTCCACGTTTGGCAACTCAGAAGGACGTGGATGCGCTGTGGGACAACCTCGATGTCGTTGACTGCTTCGCCACCGACCACGCCCCGCACACCCTCGCGGAAAAAGACTCCGAGAATCCCCCGCCCGGTTTTCCCGGCTTGGAAACTCTGCTTCCTCTCCTCCTTACCGCCGTTGGCGCTGGACGTTTGACCTTAGACGACTTGATTCAAAAGAGTGTCATCAACCCGCGCCGCATCTTCCACCTCCCCGAACAACCCGAAACCTGGGTCGAAGTGGACGAGACCGCCGAATACGAAATAAAAGCCGCTGACCAATTCACCCGCTGCGGCTGGACTCCCTTCGAGGGCTGGAAGGTCAAAGGCAAAGTGAGAAAGGTTGTCCTGCGGGGCAAGGTCGCGTTTGAGGATGGGAAGGTGTTGGCGGAACAGGGATATGGAAGGAATGTTCGGTAAAAAACAAACCTGCTCTCGGCAGGCGGCAGAGAGCAGGTTGTCCATGCACATTCATACAGGTCATTTCTCGGTCAACGCGCCGCTGACGTATTTATGCAAGACGCTGGAAATCAGCGTCTGATAGGGAATACCCTGACGCACCGCCCGTCTTTGCAAGGCAAGGAGGTCTCTCTCCGAAATCCGGATATTGATACGCTTATCCTTCCGAAGCGTGGCGCGGGCGTAGGCGCGATACTGCTCCTTCTTCTCGCTAAGTTTTTTCGCAGACTTCCACTCCTCCGCTTCATAGGAAGCAAGAAGTTCAAGTTCGTCCTGTTGGAGTTTGAGGTCGCTCATTCTTCACTTCCTTTCAAATACTTCTTCGTGGCTTTGCGGCTCGGTATGATTGTCTTCAAAAATATTTCACGCTCGTCTTCAATGAAAGGTACGAGGTAAACATAATCATCCATCTGCACAACGAATATCTTTTGTCCTTTATACTTTGCCTGATTGGGATGCTCCAGCACATCCAGCAGGAAACCTTGCTCGATGTAAAAAACAACATCATCGAATGAAACCTGTCTCTCTTCTCTCAGCAGTTCGTTTTTCTCTTCGCTCCACGAGAAATATTTCATGTACTAATTCTAGCATTTTGTGTGCCTTTTGGCAACACGCCCGATAAAAATATCCATGGTTTTCTCATTTTCAACACGGATGTCGCGAATTTAGCGGATTTTGCCGATGTTTTTCAAAAAATCCGCGCCATCCGTCTAATCGGCGCAATCCGCGTTGAAGGCGCGCCACACACTGATGAGATTGTCAAGCGATAATGAGAAAGCCATATAAAAATATCCATGCAAACCTTTACCCACGTCAAACTCGAAATCTTTGTCCCGCAAGACCACGCCCTGAAACTCGCCGACGCGCTCTCTGAGATCGGCGTGGGCGTGATTGGCAATTACGACCACTGCGTCGCGCTGACTCCCGTGCGCGGATTTTTCCGCCCGCTGCCCGGCTCGAACCCGTTCGAGGGCGAGCAGGGCAAAATCAACGAAGTGGCGGAATATAAACTCGAAGTCAATTGCAGGCGTGAGTTGGTGAAAGAGGCGCTTCAAGCGATAAAGCGCGTGCATCCCTACGAAGAGCCGGTCATCAACGTCATCCCGCTGGCAAATCATCTGTTTGGGTGATGGAAAATGCCCATCGAAACCGAATCAACCTCACCCGAAGAAAGAAGCGAGTCTCCAATTACGAATTACCAATTACCAACCAAGGAGTAAACATGCCCACTGAATCTCAATCCCCCTACCTCCCCTTCGGCGAAAACAAGAATGCCTCGTGGTACGGCAAGGACATCCTATCCGTCAAACAGTTCAACCGCGCCGACCTGGAATACATCTTCGGCGTGGCGCACGAAATGCGCGGCATGGTCGAGCGCATTGGCACGTTCGACCTGCTCAAAGGGAAAATTCTCGCCAATCTGTTTTATGAGCCGTCCACGCGCACGTCGTCGTCGTTCACCGCCGCGATGGAACGGCTCGGCGGCTCGGTCATCCCCATCAACGAAGTGAAGTATTCCTCCGTGACGAAGGGCGAAAGCCTGACCGACACCGTCCGCACGCTCGAATGTTACGCCGATGTCATCGTGCTGCGCCACCCCGAAACGGGCTCGGCGGCGATTGCGGCGAAGGCGGCGAAGAAGCCCGTCATCAACGCAGGCGACGGAATCGGCGAACACCCCACCCAAGCGCTGCTCGATACTTTCACCATCATGGAGGAGTTGGGGCGGCTCGACAATCTCACCGTGACCATGCTCGGCGATCTGAAATACGGGCGCACGGTTCACTCGCTGGCGCGCCTGCTCTCGCTCTTCAAGGTCAAGTTGAATTACGTCTCGCCCGATATTTTGCGAATGCCGAAGGAAGTGATGGACGAGGTCGCGGCGAAGGGCATCCCGCAAGCCGAATACAGCACGCTCGAAAAAGTCCTGCCCGAAACCGACGTGCTGTACGTCACGCGCGTCCAGAAGGAACGCTTCGAGGATCCCGCCGAGTACGAGAAAGTCAAAGGCGCGTATGTGATTGACCCCGAAATCATGAAAGCCGCCAAGCAGGAAATGATTGTCATGCACCCGCTCCCGCGCGTCACCGAAATCAGCATGGACTTCGACGACGATCCCCGCGCCGCCTACTTCCGCCAGATGGAATACGGTCTTTACGTTAGAATGGCATTGCTGGCGATGGTGCTTGGAAAAGCGTAGATACGTAGATAAGTTGACAGGTACGCAAGCAAAAACGTGTCTGCTTGTATACTTGCGTACCTGTGCAAAAAAGTTGAGCCGCTTGACGATGTCAAAAGCCTACAAGGAGAAAGCCATGCAACCTAAAAAGAAGCAGTTTGACCCAGACGCAGATGATTTTTGGGATATTTTCGGCGAAGCCGGCTTGGAGCAGAAAATCGAGACCTTTCTCGCGGTGTTGGATTCAGGCAAGATGGACGAGGAACTGGCTTTTGAAATGCTGGAAGAAATCGTAAACATTCTGCCTGAAGGCGCCGACCAGCATGCGCGTTATGCCGAACTGGTCTGGCGACTTCGCGAAAAAGCGCCTGAGGTATACAAAAAGGAAGGCAAGTATTTCCTTCGCTCCCTGATTTCGTTTGCAATCGAAGATGACCGCTGGGATGAAATCCCATCTTTATTGGACTTTTTCAGAAACGAAACCGACGTGGATATCTACTACAACATTGTATATCAAATGGCGTATCATGGTTTGGAAAAACTCATCGTGCCGGTGATGGCGGATGCCCTGCCAAAAATCAAAACCGCTCCCGATCTAGTAGAGTGGGCGGCTGATGAGTTTGCCAGCGAGATTGGGCGGCTAATGCTCTGGGATTATCTTAATACGAATCCAACACCTGCTCCCCAAGACTCAGCCTTTTTGGCTGCCACTGCGCCGTATATTCCTCAATGGAAGGAAGGCTGGTTGGAACGGTTTATTCCGCGTCTGACCGCTCGGGCGCCTTCCGAGTGGAAATCTGCTGATTTTTCCTCTTCATTGGGGAATGAACAACTGCAAACAAACATTCACAACCTGCTCGCCGAATTCGTGGCAGACCAACATTGGAGAGGGATTCCCTACGGGCGGGCAGATATGGCATGGGAGCAAATTGCAATTGCCATAGTCAAGCAGGCGGGGATTGGTCAAACAAAAAAGGGGCGCAGCGGCAAATCCAAAGAACAGAGGAGTACGAAGAGTGTGCAGACTATCTCCCTCATTCCTGCCTACGGAACGCTTGATCGATCTCTCGTTGACTTGGCTCAATTTTTGGGTGCCAAGCCCTTCCATCTGGCGGCAACGATCGAGTTGTTGCCGGCCTATTTGCGTTTTCTCACGCGTCTGGGGCTAGCCACAGAGGAGGAGACAGCCCGCGCCCTCCACAATCTGCGCCCGCTTACCAATAACATTTCCCGGACGCTAAAATATTATGGCGCCGATGGGCGTTGTATTGCCAATGTACTCGCCGCATGGGAAGAGGAAAAGGCTCGATGAAAATGGGAGCCTTCTTCTCTCTTCTGGAAAAACGCGTCGAAGACTCTTCCTCCCTCTTGTGCATTGGACTCGACCCGCACCTCTCCGACCTCAAAGAGCCTTCGCCCGCTTCCGCCCTCGACTTTTGCCTGACTCTCGTCCGAGCGACCGCTCCCTACGCTGCGGCATTCAAACCCAACGCCGCGTTCTTCGAGGTCTTCGGCGCGGAGGGGTGGACGGCGCTCAAGCAGGTCATCGAAGCCATCCGCGAAGAGTCGCACCGACTCGACTCGCGCATTCCCATCATCCTCGACGCGAAGCGAGGCGACATTGCTTCAACGGCGGAAGCGTATGCAAAATCTGCCTTTGAAAATCTTGGCGTGGATTGCATCACGCTGAGCCCGTATCTCGGCAAAGACTCCATCGAGCCGTTCATCCAAAATCCAGAAAAGGGCGTCTTTCTCCTGTGCAAAACGTCCAATGCGGGTTCGATGGATTTGCAAAACCTGCTGGTCATGCCGATGGGATCGGATATGCCCATGCCGCTCTACATTTATGTGGCAAAACTCGCGGAACAATGGAACGAGAAAAACAACGTGGGCATCGTGGTCGGCGCAACGCACCCGCAAATCATGGAAATGATTCGCGCCGCCGCGCCCGACCTGTGGTTCCTCGCGCCGGGGGTGGGGACTCAGGGCGGGGAACTGGAGACGACTCTCAGGTCCGGCTTGCGAAGCGACGGCAAGGGACTGCTCATCCCCATCTCGCGCGCCATCTCGCGGGCGGAGAATCCCGCTCGTGCCGCGGCGGAGATACGGGATCAGATCTTGAATATCAAAAGAGCAATAGGACGCGGAGAACGCGGATAGACGGGGACAAACTTCCATCCGCGTAATCCGTGTTCAAAAAGGATTTGCCCATGTCCAACCAATTACCAATTACCAATTACCCACTCTCCTCCCTCGCGGATGGTCTCCTCGAAGCAGGGTGTATCAAATTCGGCGAGTTCACCCTCAAGTCGGGGCTCAAATCTCCGATTTACATTGACTTGCGGCAAATCATCACCTACCCCAAATTGCTCGCTCAGATTGCCCAAGCCTACCTGCCTCTACTTTCTGCTCTTCACTTTTCACGCATCGCCGGTTTGCCCTACGCTGCCATCCCCATCGCCACCGCCATCTCCCTCGCGGGGAACTACCCGATGATCTACCCGCGCAAAGAAGCCAAGACCTACGGCACGAAAGCCGAAATCGAAGGCGAATACCACGCCGGCGAGACGGTCGTGGTCATTGACGATCTCGCCACCACCGGCGGGAGCAAATTCGAAGCCATCGAAAAACTGACGGGGGCGGGCTTGGTCGTGAAAGATGTCGTCGTGCTGATTGACCGCCAGTCGGGCGCGAAGGAGTCGCTGGCGCAGGCGGGGTACTCTCTGCACGCGGTGTTGACCATTACGCAGATGTTGGATTACTGGGAGGAGGCGGGGAAAATAGAAAGTGGAAAGATCGAGGAAACAAGGAAGTTTTTGGAACGCGCCAATGTGTAAACGCTCAAACATGAAAACATTCCAACCCGTAAACGGACCGAATTATGAATCTTGTTGAATACCTTACCGAACTTTACGATTACAACTACTGGGCGAACAAGCGTTACCTCGCCGTTGCCGAGACGCTGACTGACGAGCAACTCTTCCGCAAGCAGGGACATTCCTGGGACAGCGTTCAGGCGACGCTGGTACACATGATGAGTTCCGAGCGCATGTGGCAGCAGCGCTGGCGCGGCGAAAAGGGCGAGTTTCTCGACCCGAAGGATTTTCCCACCGTCGCATCCATCCGCGCCTATTGGGCGGATGTGGAAAAGACCATGCGCGCCTTCCTCGCCGAACAAACCGAAGAGACGCTCCAGCGCGCCGTGACCTATACCAACCCCAAAGGCGAGACCTTCACCCTGCCGTTGTGGCAAATGGTGGTCCAACCGCCGAATCACAACACGCATCACCGCGGCGAACTGGCGGCGATGTTCGCCCTCATGAATGTGCCGCACCCCGAGGAGGAAATCATCCAGTATTTTTTGGATAAAAGCGGACAGAAGCGTTTTTAACCGCGGTGGCTTGCATTGAGATTGCCGAAACGGCACGAAGGAACACAAAAGGAAAACATGTACTCCTTGCTGCGCCCTTTGCTTTTTTCGCTCGATCCTGAAGCCGCGCATCACATCACGCTTCAACTGTTACGCGCCGCAGGCAACTTTCCACTTTCCAACTGGTTCCTCTCACAACTTTATCAGACGCCATCCAAACCCGTTCGGGCATTCGGCTTGACCTTCAAAAATCCCGTCGGGCTGGCGGCGGGATACGACAAGGACGCCCTCGCCGTTCGCGGACTCGCCGCGCTTGGCTTCGGTCACATCGAAGTGGGGACGGTCACTCTCAAGCCTCAGCCTGGCAACCCCAAACCGCGCGTGTTTCGCCTCCCGCAGGAGGAAGCTGTCATCAACCGCATGGGATTTCCCAGCAGGGGAGCGGAATTTGTCAGCAAGCAGTTATCAGCGATTCGCAATTGGTCATCAGCGGTGATTGGGGTCAATCTCGGCAAAAACAAGGACACCTCTCTCGAAGAAGCCGCCGCCGACTATGTTCAGTTGATGCGTTTCTTCGCCCCGCTCGCGGATTATTTGACGATCAACATTTCATCACCGAACACGGTTGGGTTGCGCAGATTGCAAGGGCGTGAGATGTTAGAAAACCTGCTCGACCAAATCAACCTGGAACGTGGAACTTGGAACGTGAAACGCCCCATCCTCGTAAAAATTTCGCCCGACCTAAGCGAAGAAGAATTGGAGGACGCCGTTGGCGTAATCGTGGAAAAAGGCATGGACGGCATCATCGCCACAAACACCACGCTGGCGCGCAAGGGACTGCGGTCAAAGCATCGGGGAGAAGAAGGTGGATTAAGCGGGAGCCCGCTGAAGGTCCGCAGTGAAGCGGTGTTGAGGCGGGTGGTGAAGTTGGTCGAGGGGAGAGTCCCGGTGATCAGCGCCGGCGGGATTATGAGTCCCGAAGACGCAAAAAAGAGACTCGCCTTGGGGGCGAGTCTGGTGCAGGTTTATACGGGGTTGATTTATCGGGGACCGGCGCTGGTGCGGGAAATTGTCAGGGGGTTATCGCAGGGCGCAAGGCAGGCTGCGGGGCTTCGCGCGGGTTCTTGAAGAAATCGGGCGGCAAAGGCAGAGGGGTGAATTTTGCGCCTGCCCCTAATTCGCCGACCGGCACGTAATAGAGCATGGTTTTGGCATCGGGACCCAGGGCAAGGTCTTGGAAGGCAAACAGAAGGTAGGTGCCGTCCGGACTCCAGCGTGCATCGCGGTAACAGCAGGGACCAAGCGGGGAGTAATGAACGCCCTTGTAAAGTTTCCAGTTGTAGATGTGAAGCTCGCCCCAACCATTGTTGCGCCGCGAAGTGTTGAAGGCAAACAGTTCGTATCCGTCCCAGTCGAAATCGGGGATTTCGCGCGATTGATACCCCGAGGGGACAAAGCGCGTACCGGGGAAGTTGTCTTTCTGGTCAATCAGTTCCGGCTTGCAGGCTGAAATATCGAGCACGCTCACCTGTTCGGCTTGCAGGTTGGGGTTGACGGCATCGTTGCCGGTAAAGAGCCATGCCACCAGTTTATCGTCCCACGACCAGCGCGCTTCGCGCACGCGGGCAATGGTGTACGTCTTCGGCACCTGTTGAACGAGACAACTGTCCTTCAGTTGGGCAAGTTGCCGCCGGTTGGTCACCGGTTTGAGCGCCGCAATGTCGAATGGCACTACAAAAATGTTGTTGCTCATGGCAATCATCACCTGCTTGCCATCGTGCGAAACCTGAAATGCGTCCACCGAAACTTCCGAGGGGAAGTTGACCAGCGTATCCACAGCGCCGCTCTGGCTGTCGTAGTATTTGACGATTTTTCCGCTGATGAAAAGCAGGTAACGGTAATCGGGACCCACCCATTGCAGGTCGGTTTTGACGGCGCCGTCGAAGGTGATCTGCTCCAAGCCCGAGCCGTCCACATTCATCAGCCAGATTTCGTTGTTGGCGACGAAGGCGATCTTATCCGCGCCGCCGATGACAGGAATCTTGGGCGGTGCCGGCGTTGGCGTGGAAAGAGGCGGGGTATCGGTGGGGACAATAAGAACCGGCGCTTCCTTGGTCGGTTCGAGGGTGGGAATAGGGGATGTGGAGGATGGTGGAACAGTAGTCCACGTGGGGATGACGACCGGCGCCTCTGTCTCTACGGGACGGTTGATACGACTCAACAAGGCATAGCCTCCCCCAAGCATTCCCAGCAAAAGAACGGGGACGAGAATCAGCCAGATGCCCAACGGTCTTCGAGCGGCTGGCGCGGCAACTTTTTCGGCGGCTTTCTCGGCGGTAGCCACCGTCTTGGGCGCAACTTTGACGGTGCGCAACTGCGTCGCAGCGGTGGACCCGACCATGCGCAAGGCATCCACCAGTTCCATGGCGGTGGCAAAGCGGTCTTCCTTGCGCTTCGCCATTGCCTTTTGGATGATGGCGTCCACCTCGGGCGGCAGGTTGGGGTTGGCTTCCAGGATGTGCGGCACCGGCTCGGTAATGTGTTTGATTGCCACCCCCATGGGCGTGTCGGCTTCGTAGGGCTGGCGCCCGGTCAACATCTCGAAAAGGATGATGCCCAGGGCATAGATGTCCGAACGTCCGTCCACGGCTTCGCCGGCGGCTTGTTCGGGCGCCATGTAGGCGGGCGTGCCGATGATGGCGCTGCCGGTGACACTGCTCGCCTGTGCCTGCGACAACTTGGCGATGCCAAAATCGGAGATGTAGGGCGTCCCTTTGGAGTCGAAGAGGATGTTGCTGGGCTTCAAGTCGCGGTGGACGATGCCTTTGCTGTGCGCCTCGTCCAGTCCGGGGGCGATCTGCCCGAGGATTTTAGCGGCTTCCTCCACCGACATCACTCGCTGCTTGATGCGTTCCGCCAGCGAGCCGCCGTTCATATACCGCATGACGAAGTAAGGCTGACCGTTTTCGTCCCCCACATCATAGACTGGCACGATGGAGGGATGCTCTAACTGGGCGATGATCTTCGCCTCGCGTTCGAAGCGCAGTTTGAATTGCGGGTCCGAATGCAGGAGCTCGGGGGGCAGAACTTTGACCGCCACTTCACGTTCGAAGCGCGGGTCGTAGCCGTGATAGACGGTTGCCATGCCGCCGCGTCCCAATTCCGCCCTGATTTCGTAGCGCCCAATCTTTTCCGGTGTCATAATGCGCAAGTATACCCATCGAAAAGATGGAATGCAAGAAATTACAATGACAGGTTGATTGCCGGGGCGGGGTACTTTAAGACTAACGGACTCGCAATGACTCCTCGGCATCTTTTGTGGTATATTCTCGGTCACTATGGACGATAGAATCACTATTATCGAAGGACCTCCCCCCGTGTTCGAAGCGGTCAACGATGGCTGGGCGCTGGGGTTGAACGAAAGCGCCGCCTTATCGGTCCCGGCGCTGACGCGCCTGCGGACTTTCAACGGACCCGCGCTTGTGGAACGCTGCTACCGCGCCTGGAAGGCAAAGTCTCCCATCCACCTGCATTACCGCAACGACATGGGTATGGAACAATCCGCTCCCATATTGGCGGCACGCAACGTCGAAACCCCGGAAGGGCATGTCCTCCTGCTGTGGGTGTATCTGGATGGCGAAAAGGTGGAATACGAATTCGACACGGGGGAGGACGACACCGACGAAAACGACCCGGAGTAATCTCGCTAAACCAAGACCCATCCCGACAATTCGGGATGGGTCTTGGTTTTGAAATCAGCAAACTTCTGTTGTCAAAAAAGTTACGGGCACTCCGTAGTAAACGTCAGGGTATCGAAAGCGACATTGGGGTCGTGTCCTGCGCCGAATTCCAACACTACCCTCACAATCCCGCTGCCCGACACATTCCATGTCCAGTTGCCCGGCTGCCCCGGCAAAGCCGTGACCGCATCCCCCGTAAACCATAAGTCTCCATATTTATCCGAAGAACGAGGCAGACCGACTGCCGGTGTCGTAAAACTCAATTCTTGTTTTGCCACCACTACCCCATTCGCATTGTAGGCAGTCAGGCTGACATAGTGCGAAGTACTGCTGACCACGTTCCAGTCCCCATAGTCCAACATATGGAGTGTAAAGTTGCTCACTGATGTGCCCGGCGCAAAGGTGAAGGTGTATAAATGCGCTTGCAGTGCAGACTGTGTGGGAATGTCACTGAAACCTCCGCCGGCAGACAATCCCGCATTCCCAGTAGGAGCATCATTGGGTGCACCATAGGCTCTTGGATCCAACCCAGCCCGCAGACTGACCGCTGTCCCTTTCGCATCAATGTTCAGCCCCGGCGCTACCACATCCCAGCCCTCCACGGATTGCCCTGCTGCCACGCGGCTGAAATCTGCCCTCGCCGTTGTGGACACACAAGCCTGCGGGCACTCCGTAGTAAACGTCAGGGTATCGAAAGCGACATTGGGGTCGTGTCCTGCGCCGAATTCCAACACTACCCTCACAATCCCGCTGCCCGACACATTCCATGTCCAGTTGCCCGGCTGCCCCGGCAAAGCCGTGACCGCATCCCCCGTAAACCATAAGTCTCCATATTTATCCGAAGAACGAGGCAGACCGACTGCCGGTGTCGTAAAACTCAATTCTTGTTTTGCCACCACTACCCCATTCGCATTGTAGGCAGTCAGGCTGACATAGTGCGAAGTACTGCTGACCACGTTCCAGTCCCCATAGTCCAACATATGGAGTGTAAAGTTGCTCACTGATGTGCCCGGCGCAAAGGTGAAGGTGTATAAATGCGCTTGCAGTGCAGACTGTGTGGGAATGTCACTGAAACCTCCGCCGGCAGACAATCCCGCATTCCCAGTAGGAGCATCATTGGGTGCACCATAGGCTCTTGGATCCAACCCAGCCCGCAGACTGACCGCTGTCCCTTTCGCATCAATGTTCAGCCCCGGCGCTACCACATCCCAGCCCTCCACGGATTGCCCTGCCGCCACGCGGCTGAAATCCGCCCTCACAACCGTAGGTACACACACAGGGGTGCCGGTTAACGTGGGGGTGGGTGTGAATGTGGATGTTGGCGTAACCGTCGGCGTAAATGTGGATGTGGATGTAATGGTTAAAGTTTCAGTAGGTGTCGGTGATGTGGAAGTTGGAGGCACGGTCTCTGTCGGGGATGGTGTCATGGTGACAGTTTCCGTAGGAGACGGAGTTGTTGTGACAGTTTCGGTTGGGGTGGAAGTTGTGGATGTAGGCGTGATGGTTAATGTCGCAGTTGGGGTGGGAGTTTCAGTAGGAGGCAGATGCAGAACAACCTCGATGATTACTTCCTGCACAAAATCGTCTTTTGTTAGGCTTATGCCATCGGAATAAACAATAAAAGCAACAATGTCTCCATCTCCCGGTATGTATCCGGCATTTGCATTGGCATCATCCACCATTTTCTGCGCTTCCGGGCTGATGCCAAATTCCGGGTCGTCGTCGCCTAACAACAACCAGATGGCTGTTTGAACATCTTTGAAAAATTCAAGGTCGCTCTTCCCCTCGCCGCGCACCTTGTGGTTCAGCACGTAATTAATCTTGTTCCATGGCAATGATGCCAGATCGGAAGGCAATGCACTGCTTAGGCTGGAATAAATGACCGCAGATTCGCCATGCAACAACCCTGTCATTCTTGGTTGGATGCACCAGCCGGAATACACACCGTTCGAAAACTCTACATTTTCCGGCAAATCACTGACATGGATATCCAGCGTGCTGTTGGACCCATCCAACCAGTCGCTGTAACGAACTGTCGCTGTTGCATTGAATTCCACATTCGTTTGTAGTGTAGCAGCACTTACGTATTTAGGTAATATAAGCATTGAGAACAAAACAAAAGCACATAAAGCTGAGAATATTTTTTTCATTTTGTTTCTTGCCTCTTCATAAATTATTTTTGGCACATTCACGGCGCAACACGAAACCTTTCAACATTGTAAGGTAAATACTAGACCCTTTCATTATTGAAAGGTTACAGAAGAAATGTATATACAAATACGCTGTGCGTTCTGATTTTGCAATACAAAATACTTCTCAATAGCAGGACTTACGCAATCAGGCTTTCTTATCCACTAATCTGCGCCAATCTTCGCGAATTTTGAACAGATTAGCGCAGATTAGCGAAGATTGGCGGAATAAAATCAGGTACTGCGTAAGTACTGTCAATAGAAAGAGTAAATTTGGGTTCGTTTTTGTGAAATTGATGTTCGGCATAACCTCCCGTCATAACAAAATGATGGTTGCCCGCAAAATCAAAACCTTTACCCTTGCCGTGACCAATCCTCAAACTTGAATTTCGTAAAGTTGTGATTTGGCATCATCAAGTACCATTAGGGGAGCCTGATAAAAAAGCCAGACCATCCCTGGGGAAGGTAGAATACCTTCATCAACAAAGTTTCGTCATGCAAGTCTTTACAAGTTTGGAGAAAACATGCACACTTGGAACCGACTTTTTTTCCTGGTTGTACTCACCCTTTCATTAAGCGGACTTCACCATCTCTCTCCCGTCCAAGCCCAAAGTTCAGCGCAAACCCGCCTCGACCAATTCGACCGCCTGACCGTATCCTCCGGCTGGGTGTTGAGCGGACAAAGCCTGTTTTGGACATCTGACGCCGGGCAAACCTGGGAGGAAATCGGTCCAGCCATTCCCGTAACTGCCAGCGTGCAGGATGTGGAATTTCGGGATTCCGACACAGGCTGGGTGCTCTGGTCAACCCCTCAGAGCGACGGCAGTTCCCTCTTCACCATCGCCCGCACATTCAATCACGGCAACACTTGGGATGTGCAACCGCTGGCGTTCTTTGAATCGGGGGAAGCGGCGGCTTATGTTGAAAGAGCAGGCATGGGGTGGTTCGACGCGCAGAGTGGCTGGATCGCCGTCAAACAGGCGACCAGTTCCAACTTCAGCGTCGGCGTCCTCTTCACCACCTCCGACGGCGGCGCAACCTGGACGCGCCACAGCCTGCCGGTGGCAGACCAGGTGACTTTCAGCAACCCGCAAATCGGCTGGGCATTCGGCGGACCCGCCGGCGACCAAATCTTCCAAACGCGGGATGGCGGCGTCACTTGGCGTGACGCCGCGCCGGCGCATTCGACAAACGCCGCTGTGACCGCCTACGCCCCCTACTTCTTCAACGGACAGGGACTTCTTGTCACGACCAGCCTCGGCGAGACCAACACCCTGAACGTGTTTGCCTATGACGATGCCAATGACGGCTGGCTTCCTGTTCAACAGGCGGACTTGAGCGTGGACGCCGGCGTCATTGGCTTGTCTATTCTCGATGCGCAAAATTTCCTCGCGGTCATTCCAGGCACGGCTTCCCTCCTCCGCATGGAAAACGGCGTCCTGCGCTCGCTCCAAAACACTGATGGTCTCTCCGCCTCCATCGTGGACCTGGACATGATCTCACTGGATGACGGCTGGGCAAAATCGGTCCAATCGGATTGCACCACCGCTTCATCGCCAGACGGGGGAACGGGTTCTGTCTCTTGCACCTCCACCACCCGTCTGCTTCAAACCACTGACGGCGGCTCGACCTGGAGCGAGGTGCCGCTTCCTATCGCAGAATCAGTCGTCGGTCCGGTAAGAGGCGCGGAAAATGCTTTCCTCGCAGAGACCGATGTCTTCACCTATCCCAATTTCGGCAGCACCGAAATCTTCATCGGGCAGGGATTCGATAAATGCGAAATCCCCACCCTCGCCCAACTGCAAACCTGGTGGAACAGCAGTCCCTACAAGGTGGTCAACCTTTACATCGGCGGCTCCAGCCGCGCCTGCGCCAACAGCGCGCTGACCGCCTCCTATGTTCAGCAGTTGAACCAACAGGGCTGGAAGTTCATCCCCACCTGGGTGGGACCGCAGGCTCCCTGCACCGGCTACCTTTCGCGCATGAGCAGCGACCCGACCGCCGCCTACAACGAAGGCGTCAACGAGGCAAACCTTGCGGTGGAAAAACTGTCAGAACTTGGTTTCACCTATCCCGATAAAACCGGCTCCGTCGTCTATTACGACATCGAGTACTACGGCACGAACACCGCCTGCCGCGATGCGGTCAACGCTTTCATGAACGGCTGGGTCTCGCAAATCCGCGCGCGCGGCAACCTGGCAGGCGTGTATGGCTCCACGCTGTGCAACACCGGCTTGAGCGATTTTCGGACGATTGCAAACGTGCCGGATGTCATCTGGCCCGCCCGCTGGTATCACAACTTGGGGCAGGGCTTCTACGACTCCACCGCCACTGTTTGGGACCTCGGCACCTGTCTCCCCAACACGGTCTGGGCAAATCATCAGCGCATTCGCCAATATGAAGGCGAACACGATGAAACCTGGGGCAGTCTCACTCTCCCGATTGACAGCAACGTCCTCGATGGCGTGGTGGCAGTGCCGGCTCTGTTGGAACCGGCGCGGATCTCTTTCACAGAAGTCGCCGCCGGGTTGAGCAGTCCCGTATTCATCACGCACGCCGGGGATGCTTCGGGGCGGCTGTTCGTCGTCGAGCAAGCCGGCAGGATTCGGGTTGTCAAGAACGGTTCGCTGCTCTCCACGCCCTTCCTCGACATCCAGTCCATTGTCAAATCCAGCGGCGGCGAACAGGGCTTGCTGGGACTTGCCTTCCATCCCTCCTATGAGACCAACGGGAAATTCTACGTTCTTTATACCGCCCCCCGCCCCGGCGACTCCACCGGTTCCATCCTGACCTTGAGGCAGTATTCCGTTTCGACAGGCAACGCCGACACTGCCAACCCTTCCAGCGGCGTCACCCTCCTGACGATTGACCACCCGACCTACAGCAATCACAACGGCGGCACGCTTGCCTTCGGAGCCGACGGCTACCTGTACTGGTCAACGGGCGACGGCGGCAGCGGAGGCGACCCCTTCAACAACGCTCAAACCCTGACCTCATTGCTCGGAAAAATCCTGCGGCTGGATGTGGATTCCGCTTCTCCTTACGCAGTACCTGCGTCCAACCCCTTCTCCAGCGATCCCAACCCGAACAAGAAACTGGTCTGGGCATACGGTCTGCGCAACCCCTGGCGGATGTCTTTTGACCGCCTCACCCACGACCTGTACATCGGCGACGTGGGGCAAGGCGCCCGCGAGGAAATTGACTTCCAGCCCGCTGCCAGCACCGGCGGTGAAAATTACGGCTGGCGCATCATGGAAGGGAGTCTGTGTTACAACCCTTCCAGCGGCTGTGACCAGACCGGGAAGGTCCTGCCGGTGGCAGAATACGACCACAGCCTCGGCTGTGCTGTCACGGGCGGATATGTCTATCGCGGTACGGAATTTCCCTCTTTGCAGGGATATTACCTGTACGGCGATTTTTGCTCGGGCAGAATTTGGGCAATCAAAAAATCATCGTCCGGCTGGAGCGCCCCGCTTCAACTCGCCGACACTTCCTACAATATCTCGACCTTTGGCGAGGATGAAAGCGGCAAACTCTACCTGGCAGACCTCGCCACCGGCAGAATCTACGAAATCCGCTATAACGAACCATCTTTCACCCTCTCCGGCAACGCGGGCGCATCGGGCGTGACCTTGAGTTACACCGACGGCGCCGCCAAGACCGCCACCTCGGCGGCAGACGGCAGTTACTCCCTCACAGTCTCCTACAACTGGAGCGGGACGGTCACGCCCTCACACCCCTGCTACACCTTCACCCCCGCCAGCCGCACCTACACCAACGTCACCGCCAATCAGACGGGACAAAACTACACCGCTACATTCAACTCATCATCCGGCTGCGCGAATGTCAACGTCAACATCGGCGGCGCTGCGATGGGGAATTACGGCATTCCGCCGGGAAAGGAAGAACGTCTCTACTACCCCGTCAGCGGCGGACCGGTCAAAGTGGAAAGCACCAATGGCGTGAACATCGTCTCCGCCATCCGCCTGCAATCCTACGCCAACAACACTCTCTACTCCTTCGTCGAGACCATGGGCGTGCCGCAGGGACTGCTCTCGTATAAATACGTCTTCCCCACCTACAACAACACCTGGGCGCCGCTCAACTCGCAAATCCGCGTCAGCAACCTGGAGACCACTCCCACCACCGTGCGCATCACCATCGGCAACGACGTAGTCTGGGAACAGCAGATGCAGGGACTGGAAGAACAGCGCCTGTACTTCAACGCCAGCGGCGGACCGGTCATCGTCGAGAGCCTGGACACCAGCAAGAAGATTGTGGCGGCGATCCGCCTGCAATCGTATGCCAACAACACCCTCTACAGCTTCTCCGAGACCATGGGCATCCCAGACCAGATGCTTTCGTACCGCTACTACTTCCCGACCTACAACAACACCTGGGCGCCGCTCAACTCGCAAATCCGCGTCAGCAACCTGGAGACCACTCCCACCACCGTGCGCATCACCATCGGCAACGACGTAGTCTGGGAACAGCAGATGCAGGGACGTGAAGAACAGCGCCTGTACTTCCCGGTCAGCGGCGGACCGGTCATCGTCGAGAGCCTGGATACCAGCAAGAAGATTGTGGCGGCGATCCGCCTGCAATCGTATGCCAACAACCTCCTGTACTCCTTCGTCGAGACCATGGGCGTGCCGGAAGGACTGCTCTCGCACAAGTACTACTTCCCGACCTACAACAACACCTGGGCGCCGCTCAACTCGCAAATCCGCGTCAGCAACCTGGAGACCACCCCCACCACCGTGCGCATCACGATTGGCAACGACGTAGTCTGGGAACGGCAGATGCAGGGACGCGAAGAACAGCGCCTGTACTTCCCGGTCAGCGGCGGACCGGTCATCGTCGAGAGCCTGGACACCAGCAAGAAGATTGTGGCGGCGATCCGCCTGCAATCCTATGCCAACAACACGCTGTACAGTTTCTCGGAGACGATGGGCATTCCGCTGGAGCAGATGTCGAGCGTGTTCTACTTCCCGACCTACAACAACACCTGGGCGCCGCTCAATTCCCAGTTGAGGTTCGGCGTGCCGTAGACTTCCATCTCTAGCGAACTGTAGTTTTGCTCAAATAAGAGGATGAATACTGGTAATCTGGCAAGATATGTTTGCAACAAATCCGCAACCAGCAGAAACCAATGCTCCCCATGAGAGTACAACATTCTGAAGCGATAGCGCCATTCATCTTTGTGCTGAACCTTGCAAGTTACGAACATCAAATACGTCACCTGCTTCAAGCGGGATTTCTTCCAAGAAAATCCATGGACGGCGGATTTGATTGGCGAATCGCGCAAGAGGTTTATCTTGGTGAAAATGCTGTACATGATCGCCGGGACTGTACTGGAACTGAAATTCGCCAAGCAGGAGAAAGCCATCAGGCATCTGAAAAAAATCTTGAGGCAACTACTGGTGTGTCAAGGATAATATTGTGAAACGTGCCAATTGGTGATGAAAAGTAGTTTCATCGGAGGCACAGAATAAAAAGGTATCAAGTTCAACTGAATAGTGAAGAACGAACCGAACTCCAAAAGCTGATCTCAAGCGGTGTAGCATCTGCTCGCAAACCAGCCCGCGCCCGAATTCTACTCAAAGTGGATGAAGGTCTGACAAAGACCGAAGTGCCCATCGAACAACGGTGGATTATGCGCACGTTATGAAATTCCTATCGGACAAACTGTATCCCGAAGCAGAGCTGATCGTATTGGTCATGGACGATCTCAACACGCATAAGTTGGCTTCCTTTTATGAAGCCTTTGAACCACAAGAAGCACATCGCCTGAGTAGACGGTTCGAAATTCACTACACACCCAAACACGGCAGTTGGTTGAACATGGCGGAGATCGAGTTGAGCGCCCTGACGCCGTCAGTGCCTCAACCGGCGTATTCCAGATCAAGAAACACTTGATACGGAAGTGCAAGCTTGGCATATTGGAATGCAATAATATGGTTGTTAAGGTTGATTGGTGTTTTACAACCGCCGATGCCCGGATCCAGCTAAAGCACTTGTATCCAAAAATTCAGGTTTGACAGACCAGTAGATTTTCATAAACCACAGCCGTTGATAACCAAAAAACCTGACCCACCTTTGATCTTCAAGATGAGTCAGGTTTTTGGATTCATTAGTAAACTGAAGTCTACGGCACGCCGAACCTCAACTGGGAATTGAGCGGCGTCCAGGTGTTGTTGTAGGTCGGGAAGTAGAACACGCTCGACATCTGCTCCAGCGGAATGCCCATCGTCTCCGAGAAACTGTACAGCGTGTTGTTGGCATACGATTGCAAACGGATCGCCGCCACAATCTTCTTGCTGGTATCCAGGCTCTCGACGATGACCGGTCCGCCGCTGACCGGGAAGTACAGGCGCTGTTCTTCGCGTCCCTGCATCTGCTGCTCCCAGACCACGCTGCTGCCGATGGTGATGCGCACGGTGGTGGGGGTGGTCTCCAGGTTGCTGACGCGGATTTGCGAGTTGAGCGGCGTCCAGGTGTTGTTGTAGGTCGGGAAGTAGTACTTGTACG
>DYID01000029.1 GCA_020723805.1 Anaerolinea sp. | reverse complement strand
AAAACGCGAGATACCCTTCGGCAGGGTTTCGACAGGCTCAACCTGCCAGCTCAGGACAAGAATCTCGCGCCACCGCGCAAGGAGATGGTGTAACAAAAATAGTTACCGAAGAAGCAGTAACAGGAATCAAAAAGAGAGCCCAACGCTTTCACGCCGGACTCTCTTTTGACTACCAGGCTTCGGATGTCTGCGAGACTTCCAAAGCCTTTTCTCTGCTACACCATTCTAACGTTGCTGGCTTGCGGTCCTTTGGGTCCCTGCTCGACGTTGAACTCGACTTGTTGACCTTCGGTGAGGTTGCGGTAACCGTCGCCCTGGATGGCGGAGAAATGGACGAAAACGTCCTTGCCGCCCGGGCGCTCGATGAAGCCGAAGCCCTTGTCACCGTTGAACCACTTGACCGTACCAATTATTCTTTCAGACATGTTTTGCCTCCTATGGCAATTTATAGATTTTAGGCGTCCGTTCGTTTCCATCGGAGGTCAAAACAAAACAGCCCACGGGTCTAACCGTGAGCCGCTGTTGTTCTTCTAACCAACGTAACTTACCGTTATCCTACTGGGCTTCATAGTAACAGGATAATAGGAATATGTCAATGAAAATATCGGAGCAATTCCCGGTCCCCTGGTCTCAACTGCCAAGCACCAAGCAACCCTTCGGCAACAAGATAATCCTATGATGCTATAATCTCCATCACGTATGAACTTTCTGATTACCGGAGCCGCGGGATTCCTCGGCTCTTCGCTTGCCAATCATCTCGCCCGCGAAGGGCATCAGGTGCGCGGACTGGACGACCTCTCCACCGGCGACCCGCAGGCTCTCGCACCCGACGTTCATTTCACGCGCGGCGACGTGAGTGACCGCCCCAAGTTGTGGACCTTGCTCCAGGAGGTGGATGTCGTCTATCACCTGGCGGCGCGCGTCTCGGTGCCGGAGTCGGTGCTGTATCCGCGCGACTACAACCACGTCAACGTGGGCGGGACGGTTGCCCTCATGGAAGCCATCCGGGATGTCGGCGTGCGCCGCGTCGTTCTCGCCTCGAGCGGGGCTGTGTACGGCAACCAAGCCGACCAGCCGCTGAAAGAGACCCTCACCCCCAATCCGCGCTCGCCGTATGCTGTCTCCAAACTCGCGGCGGAATACTACGTCCGCACCATCGGCGGGTTGTGGGGCATCGAGACGGTCAGCCTGCGCATCTTCAATGCCTATGGACCGGGTCAACATCTGCCTCCCTCGCATCCGCCCGTGGTGCCGCATTATCTCAAGCAGGCGCTGCGCGGCGGGACATTGGTGGCGCACGGCGACGGCACACAGACCCGCGATTTCGTCTTCGTGGATGACGTGGTCAGTGCGCTGGTTGCCGCGGCGACCGCCCCCAATATCAACGGGCTGGTCATCAACATCGGCTCCGGCACAGAGACCAGCATCCGCGGATTGATCAAAACAGTGCTGGATGTGACCGGCAGCAAAGCCGAGGTCATTTACAACGCGCAAACCTCCGCCGGCGTCTCGCGCATGTGCGCGGATATATCGCTGGCAAAGGAAAAACTCGGCTACCGTCCGTCCATCAAGTTGGAAGAGGGGTTGAGGTTGACGATTCAGCGAGACCAACGCTTCAAATAAGTTGGTCAATTTTTCCAACATTCACCCCACTGCTGATGATTGTACTTCCACGCGAGTTTTACAACCGCCCCACATTGACAGTTGCCCGTGAGCTCCTCGGCGCAAGGCTGGTTCGCATGCTGGACGGCGTGAAGCTGGTCGGGCTCATCACCGAGACCGAAGCGTATATCGGCGAGAAGGATTTGGGATGTCACGCCAAAGCCGGGCGGACGCCGCGCACACAGGTCATGTATGGGGAGCCGGGGCATGCTTACGTCTATTTCACCTATGGGAATCACTGGATGTTGAACGCGGTCACCGAACGGGAGGGATTTCCGGCGGCAGTGTTGATTCGGGCAATTCAACCCATCGAGGGCGTGGAGGTGATGCTGGCAAGGCGCGGTGGGCGCGATACCTTTGGTCCGGGGAAACTCTGTCAGGCGATGGGAATCGGCAAAGGGGAGAACGGGGTTGATTTGACAGAACCAACCTCCGGCTTGTGGATCGAAGCGGGGGTCGAAGTCCCGAATTCGCTCGTGACGAAATCCCCGCGTGTGGGTTTAAATAATGTGCCTGAGCCGTGGAAGTCCAAACCCTGGCGGTTCAAGGTGAAAGATTGGAAAATTATTTCTGCGTAGAAGGCGCTCTCTTGCGCCGCGCAAATCATTTGGAGGAACAATGGGATTACTCGAAGGCAAAAACGCACTGGTGTTCGGTCTGGCAAACGAACGTTCGATTGCGTGGGGCATTACGCAGGCGTTTCACCGCGAAGGCGCGAACATCGGCATCAGTTATGCGGGCGAGGCGCTCGAACGGCGCGTGAAACCGCTTGCCGAAAAGGTGGGCTGCACATGGGTGGAACAATGCGACGTGACCAGCGACGAACAAATCGCGGCGGTGGCAAAGAAAGCCGCCGAGCATTTCGGGAAGATTGACGTGCTGGTGCATTCGATTGCGTATGCCGGGCGCGAGGAGTTGAGCCGGCCCTATTACCAGACCTCGCGCGAGGGCTTCAAGAATGCGATGGACATTTCCGTGTATTCGTTCGTCGCTTTGACGAACGCCTTTTTGCCCATCCTGAACCCCGGCGCCTCAATCATGTGCCTGACCTATGGCTCGGGCGCGAGCAAGGTCGCTCCGCATTACAACGTGATGGGCGTGGCAAAGGCGGCTCTGGAATCGTCCACCCGCTATCTTGCCTACGACCTGGGTCCGCAGAAGATTCGCGTCAATGCCATTTCGGCGGGACCCATCCGCACGCTGGCGGCGGCGGGCGTGGGCGGCTTCCGCGACATGTACAAGCACTTCGCCGATATGTCGCCCCTGCGTGAGAACGTCACCATCGAAGACGTGGGGGATTTGGCAGTGTTCCTTGCGTCGGATTTGTCGAAGCGCATCACAGGCGAGGTGATTTACGTGGATTCGGGCTTCAACATCATGGGAGTGCAAATTAGCGGGAAGGAAGAGGAAGGCGGGAGTCAGTGAGCGTAAAAAGTAATCAGTGAACAGTGAACAGTGAGCAGTGAACAGTGAGGCAGGGCGGCGGCGCGGAAGCGTGCCGCCTTTTTTGTTTAACGGTAAAATCAACCCATGTTCAAACGCAACACGACACCCATTGCAAAAGAAACTCCTCCGCCCGTGCAAGCCGTGGAACGCATTACCTCAGTGCTGGGAGCGGGGGTCATTTGGCACGGCTCGATCAGCGGGTCGGGCGGCGTGCGCATCGAAGGCGCGTTCGAGGGCGAGATTGCCCTGCGCGGCATGCTCGTCGTTGGCGAGACGGGGCGCGTCACCTGCCAGAACGTGCGCGCCAACACCGTCATCGTGGCGGGCGCGGTGCGCGGCAACATCACCACGCAAAAACTGGAAATTCGCGGCACGGGGCGCGTGTGGGGCGACGTGGTCACCACCGCTTTTGTGACAGAGGAAGGCGCCTTCCTGCGCGGTCAGATTCGGATGGAAGAAACGGTCGAGCTGGACCTCGGACCTGTCACCGAGACGACGCAGTCGGAGGCGGCTGTGGCGGAATCCATCGCCGCGACGCCCATCGTCATCCCTGAAGCGGAGAAAACGCAAAGGCTGCCGAGGAAGAAAAAGGCGGAATCCTGACATCTCCCCTTGACCTCGCCCCTGACCCCTCTCCCAAAAGGAGAGGGGTGTCATCGTCCATGAAATACCGTGACCTCAACATTCAAACCCTGCGCGAAGCCCCCAACAACGCGCGGACGGAAGGCTGGGCGCTCCTCGTCCGTGCGGGATATTTGACGCGCGAGAACATCTCAACAAAACTTGGCGAACTCACGCTTGCACATTTACAAGAACTCGCCAAGGATGCATCTTTCCTCTCTCGTCTTTCCTTGCCCACCATCGGCAACGAACGGGAAACCTTCTCCCCCATCGCTTCGGGGAATGTCGAAGTTGCCCACTGCCCGCACTGCCAATACACGGAGCGGCTCGAACTCGCCCGCTTTGCCAAACTCCCACAAGGAGGGGATGAACCGCTCCTGCCTTTGGAAAAGGTGGAAACGCCCGAGTGCAATACGATTGAGTCGCTGGCAAATTTCCTCGGCATTCCCAAAGAGAAAACCGCCAAGGCATTGATGTACACCCGCCTCAACGACGGGCGCTTTGTTTTCGTCGCATTGCGCGGCGACATGCAGTTGAGCGAAGCAAAATTAAAGGCGCAGGTGGGAGAGATACGCCTGGCGACGGAAGAAGAAATTCGCGGCGCGGGAGCGGCGGCGGGGTACGCATCAGCCGTCGGCTTGAGTCCCGAGGCGCTGGTCGTTGTGGATGATTTGATTCCCGTCTCAAAAAATCTCGTGGCGGGGGCAAACGAGCCGGGCTGGCATCTCAAGAATACCAACTACGGGCGCGATTATTCGGCGGAGGTCGTCGCAGATTTGGCGCAGGCGAAAGCAGGCGATGCCTGTGCGTTGTGCGGCACACCGCTGGAGGTAGTCTCAGCGATTGCGTTGACGGACAACCCTCTCAATCTTTTGCTTGCGCTGGCGGAGGCGCATCACGACGACAAGGGATTGACTCTGCCCCACCCCGCCGCGCCGTTCGATGTGTATCTCATGCACGTCCCCGGCAAGGAGACGGACACCCTCCCCCCGGCAGAGGCATTGTACGAAAGACTCCAAGCGGCGGGCATTTCGGTTCTGTTCGACGACCGCGAAGAACGCGCCGGGGTCAAATTCAACGACGCCGACTTGATTGGCTCTCCGCTGCGGGTGACGGTGGGCGAAAAGGGCTTGAAAGAGGGGATGGTAGAATTGAAGCCGCGTAAGTCAAAGGAGAACCGCCTCGCGCCGCTGAATGGAATCGTCGAAGAAGTCCTGTCCATTTTGAAATAAGCGGGCGTGTGCAGCATTCAATGAACAATCCCAAAGTCGGAAACTTTCCTCCCGTCAAACAAGCCGGGCTTACCCTGCATGTGACGCTCATCCTGGCGTTTGCTGCGGTGTCTGTGTGGGGGTTTTGGAATCTCTCGCAAGCGCCGGTAGGACCCGCCTACGTCTTATACCTGCTGGCAGGGCTGCTGGCATTCGCGCCTCTGCCGGTGCTGAGCTATCGCGCCTACGCCCTCCAGCGCGCCAACTATTCCATTGACCGCGACAGTCTCGCCATCCTGTGGGGCTTGCGCGTGGAAGACATCCCTCTGACCGACATCGAGTGGATTCGCCCCGCTTCAGACCTGGCACACCCCCTCGCGCTCCCGCTCTTCCACCTGCCGGGAGCAGTGCTTGGCACGCGCCGCCACCCCGACCTGGGACTGGTCGAATTCATCGCCTCCGACACCAGACGCCTCATCCTGGTTGCCACCTCGAAACGCGTTTTCGCCATTTCGCCGGAAAACCCCGCCGCGCTGGTGCAAACCTTCGCCCGCGCCATCGAACTGGGAAGCCTGATCCCCGCCGAATACAAATCGGTCTATCCGTCCTTTATCATCACGCAGGCATGGGAAAGTCCGCTGGCGCGTTTTTTGTGGACCGGCGGACTCCTGCTCAACCTGGGTCTGGTTGTTTGGGTGGGGGTGCTGATACCGTCGCTGTCGCAAATCCCCTTTGGGTTCGATGCACTGGGCAACCCGAACGAATTTGCCCCGGCGGCGCGGCTGATTTTGCTCCCGCTCATCAGCGGCTTCATGTACATCGCCGCTCTGCTGGCAGGATTGTACTTTTACCGCTGGGAACCTCAGCGCCCGCTGGCATTCGTCATTTGGATTGCCAGCGTCATCAGCACGGTGTTCTTCCTGCTGGCAGTATTAGGTTTGGTGACAACGCCGGTGTGAAGAATTTGGATTTTAGATTTTAGATTTTGGATTTCGACCCGATATAAAATCATGCAACTACTCCTCGGTTTCCTCCTCGCAGCCATCATTGCCTACCTTGCCTACCGCGCGCACAGCCTCAACGTAAGCGGGGCAATCGCCGCAACTGCTGTCGGCACAATCGTGTTCGGACTGGGCGGTTGGGCGTGGGCAATTCTGCTGATGACTTTTTTCGTCACTTCGTCGGCGTTGAGCCGGGCGTTCAAAAGCCGCAAGCAGACCCTCAACGAAAAATTCTCCAAAGGGCATGAACGCGACGCCGGTCAGGTCTTCGGCAACGGCGGGCTGGCAACGGCTTTCGTGTTGGTCCATGCCCTTTATCCAGAATCAATCGTCGGCTGGGTCGGATTCGCGGCGGCGCTGGCGGCGGTCAATGCGGATACGTGGGCGACGGAACTTGGCGTCCTGAATCCCTCCCCTCCGCGTCTCATCACCGACCTGAGAAAGCGCGTCGAAAAAGGGACCTCGGGCGGGGTCTCCCTCTTTGGAACGTTTGCCTCGCTGACGGGCGCCGCCGTCATCGCCCTGCCCGCAGCACTGCTCGCTGACAACTGGTCGCTCTTTCCACTGATTACTTTTGCGGGTCTGGCCGGCTCCCTCTTCGACTCCTTCCTCGGCGCGACGGTGCAAGCCATGTACTACTGTCCTGCCGACCAAAAGGAGACCGAAAAACATCCCCTCCACACCTGCGGCACAGTGACGATGCACATCCGCGGCTGGAAATGGCTCGATAACGACTGGGTCAATTTTGCGTGCAGTGCGGCTGGAGTTGGCGTGGCGATGCTGACTTTCCTCGTCCATTGACAAACCACCCCCCACAGCCTACAATTGCCGCCATGCAGAACAGACCCGCTTCCCCAATGGTGACAACACTTGCACCTGGCGCAAGTGCAGGTGCAGCCATGTTGATGTCCATGTGCATGGAAACGTGGACGCGCGTCTGGATGGCACGTTAGTGCACCCTGTCTGCTGACATAACGGGCTGTCCATGCTGAGGACAGCCTTTTTGTTTGCGGGTTCAACATCCAATCAACACAAAGGGCACAAAGTACACACGGGTTCACGTCCTTCGTGACCTTGATGCCCTTTGTAGAAAAGAAACACGGAGGCGCGAATGCCAGAAAACATCCTCATTGCCATTGCCTGGCCCTATGCCAACGCCGAAATCCACGTGGGCAACATCACCGGCTCCCACCTGCCCGGTGACATTGTCGCACGTTATCACCGCCTGAAAGGGAACAAGGTGCTGATGGTCAGCGGCACCGATTCACACGGCACTCCCGTCACGCTGGCGGCGGACAAGGAGGGCAAGCCGGTCGAGGAAGTGTACAAAAAATATCACGACGGCTTCCTTGAATTATTCCGGGGCTTTGGCATCACCTACGACCTGTTCACCACCACCCACACCGAGAATCACTTCAAAGTTTCACAGGCGATTTTCCTCGCGCTCATGCGCAACGGCTATCTCTTCAAACAGACCTCGAAACAGTGGTACTCCCCCGCCGCCAAACGCTTCCTCCCCGACCGTTATGTGGAAGGAACCTGCTACATCTGCGGCTTCGAGGGCGCCCGCTCGGACCAGTGCGACAACTGCGGCAACGTGCTCGAACCCGAAAAACTGCTCAACCCCCGCGCCAAAACCGGCGACGGCGCGCTCGAACTGCGCGAGACCGAACACTTCTACCTCGACCTCTCGAAACTCGAACCCGATGTCAAGAAGTTCCTGAAGGAACGCGCCGCGCACATGCGCGAGACCGTGCTGGGCGAGTCGCTGGGGAAAATCGAGGCGGAAGGGCTCAAGCCGCGTCCCATTACGCGCGACCTCGATTGGGGCATCCCGGTGCCGGTGGATGAACCCGGCTGGGAGGGCAAAAAACTCTACGTCTGGTTCGAGGCGGTCATCGGCTACCTCTCCGCCGCCATCGAATGGGCGCAGGTGTCGGGTCAGAAAGACGCGTGGCGCGAGTGGTGGGCAAATCCCGAGGCGCGTCAGTTCTATTTCATCGGCAAGGATAATATCTTCTTCCACACCTCCCTGTGGCCCGCGCAACTCATGGGCGCCGGCAGCGCCTTCATGCAAATCTTTACCGGCGAGGAAATTCCGCTCACCCTGCCCTTCGATGTGCCTGCCAATCAGTTCATGAACCTCGAGGGAAAGAAAATCAGCGGCTCGCGCAACTGGGCGGTATGGGGACGCGACGCCCTGACCCGCTACGACGCCGACGCCCTGCGCTACTACCTGACCGTCAACATGCCCGAAGCCAAAGACAGCGACTGGGATTGGGCGGAGTTCGTGGCTCGCAACAACAATGAACTGGTGGCAACGTGGGGCAACCTGGCAAACCGTATGCTTTCGTTTGCCTACAAACACTGGGAGGGGCACGTCCCGCCGGTGGATGAAAATGCGCTTCGTCCCGCCGACCTGGAACTGCTCGCCGCCATCGAAAACGGCTTCAAAACGGTAGGCGCGGAATACGAAGCCGTGCATCTGCGCTCCGCCGTGGCAGAGACGATGAAACTCGCCACCGCCGTCAACCAGTATCTCGACGTTCACGCCCCCTGGAGCGCCGTGAAAACCGATAAAGACTCCGCCGCGCTGACCGTCTTCACTGCCCTCAAAGCCATTGACTCGCTCAAGGTGCTGTTTTCGCCCGTCCTGCCGTTTACAGCGGAAAAACTGCACGCCTTCCTCGGCTACGAAAAGCCGCTCTTTGGCGAACAATACATCGAAGAGATTCGCGACTCGCTCGGCACGCACAACGGACTGAGATACCGTCCCATCGAGGGAGTGCAATGGAAGCCCAGTGAACTCAAGCCGGGGCAGAAATTGAAACAGCCCGCTCCGCTCTTCAAGAAACTGGATGAGAGCATCGTCGAAGAGGAACGGGCAAGGTTGGGAAAATAAACTTCAAGGGCGATCCTGATGGGTCGCCCTTCTGGTTTCGGTTAACTGATGTTACGCAGTTTATTCGTGCCGCGACACCTTGTCCCCGCATGGAGATTTACGTCACCTGAAAACACGAGATAAATCTCGCACTACCGCATAAGGTAGCGGCTAATATGCCCCAAACTCCACTGCCGCATCCACCATGGCGAGGATGTTTTCCGGCGGCACATCGGGCATGATGATGTGGACGGGCGCGAGCATGTAGCCGCCGCCCTCGCCGAGGATTTCGATGACGCGTTTCACCTCTGCGCGTACCTCCTGCGGCGTGCCGAATGGCAGGATGCGGTGAGTATCCACTGCGCCGCAAAAGACGAGGTTCTTCCCGAATTGCCGCTTCAATTCATGCAGGTTTGCCATCTTGCCGGCTGACGTCTGAATCGGGTTGAGGATGTCCACGCCGATTTCGATGAGGTCGGGGATCAGCGGGAAGACATCGCCATCGGTGTGGAAAAACACCTTGGCTTTGGTGTGCGCTTTGATGAAGGCAATGTAATCGGCATGGAAGGGCTTGACGATGCTGCGATACATCTTGGGCGACATCAACAGGCTGTTCTGCATCCCCAGGTCGTCACCGATTTTGATCATGTCAATATCATCGCCGCATTCGCGCAGGAAGTTGCCCATCAGCGTTTTGCACAGGTCGGTGATCTTTGCCAGGAGCGCCTTCGCAAAATCGGGATGCCAGCCCAGGTTCGCCATGAAGCGGTCCATGCGCTGCATGGCGAAGGCGCGTTCGAGCGGAAATGCCAGCCAGGGCGTGGCGAGGATGGCATACTTGTTTTCAGCCGCCAGCCTTTGCACCTCCGCCCGCACGTGAGCGAAGCGCGTCGGGTCGTTCATGTCGGGCCAGGGATAAGTTTCGAGGTCGGCGATGGAGTGAGTCTCTGCCAGAGGGTGAATGGCTGGAAACCACATGCCGGGATCGCCTTCGACGGAGCCGACGCCCCAGGAGTTGAAGTAGGGCGAGCCCGGCTCCCGTGTGCGATTCCTTTCTCGGACGGAGGCAGGTTCACGGTCATGGACGCCGCGCACGTCGCTGTGGAGGCGTTCGAGCACGGCTTCATCTATTGCCGAGGCGCCCAGTTCGGGCCAGTCATAGAGGTATTTATCTTCTGCTTCTATGCCCAAATAACGTTTCAGATTGCGATAGGCAGGCGTGCTGATGCCGGTGGCGTTACTGGCGCCCAGCACAATGGGGACACGGTCGGGAATCTCGTGGTTCAAGACAGCCTGAACGCGTTCGCGTGAAGTCAGCGGCATGGTTGCTCCTGGGAGATGAAATAGCGTCAAGCGGATTGTATCGCGAATGTTACCGCTAGGCATAAAAAAGACTCCCTGGGTTGCAGGGAGTCTCTCGAGTTGAAACGGCGTCAGCGTATCTTGAACATCTGGGTCAACTTCATCGCCAAGTTCAAGTCGCCGGCGAGTTTGAGTTTGCCTTGCATGAAGGCTTGCATACCGTCCAGTTCGCCGGTGAAGATTTTGACGTAGTCGCCGGAGTCGGCGGTGAGGGTCATCTTGGGCGAGGGGTGCGCTCCCTTTTCGACTGTGACCTTGCCGTCTTTGATCACGGCGTACCATTCACCCGCTTCCGCGCCGGTGAACTTGAACTGGATGACCGCGTCGAGTCCAACCGCCTTTTCGGGGATGAACGCGCCGGGCATTTTTTCCATGAGTTGTGCTACTGTGAGGGGCATGTTAGTCTCCTTTTGTGAATTACCAATTACCAATTACGAATTACCACGGAAGTAACTGGTAATTGGTAATTGACATCTGACGAATGATTTGTTACTGAAGGTTCTCGAAGATCGCCGCCGCGCCCATGCCTCCGCCGATGCACATGGTGACCATGCCGTACTTCGATTTGCGGCGACCCATTTCGTAGATGAGTTGGGTGGTCAGTTTGGCGCCCGTGCAGCCGAGCGGATGCCCGAGGGCGATCGCGCCGCCGTTGACGTTGACCTTGCTTTCGTCCAGTTCGAGCAAGCGGATGACCGCCAGCGACTGCGCGGCAAAGGCTTCGTTCAATTCGATTAGGTCAATGTCGTTCAGCGTCAAGCCTGCCTTTTTGAGCGCCTTCGGGATGGCGGCAACCGGACCGATGCCCATGATTTCAGGCGGGACGCCCGCCACCGCAAACGAGACGAACCTTGCCAGCGGCTTGAGTCCCAGTTGCGCGGCTTTCTCTTCGGACATGACCATCACTGCCGCCGCGCCATCAGACATTTGGGAGGCGTTGCCCGCTGTGACCGTGCCGCCCTCTTTGAACGCGGGCTTGAGTTTGGCGAGCGCCTCCATGCTCGTATCGGCGCGCGGACCTTCATCCCGCTTCACGGTGAACGAGCGCTTCTGCACCTTCCCGTCCACGTATTCGGTTACTTCCACGTCAATCGGCACCAGTTCGGGGTCGAAGAGTCCGCTCTCGACTGCCTTCGCCGCCTTCTGGTTGCTCTTGAGGGCAAACTCATCCTGCGCCTCGCGGCTGATGTTGTATTTGACGGCGACGTTCTCGGCGGTGAGTCCCATGTTGGTGTAGTAGTGCGGCAGTTCCATCGCAAAGTGCGGATTGGGCGAGAACTTGTAGCCCATCATCGGCACCATGGACATGGACTCCACGCCGCCGCCGATGCCCACTTCGATGTCGCCTGCCTTGATCATGTATGCCACGTGCGCGATGGACTGCACCCCCGACGAGCAGTAGCGGTTGATGGTCTCGGCAGGGACGGAATCGGGCAGACCCGCGCGCAGGGCAATCATGCGGGCGATGTTCATGCCCTGCTCGCCCTCGGGGAAGGCACAGCCGAAGACCACGTCCTCGATTTCGGCGGGGTCGAGATTCGGCGTCCGCTTGAGCAAGGCTTGGATCACGGTAGCAGACATCTCGTCGGGGCGAACCGTGGCAAGTCCTCCCTTTTTGGCTTTGCCGACGGGCGTCCGCACCGCGCTAACGATAACGGCTTCTTTTGTTGTCATAAGTCTCTCCTTGGTTGGTAATTGGTAACTGGTAATTACCAATCTCCAATTACCAATTACCATTTACCAATTACTAATTCCTCAACGGCTTCCCCGTTTGCAGAAGCGCCCACATGCGCGCCTGGGTCTTTTCTTCGCCGCACAGCGACAGGAAGGCTTCGCGCTCGAGGTCGAGGATGTATTGCTCGCTCACCCATTGCGGTTTGCTCAATTCGCCGCCCGCCATGACGTAGGCGAGTTTGGTGGCGATGTGCGCGTCGTACTCGGTGATGTACTTGCCTTCCTTGAACGACCACGCGCCGATTTTCATCGCGCCGTACATGTCGCGCCCTGGGGCGTAGATGAGTTCGGGCGCAGGCGGACGATACCCCGACGCCGCCATGTGCAGCACTTCGCGCTTGGCTTCGGTGAGCAGATGGTCGCGGTTGAGGACGATGCGGTCGGCAGGACCGAGGATCGCCATGTCGCGCGCTTCGTATGCAGACGTGGCGACCTTCGCCTGACCAATCTGCAGGAACGCACGCTGGATGAACGGGAACGGTTCGGCGTTTTCGGTCTTCATGGCGGGGTTGATGATGCGGCGCATCATTTCCTTCGTGCCGCCGCCCGCAGGGATGACACCCGCGCCGAGTTCGACCAAGCCGATGTACGTTTCCGCCGCAGCGACCACGCGCGAGGCGTGCATGGTCACTTCACAGCCGCCGCCGAGCGCCAGTCCCGCAGGTGCAACCACGACAGGTTTCGGGAAGTAGCGCATCCGCATGTTCAGGTTTTGCAGTTTACGCACCGCCGCATCGAGCGTGTCCCACATGCCTTGCTGCGCGGCGACCACCACCATAAAGAGGTTCGCGCCCGCGCTGAAGTTCTCGGCTTCGTTACCAATTACCAATCCCGCAAACTCACGCTCAACTCGATCCAAAGCCTCAAGCGTAATGTTGAAAATATCATCATCGAGCGCGTTCATCTTGGTGTGGAATTCCACCAGCGCCACGCCGTCGCCGATGTCGTAGAGCGTTGCGCCCGCATTCTCGCTGATGACTTTCTTCGTGCCTTTCAAATCGCTGAGGACGACCATGCCCTCAGGATGCTTGATCTTCACATACTTCTTCTTCGCCACGTCGTACACGCCGACCTTGTTCGCGCCCTTATACTGATAGAACGTCTCGAAGCCGTTCTTCAGCATTTCGTCCACCCACTTGGCGGCGGGGTAGCCGGCGGCTTTCATCTTCTTGACCGTCTCACGCACGCCGAGCATGTCCCACGTCTCGAACGGTCCCGCCTCGTGCATGAACCCCCAGCGGACGGCGTCGTCAATCGGCTTCATCGTATCCGCCACTTCAGGGATGATGGATGACGCGTACTGGAAGCCCTGATACGTCAACGCCTTGACGAGATTCGCCGCCTTGTCATCCGCTTCAAGCAGGACCTTGAGCCTGTCACCCAGACCCTCGACATCTTTCGCCTTCCCGACGGATTCGAAGCGCGGCTTGGTCGGCGGGACATGCTCCAGCGTGTTCAAGTCCAACGACCAGAATTCCTTGCTCCCATCCTCCTTGCGGACTTCCTTGTAGAAACCGATTTTGGTCTTGTTGCCCAGCCACTTGCGCTCGATGAGGGTCGAGATCAACTTGTTGGGCGCTTCGGCTTTGAGGTACTGCTGACCGAGTTTGTCGTGCGGAATTAACGGCGCGAGGTTGCGCCCGACGTGATCCCACACGTCAATGCCCACCAGGTCAATCAGGCGGAAGGTGGCGGTTTTGGGGCGCCCGATCAACGGTCCCGTGATGGCGTCCACCTCGTCCACGGTGTAGCCGTTCTTCAGGATGAAGTCCAGCGCGAACGCGCCCGTCCCAAACGCGACGCGGTTGCCGATGAAGTTGGGCGTGTCCTTGCACAGCACGATTCCTTTGCCCAGCCGATGTTCGCCGAAGTAACTGATGAACTCGACGACTTCCTTCGAGGTGTCCTTCGTTGGGATGATTTCCAGCAATTTCAAGTAGCGCGGCGGGTTGAAGAAGTGTGTGCCAAGGAAGTGTTTCTTGAATTCCTTCGAGCGCCCCTCCGCAATGGACGTGACGGGGATGCCCGACGTGTTCGTACTGACGATGGCATTCGGTTTGCGGACCTCGTCAATGCGCGCCATCAAGTCCTGCTTGATTTTGAGGTTCTCGACGATGGCTTCGCAAATCCAGTCCGCTTCGGCAACCGCGCCAAAGTCATCTTCGAGATTGCCGAGCGTGACGAACGTCTTCAGTTCGGGCGACATCAAGTTGGCGGGTTTGGCTTTCAGGCATGCCTCCCACCCTGCATTGACGATTTTGTCCCGAGCCGCCTTATCGCCCTCCGGCGCATCCTTCGGGACGATGTCCAGCAGCGTCACAGGCACGCCTACGTTCGCCAGGTGCGCTGCAATCGCCGCCCCCATCGTCCCCGCGCCGATGACTACGGCTTTGTGAATTTGGTATGTCATGGTTTCTCCTTTTGGTGCGTGGTAAGTGGTAACTGGAGATTGGTAATTGGTAATTGGGAATTAGAGATTGAGGTAGTTGAGGTCGGCTTCGGAAAAGAGAGGCTCGGGGATTTCTTCCAGATTTACGGCGAGATATTCTGGCGCAGATTCGCGGACGGCGGTGGATCTCCCTTTGGGCTGCTCAGAACGAACAGTTCGCAAGCCGCCGGCAAAAGCGTTCAGTTGCCGAGCCAGCGTAGTCAGGCTGCCTGCATATTTTTGCACATCCTCTGGACTCATCAGGCTGCGTTCTCTCGTTCTGTTGAGCCAGTACTTGGTCTCGAACAGACTCCCGCGCGAGTAATACAGGAATTGTAATTTCTCGCCGAAGTTGTATCGTCCGAACGATTCCGCGATGTTTGCGCCAATCGAATCAACGGCTTCTGCCAATTGCTTTCCGACGACATCTTTGGCAAATTCGTCCCACTCCACAACGCGCTTCCAAATTGCATCGGCAATTCCCTCAGCCGCTTTCAACACCTGCAAATCCTCAAACGTCGCCATCACTCCTCCATTTGCCAATTACCATTTACCAATTACCATCATCTTAACTCCGCTCCACTATACCCCAGTATCTGCCTCGCCACCACGAGACGATTAATCTGCCCCGTGCCTTCGTAGATGTCCGTGATCTTCGCGTCGCGGAACCACTTTTCGGCAAGGAACTCGCGGCTGTAGCCCAGCGGACCCAAAATCTCGACCACCTTCTGCGTGATCTTCGTCCCCACATCGCCTGCCTTGACCTTGCTCATCGAAGACTCGAGCGCGTTGGGGTGTTTGTTATCCGCCATCCACACTGCCTTGATGACCATCAGCCACGCCGACTTGAGCATGATGTCCATGTCAATCACATCGCGCTCGATAGCGGTCAACTTCTGGCGCGGCAGACCGTAGCGAATTTGGATTCCGTTCTCGGCGAGTTTTTCCTTCAGGAATTCGAGAGCGGCTCGCGCCACGCCCAAACCTGAGGCTGCCACGAGGGGTCTTGTCGCATCGAAGGTCGCCATCGCGCCCTTGAAGCCCGTCGTGGTCTTCTCGACGGTGGGGCTGCCGAGGATGTGGTCGAACGGCACGCGCACATCCACCAGCGAAATCGCCGCCGTATCGCTGACGCGGATGCCGAGTTTGTGCTCCAACTTGGTCACCCGCACACCAGGCGTGCCTGCCTCGACGACGAAGGCGCGCATTCCCGCCCGCCCTGCACTGGGGTCAATGCTCGCCCAAACGACGATGAAGCCCTTGCCGAGTTTTTCGTAGGGGGTCAGGGACTTGTCGCCGGCGGTGACGAAAATCTTCTCGCCGTTGATCACCCACTCGTTGGTCTTTTCGTCCAGCACGGCGCGCGCCCGAATGGAGGCGGTATCCGAACCTGCGCCCGCCTCGGTCATGCACATGGCGGCAAAAGTGGGTTTTTCGCCCGCAAAGCGCGCCAGGAACTTCGCCCGCTGTTCGGGAGTCCCTGCCGCCTGCACCGCCGCTGCGCCCAACCCGCCGCCTGGCGTGCAAAGATAAAAGCCCACGTCGCCCCAGGCAAGCGCCTCGATCTGCGCCGCCAGCGATTGATAGGCAATCGGCGGTCGTTTTTCTTTCTGTTCTTCACCCTCGTGACCGTTGCCCTTCTCTTTCGGCGCGAGCGAGCCTGCTCCCATTGCCTTCATGGCGGTGTGCATGAACTCGATGTAATCCCAGGGAATTTCATGCTCGTGTTCGTCGTAGTAACGCGACTTCGAGCGCATCATCTCTTCCGCGACGGTTTTCAACACAAATTGTGTTTGCACAATGGGTTTTGGGGGTTCAAATTCGATAGGCATGGTTTACTCCTTCAATTACCACAATTACCAATTACTATTTACCATTTGCGTAATTGGTAACTGGTAATTGGTAATTGGTAATTACACTATGGCTAGTCCCGTAAACGTGGCAAAGCCTCTGCCGTTCCGCATCCACATCTCGACGGGGTGTTCGCGGATGTAACCGTGTCCGCCGAGGATCTGCACGGCGCGGTCGGTGACCATCATCGCCATGTCGGCAGCGCCCATATAAGCGAGATATGCTTCGGTAAAGGCGTCATCCTTGCCGGCGTCGAGTTTCCAAGCGGCTTCCCAGGTGAGCAGGCGGCTGGCTTCGATCTCCGTCCGCATTTCGGCGAGCATGAAGGCGATGGCTTGCTTCTGCGCGATTTTCACGCCAAACGCCTCACGCTCCTTGGCATAGTTCTTGCTGTACTCGAAGGCGGCATTCGCCACGCCGACCGCGGCTGAGGCGGCGGCAAGGCGCATCGAAGCGAGGACAGGCTCAAAGTCCATGCCTGAAGCGCCGCCCAGACGATTCGCCGCAGGGACTTTGACGTTGTCCAATTTGACGCGGTACATCGGCAGCGCGTTGAGGCTCATCAATTTTTCGCGCTCGTCGCCGATGGTCAGTCCTGCCGCGTCTTTCGGGACGATGAAACCCTGCGTCTTACCCTCGAGGCTGGCATAGACGATCATTGCCTCGGCATCTTTCGCAAACGGGACGAATGCCTTCTCACCGTTGAGAACATATTCATCGCCTGCGAGGGCTGCGGTGGTTCTGAGCGCGAGCGGATCGAAGTCGAAGGCATATTCGATGAGCGCGGCAGTATATGGAGCCCAATCGCCCTCGATGACTTTGGGCAGGTATTCCTTCTTCTGCTCTTCGCTGCCCGCGAGCAGTATCGGCGTGGCAAACAGACTCGGCGTCATCACTGCCAGCGTGCCAGCCAGGTCGCCGAATGCCATCTCTTCGACAGCCAGCACCCCCGTGACCGCG
This sequence comes from Anaerolinea sp., assembly GCA_020723805.1. Taxonomy (GTDB): domain Bacteria; phylum Chloroflexota; class Anaerolineae; order Anaerolineales; family Villigracilaceae; genus Defluviilinea. The sequence continues at coordinate 27,452 of DYID01000029.1, read as the reverse complement.
CTGCGCTCGCCGAAGCCGCCGTATGCTTCGGGGATGGAGGCTTGCAGCAAGCCGAGTTCCCAGCCCTTGCTGATGAGTTTTCTCGGCATTTCGCCGCTCTCCTCCGCGTCGCGCGCGGCAGGACGCAGGTCATTGGCGGCGTACTTCCTCACTGCGTCAACGAGCATTTGTTGTTCTTCAGTTGGGTCAAATGAATACATGGTTCCTTCCTTTCGGTCATTGGTGGACAGGTACGCAGTACACAAGTACACAGGTAGGAAGCCTTGCCCGCGCGCTGCCTAATGTATTTGTGTACCTGTATGCCCGTATACCTGTTCTACATACCTGTACACGTTCCTTTCCAATTGTTGGATTACGTCGCCGTTTAGTGTTCGATATTTTGCCGGCAGAGCCTTTTCTATTTCATCGGGGTTTGTTACCTCGATCATGCCGTGCTCGTAGAGATATTCGATATACGCGCCCGTTTTTTCGATGACCAGCAGTTGGTTGTATCCGTTCATTTCGCCATACACGGCGCGGCACACTTCAGCAATCGTCAGCGGTTCGGCAAGGGCTTGCAGGGCGCGGCTCATGCGGCGGATGAGGTTTCGCCGCGTGGCTTCGATGCGTTCCGCCAAATCGGTAAAGGCGTCGTTGTGACCGTTCAGGAACAGGCGCGCCCCATCCGACCATTCCTGGAGCCGCGCCAGCGAGGCAAGGTAATGATCCACACCGCCATAGGGATTGATGGACTCGGGCGCGAGGTGCGGCGTGACCCCTTCCACAACCATGTCGCCGCAAAAGACGACATCGTCCACCCGCATCGCCACGTGACCCGGACAATGCCCCGGCAAATGGATCATTTCCAACGCCTCAACCTGCATCCCTTGCGCTTCGTAGGTGAAGTCCACAGGGACGGAGCGGTAGAGCGCTTTGGTGAAGCGGTAAATGCCGAGGAGTGAGTCAATTTCGTCGCTGGCGAGTCCGCTTTCGGCGAGGAAAGATGCGAGGCGGCGGGAGATGAGGGCAAGCCGCGCGTCGTGGTGCGCCACAACCTGCACGTCCAGTTCGTGACATCCAATCTGTGCGTTCGTGAGAGGTTTGAGTTTGGCAAGTCCGCCGTAATGGTCAATGTGGGCGTGTGTGATGAGGATATGAGTAAGGTCGGCTGGCTGTAATCCGGCTTGTTTCAGGCCGTTTGTCAGGTCTTCATGGGAGACATCGGTGCCGGAGCCGGTGTCAATGAGGATGTTTTGTCCCTTCGCGGAAACGACGTAGGCGTACGCCCAAAACTTCGGAAAAGCCTGAATGGGCAGGCGGTGAATTTTTACCCCGCTGGAAGTTTCGAATACAGCGTAGGCGACTGGGGTCATTTCAGTAGTCCATTCAAGAGCAGGCTGGCGTAGTCATCGGCAATTTGCTGGATGGTCTTTTCGCCGTCACTGCGATACCAGGTAATCGTCCAGTTCAACAAGCCAAGGATGGCGCGCGCCGTGAGGGGAACGTCGTCACAGCGAAAGATGCCTTCATCCACACCCTGCGTCAGGACGTTGCGCCATAACAGTTCGAACTTGTCGCGGTTGGGGACGTGGCGGGCGTGCTGACGCCGCTCAAGAGCGCGATGCTCGAAGAGGAGAACCGCTGCCAGGTCGAGGTTCTCGTCGAGGATTTGCAGGTATTCGGAAATCATGCGGCGCAGTTTCTGGTCGGCGGAGAGATCCTGGGAGGTGATGGCGGAAATTCGCTCGAGGAGAATTTTGAGCGCCTGGTCGAGCAGTTCGAGCAAAATCTCCTGCTTGGACGAAACGTGATGATACAGGCTGGCTTTTTGCAGATGGACGGCTTCCGCAATGTCGTTCATGGATGCGCCATGAAACCCCTTCTGGCGGAAGACTTGCGCAGCGGCTTCGAGGATATCTTCGCGTGTCATATATTCCCTACCGAACGGTCGGTAAGTGGATGATACTCCCAAGCGGCGGTAAAGTCAAGATGTTGAAGCAGTTATTTTATTGTCTCATCTTACGCGAAACGTCCCGAAGGTTCTCGCAAATTGCGTCTATTTTTTAGCCGAACCTTCGGGACGGTGCGTAATCAGTTATTGTGTTAGACTTCGTCCATGATTTCGACCCGCACCGAACGAGATTCGCTGGGAGAGATACAAGTCCCCGCCGAGGCGTTGTACGGCGCGCAAACTCAACGCGCTGTGGAAAATTTCCGCATCTCGGGCTTGAAACCGCGCCCCGCATTCATCTGGGCAATGGGGGTGATCAAACGGGCTGCCGCCGAAGTCAACCATGACCTGGGTTTGCTGGACTCTCGACGGGCGGAAGCCATCACCCAAGCCGCGCAGGAGGTGATGGACGGCAAATGGAGCGCCCAGTTCGTGGTTGACCCTTTCCAGGCGGGCGCGGGGACGAGTCACAACATGAACGTCAACGAAGTCATCGCAAACCGCGCCACGCAGATCATGGGCGGGAAATTGGGGGAATATCTCGTACACCCAAACGATCACGTCAACATGTCGCAATCCACGAACGACACGATACCGACCGCCATTCGGCTTGGCTGTCTGCGGCGGTTGGATGAACTATTGGGCGCATTGAAAAATCTCACCGACGCGTTGAATGAAAAGGCGGTTGAATTCGACGACATCGTCAAATCAGGACGGACGCATTTGCAAGATGCCGTGCCGGTCCGCCTCGGTCAGGAGTTTGGCGCGTACGCCAAAGCCGTTGAGCGCGACGCAGAGCGCATCCGCGATGCCGCCGAGGCGTTGAGGCGGCTTGGGATTGGCGGCACAGCCGTTGGGTCCGGCTTGAACGCACATCCGGAATATCACACGCGCATGGTTGCCAGGTTGTCCGTGCTGACCGGATTTCGGCTGAGAGAGTCTGACAATTTGTTTGAGTCCATGCAATCCATGGCAGACATGGCGGCATTCTCGTCCGCCCTCAAAACGCTGGCGCTGACCTTGATCCGCATCGCCAACGACTTCCGCCTGCTCGCCTCGGGTCCAGCCACCGGGCTGGATGAAATCCGACTGCCTGCGGTGCAGCCGGGGTCGAGCATCATGCCGGGCAAGGTCAACCCGGTGATGGCAGAAATGCTGGATATGGCGATGATGCACGTGGTCGGGTGTGATGCAAGCGTTTCCCTGGCAGCCCAGGCTGGACAACTGGAATTGAACGTGATGATGCCGTTGATTGCATACGAACTGTTCGAGCAGATGCAAATCACCATCGAAGCGGTGCGCGCTTTCACGGAAAAAGCCGTGCGCGGCGTGCGGGCAAACCGCGAGAAGGCGGAAGGCTGGCTGGAGAAGAATGCCATCATTGTGACCGCGCTAAATCCATTGATCGGGTACGCACAGGGAGCGGCGCTGGTCAAAGAGGCGCTGAAACGCAACCTCCCGATTCGGGAAGTTGCCATACAAAAAGCGGAAGCCGGGGAATTGAAACACCGCGACGAAGACCGCGCGGTTTCCGCCGAAGAGATCAAAGCCGCACTTGCGGACTTGAGAAAACTGACGGGAAAATAACCAACCACTGCCTCCCTTACACTATCAAAAACGGGACGCGGCCTGACACGGATTTACGCGGAAACAGCCTGCATCATTCAAAATGAAAAAAACACGCTACTAATGCTATAATCGAAATATGGCAACGCCACTCCCTCCCCAACAAACTGCTTCGCCTCATGCCGGTCCCGAAGAACTTGCCGTGCAACAAGAACGCGAAAAACAGACGAAACGTTTGACAGCCGCCGTCCTCGCTGGCGTGGTCATTTTTTTGGCGCTGCTGGGCACGGCAATCTATTTCCTGCTCCAGCCTGCCACACCCACCGACAAGATTCGCGACATCTTCATCATCGTGGTGGCGCTCGAATCGCTGGTCATCGGCGTGGCGCTGATTGTCCTCATCGTTCAAATGGCAAGCCTGATCAACCTGCTTCAAAACGAAGTGCGCCCCATCCTCAAAGCCACCAGCGAGACCGTCAACAACCTGCGCGGCACGGCGGAATTTTTGGGTGAAAACGTCGTCGAACCCGTCATCAAATTGAACGGTTATCTGGCGGGCTTGAGCCGTATGTTAGAATTGATGGGCATAAAAAAGAAATGACTTTTTTCGCAAAAAGACCAACCCAACCCCAAGGAGGTTACCATGTCTGATCGTGATGAATTCGGAGCCTTTCTCGTAGGCTTCATTGTCGGCGGGCTGACCGGAGCCGTTGTGGCTTTGCTGTTTGCTCCTCAATCCGGCGAAGAGACCCGCGCCCTTATCAAGGATAAGTCCATCGAACTGCGCGACAAAGCACAACACACCGCCGAAGAGGCGCTCGCCAAAGCCGAAGCCGCCGCTCAGGAAGCGCGCGCCCGCGCCGATGAACTTGCCCGGCAGTTGAAGGAACGCGGCACCGAGGTCTACACCAAAGCCAGCGAACGCGGCAAGGCGGTTGTGTCGGATGTGCGCGAACGCGGCAAGACCGCGGTCGAATCGCTCCGCAAAGGCAAAAAGTCCGACGAGGCGGCTGCATAAGTCACCTGCATCCGTGCGAGGGTTTGACCCGGCGGTCAAACCCTCGTTTTGTTTATGAAAACGCTTCTGCGGGTATTCTTCCACCTGCTCTACCACTCGTTTGCCTTTACCTACGACCTCGTGGCAGGGATCGTTTCGCTTGGGCATTGGAGGGAATGGATTTTGGAAGTGGTCCCCTTCATTCACGGAACGCGGACGCTCGAAATCGGTCACGGACCCGGTCACCTGCACCGCTTCCTTCTCCGCCGAGGCTTGGTCGCTGTTGCCCTGGACGAATCTGCCGCGATGAGCCGGCTTGCCAGGCGGCGGGCGCTTGCGAAGGATGCGGATCAGTTAGCAGCGCCTTCACACATGCAACCCTCGCAACATCCTGGCTGCACGCAAATCAATTTGACGCGCGGATTGGCGCAAGCGCTCCCCTTTCGAGACGGGGCATTCGAAACCGTCCTTGCCACCTTCCCCGCAGAGTACATCGCCGATCCGCAAACGCTGTCAGAGGTGAGGAGATGCCTTTCGGACGGAGGCAGGTTTGTCGTCCTGCCCGCTGCGCTGCCCAGGAACCGCCTCCTCGCCTGGTTGTTTCGAGTCACAGGTCAGGCGCCATCCGATGCCGTGCAAGTCATCCAGCAAAAATTACAAGAGCCGTTCATTCAAGCGGCGTTCGAGACAAAGATGCATGTACTGGAAAGAACTTCGGGTACACTTATCATCGTTGTCGCTGAAAAAAAGGAAAAGTATGTTCAAAAAACTTCGTGAACCTGTCAATAGTCTCACCCATTGGGCGGGCGCTGTGCTTGCGCTTGCCGGATTGATTGCCCTGCTCGTGGTGGGCTGGGATACGCCCGCCAAGGTCGTTTCGCTCGCCATTTACGGCATCAGTCTGATTGCCATGTTTTCCGCAAGCGCCACCTATCACATGGTGCGCGTGAAGGATAAGGCTTTGGAAATCTTCCGCAAGATTGATCATTCCGCCATTTACCTGCTCATCGCCGGGACTTACACGCCGTTTTGCGTGAACGCCTTCGAGGGCTTTTGGAAATGGGGAATGCTGAGCATCATCTGGTCGCTGGCGCTGATTGGGATTGTGGTGAAGGTGTTCTACATTCGCGCGCCGCGCTGGTTGAACGCCGGCATCTACGTTGTCATGGGCTGGCTGGCAGTTGGCGCAGCCGGACAAATGCTGGCGGCGCTGCCCGCTTGGGTGTTTGGCTGGTTGATTGCCGGCGGCGTGATTTACACCCTGGGCGCGATTGTGTACATCACCAAAATTTTCAATTTCAAGCCCGGCGTATTCGGCTTTCATGAGATGTGGCACCTCTTCGTTCTGCTTGCTGCGGCGGCGCATTATGTGGCAGTGCTGGGCGTGGCGGTGTAGTTACTTGAGGATTTGAAACAGGTTGCTGTAGTCGTCCGTCCATAGCCTGAGGTTCGTGGAGTAGCCGCTCAAGTCCACCGCACGGGCTTGGATGGCGGGAACGTTCAGGACGGCGGGGTCGCGGGTAAGCAAAATCCAGTGGGAGGCGTAGCCGCCATTCGCGTCGCCGGCATAGTCAACGCGCACCAAATGCAAGCCGTGATGCCTTGCCAACTGCCAGAAGACCGGTTGAAGGTCGAGGTGGAGGTTGGTGATGTGAGCGGCAATGATGCCGCCGGGCGCAAGATGGGCAAGATACAAATCAAAGGCTTCCGTAGTGACGAGGTGGACGGGTATCGAGTCGCTGCTGAAGGTATCGAGGATGAGCACGTCGAAGGTTTGCGAGCCGCTTTCAGCCAGTTCGCGTTCGAGGGAGAGGCGCGCGTCGCCGAGGATCATGGTTACGTCTGCCTGACTGTCTTTGACGAAGGAGAAAAAGCCGCCCTGTCCTTTCGCCAGGTCAACCACAACGGGATTGATTTCGTACAAACGATACACATCCCCGCGCTGACCATAGACCGCCAGCGTCCCTGCGCCGGCGCCCAGCATCCCCACTCGCATTCCCCTGCCGTATTTAGGATGATGTAAGATTGCCAGCCCTGCTCCGCTTTCGCGGGCGTAGTATGTCGTCGGCAGATGGCGGTCTGCTCCGATAAACTGCAACCCATGAATGGTGATTCCATGCGTCATGAGGTAGGCGGGGCGCGGCGGCTCGCCAACCATGCTTTCGCGCACGCGGATGACGCCGTAAAAATTCCTTTTGGCGTAGAGCGAACCGGAAAAAGATGTTTCCACCAGCACGAGCAAGCCGGTGGTCAATGCGAAGACAAAGAAGAGAAAGCGGGAACGCGCCGCTATGTCAGTGGAATAAGGCAAAACGGCTCCATCCTCTCTTTTTGAAGAGCGAAAAATGGTCAGGAGTACCGCCACTGCCAGCGCCAGTCCAACAAAGAATTCCCAGTAACCGTCGAAGATCAACGGCGCAAGCAGGCTGACGAACAATCCGCCCAGCGCTCCGCCGACGGAAATCATCAGGTAGAAACTGGTGAGGTGGTCGGCAGAGGGACGCAGAAGATATAACTCGCCGTGACAGAGCATGCAGGCAGAGAAGAGTAAAAAACTGTACGCCAGGATTTGCCAGTAGATGTGCAAGCGGGTGGCGTTGAGCAGGACCACCACCGTCCCTGCGGCGGCAAGGATAAAGAGAGAGGCGTAAACGCTGTGGTTGTATCCGCGCTCGCCGGAAAAAGTCAGGATGAAGGAGAGCAGGTACAACACAAGCGGAAGAATCCATAAGAACGGGATAACCGCTACTTCCTGCGAAATCTGATTCGTGACCGACAAAAGCAGGAGTGACGCGGCGCCGCTCAACCCCACCCACAGCGAGAGCAAGGCAAAAGAGGGACGCCCATTTTGGGAAACAGGAACAGCATCCGGGGCGGTTGGAAGCGAAGCGCGCCCATTACGAAGCGCAATCCAGCCGGCAAGCAATCCGAAGAGGACAAAGCCGGCGCTCCATACCCATCCCTGACTCTGAAGCGGAAGATTCGGCTCGATGACAAACGGGTAAGTAAGCAAGCCGAGCAGCGAGCCGGCATTCGATAATGAATAGAGTTTTGCGTAAGACCTTTCGGGAAAAGCACGGCTGAACCATGCCTGCATCAGCGGACCGTTCGAGGCGAGCAGAAAATACGGCAAGCCAACCGAAAGGGCAAGCAGTTTGAGAATGGCAGGGGCGGGCAGGGTATCAGCCTGCGGTTTCCAGTTGGCGGCGGGCAGGGTTGGAGTTTCCCAATTCAAAGCCTGCACAGTCAGCACGACAAAGGCAAGCGCAAGCAATGCGACATGGATGGCAGATTGCCTTTTTCGTTTCATCAACCAGTAGGCATACGCATAACCGCCGCTAAGCGCCGCCTGAAAGAACAACATCGCCGTTGACCAGACCGCAGGCGTGCCGCCAAACCACGGCAAAATGAATTTCCCAACCATCGGCTGGACTTGGAAAAGAAGAAAAGCGGAAAGGAAGATGCTGAGTGCAAAGATAAGCATGATGTCACCTGTTGTATTGTAAATGCGCAGATGGGATTCATGTACAATTGGATAGCGCGGCAAGCCGCAGTCCAAATTGTCTTCGCCGCGCAGGGCGCGTTCTCTTACGCGCCGTCTCTGGCGTCAGAGAACGCAAAATACGCTCAAGCGTTGCATGGAGCAGCCCGTAACATCTTCGTGATTAGCGTGGTGTTCACCGAGTAATACTATAAGGACTTATGCAAAAAGGACAAAGATATGAACCAAAACAAACGAAAAACATCCAGCGCGTTTCTGATACTTGGCATGGCATTTCTGGTCATCGGGCTTTCCACCGACAATACCGCCTTTACCTGGGCGGCGCTGGCGTTCATTGTTATTTCCCTCGTCCTGGGCGGACGGTGGATGAGACCAAGAAAAAGATGAGGCGCAAAAAACCATGGAAAAGAAACCTGCTTTAGATGCGCAATTGGTGCAAGAATTCGTAGGCAATGCCCACGGTAATTTGGAACGTGTGAAAGAGTTACTGACTCAGGAACCGGCGCTGGTCAACGCCACGTGGGATTGGGGCGGCGGCGATTTCGAGACCGCGCTAGGCGCGGCTTCGCACATGGGGCGCAGAGACATCGCTGTTTTTCTGCTCGAACACGGCGCGCGGCTCGATATTTTTGCCGCGGCAATGCTCGGTAAACTGGACATCGTTCAAGCCGCGCTCGAAGCATTTCCCCAGTCGCTTCACACGCCGGGACCTCACGGAATACCGCTCATCACCCATGCCGAGGCGGGCGGCGACGACGCCAGGACGGTGTTGGAATATTTGCAAAACTTTCGTCTCTAACATAGCACATTCCCTTTCAATCAACGAGCCGGCTCTGCAACAGAACCGGCTCGTTTGTCTGTGGTCGGATTCGAGACCTTAGAGAGTGTTTTAAATTTTTCCGGTTAGCGCGTAGACGACATTCTCCCCTGGCACCGCCCGCCAGGGCAGGTGTAACGTCGCCTGCGGATGCGCAAGAGAGCGCATCCTACGCAAATGACACAAAATAGGGGGCTTTTAAAACGCTCTCTTACGCTTTGGCGCGCATTTTATGGCGTATCAATGCAGATTTGAAAATGCGGTCAAAGAATCCTTTGTAGCCATCCTTATCGTACAAAATCATGTAATCCGCCGGACCGTATTCCTCCGGCGGCAGCATGATGGCGCCGTTGGGATTGATCTCCAGGATGAACAATTCGCCCTTTTCATTCATGCGAATGTCACAGCGCCCATAGCCCACTCCACCCATGGCAAGGAACATCCGCTTCCCCATCTCCTGCAGGCGGGCAACCAGGACGGGGTCTGTCACCTGCTTGAAATCGAACGGCACGTTGTAGTCCCATTTGATGTCGGTATGCCAGAATTCCTCGCCCGGTGGGAAGATCAACTCGGCTGGCGGGTACACAAACGGATCGGATAAATCGTCCGGATTATCCACCACGAAAACATTGAACTCCTTGCCGACAATGAACTCTTCCATGCGTGCCGCGCCAAACTGGGAGCAGATTCGTTCCACCTGAACGCGCAACTGCTCCAAGGTATCCACGCGAGATTCCCGGAACATGCCGGTACTGCCATAACTCTTGGGATGCTTCACCATGATGGGAAAGCGGAGATTTTTGACCAGCCGCTCGGCTTCTTCCGCCGATCGGACTTGATAACCCTTTGCAAATCCAAGTCCATGCGCCTCTGCCACGGCCTGCATCTCTTCGCGGGTGGGATCGAAGAATTTTTCATCCGCGCCCGTATAGGGAAGATTTAACTCCTCCAAAGCGCGGACAACATCAATGCCGTGATAGGCATATTCATTCCATTCGTCCAACTCATAACCTTCGCAGATATTCAAGAACACATCGAAGCGATTCTGGTCGGCAATGGATTTGATAAACGGCAGGACGGGAGCCTTCACGGTAAACATCTCCCAGTCATAATCCTTCAAATACGGGGCGGGGTTGAAATCCTCGGGTTCTTCATCAGTCAACAAACAAACGCGCATTGACGAACTCCTTTCAAAGATTGTTTTGCAATCATACACTCTATTATTACACATTCCCACTACATGACAATACACCGGGAGATTAAAAGTTCAAAAGACTCCATCCGAAATCATATTGATATGCAAACAAACACTGTCTTGCGCTGACGCGCAGAAAAACAATCTGCCGCGCCCTTGACAGATTTCCCGTTATGCATAAAATTTAGGTATTCCTAAATTTTGTTTTACTCTAAAATAATGAAGAAGAAGTTCACCATCTCCACTGAGGACTACCTCAAAACCATCTACGAACTCACCGAAAACGGCGAGAGCGCCAGCACCAACGCACTGGCACAAAAATTGAAAATCAGCGCTCCATCGGTGACCGGCATGATCAAAAAACTCGCTTCCGCCAAGCCTGCCCTGGTCGAATACCAGAAACATCAGGGAGTCACGTTGACGCGGGAGGGCAAACGCGCCGCGCTTGAGGTCATCCGCCATCACCGCCTGCTCGAAGCGTGGCTGGTTCAAACCCTCGGCTATTCCTGGGATGAGGTTCATGAGGAGGCGGAGCGGCTCGAGCATGTCATTTCGGAGGATTTCGAACAGCGCATCGCCGCCGCCATGGGACATCCCACCCGCGACCCGCATGGAGAGTTGATCCCGACCGCCGACCTCAAGATGCCGCCGGAGGATTCGACCCCGCTTTCCGCCCTGCGTCCCGAGCAAAGCGGGACAATCCAATGTGTGAAAGCCGCGGATACCGACTTACTCCGCTATCTCGAAAGTCTGGGTCTCATCCCCGGCGCGGCGATCGAAGTCAAGGACTATTCGCCATTCGACCACAATCTGACCGTAAAAGTCGGTCGCAAAACAGTCGTGCTCGGATTGAACGTTACCAGCAAAATTTTTATAGCGATGTAAAGCAACCATGAACGAACTATTTTTCAAAATCGCATTCTTTGGCATTTTCTTCAGTTTCGCCTACGTGATGACGCACTATTCAAAAAAGGCGAAATCCCATGCCAAAGAGCAAAGCGAACGCATCCGTCAACACAATAAAAACGAAGTGCCGCTCCTGCTGAAACTCCGCACCGTGTTTGGCATCCCTTTTTATACTGGCATGTTGATTTGGACGTTCGCACCGCAGTACATGGAATGGTCTGCGCTTCCCCTGCCGCTCTGGGTACGCTGGGCTGGGCTGGGGCTGGGTCTATTGGCAGTTTTTCTGAACGCGTGGAGCCACAAAACTCTGAGCCAAAAACTCGGCACGGACTTCGACCCTGCCTTGCGCCTGCTCAAGGTCCCCGCGCTGGTGACGGAAGGACCGTATGCAAAAATTCGACACCCGATTTACCTTGCCTTTCTGCTGATGCAAATCTCGGTTCTGCTTCTGACAGCGAACTGGTTCATTGGCTTCTGTGGAATTGCCATTATTACAGCAGTTATTGCCATCCGAGTACCCGAAGAGGAAAAAATCCTCATCGAGCAATTCGGCGATGAATACCGCACATATCGGAAACAAACAGGAAATTTCTTCCCAAAATTTGGAGGCAACGAATGATCTGGATTTGGTTAATTGCAGCCACATTGATCGTGGTACTCACACCACGCTTCGGTCTGCTTGCATTTTACAAGGTTTGGAAAAGCGCGAAAGAACGTGAACAACTGGAGGACGCCCTCAAGCATCTCCTCGACCGCGAACAGCAGGGACGCCACGCTTCGCCCGAATCACTGGCTGGGACCTTGAACCTGTCCCGCGCAAAAGTCACCCGCCTCATCTCCGACATGGAGGCGCAGGGACTGCTGGAAACGCGCGGAACGCAACTTCATCTCACCGCCGAGGGCGAACGCTGGGCAATGCACGTCGTCCGCGCGCACCGTTTGTGGGAGCGCTACCTCGTGGACGAAGCGCGCATGCCGTTGAACAAGATCCACGGCGAGGCGCACCGGCGCGAGCACTCTTTCACCGATGCGCAGCTCGACGAACTCGATGCCGCGCTCGGTCATCCCACCCGCGACCCGCACGGCGACCCCATCCCCACGCGGGAGGGAAAAATGCCGTCGGTGGAGCGAATGCCCATTACGGCGCGGCAGGCTGAGGGTCCGGTGCGAATCGTTCATATCGAGGACGAGCCTGCCATTGCGTATGAACAAATCCTGGCGGCGGGTCTCCGTCTCGGTCAGGTCATCCGCATGATCGAAAAGACGCCGCAGCGTGTGGTGTTGAGCGACGGGGAAGCCGAATACCGCCTTGCCCCGGCTGTGGCGGCAAACATCGAGGTGGAACCTCTGCCGGAAAGCGAGATTGCCAAAGCCAACGCGATTTCTCTGGCAGACCTGCCAGACAACCAGCCCGGCGAGATCCTGCAACTGGACGACGCCGTGCAGGGCTTCACCCGCCGCCGCTTTCTGGACCTGGGGCTGACGCCCGGTGCAATTGTCTACCCTGAACTCGGGAACTTCTTCGGCGACCCGCGCGCCTATCGCGTGCGAGGAACATTGATTGCCTTGCGAAAGGATCAGGCATCGCAAATTTGGGTAAAAGAAGTACACACGGAGACACCATGACCAACACAAAAATTCAACTCCCCACTGAAAACTGCGAATCCTGCCCTGCTTTCTACACACTCGAACAGATGGGTTTCAAGGTCGGCAATTTCGACCGCGTGGTGGCGCTGGCGGGTAACCCGAACACCGGCAAATCCACGCTGTTCAATGCCCTGACCGGTCTCAAACAACACACCGGCAACTGGCCCGGCAAGACCGTCACCCGCGCCGAGGGCGGATACCAATTCAACGGCGTGCGCTACAAATTGGTTGACCTGCCCGGCACCTATTCGCTCCTCTCCGCCTCGCAGGATGAAGAAGTGGCGCGCGATTTCATCCTATTCGGTCAGCCGGATTGCACCATCGTCGTGACCGATGCGACTGCCTTGGAGCGCAACTTGAACCTGGTGATGCAGGTCATGGAAATCACCGACAAGGTCGTGGTCGCCGTCAACCTAATGGATGAAGCCAAACGCAAAGGTCTCGAAGTGGACGCGCGCTCCCTCAGCCGTGACTTAGGCGTGCCGGCCGTGCCGCTCTCAGCCCGCACCGGCGAAGGGATTCACACCCTGCTCGCCACCGTCGCCGATGTCATCAACGGCGACATCGTCACAAAGCCTCTGCGCGTGGAAGGCACGCCCGAATTTCAAAAGGCAGTGCGCGAACTTGTCCCCATGATCGAGCAGCTGGCGCCCGGCGTCCCTAACGCCCGCTGGCTGGCAATCCGCCTGCTGGATGGAGACGCAAAAGTGCAGCAAGCGCTGCTTTCCGGCGAACTCGCCCAGCGCGTAGCGCGGCAAAAACAAGCTGATGTACAGTTCAGCCGAAAAATGTCGGTCGAGGGAAGGCAGTAAATGGTACACAAGTAGATGGGTAAACAAGTAGACACGGAGACAGGTAAATCCGTTCCTTGTGTACCTGTGTACCTTGTGCACCTGTGTCCTTATTTTAGGAGCAACCATGAACCCCAACGATGTACTCGTAAAAGCAGAAACTCTTAGAAACAGTTTATCGAGCGGCTTCCGCGATGAAATCGTCAAATCGCTCTACAGCGAAGCGGAAAGGATCGCCCGCCGCGCTGTCAAAACCGCGCAAGAGAAAAAATACGACCTCGACCAGAAGATTGACCGCCTCGTCACCTCCCCGTTGACCGGCTTGCCATTGATGCTGATTCTTCTCGGCATCATCATCTGGCTGACGGTCTCCGGCGCGAACGTAGTCTCGGAGGCGATTGCTAATGTCCTCTTTGGTATTGGTGACTGGGGACGCGCCTTGTTCAATCAAATTGGCATGCCCTGGTGGATTACCGGCTTCCTGTGGGACGGCGTGTATCTTGGGCTTGCCTGGGTGGTCAGCGTGATGCTCCCGCCGATGGCAATCTTTTTCCCCGCGTTCACTTTCCTCGAAGACCTCGGCTACCTTCCCCGCGTTGCCTTCAACCTCGACTGGCTCTTCAAAAAAGCCGGGGCGCACGGGAAACAGTCCCTAACAATGGCGATGGGTTTTGGCTGCAATGCCGCCGGCGTGGTGGCGACGCGCGTCATCGACTCGCCGCGCGAACGCCTGATTGCCATCCTGACCAACAACTTTGTTCCCTGCAACGGGCGCTTCCCGACCTTAATCATGCTTGCCACTGTTTTCGTGGCATCCGCCTTCCCCCCAGCCTTGACCTCCTTCGTCGCCGCCGGAGCAGTCGTCGGCGTGGTGCTGATCGGTGTCGCGTTCACGTTCCTCATGTCGTGGCTGTTGTCCCGCACGGTATTGAAGGGCGAAGCATCCGCCTTTACGCTCGAACTGCCTCCCTACCGCCGCCCCAACGTGACGCGCATTCTCTACACCTCCATCATTGACCGCACCATCTTTGTGCTGTGGCGCGCCATGCAAACCGCTGCCCCTGCCGGCGCAGTCATCTGGATTTTGGCGAACATCCATATCGGCGATTCCAACCTCGCCCGCCTGATTGCCGACTGGCTGAATCCGTTCGGTCTGCTGCTCGGCTTGGACGGCGTCATCCTGCTCGCTTACATCATTGCCATTCCCGCCAATGAAATCGTCGTCCCGACCATGATGATGGTCTACATGGGCGCCGGCATGATGGTGAACGCCCCCAGCACCAGCGCCGGCATCTACAACCTGCTTGTCGTACAAAACGGCTGGACCATGCTCACGGCGGTCAACCTGATGCTGTTTGCCTTGCTGCACAACCCCTGTGCAACCACCATCATCACCATCTACAAAGAGACCAAGAGTTACAAATGGGCGGCGCTCAGCGTGCTGATTACCCTCGGTACGGCGTTCATCGTCACCTTCCTCACCGCCAGTTTTGCCCGCCTCATGGGCTGGGCGTGACCTTGCTCACTGCTCACTGACAGTACTTACGCAGTACCTGATTTTATTCCGCCAATCTTCACTAATCTGCGCTAATCTGTTCAAAATTCGCGAAGATTGGCGCAGATTAGTGGATAAGAAAGCCTGATTGCGTAAGTCCTGTCACTGATGACTGATTACTGATGACTGATTACTACTTCACTCCTCCCCCGCCATCAACTTGATCCGTTCCCACGGTTTCAGGTTTTCATCCTCCGCCAGCAGGCTCTTCAGGTCGAATAACTCGTCGCGCAAGGCGGCGGCGCGCTCGAATTCCAGATTTTTCGCCGCTTCCTTCATCTGTTTCTCCAGTTCGTGAATGATCTGCTTCAACTCATTGCGCGGAATGGCGCCCTTGTCCCGCGTTTTGTACTCGCCGCGCATCTCAGCCACAGCCTTCTGGGAGAACTCCTCGGTCAGGTCGTGAATCGCCTTGTGAATACTGATGGGAATGATGCCGTGTTCCTCGTTGTACTTCAACTGCTTGGCGCGGCGGCGGTTGGTCTCGTCAATGGCGCGTTTCATCGAGTCGGTCATCTTGTCGGCGTACATGATTACGCGTCCGTTGACGTGACGCGCGGCGCGACCAATCGTCTGAATGAGCGCGGTATCCGAGCGCAGGAAGCCCTCCTTGTCCGCATCCAAAATCCCCACCAGCGAAACTTCGGGCAGATCGAGCCCTTCGCGCAGGAGATTGATGCCCACCACCACATCGAAGATTCCCAGCCGCAAATCACGCAGGATGCCCACCCGCTCGAGCGTTTCCACCTCCGAATGCAGGTAGTGGACTTTGATGCCCAACTCCTGCAAATACTCGGATAAATCCTCCGCCATGCGCTTGGTCAACGTGGTGACCAGGACGCGCTCGCCTCTTTCGACCCTCAGCCTGATCTCTCCGACCAAATCATCCACCTGCCCCTTGGTTGGACGCACCTCCACCTCAGGGTCCACCAGTCCCGTCGGGCGGATGATTTGCTCGACGACCTGCTCCGCCTTGCTCATCTCATACGGACCCGGCGTGGCGGAGGTATAGATGGTGGTGCCCATCACCTGCTCGAACTCCTCGAACTTCAACGGACGGTTATCGAGCGCGCTCGGCAGGCGGAAACCGTACTCGACCAGCGTCTCCTTGCGCGAGCGGTCACCGTTGTACATGCCGCGAATTTGCGGCACGGTCATGTGACTCTCGTCAATGACGAGCAGGTAATCGCTTGGGAGAAAGTCAATCAGCGTCCAGGGATGTGTGCCGGGCGCGCGTCGGTCGAGGTGACGAGAGTAGTTCTCGATGCCGGAGCAATAGCCCACCTCCTTGAGCATTTCCAGGTCATAGCGGGTGCGCTGTTCGAGACGCTGCGCTTCGAGGAATTTGCCGCTCTCCTTGAAGAACTTCAAGCGTTCCTCCAGTTCCGCTTCGATGTCGGCAATGGCGTCCTTCATCTTATCGGCGGCGGTCAGGTATTGTTTGGCGGGGTAAATCGAGATTTCCTGCAATTCATCGTACACTTCACCTGTCACGGGATGGAACTGCATGATGCGTTCCACCTCATCGCCGAAGAACGCGATGCGGAAGCCGCGCTTCTCTTCATAGGCAGGGATGATTTCCAGCGTATCGCCGCGCACGCGGAAGGTGCCGGCGCGCAGTTCCATGTCGTTGCGCTGATACTGCGCCTCGATCAACTGACGAAGCAGGGCGTTGCGACGGTACAACTCCCCCACCCGCAGGGTGACCGTCCCTTTGCCGAATTCCTCCGGGCTCCCCAAGCCGTAGATGCACGAAACGGACGCCACGATGATGACATCCCGCCGCGACATCAGCGCAGTGGTGGCGGCAAGCCGCAGACGTTCGATTTCCTCGTTGATTTCGGTCTCTTTTTCGATGTACAGGTCGTGGCGCGGGACGTAGGCTTCCGGCTGGTAGTAATCGTAGTAGGAGACGAAGTACGAAACCGCGTTTTCAGGGAAGAACTCTTTGAACTCGGCGTAGAGTTGGGCGGCAAGCGTCTTGTTGTGCGCCATGATGAGGGCGGGACGCTGTAACTCCTGGATGACGGAAGCAATGGTGAACGTCTTGCCGGTGCCGGTGGCGCCAAGCAGGACTTGATGCTTCATGCCTTTTCTGGCGCCTTCCACGAGTCCGCGGATGGCTTCGGGCTGGTCGCCCATGGGCTGAAAGGGGGCTTGTAGTTTGAATTCCATGTTGTTGGGGATAGGATGCGCTCTCTCTACATACAGGATGGAAAGAGTCAATTTTGAACGTGTGTTCTATTGTATCACACGCAGAAAAAGCCGCAGCGTGGCGGCGGTACGGGAAACAGGAACAGACGTCGGGGCGGTGAGAAGCGTCGGTCAGGTATAATCCGGGGAAAATCCTTGGAGGAGAGGTCCCCATGAAAACAGTCGTGTATGCGGCGGGCATCCTGTTGATTTTGGGCGGCGCGGTGTGGGTATTGCAGGGATTGAACATCCTGCCGGGCAGTTTTATGACCGGTCAAATCCAATGGGCGTACAACGGGGCAATTGCCATCCTGATTGGGCTGGCGGCGATATGGTTCGCCAGGCGCATGAAGTAATCCCATGAAGATCGAACTTCTTCACGAAAAGCCGGCGGGAAAAGCCAGGTCAACGCCCGTGCTTTTTGTGCATGGAAAATGGCACGGCGCGTGGTGCTGGCAGGAACATTTCATGCCCTACTTTGCCCGTCAGGGTTATGACGCCTATGCCCTCAGCCTGCGCGGACACGCCGGCAGTGAGGGGCGCGAACGCCTGCGCTGGCACTCGATTGCGGATTATGTGGAGGATGTGGCTTGGGCGGTGCGGCAAATTGGCAAGCCGCCGGTGATTGTGGGGCATTCGATGGGCGGCTTTATCACACAAAAGTATCTGGAGGCACATCAGGCGCCCGCCGCTGTTTTGTTGACGCCTGTGCCGTATTATGGACTTTGGCATTCCACCTGGCAGGTCTTCCGCCGCCATCCGCTCATTGTCCTGCGCGTGTTGGCGACCATGAGGCTGTATCCGGTGGTGGAAACGCCGGCACTGGCGCAGGAAGGCTTGTTTTCAAAGGACATGCCGGCAGACGAAGTGAAAAAGCATCACCAAAAACTTCAGGACGAGTCCTTCCGCGCCTATCTGGACGAACTGGGACTGAACCTCGTGCATCCCCGCCGCATCCAAACGCCTTTGCTGGTCATCGCCGCGGAGAACGATGCCGTAGTCCCGCTCAAAACTGTACAGGACACCGCCCGCGCCTACGGGACGGAGGCAGTCATCCTGCCGGGGCTGGCGCACGATGTGATGCTGGAGCGCGGCTGGCAAACTGCGGCAGACCGCATCCTGGGCTGGCTGGCGGAGAGAGGTTTGTAGGCAGTGGAAGAAATTCGCATCGGCGACCGGGTGGAAATTCACCTGGACGCCAAATTCGGGAACCGGGAAGGCTGGTATGCCGGCACGGTGGTACGCATCGAGCCGTATTCACGTCATCGCAGTTTCTATTGGGTGGAATTGGACGATGAGGCGCAAGCCGCCCTCGGCACAGGGATGAAACTTATTTCGGTGTTCAACCCCAAGAATATCCGCAAGCATTAGCATGGTCTCGTGGTGTTAAGTTGTAATAAAAGTCATCTTGTCCAAGCAGGGGAATTTGAGTAGGATTATCGAGACTTGCAATTCAATCAACGGCAGGGACGGACAAGGTTATGGTGACAAGATGAAGCAAACTCTGGACAAGTTTTATGATCTTCCGGCGGGTGTTTGTTACGCTCTCGAAAAGGAAAAAGTCAAGACCATGGATGCCTTGCTGAACCGCGCAGCATGGACACATGATCGTCAAAAACTGCTGGCAAAAACAGGGGTCAGCGAAGCCGATCTCCGTCCCTGGGTCATTGCTGCAGATCTTTGCCGCATACCAGGCATCCGTCCCAGGCAGATTCAAGAAATCGCCTTGAGCGGTTTGATCTCGAATGCAAAGGAACTGGGCAGACTGGACAATCGCCAACTTGGCACATGGTTCAACGCGGAAAACGGCTATGCCGAAGGCTTTATAGATCAGTTAAAAAGCAAGATCGAAAAAATGCTCCCCC
Source organism: Anaerolinea sp. (assembly GCA_020723805.1). Classification (GTDB taxonomy): domain Bacteria; phylum Chloroflexota; class Anaerolineae; order Anaerolineales; family Villigracilaceae; genus Defluviilinea. Next base: position 8,488 of record DYID01000029.1, on the reverse strand, counting down.
GTGTCATTTGGGATGATCAAAATGTTGATGACTATGAAAACATTCTCAAGGGGTATCTTGTCAACGGTATCGCCAAACAAATCGAAATGTTGCGAGGCGGTTACGCGTTGATTGCCCTTCTGTTTTTTCTGTTTATAAGCGGCATTGCCATTTACGCGGCGCTGACAATGCGTCAGGTTCTCGCTAGCGGCGCGCCAGCCATTCTTTTATTCTCCATATCCCTGCCGGGTGTTATGGTGTTGATAATTAATATGGCATCCATCTCGCTTTTGGTTCTTGGCTGGGCTTTTGGCATGTCAATATTCACCACTTATCTTTTCCCCGCAACCAGTCTGTTGATAAAATCGCGCCTCAAAAACAAACTTTACCGCATTATTGATCTATACACAAATACAGATCAAGCCGCTGTTTTGACAACCGCCAGGATTGTGCTTGGCGTTCTCCTGAGTGCATTTATCATTGCGGGCATATATCTGCTCTTCACAGAATGGACCATTTCTGAAAACCAAATCATCGAGGTCGTTCCTCTCATTGCAGTTGCCGCCACAATGATTCTTGGTTTTATAGACGTGCGTCTGTTTGTAATAAAAATCAGCGGACAAACGGATAAACGTTACCGGTCGGTTCTGCCCATGATGTTTACCATGCGCCTGCTCCAGATTACCCTGTTACCCTTGATTCTCCTGCTGGCATATTACTCGCTGAAAGGGCTCGGCATGGCGCACGATGCGTGGATTACCAAGCCGTTGATCAACCTGTACACCGCCTGGCTGGAGCAATGGCGCAACACAAGTTCTCTTCTCTCCCCTTCCCAGGAATTCACCTTCTGGTTGTATGACCTGCTGGAACACGCCCAACGATATGTCATCCTCACACCTTTCACATCACTGTCAGTGTGGAGCTCGCTTCTGTACGATCTTTTTCTACGAATGGGACTTTGGGCAACGATGACGTACGCCCTAATCGGCGCAATCTTTCCGCCCCTTTTATTTAAGGAGCGAAAAAAGGTTCTGCTGATTCTCGGCACGACCTTTGGCGCTTTTTTACTGGAGCGCCTGCTAGGACAGGCAACGTTGGGATTGCTGGACCTCCCAGATAACACCCTCTTCACTGGCGCGCTTGTGCTCATCAACGTATTTCTTTCGAACAGCGCCGCGGAACTGGTACAAGATGTCAGTGAAACAGCGGATCAAATTCAATGCCCAGCCTGCGGAGAGACGCTCGAAGCGTCCGCTCGCTTTTGCAGCGCCTGTGGCAGAAAAATACAGCCATCGGAAGAGAAAACCGAACACTAAAACATGATTCTTCCTCTGCTCGACCAAGCCATTGCATCCCGCGCACATCTGCTCGAACCTCCGCACGAGACTGCCTTTCGCCTCTTCAACGGCTTCATCGAAGGTTACCCGGACCTCGTGCTGGATGTGTACGGCGGCACGCTGGTCATCCACGACTATGCTGAAAAACCCGACCCTGCACTTATACGAGAAGTTGTAAACTATATATGCGCCGCCATAAATTGGCTACGCGCAGGAATTATCAAGACACGAAACGGAAAATCACCCGAAGAAACGCGAGGCATCCTGCTCTTCGGCGATAAGCCCGACCGCAAAATCCGCGAACATGGAGTTTGGTACGCCCTCAATCTCACCCTCAATCGCGATGCCAGTTTCTACCTCGACACGCGTAACCTGCGGAAGTGGCTCATCGAACACGCGCGCGGCAAAACCGTCTTGAACACCTTTGCCTATACGGGCAGTCTGGGCGCGGCGGCAATGGCGGGCGGCGCGGAACGCGTCATCCAAACCGACCGCAGCCGTGCCTTTCTCGCTCTCGCCAAAGAGACTTATTCCCTCAACGGCTTCCCCATCCACAAAGCGGACTTCCTCGCCGCCGATTTCTTCCCTGCCGTTGCCCGCTTCAAGGCAGCGCAACAACTCTTCGACATCGTCCTGCTCGACCCGCCCTTCTTCTCCACCACCTCGCGCGGCAAAGTGGACCTCGTGCATGAGAGCGCGCGGCTCATTAACAAAGTCCGCCCGCTGGTGAAGAATGGCGGCACGCTGGTTGCCATCAACAACGCCCTGTTCGTCAGCGGAAAGGAATACATGCAAACCCTCGAAGAGTTATGCAAGGATGGGTATCTGACCATCAGGGAGTTGATTCCCGTACCCCAGGACTTTATTGGCTATCACGCCGTTGGCGCTCCTGTTGCCGACCCGGCGCCGTTCAACCACTCCACCAAGATCGCCGTGCTGGATGTGAGGCGGAAGGACACATGAAAAAACTCATTCAGGTCATTGACTTCATCGAAGATTTCATGCGCTGGGCAAGGCGGCGCAGAGACATCCGCGCAGTGGCGCTGGTTGGTTCGTATGCGCGTTTACAGGCAAACCCCACCTCCGATGTGGATTTGGTCATCATCGCCAACGACCCGCAAAAATATCTCACCCAAACTGAATGGCTGAGGGATTTCGGGGTGGTCATCACCAAACAGATAGAGGAGTACGGAAAACTGACCTCCTTGCGCGTCTGGTACGAGAGTGGATTGGAAATCGAATACGGCTTCACGGCGCGGGAGTGGATCGCCGCGCCGCTCGATGCAGGGACGAAACGTGTCATCAAGGGCGGCTTGAGAGTGTTGTTCGAGAAAGAGGTCTTGCTCAGCCCGTATGAGACGCAAATAGAGGCAGGCGCAAGCCGTGTAAGAAGGGCATAAGAGAAAAACGCGCTTGCCAACATCCTGCTTTATAATTCAACCGATGATGACACGATCCAATGAAGCCTGGCTCGCAGACCTGCGTGCGGACGGGGAACGAAGAAACGCCGCTCTCGAAGACTTGCGTACCATCATCCACAAGGGATTGCCGTATGCCCTCTCCCGCTGGCTGCCTCCCACCCAGCCGCAATTCGAATCGCTGGTGGAGGAGGTGACACAGGAAACGCTTCTGCGCGTCCTCGATCAACTGGACACGTTCGAAGGGCGCAGTCAATTCACCACCTGGGTTCACAAAATCGCTGTGCGCATCGCCCTGACCGAACTGCGCCGCAAACGCTGGCGCGACTCATCCCTCGATGAACTTGCCGAAAACGAAGAAGCCCCGCCTCCACCGGGACTTTTGGCAGATTCCACTGCCGGACCCGATGTCTCCGCCGAGCGCACCGACATGCTGGCGCGCGTCCGCCGCGTGATCGAGGAGGAACTGACCGAACGTCAGCGGCAGGCGCTGATCTTGCTTGGCGTGCAAAACATGCCCATGGAAGATGCCGCCCGCAAACTCAAGACCAACCGCAATGCCCTCTACAAACTCCTGCACGATGCCCGCCTGCGGCTGAGAACACGCCTCGCCCTCGAAGACATCAGCCCCCAGGAAGTATTGGCATTGTTCGAGCAAAAATAAGTAAGATTAAGAAATCATTAATCGTCCTCTCATCGTATGAACCTTCGAGAACTCATCCAACGAGTACGCAACAAACTCAGACCGCACGAGGAACTCTCCAACGATGCGGTGCTGGGATTCTTGCGCGTGTTGGAGGATGTGCGCAGGGAAGAACTCTCTTGCGCCGAAATCTATTCCAAACTGGATGAGTATGTGGAATGTGAAATCGGCTGCAAAGACGCCGCCCATGTCATGCCGCTCATCCGCGAACATCTGGACATCTGCCAGGAATGCTGCGACGAGTATGAAGCCCTGTTGGATGTCGTCGAAAAAATGGACGAAGAACAGAAATAGGGCAATTTCAGTAAATCGTATTTTCAAAACTCGAATGCCCCGTAGTGGCGACTTCAATCGCCTTTGGGCTAAACGTGGAAAATCTTCTCCCCCGCCCGAATAGGCACCTTCAAACGGTTCTCTGCCGGCGTGATGGGACACGACCACATCTCGTTATAGGCGCAATAGGGATTGTACGCCAGATTGAAATCCACCAGAAAATGGTCGCCGGGCAGTTCTTCCGGCTCCAGATAACGCCCGGCGGGATAAGTCTCCACTCCAGCCAGCGCATCCACAAACGGCAGGAAGTAGCCATACTCAGCGCGGTAGATGGTCAATTCGGCTTCCTGTCCATCCACCACAAACCTGAACCGCCCGTGACGGTAATACATCTGCACATCGCCGGTGGTCGTCTGCATGTAGATGGGTCCTTCATCAGCAAACCGCTCGATTTTCACTTCCAGGCGCAAGTCATCGTTCTCAGGGAAATACTTCAACCCCGTAAAAGTCCGCTTTTGTTCGGGCGTCAGCGGGCTTTGCGGGTGAGATTTGAAGAACTCGTCCTTTTCCGCGCGAAACGCTTCCAATTCAGTCATCCTGCCTCCAATTCAAAACGTGACTGTCAACATAGACAGCAGACACAAAGCGGTTCTTACAATGCCGCTGTAACTTCAACCCTCTTGCGCTTCCCCTTCTCTTATGCTATCGTTATCGGCGTATGGAACAAAAGACTGTGTTCATCATCGAAGACGAAGAAGACGCCGCCGAACTGTTCGCCGAAATGATGCGTCTCAGCGGCTTCCGCGTCGTCAAGACCTCACGCAGCGCCCCCGCCATTGCCATGATGATTGCCGACAAGCCCGACCTTGTCCTACTCGACATCATGATGCCCGAAGTCTCCGGTCTCGACATCCTGCGCCAGATGCGCCGCGACCCCAACCTGGCAAACATCCCGGTCATTGTCGTCACCGCCAAGGGCATGCCCACCGACATCAAAAACGGCATGGAAGCGGGCGCATCCACTTACCTCACCAAACCCGTCGGCTTCCTCGAACTGAAGGAAGCCGTCGAACGTGTGCTTGGGGCAAATTCCTGAACATGCAACTTCTGCGGACCTTCATCGCGGCAGACATCCCCCCCACTCTCCAGCAAACCATGCAAAGCCATGTGGACCGCCTGCGGCGATCCCTCGGCGACCTGGTGCGCTGGGTGCCGGTTTCAAACATCCACCTCACCCTGAAATTTCTCGGCGAGGTTTCTCCTGCCAGTGTGGAAATCCTCACCCAGATACTCCGCGCCGAAGCGGATTCCTGCCCCTCGTTCGACATCACCATTGGCGGACTCGGCTCCTTCCCCAACTCGAAGCGGGCGCGCGTGCTGTGGGTCGGGATTCAGGCTCCGGCGGAGTTGGAGGCGCTCCAGCGCGGCATCGAGGCGGCGTGCGCCCGGCTGGGGTACGAATCGGACCCGCGCCCGTTCTCACCGCATCTCACCATCGGGCGGGTAAAGGAACGCATTGCCCACGCCGACCAGCAAAAAATCCGCCAGGCGCTGGAGGAAATTACAATTGACTCACTCGGCACTGCCCGGGTAGACTCTATCCATCTCTACAAAAGCGATCTAAAGCCGGGCGGCTCGGTCTATACCAAACTCTTCACTGCGCCGCTCAAAAACGTCGTTTAACCCGTCACAAATCAAGAGGTGAAACCTGAACGCACTCGAACTTGCCCATAAAATCGTCGAAGCCCTGGAGGACAAAAAGGGCGAAGACATCCTGCTTCTCGACATCAAGGGGATTGCCACCTTTACCGATTATTTCATCCTCTGCAACGGCACCAGCGATCGCATGCTCGATGCGCTCGCCAAGGGCGTGCTGGAGGCGACCAAATCGCACTACAAAAAGAAAAGCCGCGTGGAAGGGGAATCGCGCGAAGGCTGGCTGGTGATGGACTTTGGCGATGTGGTCGTCCACCTCTTCTCGCCCGACATGCGCGCCTACTACGACCTCGAAGAACTCTGGAGCGACGGCAAGGTGCTGTTGAGAGTCCAATAATCTGGAGACTAAAAGTCTGCAAAAGAAAACGTCCCGCCACTCTTTCAGCGGGACGTTCCATTTACCAATTACCGGTTTCTTACTTCTCGAACACCCATCTATCCACTTCGCGCTTCCAGTCCACGAGTTCTTCCGCCTTGAACCACAGGGCAACTTCGCGGACGCCGGTTTCGGGTTTATCCGAAGCGTGGATCAGGTTGCGCCCCACCTCGAGGGCGAAGTCATGGCGGATGGTGCCGGGTGCGGCTTCCGCCGGTTTGGTCGAGCCGACCGTCTGACGAATGGCGGCGACAGCGTTAGGACCTTCCCACACCATCGCCATCACCGGCGCAGAAGTGATGTAGGCAATCAGACCATCATAGAACGGTTTGCCTTCATGTTCGGCGTAGTGCGCCTTCGCCAGGTCCAGGCTGACCTGCATGAACTTCGCGCCCACCAGGCGCAGTCCGCGGCGCTCGAAGCGGGCAATGACCTCGCCGATCAAGCCGCGCTGAACGCCATCGGGCTTTACCAACACAAGCGATCTTTCCACAGATTTCCTCCAAAAATAAAAATAAGACCTGACAGGTCGGCGGGACCTGCCAGGTCGTGTTCGCTAACGTAACAATTCCTCCGCCTTGGTGTAGGCGTCGAGGGCATCCTGCAATTGATTGGCGCGCATGTACGCATCACCCAGCGCCTGCCAAATGCTGACCTCCACCGGATAGCGGTACAATGCCTCGCGCAGGTCGAAGATGACCTCCTCGAGGAAGCGCCCTTTCTTGATGAGTTTGCCGTAGGCATCGAGCGCGGCGGGAATGTTGCTGCGCGAAAGTTCCGTCCGCGCCGAGGCAAGGAGGGGGTCGGCGGGCATGCTCAACATCCCCGTGCCGCGCACAGTGGTCACAGGCTCCACATACGTCGCAGGCGGAGCGGGCTTTGCCTCTTTCTTGGAAACCTTCTTCGGCTTTGGCTCTGGCTTGGGGGCAGGAGCAGGCTCAGGGGCGGGTTGAGGCGGTTCTTCTTCCGCCACCTCGTCCGCGGGCTTCCAGTCTGCCGGGTGGGTCGGTTCGATTTTGGTCGGCTCGACCACCAGTTCTCCGGTCTCGTCGCGCAGCCAGGCAGGCAAATCTTCTGCCGCTGGAATGACAGGCTGAGACGGTTCTTCCTCGAGACTGCTCAACCAGGCGGGCAATTCCTCAGACGTGGACTCTGCCGCTTCTTCCGCAGGGACGGCTGATTCTGCTTCGGGGGCGGTTTCTTCGCTGACGCCTTGCAGCCACGCCGGCAGTTCGGAGGCAGGCTCGGCGGCGGGCGCCTCCTCCACCTCCTCCAGCGACTTGAGCCACTCGGCGGCTTCACTCTGCGGAACAGGCGCCGGTTCGGCGGGCATCTCTTCATCCAGGCTCTTGAGCCACGCCGAAACATCGGCTTCAGCGGGTTGGGGTTCTTCGGTGATAAGCGGCTGTTCTTCCGTCTCCAAGCCTTTCAGCCAGTTCAAGTCCTCAGGAGCCGGTTGAGGTTCTTCCGCCACAGGAGGCGGGGCGGCTGATTCGAGTTCCTTCGTTTGCTTCACCCAGTCGGGCGCTTCTTCCCGCCGCTCTTCGGGCTTGGTGAGCAAGCCTTCAGTCGCGCCCTGTTTGGCGGCGAGCGCTTCCAGCCAGGCGAGGGCGTCGTCAATTTCTGCACCGCCAGCGGGAGGTTGAGCCGCCGCCGTAGGCACCGGGGGTGAAACAGCGGGCGCTTCCTGAACAGGCGGAATTTCTTCAGCGGGCGTCTTGAGTTCGCCGGTCGTCTTTTTGACCTGTTTCACCCAGTCCGGCTCTTCGGCGCGGCGTTCTTCGGGTTTAGTAAGCAAGCCTTCGGTGGCGCCTTGCTTGGCGGCGAGCGCTTCCAGCCAGGCAAAGGCATCGTCCTGTTCTTGTTCCGTTGTGCCGAGACTGTCGCTTTCGGGTGTTACCGCCGCAGCGGGTTCAGCAGGAGGTGAGGCGAAAAATTCTTCTTCCTGCGGCGCAGGAGCAGAGGGCGTCTCTTGCACGAAGTCTTTCAACCAGTCGGGCTGTTCTTCCGAGGCAGGAGCGGGTTGTTCTTCTGCGCCGAGGGTTTTCAGCCAATCCGGCTGTTCTTCTGCGGCTGACGTTTCTCCCTGCTCCAAGTCCTTCAACCAGTCGAGGTCTTCGGCGGCGGGAGTGGGTTGAGGCTCTTCTGCGGTGAGCGGCTGCCCTTCCTGTTCCAAGCCCTTCAGCCAGTCGAGGTCTTCGGCGGCGGGAGTGGGTTGAGGCTCTTCTGCGGTGAGCGGCTGCCCTTCCTGCTCCAGGTCCTTCAACCAGTCGAGGTCTTCGGCAGGAGCGGCGGATTGAGCAGAGGGCACCGGGAGTTCATCTGTGCCGATTTTTTTGATCCAGTCGGGAAGTTCTTCTTCTTTGGGTTCTTCCGCCGGCTGGAGGGCTTCGGGCGGCGCCATGGCTTTGAGCCAGTCGGGCATTTCGCCCTGGGCGATGGGTTCGGTAGGCGCAGGTTCTTCTTCAAGCGCAGACGCCTTGCTTTCGTCGAAGGCGCCGGTGGCGGCTCCCCATCCCGCCGCACGCAGGAAGTCGGGGATGTCGTCTTCGGGCGTGGAAATGGCTGGGGCAGACGGCTCAAGCGTCGGGGCGGAAAGAGGCGGTTCTTCCTGAAGGGAGGTTTTCAGCCAATCGGGCTGTTCGTCGCGGACTCCGCCTTCGAGGGCAATCGCTGCGCTGTCCCA
>DYID01000028.1 GCA_020723805.1 Anaerolinea sp. | reverse complement strand
GCACAGGTGGTCATCTTCGACGACGAACTCTCCCCGCGTCACCAGCGTGAACTGCAACTGGCAATCGGCAAAAACGTCCGTGTACTCGACCGCACCGCGCTGATTCTGGACATCTTCGCCCAGCACGCGCATACCAGCGAAGGCATGTTGCAGGTGGAACTTGCCCAATACGAATACTACCTGCCGCGCCTGACCGGTCAATGGACACACCTCGAGCGTCAGGCGGGCGGCGGAGGCGGACGCGCCGGTTCGACGGGCGGCGTGGGCTTGCGCGGTCCCGGCGAAACCCAGTTGGAAGTGGACAAACGCGCCATCCGCAAGCGCATCACCCACCTCAAAAAGGAACTGGAGAAGATTCGCGCCCACCGTCAGCGCTATCGTGCTCAGCGGCGGCGTTCGCGCATCCCCACGGTTGCCCTGGTCGGCTACACCAACGCCGGCAAGTCCACCCTCCTCAACCGCATCGCCAAAGCCGGCGTCTATGCGGCGGATCAACTCTTTGCTACGCTCGACCCCACCACCCGCCGCGTGGAACTACCCGGCGGCTATCAGGCGCTCTTCACCGACACCGTCGGCTTCATCCAAAAATTACCCACCACGCTCATCGAAGCCTTTCACGCCACGCTGGAGGAAATCGCCGAAGCCGACCTGCTCCTGCATGTGGTGGATATTTCCCACCCAAACGCCATGAACCAATTCGAAGCCGTGCAGGAGACGCTGAGCAAAATCGAAGCGCACCACATCCCCACCGTGACCGCGCTGAACAAGATTGACCTCCTGCGGAATCCCGAGTCTGCGCAGGAGGTGGTCAAAAACTTCCCGAAGGCGGTGGCAATTTCCGCCGTGGAAGGAACCGGTCTGCGCGACCTGCTGCGAGTCTTGCAGGAGGAGTTATACGAGACCTACACCCCCATCCGCGTCAAACTTCCCTACCAGCAGGGCGCGCTCATCTCGCTCTTCCATGAAGCGGGGCAGGTGGAACTGGTCGAACACGGACGCGGCGGCGTCTATATGCAGGGGCGCATCCCCGGGCGGCTCCTGGCGCAGTTCAGCGAATGGCAGGTTTCGGGCAATCACATCGAGGAGGATGAAGAAATATGAAATGGCTTTCCAAACTCATTGACCGTGCCTCGACTTTTTTTGCGCACCGCAAGGGCTTATTGCCCATGCTGGGTATTCTACTGGTCATTCTCAATTACATTCTGCTGTTCGTCCTCGGACCTTACAACATCATCACGGGAACTCACTTGTTTCTGCATCTGGGTGTGATTGTTGCCATCTTCGGTTTCATGCTGGCGTGGGCGCTTTGACGGAAACGTCATCCACCCACTCCACGCTTTCCACCGCACCGCTCTCCCCCAACAGCACAGGCAGCAGGGACTTCAACGCCTCGGGACTGCCCGACGTATAAAAGCGGGCTTCTCCCCGCTCCGTCGAAGCGTTCCTCACCCCTCCCGCCTCCAGCAGACGTTTGACCTGTCTCGCCACCGCCGGGGCTGGGTCAATCACTCGAACTTTTTCCCCCGCAATCTCCTGAATGAGCGGAATCACGAACGGATAATGCGTGCATCCCAGCACGACGGTATCAATGTTCTTTGCGAGCATCGGGCGAAGGGCATTCTCCAGGATGCGGCGGGTCTCGCCGCCGTTCAGGTTTCCCTGCTCGATTTGCTGAACCAAGCCGGGACAGGTATCCTGAAACAATTCCACGCCATTGGCAAACCGCTCCACCACCGAGGCGTATAAAGCACCCTGAAAGGTCGCCGGCGTGGCAAGGACGCCAACCCTGCCCGTTTGCGTCGTCTCCGCCGCAGGTTTGACCGCCGGCTCCATGCCCACAAATTGCACATGGGGGAACTTTTCACGCAAGTACTTCAACGCCGCCGCAGACGCCGTGTTGCAGGCAACGACGATGATCTTCGCGCCGCGCTCGAGCAAAAAGCGCGTAATCGTTTCAGAAAAGCCGCGTATCTGCTCCATCGGGCGCGGACCATAGGGGATGTGTCCCTGGTCGCCGAAATATAACACCGCTTCTTCCGGCATCTGCGCCCGAATCGCCCGTAACACCGAAAGCCCGCCTACGCCGGAGTCAAAGATGCCGATGGGAGAGGTCGAGTTAAATATCATTCGAGGAAACTGGATGTTACTTGATGGCTTTCTCCGCCCAAAAAACCACTTTTGACGCAAGTTTCAGTGCATCTCGATATTCATCTTTTGTAATATCTTCAGTCACGCTTGGATATCTGGATTGCACGGCATACTGCGTAAGAATGTCTGCATCCCGCACAGTTTCAGGAATTTCCACCCCTCCCGCCGCAAGGATGTCTATCAAATGCACCAATGAATGGGTTTTGGGAAACTCCAGTTCATACGCAAGACAAACTGCTTTAAGTGCTTTTTCTGCCGCCTGCTGCGCATTAAAACATAAATCTTCGTATGCCACACCCTTCAGTCGTCCGCCCTTCTCAGCCAGCGTAAGATTGGCTTTGGCGCGCAACAACCAGACATGGGGATTGGTAGGGTCTTTATGCCTCATAGACCACGCGCCCTTCTTGCAACGCAGGTTTTATCACTGTTCCGTTTTTTGAGCCATATTTTTTCAAATCATCTTCGGTAGCCACGATTACATCTACCGAAATTCCAACGCCTCGTAAACCGCGATAAATTTTCTGCGCCATCTGCCGGCGATGAACGGATTTTCCAACGACAACCAATAAATCAAAGTCGCTGTCCTTATCCATTTGTCCGCGTGCTGCAGAACCAAATAAAATCACGCGTCTTGGATTGGCAAGAGCCACAATCCGCCGCGTGACCTCCTTTAGGAGTTTCTTGTTCGAGAGCGTTATAACGGGTACAGTCATATGCCTTGACTTCGATTATACAGCGGAAGTCTTTTCACTTTGTCGCCGCTTCCACAAACTTTAGGAATAAATTTCGTGTGGGCTGCTGGTCGGTCAGCCATTCGGGATGCCACTGCACGGCAATGCCGAAGGGATGACCGGGCAATTCCACCGCCTCGACCAATCCATCCGGCGCATATCCAGCGACGCGGAGCGAAGGAGCAACATCCTTGATGCCTTGATGATGCAGGCTGTTGACGCGGACAATCGGCTCGCCGAGGATGTCTGCCACCTGCGTCCCCTCCTCGATCTTGACCTGATGCACCAGCGTCGTCCGCAGGTGACCGGGGTAAGCATGGTCGAGCGCGCCAGGCAATTGATCGGGGAGATGGGTGTATAAGGTCCCGCCCAAACCGACATTGACCAGTTGGCATCCGCGGCAGATGCCGAGGAAGGGCTTGCCGTCGGCGGCGGAGGCTTGGAGCAGTTTCAGTTCGAGGGCATCCCGCTCCGGCTCCACGTCATAGACGCGGGGATGCGGCATGCCGCCAAACTGTTCGATGGCGATGTCGCCGCCGCCGGAGAAGAGAATCCCATCGAGGCGGGCATAGAGCGCATCCCATCCGTCTGCATGAAGCATCGAAGGGATGAGCACCGGCACGCCGCCCGCCTGCATGACGGCGTTGATATACGACTGCATGAGCATGACGGTCGGATGACCGTTGACATTGACGGACTGATTGGTTGTGATACCGATGAGTGGTTTCATGCCCCCAATTGTAAAAGACCCCAGGGTTTTTGAAAACCTTGGGGTCTGATGGTTATTTGTCGAACTTCTGCTTGAGGCGGGCAGATTTACCGGTGCGCTCGCGCATAAAGTAGAGCTGCGCGCGGCGGACTTCGCCGTGACGCTCCACCACGATCTTGTCAATGCGCGGAGAGCGAAGCAGGAAGGTGCGTTCCACGCCAATGCCGTTGGATGCCACGCGGCGCACGGTGATGGACTCATCGTTGCCGCCTTTGCGAGCGCGGATGACCGTGCCTTTGAATTCCTGGATGCGCTCGCGGTTGCCTTCCTTGATTTTGACGTGCACGCTCACGCTGTCGCCGGACCGAATTGCGGGAATATTTTCGTTTTTCTTGGCTTCTAAAGCCTTGATGATGTCTGCCATTGTCGTTCTTCCTTCGTATGATTTCGTTTTCAGAGCGGGCGGATTATAGCACGCCTTTTCGGGCTTTACAAGCAATTTGTTGTCGAAAATTTACTCTCCCGGCTGAAACTCCAAAAAAGTCCACTCATGCCCGGCAGGCAGGTATCGGCAGCGGACGAAGCCCGTATCACCAAATGCAAACCAGATACCATGCCCGTTGATGGGCGGCTGGGCGCCAACGATGCCCCGCAAAACCGCATTCAACATGCCGCCATGCGAAACGACAAGATACTGCCCTGCCCCGCGCCGGACAAGTTTTTGGACGGCAAAGACCGCCCGGCAGTGGAGGTCCCAATCGCTTTCTCCAATCCCATGAAACGCCTCATACGGACCTCGAAACCGGGGGCGCGGATACCGCACCTTTGCCTCCTCTATCGGCATTCCCGCCAGCGGACGGTTGTCCATTTCCATCCAAACATCATCCGCTTCTACGGGCGCTTCGAGCAAGCCGCCGATGATTTCTGCCGATTCACGCGCACGGACCAGCGTGCTGGCAATGATGAGGTCAAATCGAACGCCCTGCGCCTTCCAAGCCTCGCCTCGCGCCCGCACCTGCGCCCGCCCTACCTCGGTGAGCGGACTATCGTACCTGCCTTCATGCACGCCTTCGTCGTCCGCCCGCGAGCGTCCGTGGCGCATGAAATGGACGAAAATTTCCCCCGCCATTTATGCGTACTTTCGTATCGCCAGCACAGCGTTATGCCCGCCAAAACCAAAAGCGTTGCTGAGCGCCAGCGTGATTTTCTTCTCGCGCGCCTGATTGGGGATGTAATCCAGGTCGCATTCGGGGTCGGGCGTTTGGTAATGAATGGTCGGCGGCAGGATTCCCTCTCGTACCGCCTGCACGCAGAAAATGGCTTCCAGCGCGCCGGTGGCACCCATCATGTGACCGGTCATGGATTTGGTCGAAGAAATCGGAATCTGATACGCCCGCTCGCCAAATGCGGCTTTGACCGCCCGCGTTTCCGACACATCATTCAGAGGTGTGCCGGTTCCATGCGCATTGATATAGCCGAGTTCATCCACGTTCGCACCTGCCGAGTCGAGCGCCATCTGCATCGCTGCCGCACCGCCCGCCCCGGTCTCATGCGGCGCAGTGACGTGGAAGGCGTCCGCTGTCGCGCCGTACCCTGCCAGTTCCGCCAGGATGGTTGCGCCGCGCTTTCTCGCATGAGACTCGCGTTCCAGCACCAGCACCGCCGCACCCTCACCCATCACCAGCCCGTCGCGATTCTTATCGAACGGTTGGGGCGTCATCGAAAAATCGTCATTGCGGCGCGACATCGCCCCCACGCGGTCGAACGCCGCCACCCCCACCGGGCAGATGGTCGCCTCCGTTGCGCCTGCCAGAGCGGCGTCAATCATCCCTGCCTTCAGCATCAGGAACGCCGTGCCAATCCCATCCGCGCCGGAAGCGCACGCCGACGCCACCGAAAAACACGGACCCTTGATTTGAAAATCAATCGCAATCATGCCCGCTGCGCCGTTCGGCATCAGCATGGGAATAAGAAACGGACTGACGCGGCGCGGTCCTTCCGTGTAGTTGGTAATCACCGCATCGCTCAACGACTTGATGCCGCCGATGGCAGAGGAGACCAGTACGCCGATCCGCCCGGAGTTTTCCTCGGTAATCTCCAGCCCGGAACTGGCGATGGCATCCTTTGCCGCGGCAACCGCCAACTGCTCAAAACGGTCACGGCGGCGCGCCTCCTTCGCATCCATATAATGTTCGGGGGCGAAATTTTTCACCTCGGCGGCAATATGCACATTGAGCGCCGACGGGTCGAAGTGAGTAATCCGCCCCACGCCCGAAACGCCGTTGACCGCATTCTGCCAACTCTCTTGCACCGTCAACCCCAGCGGGTTGACCGTCCCCATGCCGGTAATGACAACTTTTTCCATTCAAACCTCGCATTTCGATTTGACTTGCGCACTAGTAAAACCCCATAAGGCAAAGCAAGTCACGCTCAGGACAGGCTCCGCCTCATCCCTAGCCGGTGCCTGCCGCCGCGTAAAAAGCCTTTTCTCCCCGATGCCTCTCCTACTCCCCCGCCTTCGGAATGTACTCCCCTTCCACCCACTCTTCGCCGTTCGGTCCGACCTCCTTCTTCCAAATCGGCACAATCTCCTTCAGGCGGTCAATGCCGTAACGCGCCGCCTCGAAGACGCCGGTATCGCGGTGCGCCGCCGTGCAGGCGATGAGAACCGTCGGCGTTTTGGGATAGAGTTTACCGATGCGCTGGACGATGGCAATGCCCTCGATGCTTTCCCAGCGTGCGCGAATCTCATCTGCCACCTGCTTCATCTTCGCTTCCGCCATCGGGATATATGCCTCGTATTCGAGATATTCCGTCTGATGGGCATCGCCCCGCTTCGTCTCGCCGCGCACCATGCCGGCGAAGATCGCCGCCGCGCCGGTGGAGGTGAGCGTAATCTTTGCCAGCAGGTCGTTCAGGTCAATTTCGTCTTCGGTGATGGAAAAAATGGTGGGAAAGTTTTCAGACATGAGAAAAATCACCCTCCACTGACCGGCGGAAAGAGCGCCATCTCGGCATTCGGCGGGATGACCGCTTCATCGAAGGCATATTCGCGGTTGATGGTAATCAACACGCTTTTCATGGATTCGCGCAGATTGGGATACTCGGCGGCAAGTTTCTCCTTCAGCCCCCGCACGGTCATATCCGCCGGGATTTCCAAGTCCAGCGCTTTGGTCCCCGCCCGCTCGCGGAGGGTGGCAAAAAATAACAAGCGTATCTTATTCATTGAGGATGTCTCCGCTTTGCCCGCCGTGTTTTTCGATGAGGCGAATGTTCTGGATGCGCATGGTTTTTTCGGCGGCTTTTGCCATATCGTAAACCGTCAGCGCCGCCACCGAGACCGCCGTCAGCGCCTCCATTTCGACGCCGGTCTTGCCGGTCACTTTGACGGTGGCGGTGATGACCACGCCGGGCAGCGAATCGTCCAGCGTGAGGTCCACGTCCACTTTGGAGAGCGGGAGAGGATGACAGAGCGGGATCAGGTCCGAGGTCCGTTTGGAAGCGGCAATGCCGGCAATCTGCGCCACAGTCAGCACGTCGCCTTTTTTCATCTGCCCGGCGCGAATCAATTCCAGCGTCTCGCGCTTCATGTGCACTTCGCCGCGCGCCACTGCCGTCCGTTCGGTCTCCGCCTTGTGACCGACATCCACCATGCGGGCGCGCCCGTGTTCGTCGAGATGAGTCAATTGGTTGGACATGCGGCAAATTATATCGTAGTCACGACTGAAGTCGTGACACGGGTTATAATTCCCCGCCTATGGAAAATCTGCTGGGACGCCAGTTGAACTACAAAGTGCAAACACCCGTCTATGAGGGACCGCTCGACCTGCTCCTCAGCCTGATCGAACGCGCCGAGCTGGATATTACCGCCGTTTCGCTCGCCTCGGTCACCGACCAGTACCTGGCGCACATTCACAGCCTGGAGCAAATGAACGCAGACGAAATCTCCGCGTTTCTGGTGATTGCCGCGAAACTCATCCAGATCAAGTCTGAAGCATTGCTGCCGCGCCCGCCCGCCCGCGAACCCGGCGAAGAAGACGCCGGACAGGCGCTGGTGGATCAACTCAAACTGTACAAGCGCTTCAAGGAAATCGGCGAATGGCTCAACGCCCGCCAGCAAGCCAACCTGCGGACGTATCTGCGCGTCGCCCCGCCGCCCAAGGTGGAGCCGAAACTCGACCTCTCGAACATCACGCTGGAAAAACTGGTCGCCGCGGCGGAAGAAGTGTTCGCCCGCGAAAAAGCCCGCCAACCGCTGGGAACGGTCATCGCTCCGCCGCGCGTGACCATCCGCGAGAAAATCGAATTGATCACCAAGACACTAAAGGCTGTTCAGCGCACCGCCTTTAGTGCGCTCATCAAAGACAGCACGTCGCGCCTCGAAATCGTCGTCACGTTTCTGGCGATGCTCGAACTCATCAAACGCTACCGCATCCAGGCGCATCAGGAAGGTCTGTTCGGCGACATCGAACTCGACCGTCTGGAGGACTGGTCGGAAGACGAAGAAATCGAAATCGAATTCGAGTAACGCGCCTTACGCGGTTTTCTCGTAGTGCGACATTTATGTCGCCTGAAAACGCGAGATACCCTTCGGCAGGCTCAGGACAGGAATCTCGCGCTACCGCATAACATCAGTTATTAATCCACAATATTTCGCCTCTTCAATTTGAAAAACTCACCTGCCAGCCAAATCCCCGCCACAGCCCCCAGGCTGTCGAAAATAACCACATCCCAGAGCGAAGCGTTGCGCCCCGGCACAAACGACTGATGAAATTCATCGGTCGCCGCATACAGCACAGCGAACAGCCATGCCATGGGACGCCGCCGCCCATCCCATTCCAGCCCGCGCCAGTACGAGACCGCCAGCAGGGCATATCCCAGCATGTGACCGCCCTTTTTCACCAGGCGGTCCAGGCGGTTGAAATCCGGCAAGTGTTCCGAAGGCTGGGCGGAAAACGCAAAAATGACCAGCATCACCAACAAGGCGGGAAGCCAACGGTGTACAATTCCTTTCGACATGCGCCCAATTGAACCACAAAAAGATGAAACCCTGCTCAGGGGAAACGACCGCTGGCTGTACTTCACTCAACCGCATCGAGTAATTCAAGCGCAGGCTTTGCAGGAGGTCATCCCCGCCCTGCGTCAAATCGAGGACTTGGTGGAAAGTAGAAAGTGGCACGCGGCGGGCTTTCTCAGTTACGAAGCCGCGCCAGCCTTCGACAACGCGCTTCAAACCCGACCTCCGACCGGCTTCCCCCTCCTCTGGTTTGGACTCTACCCCCCGCCCCGCCTCGTCTCCCTGCCTCAGCCTGTCTCGCCCAAACCGGCTTTAGGCTGGTCCCCCACCGTTGACCGCCAGACTTACACCGAAGCCATCGCACAAATCAAAGACCACATCGCTCACGGACGCACCTATCAGGTCAACTACACCATGCGCCTGCGCGCCAATTTCAGCGCCGATCCCTGGAATTTCTTTCTCCACCTCGCACAAAGTCAGAACAACCACGCCGCCTACATTGACACGGGACGGCACGTCATCGCTTCCGCATCGCCGGAACTGTTCTTCTCGCTCGAAGGCGAGACCATCACCTGCCGCCCCATGAAAGGCACGGCGCGCCGCGGACGCACAACACTCGAAGACCGGGAACAGGCGCAATGGCTGAAAGACTCGGAAAAGAACCGCGCCGAAAACGTCATGATTGTGGACATGATCCGCAACGACCTCAGCCGCATTGCGCGGCTGGGAAGCGTCCGCGTGCCTGAATTGTTTGCGGTTGAAAAATATCCCACCCTCTGGCAAATGACCTCCACCGTCACCGCCCAAACCAGCGCCCCGCTGACGGAAATCTTCGAAGCGCTCTTCCCCTGTGCTTCCATCACCGGCGCGCCGAAGGTCAGCACCATGAAAATCATCGCCGCGCTCGAAACCACGCCGCGTCATATCTACACCGGCAGTATCGGCTATCTCGCTCCGGGGCGTAAGGCTTCGTTCAACGTCGCGATACGCACCGTCTGGATTGACCGCGAAACCCAAACCGCCGAATACGGCGCCGGCGGCGGCATCGTCTGGGATTCCACCAGCGCGGATGAATATGCCGAAGCCCTGCTCAAAACCCGCGTCCTGACCGAAGCGCCGCCAGTCTTCTCCCTGCTCGAAACCATGCGCTGGACGCCCGAAGAAGGCTTCTTTTTGTGCGAGAAGCACATTGCCCGCCTGCTCGATTCGGCTGAATATTTCGGCTTCCCCGCGCCGTCCCATTCTGCGCTCGAGGCATATTTGGATGACATGGCATCCCGCTTCACATCCCCACAGCGCATCAGGGTTTTGCTTGCCCAAAACGGCAACTTGAGTTTCGAGGCGCAATCACTCCTGCCAACAGGTCAGCATCAGCCGCTGAGAGTTGCGCTTGCAAAACAACCCGTTCACTCCAGCGACGTGTTTCTCTTTCACAAGACCACCCAGCGGGGCGTGTACGAAACCGCCCTGCAAAGCTTCCCCGGCTTGGACGACGTTCTCCTCTATAACGAACGCGGCGAACTGACCGAGTTCACCCTCGGCAACCTGCTCGTCAGAATCGGCGGCAAACTCTACACCCCGCCCGTCTCGTGCGGACTGCTGCCCGGCACCTTCCGGGCGCATCTGCTGGAAACGGGAGGAGCCGAAGAAAGGGTCATTCTGCGGGAGGAATTGAGCGTCTGCACCGAAGTATTCCGTGTCAACTCGGTGAGAGGAATACAGAAAGCCATCATCGCCGCTTGAGAATCGAATCGAGGTTGGGCATGTTTGCTTTATAATGTCTTTAGCGCGTCGGATGCGCTCACTTGAGAAGCGCTAAAAACACAATGGAGGACTCCATGAGCCAGGAAAACGAAGCCGTCATTTTGAGTGCGGTGCGCACACCGATTGGCAAGTTTCAGGGGGTGCTGAGCGGAATTCCTGCCCCGCAGTTGGGGGCGATTGCGGTCAAAGCCGCAGTGGAACGGGCAGGCATCAACCCTGAAGAAATCGAAGAAGTCATCATGGGCAACGTCGTTTCGGCAGGGCTGGGGCAGGCTCCTGCCCGGCAGGCGGGCATTCACGGCGGCGTCCCGGCGACGGTTGGAGCCAGCACCATCAACAAAGTCTGCGGGTCGGGGCTGAAAGCCGCCATGCTTTCGGCGCAGGCAATTCGAGCGGGCGACGCCGATTTGTTCGTGGCAGGCGGCTTCGAGTCCATGAGCCGCGCCCCGTATCTCGTCTCGGGTCGTTCGGGCGAGTTGAAGTTCGGCAATCAGACCCTTACCGATGCCCTGCTCAATGACGGCTTGTGGGACCCGTTCGAGAACTGGGGGATGGGAATGGCGGCTGAATTCATCGCAGACGAGTACGAGGTCACGCGTGAAGCGATGGATGAATACGCGCTTCGCTCTCACGAACGGGCTGTGGAGGCTCAAGAAAAAGGCTGGTTCAACGCTGAAATCGTCCCCGTCCAAATTGCGGGGCGCAAAGGCGTCGTCGAGGTGACGCAGGATGAAGGTCCGCGCAAGGATACGACGCTGGAGGCGCTCTCCAAACTCAAGCCCGCCTTCAAAGCAGACGGCAAGGTCAGCCCCGGCAACTCGTCGCAAATGAGCGACGGCGCGGCGGCGGTGGTCATTGCATCCCGCGCCTATGCCGAAAAGCATGGTCTCAAGCCGCTGGCGCGCATTGTGGGCTATGCTCAGGCGGCGGTCGAGCCGAAATATCTGTTCGCCGCGCCCGCCTATGCCATGCCTAAACTGCTGAAGAAAATTGGCTGGACCTTCGCCGACGTGGACCTGATCGAGCTCAACGAAGCCTTTGCCGCGCAGGTGCTGGCAGACGGCTACGCCCTCGCCAACGACGGTTGGGACTGGAACAAGGTCAACGTCAACGGCGGTGCGATTGCCATCGGTCACCCGCTGGGCGCAAGCGGGACGCGCGTGCTGGTCACGTTGATCCACGCCCTGAAGAATCGCGGGTTGAAGCGCGGTATCGCGGCGCTCTGTCTGGGCGGCGGCGAGGCGGTGGCAATGGCGGTGGAGGTCGAATAGCCGGGGCATTTTCTTTTTTACAATGTCCCATACTCCTCTCCCCCTCATTGAAGCGCGCGGCACGCACCGCGAGGTCGGGCGTCAGATCGGCGAGCAGTGCCGCGAACGCATTCAGAGCATGTTTGCGAGTTTGCGGCACGAACTTCCGCCCGGTGTGACATGGGAAGCCATGCTCAACCAGAGCCGCGTCTATCTCGCGCACAGCCGCGCCGTATATCCGCAATACATCGAGGAACTGGAAGGCATCGCCGAGGGAGCGCAGGTTTCGTTCGACGAAGTCTTCCTCACCATGTGCGAGGAACTCTGGGAAAGTTTCGCCTGGCACGGCTGCACCGACATGGCGGCGCGCGGCAAAGCCACCGCCGACGGCACGACCCTCATCGCGCACACCAACGACCTGCTGCCAAAGACCGAAGCGATGCTGGTCCTGCTCAAGGTTCAAGCCGGTGATGAGCCGGAGTACCTCGGCGTTTCGGCGGGCGGCATCGCCATTAGCGCCGGATACAACGCCGCCAAAATCAGCCTGACCGGCAACCAACTCGACAGCAACGACGTGCGCCCCGGCGTGCCGCGTCTGCTGGTCGTCCGCGCCATTCTTGGCTCGCGTACCCTGAGCGAAGCCATGACGCACTGCCTGCTTCCGAACCGCGCCTCCAGTTACAACAACGTCATCGCCGACGGCAGCGGCGAGGTCTATTCGATGGAAGGCTCAGCGACCGACATGGAGGCAATTTACATCAAGGACGATGTGATGGCGCACGCCAACCATTACGTCGCCCCGTCCATGCGCCGCTTCGAACGGGACCGGAGTGTGATCGCCAACTCGATCATCCGCCACAACCGCGCCGAATACCTGCTCCGCCAGAACTACGGCAAACTGACGCCCGAACTCTTCCGCGCCCTGCTGGCAGACCACGCCGGCTACCCAACCTCCATCTGCAAACACGGCACGGAGACACAGACCGTTTTTAGCATGATTATTCAGGTGGAAACGCTCAAGTCGTGGATTGGGCGCGGGCATCCCTGCGAGACGGAATATACCGAATATCAACTTGAGCCGTAGAGAGTGTCTAAAAGAATGGGCTAAAGATTTTTCTGCCACAGAGATCACAGAGATCTCTGAGAAAAATCGTAACTGCTCAGCCATATCGTTCTGTGCCCTGTTTCGGCGGACTAAAGTCCTGCCTCAGCGCATAAAAGTCGGTTGAAACCGACTCGTTGCGCCAGTCCGAAGGACTTCCATAAACTGAGCAGGCGGCTTTCGCGAAGCACCCTTTAGGGCAGCCCCGCTCACCCAGTCGGTCTGAGTAGTTACGAAAAATCTCAAAATCTCTGCGCTCTCTGTGGCTAACCCCACGACATTGGACACTCCCCGAGCCGTATACCATGTCACTCTGAGCCGCGATAGCGGCGAAGAGTCTCGCTCATCGTGGTGCAGATTCTTCGCTTCGCTCAGAATGACAAACAAAAAGCCATGACCGACATCCAATCCCTCTTCCCTGAAACCTACGAAGCCTCGCGCGAGCGATTTCGGAAGAACCTCTCCGTTGTGCAGTCCAGGTGGAGCAAGGCGAACCTGTTCCAACACAAACTCTCCGGCGAAGAAGACCTGACCATTGACTGGATTTATTCCGACGCGGCAGAAACCAACCAGAAGGTTTTCATCCTGTCCACCGGCGAACACGGCGTGGAGGGTTACGTCGGCTCGGCAATGATGCAACTTTTCATCGAAAAACATCTGCCGCGCCTCGACCCGCGCACGACGGGCATCCTGCTCGTCCATGCCATCAATCCATGGGGGATGAAATATCACCGCCGCGGCAACCGCGACAACGTTGACCTCAACCGCACGTTCCTCTACAACGTTGAACATGACCCCGACTTCAACCCCGCATACGACAAAATCGCCGGGTTCCTCGATCCCGGCAAGCCTCTCGCCAATTTGTTTCTCGCCAACATCGCCTACCTCATCCAGTTATTCTGGCACATCGCACGCATGGGCATGAAGAACTTCCGCTACGCCCTCCTGCTCGGACAATACCGCCATCATCAGGGGCTGTACTACGGCGGGAAAGAACGCCCCGAAGAAACCCAGGTATTGATGGACCTCTACAAGCAGACGATGCGTTCCTACGACCAAATTCTGCACCTGGATATGCACACCGGCTACGGTCCGCGCTACCAGATGAGCCTGGTCAATTCGGCGCTGGATAAAAATCCCTCGGCGCATTACGAACAACGCTTCAATTACCCCCTTGTCGTTGCCGCAACTGCCGACGAGTTCTACGCCATCCGCGGCGACATGGTGGACTACGAATACGCCCTCTGGCAGAATGAGTTCCCCGAAAAGCGGTTCTTCGCCACCGCCTTCGAGTTTGGCACGCTGGGCAACACGCTGTACGGCTTGTTCCACAGTCCGCGCGTGATGGTGCACGAGAATCGCGCTTATTGGCACGGCGCAAAAAACGAAAAACTACTTGCCCAAGCCAAACACGGCTTCGAGGAACTCTTCAATCCCGAAGCCGTAGATTGGAAGGAAAAAGCCCTCGCCGACGCCGACCAAGCCTTCAACGGCATCCTATCGGCGGAAGGATATTTGTAGGACAAGTCTATTGCAGATCAATAACTCACCTTACGCGAAACGTCCCGAAGGTTCTCTCAAATTGCGTCTATTTTTCAGCTAAACCTTCGGGACGGTACGTAACATCAGTTAATAATTGATGTTACGCGGTAGCGCGAGATTCATCTCGCGATTTCAGGCGACATAAATGTCGCGCTACGAAGGAACTGCGCAAGGTGAGTTAATAATTTAGCCTGACAATTCCCTCCTCCTGGCGCCTCAAGCGGGCATGGCAGATAACGACTTGCGATTTTGTAATTGACACAAGCGCAGTTCCACTGTAAACTCTAATCACTCCGATGGGGAGTAGCCCCCGAACCGGTTTCGGGCCTGGTAGTCGTCATGACGTGGCGCAAAATGCCACCGGCTGTCAGGATGAAAGTGCAAGACCATCACCTTCAAGGCGGTGGTCTTTTTCTTTTCCCCGCCTCATAACGAGAAAGGAGCAAGTTGATGTCCGCCAAGTCTGCCCTGCGAAGGTATTGGAAGCCCGCCCTCGCCACGGGCGCGGGAGGCACAACCATTTTCATCTGGCTCGAGGAAATTCTCGCCATCTGGCTGGATATCCTCTCCCTGCTGGCGGTGCTTCTCGTAGCGGGTCCCATCCTGCTGTTCAACCATTTCGTGTTCAAATCTGCCACACCCAGAAAAGAAGACATAAACAAACAGGAGTTCAACCTTAACCATGAAACAAAGTAATTACTGGCACACCAAAACCAAAGACGAGGCGTTTGCCGAGCTCGATAGCGGGGAAGCAGGTCTAAGTCAAAAAGAAGCGGAGGTGCGGCTCGCAAAGCATGGACCGAACGAGATTCAAGCCGCGCATCGCGTCTCGCCGTGGGAAATCCTGCTCGAGCAGTTCAAGAACGTGCTCATCCTCATCCTGCTCGGTGCCACTGCCATTTCGTTCTTTCTCGGACACGGCGTCGAGTCCATCGTCATCGCAGTCATTGTACTGTTTGCCGTATTGCTTGGTTTCATCCAGGAATACCGTGCCGAACGTGCCATTGACGCGTTACGCCAAATGGCAGCGCCTACTGCGACGGTCTTGCGCGACGGCGAGGAGGTGAAAATACCCGCCCGCGACGTGGTACCCGGCGACGTGGTCATCCTGCACATGGGTGACCGCATCCCGGCGGATGGACGTGTCATCGAATCGGTCAATTTGCAAGTTGAAGAGGCGGCGCTGACGGGTGAATCCGTGCCGGTGGAAAAACATACCGCCCCGCTTCCAACTCAGGACCTGCCTGTGGGCGACCGCAGGAACATGGTCTACGCCGGAACCGCCGTCACCTATGGGCGCGGACGCGCCCTCATCGTCGCAACGGGCATGCAGACCGAATTCGGCAAGATCGCGCAACTTCTGCAAACGGTGGAAACCAGCAAGACCCCTCTTCAGCAGAATCTCGATAAGGTCGGCGCAACGCTGGCGCGCGCGGCGTTCGTCGTGGTTGCCATCATCGTGGCGCTCGGTCTCCTGCGCGGACAGCCCTTCATCGAAATGCTCATCTTCGGCATTGCGCTGGCGGTGGCGGTTGTGCCGGAGGCGCTGCCTGCGGTGGTGACCATCTCGCTTGCCATCGGCGTGCAGAAGATGGTCAAACGCAATGCGCTCATCCGCCGCCTGCCCGCCGTTGAGACGCTCGGCAGTACGTCGGTGATTTGTTCCGATAAAACCGGCACGCTCACCAAGGACGAGATGACCGTGCGCAAGATTTATGTGGCGGGGCGGGTCTATACCGTGAGCGGATCGGGGTATGCGCCCGAAGGTCATTTTTCCGTCAACGGCGGCGCTCCTGCTGAAATCAGCGCCGAACTCAAACAACTGCTCACCGCCGCCGCGCTCGCCTCGGACGCCAAACTTGTCAGGAATGGCAACAACGGTTCGAGCGGCAATTGGGATATCAAAGGCGACCCAACGGAGGGAGCGCTGGTCGTTGCCGCCGCCAAGGCAGGGGTCCAGAAAGAAGCGTTGGATCAAATCTATCCGCGCGTGCAGGAGATTCCGTTTACGTCCGAATCCAAGCGCATGACGACCCTCCACAAAACGGACAAGGGCGTCGTCGCATACACCAAAGGCGCACCCGAGATTATTCTGGAAAACTGCGACTTCATCCTCACCGCCGACGGTGTGAAAAAACTGGATGAAGCAACCCGCCGGCAAGTGCTGGACACGGCAAAGGATTTCGCCAGCCAGGCGCTGCGTGTGCTTGCCGTCGCTTCAAAACCCGACGCCACGCTTGAAACTGCCCAAACGGGCATGACTTTCCTCGGGCTGACCGGCATGATTGACCCGCCGCGCCCCGAAGCAAAAGCGGCGATTGCCGTGTGCGAAGAGGCGGGTATCCGCCCTGTGATGATCACGGGCGACCATCCCGTTACGGCGGAGGCGGTGGCGCGCGAACTGGGCTTGCTCAAAACCGGGCGCGTGGTCACCGGCGCGGAGCTCGACGCCATCTCCGATGAGGACTTCAAACGCGAGGTGGAAACCATTGACGTGTACGCGCGCGTCTCCCCCGCTCACAAACTACGGGTGGTCACGGCGTTGCAGGCAAACGAACACATCGTCGCCATGACGGGTGACGGCGTGAACGACGCCCCCGCCCTCAAGAAAGCCGACATCGGCATCGCCATGGGTATCACCGGCACCGACGTGACCAAAGAAGCCGCCGCCATGACCCTGACCGACGACAACTTTGCCTCCATCGTCGCGGCGGTGGAAGAAGGGCGCGGCGTGTTCGGCAACATCAAGAAATACCTGATGTACCTGCTTTCCTCGAACATCGGCGAGATCGGTCTGATGGCTGGCTCCGCTCTGCTGGGCTTACCTCTGCCGCTGACCGCTGTGCAAATTCTCTATGTCAACCTCGCCACCGACGGTCTACCCGCGCTGGCGCTCTCGGTGGACCCGCCCGAAAAGGACCTGATGAAGCGCAAGCCGCGCAATCCGCGCACCGGCATCTTCACCCGCCCGGTGGTGGCGCTCATGGTTGCCGGCGGGCTTTGGTCCACGCTCATCAACCTGGGGCTGTTCATTTGGGCGCTGAACTCGGGTCGCAGCATCGAAGAAGCGATGACGATGACCTTCGTCTCGCTGGTGCTGGTGCAGTTCTTCAAAGCGTATAACTTCCGCTCCGACCGCCACTCGATCTTCAACCGTCCGTTCGAGAACAAATGGTTGAATATGGCGATTCTCTGGGAGGCGGTTCTGCTCCTCCTCATTGTGTATGTTCCCGTTCTGCATGAACCATTTGGCACCTTCAGCCTGCCGCTCGTGGACTGGCTGATCATTGGCGCGCTCTCGCTGACCATTTCCCCTGTGCTCGAATTCGTGAAGTGGATGGAGCGCAAGGGATGGTTCGGCGAAATGGAGGCATAGGTTTAATTTGGTTAACCAAACTAAGGCAAACCGCAATGGACGCCCTAAAAGGGCGTCCATTTTTGTTTTCTGGACTTGACAAGTTTTCAAAAGTGTGTAAAATAAAAAAGTACTTTATACTATAAAGTACTTAACAAAAGGAGAAACCATGAAAGACCGCTACGCACAAATCCAGTTTATTGCCGCCAATTATCTGAGACTTCAAGGATTAAGGATGGTTCCCATTGGTTTGCTGGTATTGTTCACAGGCATCTGGAACAATTCCCGGCAGGGTGACCTCAGTGGTCCAATCTTGTCGTTTGTTGGAATCGCCGCCTTGTACTGGCTGATAGACCTTTACTACAACCAGGTTTTCGGGCGGGTAACCCCGACTCCTGCACAACATAAGGTGGAACTAATCGTGTCAATCACTTTCAGCATCTTGGCGATATTGTCTTTCGTGCTTGATTCGGCAAAGATCCTGCCGATCAGCATGCTTGGGGTGACATTGGCTGGAGCGTTGGCTGTGGATTTTTGGCAGGCGACGCGATCGGTTCGGGGCGAAGCGTTTGCACTCTTTCCCGAAATGTTGGTATCAGCCATTGTCATCTTCATCGTGAGCATCCTGCCCATCTTCGGCATTACCTGGTGGGAGGCATTCGGTTTCAAGGCTCAAGTGGAAGGGATGCTGGCATTCGATGGGATCGTTCTCATCGTGGCGGGAATGTGGGGACATCTTCGCATCAGGCGGAACCTTTCGGCTGGGGAGGCAAAATCGAATGACATCGCCCTTTGAGCAACTCGCCAACCTCGACAAGTTAATCCACGAACCGGCGCGGCTCGCTATCCTGACGGCTCTCTCTGCTTGTGAAAGCGCAGACTTCACCGCCTTGCGCCGTCTGACAGGGTTGAGCGACGGGAACCTTTCGGTGCAGTTGTCCAAGCTGGAAGAGGCTGGGTTAATCAAAACGAAAAAACAGTTCGTGGGAAAAAAGCCGAATACGCACGTCCAGATTTCGGCGAAGGGGCTCGAGGCGGTCCAGCGCCACTGGGAACGCCTCGATGCCATTCGTAAGAATGCCGAGGCGTGGGAAAACGATACGCCTACCCCAGAAACGTGAACCAATTATCTTCCAAAAACCTGCATCGTGAAGACGCCCGAACGAACGACAAAAGCCAGCCCTGTTGACGGACTGGCTTTTGTTCATGACAACCTACAATTTCAACAGCGAAATCTGCAATGTCTTCTACGGCGAAGGAGTGGTGGATACGTTCGCCGCATCTGCCGTCACCACCCTGCCCGCAAAGATGAGCGGACCGTTATCCGGCACGTCGGCAGGGCGCCCCAGCGGCATCAACGGGCGATTGATGGTCGAGACGCCGTTTTCGGCGTGCAGCATTTGGTACAACAGCGATTGCTCCCACACGCCGCCGCCAAGGATATCCTTGCCTTTCGGCTCGCCATTGGCGCGCCCCGACCCCGCCAAAATGCCGGCGTAACTGCTCAAGTCCATGTTTTGAAGCGCGGTCGCCAGATTGGAATGGTGGCAGGACGAACACGAGAGGGAGCCGGGATACCATACATTGGACTCGGTGAACAACGGCAGGACATCCCGCGCAAACACCGCTTCGCAAGCCTGACCGTTGACATCGGTGAACCCAAATTTCTCCGTCTCAGGGACGCCGGCGTTCACCCACGCGCCGATCAAATCCGCCGCCGCGATCTGGCACTTGTTGAACGCACCGGCTTCGCTGCCCCCCACCTGAACCGGCATGGTGGCAGGGATGAGGGTGGGGATGGGGGTACGGTCCACCAGCGGCTGACCGCGGTTACAGGTGAAGGTGAATCCGCAAGCAGAGACATACACAATGCTGAACCAGAACCCCAACATCAGGAAGAAACCAATGATGGTTCCGTAAATCATTTTTCGAACGTCATTCATGACAGACTCCTCCCCTAAGGTGTCGCCGCTTTGAGCGTGCGGATAAAGTTGACGAGGTCCCAGCGCTCGCGGACGGTGAGGTTCTCGTTGAGGGCGGGCATACGGTCAGTCACGCCGTTGGTGATGGTCAGGAAGAGCGCGCCGTCGCTTTTATCCTGCACCACCGGCAGGGTTAAATTGGCGGGCTTGAAGTTGACCAGGAACGGCGCAATCTGTCCATTGCCCTCGCCGGCGGGACCGTGACACATCTGACAATGAATGGCAAACAGCTGCGCGCCGCGCGCCACCGAGATTTCATCCGCCGGGACGGGATTTTCCGGCGCGCCTAAGCCGGGGATGGCAACAGGTCCCTCGATGGGAATCGAGCGTTCGGGAATCGGAAGCGGCTTTTCCATCGGGCGGAAGGAGGGCTGAATCTCCATGAAGGAGAGCCACTCCACTTTGATCACATCATAGGTGAACAGCATCATGATGCCGCCCAGCAGACCAACCGCCAGGAAGATGAAGAACAATTGTCGTAGGAGTCTCATAGGTGCTGCGCCTCCGCTTCCTTCACAGACTCGGCGCCCAGTTTTTTCAGAACATCGGTAATTTTCTGTGCATCGGGCGGCGGACATTCGATGAGGATGGCAATCTTGCCGTCGCTGATTTCGGGAACGTAGTGCATGGGGCGGTAATTCGGGAACAAACTATCCAAAAACACGCCCACGAAGGTGGAAATGAGCATGCCCAGCATGGTCATTTCGAACAACACGATGACCGCCGGCGGGACCGGCGTGAAGGGCTGCCCGCCCACCATGATGGTGTACATGTTCGGCGTGATGAACGCCAGGAACAACCCCACCAAAAAGCCGGCAATCGCGCCGCCCAGCGCCAGGCGCGGGACGTTGGTCCACTGGCTGGGACGACCGAGCATCGCCTCTGTGACCGGGATACCGGAAATGACATTCATGCAGTCATCGTGAACGCCCAGGATGCGCAACTGCTCGATGGCATCGGCGGCAGGATCAATGTCCGAAAAGACCGCCAGAAGAGCTTTTTCTTCAGCCATGTTTCGACTCCTATTCCAATTCGCTGACGGTCACCACCGTCTCGCGTCCGTACTTCCTGAGGGAGTGCGCCATCTGACCCTCCTGCACTTCCCAGACCGGGATGAGCGGAATTAATCTCGATGCCGCCATATACAGCAAGATGAAGAACGCCAGTGTGCCGATTCCCAGCCAGACCTCGATGCCAGGCTGATACAGCCGCCAGGTGAACGGCATACGGTTGATGGTCAGCGAGATGGGAACAATGATATAACGCTCGAACCACATGCCCACGTTGATCAGCAGACCCACGATGAAGATCAACCAGGGGGTGGAGCGCCATTTCTTATTCCACAGGATCGCCCACGGGATGGCAACATTGCAGATGAGCATCCCAAACCACATCCAGCCCATGGGACCGGCTTCGTGCCAGTGGAGTAGTTCTTTCGTCCACTTATCGCCGCCGTACCACTGCACGATGTAATCGTTGAAGAAAAAGTATGCCCAACTCATCGAAATGATGAGCATGAGTTTGCCGATGGCTTCGAAATGCTCCGGGCGGATGAAGTACTTCATGTTCTTCATTGTGCCGCGCACCACCGCCAGCACCATCACCACCGCGCCCATGCCGGAGTGCAGCGCGCCGATGACAAAGTAGGGACCAAAGATGGTGGAGTTCCAGCCGGGGCGGGTCGCCATGGCAAAGTCCCAGGAAACGATGGTGTGGACGGAGAACATGACCGGGATGATGGCGAAGGCGAAGATGTTCAAGGCGTTGCGCAGGTGCGTCCATTCGCCCTCTGTACCGCGAAAGCCCAGCGCCAGCACGCGGTAGAAAACCTTCTGCCAGGTACCGTCGGGAGTGCGGTCACGCGCCATCGCCAGGTCGGGGATGAGCGGCAGGAACAGGTACATGGTGGACGAAAGCAGATAGGTGGTAATCGCCAGCAGGTCCCAGGAAAGAGGCGAGTGGAAATTGGGCCACAACTGCCGCTCGTTCGGAATGGGCATCAGCCAATACGAAAGCCAGACGCGCCCCATGTGCATGAAAATGCTGAAGCCCGCCTGAATCAACCCGAAGGTGGTCATCAACTCCGCCGCGCGCGTGAACGGACGGCGGAACTCCGCCTTGAACACGCGCAGGATGGCGGAGATGAACGTCCCGGCGTGGCTGATGCCGATCCAGAAGACGGTGTTGACGAGGAAGATACCCCAGTAAGACGGGCGGTTGACGCCAGCCACGCCCAGACCTTCGAGGATCATTACGCCCCATTTGTAGAACAGGGCATACGCCACCAGCGCCGAAAGAAGCCCAAAGACCAGCCAGAACTTCCACGAGGTGGTGTGCATGGATTCCATAACCATCTCGTTCATTTTGCCGCGCGGCATGGGGTCGAGCATCAGGTGCTGTTCGCGCAGATGCTCTTCGTGGGAGGTATGAGGTTTGTGGTCAGCCATGGTTTAGCCTTCCTTGAGATAGGTCACGCGCGGAAGCGTTCCCAATTCTTCCAGGTGATGTGCCGCGCGAGGCGAACGCGCCAGTTGTGCAACCAGACTTTCGGGGTGGTCAATGCGCCCAAAAGTGATGGCATTGGCGGGGCAGGCTTGGGCGCAAGCGGTGGTGAATTCGCCGTCTTCCACCTCGCGCCCCTCCGATTT
The DNA here is from genome assembly GCA_020723805.1 of Anaerolinea sp. Classification (GTDB taxonomy): domain Bacteria; phylum Chloroflexota; class Anaerolineae; order Anaerolineales; family Villigracilaceae; genus Defluviilinea. The sequence continues at coordinate 22,545 of DYID01000028.1, read as the reverse complement.
CGCCTTGTCTTGTGCCTTGTGAATGCGTTGGATGCAGAACGTGCATTTTTCCATCACACCGCGGCGGCGGACGGTGACATCCGGGTTGAACTGGTTGGCGAGGATGGTGATTTCGGGACGGACGCGGCTGTCCTGATAGTCGCGCCAGTTGAACGAGCGCACCTGATACGGGCAGTTGTTCGCGCAGTAGCGTGTGCCGACACAGCGGTTATACACCTGCAGGTTGATCTGCTCCGCCTGGCTGTGCACCGTGGCAAACGCCGGGCAGACCGGCTCGCAGGGCGCCTTCCCGCACTGCTGGCAGAGCATCGGCTGATAGGCGGACATCTTTACCTCGGGGTATTCGCCCTCCCAGAAACGTTCCGTGCGGATCCAGTGCATCGAACGTCCGTAGCCCGCGTCCACCTCTTCGACATAGGGGATGTTGTTTTCCATCGCGCAGGCGGCAACGCAAGCCTGGCACCCCGTACAGAGGTCCATGTCAATGACCATGCCCCATTTGCCTTCCGCCTCTTCAGCGATGGCTCCCACTGCGTGCAGTTTGTTCAAATCCACAGTCATAAATTGCTCCTCTACTCTTTCTCAAGTCCCTCGCCGTAAACGCCGATGCGGCTTTCCAGGCGGGACAGCACCTTTATCTTGCCGGTCTTCTTCACGGTGACTTTCATGCCCGCAAACGCCAAGTCGCCCGCTTCATTGAAGTGAACGCCCAGGACATCGGCGGGATTCACGCCCCGCCCCGCCGCAAACCGACCGTAGGCGGTGTGCCCCTGCCCGAACGGCATGGCGATCACATCCGGACGGATAGCGGGGTACAAGTAAACGGGCGCTTCCACGCTCCCCGCTTCGCTCACGATTTCGATGACATCGTCGTTTTCGATGCCGAGTTCGTGAGCGGTAGCGGGATTCATCTCCACCCAAGTGTTCCACATGACGGTGGTGGTGGGGTCTGCCAATTCCTGAAGCCAGGGTTTGTTCGCGCCCGCCTCGCCCAGCGTCGGGGAGACGAACGGGAGGAAGAAGAACTCACCTTCGCCGGCAAATTCGGCGGCAGAGGCGTTGAAGCGTTTGGCAATGGCGTTTGCCGCCGAGGGGGTTGCCAGCGACGGGTCGAGTGTCCACCATCCGCCGTATTGCTGGAAGTAAGCGGTGAAAGAGTTGATTTCCGGCGCGGCAAAGAAGCCTTCCTCGCCGACCAATTTTGTCAGTTTGCTCTGGATGAAGGCGACCTCGTCGGCGAAGGGCATGGCTTGGGCAAGGGTTCCGCCTGTCAGCGCGGCGGCGGCAAGGAAGACATCTGCCGTGGCGCGGGTGTTGAAGTACGGCACCACCACCGGCTGCGCCCCCGAAAGGACAGGCTTCGCCGATACCACCGCCCGCTGGTAGCCCCACGATTCCAGCCCGTGATGGTCGGGGAAGATGTAGTCGGAGGCGAGGGCGGTTTCATCCGGGAAGGTGGCAAAGGAGATGACCTGCGGGACGGCGGCGAGCGCCTCGGCAAAACCGAGCTGCTTGGGCAGTTCGAACAGCGGGTTGACGCCATGCACGAACAGCACTTTCACGCCGCCGCTCTTCATCTTTGCGATGAAGTCGGTCATTTCTTTGGCGCTGGCAGGGCGGTGATAGGCGTCCTGCGCGGGCGCAAGCGGCGAGATGAACACGCCGCCGGGCAGACCGAAGTTGCCGAGCAAGGCGTTCAACGCCAGCACGGCTTCGGCTGTGGCAAGCCCGTTGCTTTGTCCAAGCGCCGCGCCGCCGGGGATGACGAGCGGACGTCCGGCATTGGTCAGCGTTTGGGCGAGGCGTTCGAGGGTTTCGAAGATTACATCGGCTTCCGCAGCGGCGGCAACCGGGTCAACGGAAGCAAATGCAGCGGGGATGGCACCGCCTTTGGCTTCAGCGATGAGTCTGCCCAGGGCAAGGGCGACCAGGTTCTCGGTCCCAGGGCGAAGCGGAATCCATGCGTCGGCTTTGGAGGCGGTTTGCGACATCCGAGGCTCGAATTGGACGAAGTAGCCGCGTCGTTCGGGGTTGCCGCGGCGCATCCTGGCAAATCCGCGCGTGAAGGCGACGGGCGAGAGCCAGGTTTCGAGGAAGTTTGCGCCAAAGGAGACCACGACATCGGCGTTCTCCAAGTCGAAGAACGGCATGGAGGCGCTGCCAAAGAGGTCTTCGGCGGCTTTGCTGAGGGTGGCGCGAGCTTCGAACATGCCCAGCGCGCCAAAGCGGATGGGAGCAGGCGCGCCGATGGCTTTTGCCAGGTCGGAGACCAGGTCGAAGAGGTGATCGGGCGCCATGCCCATCAGGAAGGCAATTTCGGAGGGGTTGGTGTTGGTCAGCGCGTCGGCAACGATTTGAGTTGCGGCGTTCCAGTCAAGGGTCTCCTGCGAGAGTTGAGCGCCGCGCGCCTGTTTGACGGGGTTTTCGACGCGGTCGGGGTTGTAAAGCCCCTGCAGGGTGGCTTGACCGCGCGCGCAGGTCTTGCCGAGGTTGACGGGGTTGTTGGGGTTGCCCTCCACTTTGATGGCGCGTCCCTGCATGGTGCGGACGACCAGCCCGCACGCCGCAGCGCATTCGCGGCATGTGGTGGCGTAGTAGGTGCTGATGCCGTTGTAGGTGTATTCCGGCATCTTGCGATAGGGTTCGCGGTCCACAAAACGGGAAGTGGGACCGCACCCGGTCAGCACGGCGGTGGTCGCCGCGCCGGCGGTGGCGAGTTTGAGAAAATCGCGCCGGGAAATTTGTTTGCTCATGATTTCTTCCTTTTCACCCGGGATTAGTAGTGACAGGTGCCGCAGTCGGTGAGTTTGGTGAGTTTCGCCTCATCGTCGCCTGCCCGCTCGCGGTGACAGTTCAAACACCAGCCCATGTTCATCACCTGCGGGTTTTCGGCAATTTCCACCTTGCTCATGTCGCCGTGACAGTTTTCGCAGTTCAAGCCGGCGGCGATGTGCGGGCGGTGGTTGAAGTGCACAAATTCGGGCACTTTTGCCACCGGCACCCAGACGAAGTTTGTGCCGTTGGTCATCGCGTCGAGCATTGGCTTGAGTTTGGGACTGGTCTGTGTTTTGGCAATCTGCTGATGGCATCCCCAGCACTTGCTGATGGTTGGCAGTCCCGCCGAAGGTCCCTTGGATGCGCCGGGGTGGCAGTAGAGACACTGGATGCCAAATCCCACGTGCAGGTTGTGCGGGAACTGGATCGGCTGCGGTTTGGGGTTCTGCTGTGACTGATAGATACCGAAGGCGGCGAGGCTGAAGACGAACATCCCCGCAATGACCACGGCAATCCGCCCCATGGGGCTTATCACCCATTCAAAAAATCGTTTGACCATGCAGTCTCCTGTGATTGATTGATTTCACAAAGCGAAGTAGGTAATCGAAGAAATTCCATCTAAAATGTGAATATTACACAGCCAATAAAAACTGCACCTTCCAAAACAACGTCACTTTGCGAAGTGCAGAACTTACACAAGAAAAAGTCCCGACCGGTGCCCCAGGGCATCGGTGCGGGCAAAACGGGCAGATTTTGAATGAGTGGGTTTCAACTCATCTCCTCGGTGTCACTGAACCCCGCCAGCAACGGGGCGATTATACTGCAAAAAAACCGCCGGGCGCAACAGTGCGCCGCCGCATGTTATACTTCAGCCGCACTATGAAACGCCTCTACCGTCCCGCCATTTTCCTTCTCATCAGCCTGTTGATTGCGCTGTTCAGCACGGCAGTCACCTACACGGCAAGGCGTCCCGGCTCCGCCCTTTCGACGACCGCCGCCTACTTCCTGCAAGTCACCCCCACGCCGCCCGTCGAGGAAGACCGCTCTGTAATCGGCTCCACCGACGGCATCGTGGTCATGGGCGGTGTGATTGCGCTTGTCGTCCTGATTCCGATTCTCCTGCGCTGGAAAGCGTGGGCGCCGAGCGATTAGCCTCGCCACTGCCGGGCTTTGGCAATCCGCTCGCCCAGCGGGGGATGTGAATAGAACAGCAAGACCACCCATTTCTCAGGATCGACCTCCTCGAGATTTTGATTTGCCAGCCGCGTCAAAGCGGACGCGAACGCTTCGCCCTTACCCGTAACCTGCAGCGCGTAATCGTCAGCCTTTGCCTCCCTCCAGCGGGAGAGGGCGTTTTCGAGCGGCATGGTCACCAGCCCATACGCGCCGAGGATGAGCATCAATGCTGGAAACGCCGCCACATCCGCCACGCCGTTGAAGCCAAAGTAGCCTATCGCCCAATTCAATCCCAGCGAGGCGAGGTACAGTCCAACCATGGTGCTGAGCGTGCCCATGATTATCAGCAGCGGGATGTCACGGTTGACGTGGTGTCCCAATTCGTGGGCAAGGACGGTCTCCACCTCGTCCACGGAGAACTCATTGATGAGCGTATCGCCCAGCACGATGCGGCGGGTGTTGCCGAGACCGGTCAACGCCGCGGTGGCGGATTTCGTCCGCCGGGACATGTCGAACTTGAATACGCCGCGCACCTTCGTGTTGGCGCGTTCGGCGAGTGTCAGCAGACGGTCAGCCAGTTCTTTGTGTTCGTCACCCAGCGGGACAAATTTGTTAAACAGCGGCATGATGAGAATCGGCGCAAGGTTGATGAGCAGGACGTTGAAGACCAGCAAGCCGGCCGCCGCCCACAGCCACCACAGGTCGCCGGTCAGGCGCAGGGCAAGATACAGCAATTCGAGCAGGAGCAAGCCGAGGGAAGTCCCGACCGCCAGTCCTTTGAGTTGGTCAACAATCCAGTCTTTGAGCGTCTGGGTGGATTGGTCGAAGCGGTGCGGGAGGATAAATCCGCTGTAGTAAGCGAGGGGAAGTTTGATGAGAAAGGAAATCCCGCCAAAGACTACCACGAACGCGGGGACGAGCAGCCACTCATTGGTTGTCAGCGCGGTCAGCCATTCACGGAGCGAGACCGCCCAGCCAAGGAACAACCAAGCGAGGGCATACACGGCGCTGAAGGCATTATCCACCAGCCACAAACGGCGGCGGATGCGGGCATATTCTTTGGCTTGTTTTTGTCGTTCGGGGTCGAGGGTGGACATGGGATTTATGATTTGCGATTTGCGATTGACGATTTGCGATTTGGAAGCCTGTGGTGAACAGCGGGGTTACTTCACCTGCTCCTCTGCCAGCAGCGCAAGGATTTCTTCGGCTTTCATCACCTTGCCATAGGATTTGAGCGCGGCGAGGAAGGCTTTATGGACGAGGTCAGCCGGGATGACGGTTTCGCCATAGGTCAGGTCGCGGGTGGCGCAGGCATCCTCCGCAATGATGACTTGGAAGCCGAGGTCAGCCGCAGCGCGGGCGGTGGCATCTACGCACATGTGGGTCATCATGCCGCAGATGACGACGCGCTCCACCTCCCAAGCCTTGAGCATATCCAACAAGTTCGTCTCACGAAAGGCATTAGGATAATGCTTGTACACAATCGGCTCGCCTTCGAAATGCGCCGCCAAGTCGTGGATGTCGGAACCGCTGTCACCTTTGACGAAGAACGCCGCATCAGGCTTGAGGGAAATGTGCTGAATATGAACGTGATGACCGCCGTGTTCACGAAAGCACTGGAGCAATTGATATGCCTTTTTGGCGGCTTCTTCCGGGTTCACCAGCGGAAACTTCCCGCCGGGGAAATAATCGTTTTGAATGTCAACAATCAACAGTGCCGTTTTCATCTTTCCTCTTTCTTTTCTTGCACTCACTTCCTCCCAAAATCTGCCGGGTTCTCCCCCCACAATTCGGTATCCCATTTCAAGACCGCGTCATCGCGGAGTTCGTTTTCAGCAAGCCAGTTTTCGGCGGCGCGAATCAGCGTAAAGATGGCGGCATTGCGGGGGGTATGCTTTAGTTGCGTCCGACATTCTCCCGTGTACACCCATGAGATGGCATTTTCCGAGTCGGAGTACACAGGCATAGACTTTTTATGCTTCGACAGCCAGGTCAGCGCATGGACAATCGCCAGAAACTCGCCTACATTATTTGTCCCGTCGGGGAACGGTCCGAAACGAAAAAACTCATCTCCCGTTTCCAGAAAGACGCCGCGATACTCCATTTTGCCCGGCGAGCCGTTGCACGCCGCATCCACACAGATGGAGGGAAGGATTGGCTGGACGCTGGCGTCCTTCCACCTGCCCGAAGAGGAGGCTTTGCCCTTGTACGCTTCATACCCGGACCGCAGGGCTGTTTCCGCCTCTTTGAGCGTGTCAAACGCCTTGAATTTCGCCCCGGCAAACCCCTTCACCTGCTTCTCGCACTCCGCCCAGGATTTGAAAATGCCGGTCTTGCGTCCCTTCCAAACGACGTAGTATTTCTCCTTTGGCATGCTCCAATTGTATCTGTAAATTGACGTGCGGGCTTATACTTTTTATGGACTACTCAGACCAACTGGGTGAGCGGGGCTGAAGCCACCTGCTCAGTTAATGGAAGTCCTTCGGACTAGCGAACGTCGTTTACGCGCAAAACAGCAGTTTTAAAATACTCTCTAAGAGAGTGTCTGAAAACTGATATTTTGCGTAAGCGACGTTCTCTAACGTCGCTGGATGCGCAAGAGAGCGCATCCTACGCATTTTCGGAGCAATGGGAATCTCTTTTCAGACACTTTCTAAGAAGAAAAAGCCGGGAGTAAAACTCCCGGCTGTCAAATTCAGCCCCGGTCTTTCCAGCCGGTTTCCTCCACCGCCATGAAAATATCGGTGGCGGAAATGATCCCAATCAGCGTGCCGCTTTCATCTGCCACAGGGAGGTGATGAATGTGGTGTTCCTGCATCACCTGCGAACATTCCTTGAGCGTCCATTCGGGTTTTGCCGTGATGATGGGACCCGACATAATTTCGCGCACGGTCGTCTCGGCAGGGTTGCGGTCTGCCGCCACGATCTTGTCGCGGATGTCGGTAGTGGTGACGATTCCGTAGGCGGGGTTTTTGTCGCTGATGTCCACCACCACGCTGTGGATTTTGCGGCGGCGCATCAACGTGAGGGCGTAGGACACGCTCGAATCCGGGTCCACAACGACCACCGGGCTGGACATCCAATCGCGGACTGTGTGGGGCATACTCTCCTCCGATTTACGATTGAAGATTTGCGATTTACGATTTGCGGTTGAATAGATGTACTACGCACCACGCATCACACTCTTATTTTACAACCAATTCGACCGAATCCATCGCAAAAAGCGATCCATCTTCGGCGTTGACATCCTGCACTTCCAGGCGGATGACGGCGCCGGAGAGGATATTCCCCAGTGAAATCGTTTGGTCGAAGGTGCCGGGCGCGCCCGGGTCTGCGGCGGTAACCGTGATTGAGCCAATGGCAAGTTCCACGCCGCCCAGGTCGTAGATGCGATACACGAGGTTGTTTTCAAAAGGAGCGATTGCCACACTGCCTTTGAGGGGAATGGACCGAAAGACTTCGGCACGGTTGGCTGGAAAGTCAATAGTAATCGTGCGCGGTCTGCCGTCGGGCGTGAAGGTGACGTAATCGGACATACGCAGGTAGTTGTGGGTCAGGCGGTAATGCCGCTCCGTCCGCAGGGTGGGACAGCACATCGGGTCATTCGCGGCGTGGATGGTAGCGTCGAGGAAAATTTCGCCGCCGCTAATCGAGAGTTCATTCACCAATGGGCGGTCATCCACCAGCACGGAAGTTTGAAACTTGAATTTTTCGCCCGCCTCGATAAACACCGCCAAAAAGACGAATGTGCCGGTCCCGCCGTAGTTCTCCGCCACCATTGCGGCATATTCATCCACGCCGTCGCCGTTCAGGTCGCCGCGCGCGATGAAGTCGGTCATGGTCACGGAGGTAAAGTCCACGCCGCCGGCTTCCCCTTGCGAAAACACGCCGTCGCTCAACTGCACGACGCGCAGACCGTCCGACAAGCCAAGCTGGTATTCGGCGTTGCGGAGGCGGGTCACGTAATCGGGGGCGGGCGTAACGGTTACGGGGAGAGAGGTTGGTTCGGAAGCCGAATCAGGCGTCGGGGCGGGAGAAGCGAAAGTGCGGCAGGAGGTCAGGATCAGGCTGGCAATCAACGTCCAAATCAGGGAACGATGGGAAACCATGTCAGACCTCCATCGCCGCTTCGATACACGGCGCGTTGACCGGTGGGCGTCATTGTGACCACCCAGCCGGTCGTGGTATTGGCGAAATCCATGCCGGCAAAGATATCGCCAAATTTGACATCGGGCAGGACGATGCTCCAGGTGCGCGCCGCGTCACGCGTGACGTAAAACTGGTCGCCGCTGAAAACAACTGCATCCTCCACTGAAACAAAATCAGCCGTGCCGCTGCCGGGCAGGATGTTGGGCGTGAGCGTCCAGGTGTTCCCGCCGTCGCGCGTGGTGTAAATGGCAAGTTGGTAATTTTCGCTGGTGAGGCGCATGGCAATGAAGCCGTCGGTTGGCGAGAGGAACTTCATCTGCCCGCGTTCGATACTCAACTCGGCAGATTCTGCGCCCTTCGGCAGGGGCAGGGAAACGGGACTCCAACTCGCGCCGCCGTCATCGGTGCGGAAGAGATAGGGTGCGCCCGATGCGTATGTAACGCCGTAAACGAACGCCGTCTGCATGGTCACAGGGGCGATGCCCGCCTTCAAGCCGCCCAGCGGAAGGGAATCGCCTGCGCCGCCGTTGGGGTCGTTGGCGAATTTCTGTGTCCATGCCGCGCCGCCGTCGGTGGTTTGATAGACGGCAACAGCCTGGGAGCCGGCTCCCACGCCGAGATCGGCAAGCGCCCAGCCGTTGTTTGCATCGAGGAAGTGCAGGTCGGCGATGGAAAAGGGAACTGCAATCGAGTTCCATGAAAGCCCGCCATCGGCGGTGCGGTGGAGTATTCCGCTATGCGGAGAAGTTTCAAAGTCGGGCAGAAGCAGCCAGGCGTGGTTGTTGTCGGTCAACGAAAGGACTGCCGCGTAGCCGGTTTCGGTCACAGCGGGCGGTGTGACGTTGTACCAGGTGATGCCGCCGTCGTTGGTGCGGACGATTTGAGTTTCGGTTACGCCCCAGCCGTCCAGCGAGTTGAGGAATTGGACGGAGATCAACGTCAGCGAGTCAACCAGGGGCGCGTCAATTTGCGAGGGTGAGGGGGTATCAGGTGAGTATGGAGCAGGCGTCGCTTCCTGCGAAGGTTGCGGCGAGGCGCTGCACGCAGTTACCAGTAAAGAAAGAAGAAAGAGGAAAGATAAGTTTTTTTTCATGAAACATCTCAATTGAATGTTTAGGGGTCGAAGGTCAAGTTTCGACCTTCGACCATTTCTGCTCAACCAATAAACTCGACAATCGTCGCTTCGCCCTGACCGACGCCCACGCACAGCGTCGCCAAGCCGTATCTCACATTTCCGCGCAGGCGCATTTCGTGAACGAGGGTGGTCATCAGCCGCGCGCCCGAACAACCCAGCGGATGCCCGATGGCAATTGCGCCGCCGTTGACGTTGACGATCTCGGGGTCGAGGTCCAAATCTTCCATCACCGCCAAAGACTGCACGGCAAAGGCTTCGTTGAGTTCGACCAGACCGATGTCTTTCATTTGCAGACCTGCCCGCTGGAGCGCTTTTCTCGTCGCCGGCACGGGACCCAACCCCATCACCCGCGGCGGGACTCCGGCGGAGGCGGATGCCACCACCCGAACCAGCGGCTTCAGCCCAAGCGACTTCGCCCGTTCTGCGCTCATCATGAGCAGGGCGGCAGCCCCATCATTCAACCCAGACGAATTTCCCGCCGTCACGGTTCCCCCTTCCTTGGCGAAGGCAGGTTTGAGTTTGGCAAGCGATTCCATCGAAGTGTCGCGGCGCGGGCGTTCGTCAGTATCAACAATCAACGGGTCGCCTTTTTTCTGTGGAATGCGCACCGGGACAATCTCCTCTTTGAAGCGTCCCGAGTCAATGGCGGCGATGGCACGCTGATGTGAGCGCAGAGCAAAGGCATCCTGCTTTTCGCGGGTGATGTGCGGACGTTCGCGGGCGATGTTTTCGGCGGTCTCGCCCATGGACTCGGTGCCATACATCTCTTTCATGCGGGGGTTGGGGTAACGCCAGCCCAGCGCCGTATCCCAGGCGGTGAGGTTGCCAAAGGAGTAGCCAGCCTCCGCTTTGGGGAGCGAGTAGGGCGCGCGGCTCATGGATTCGACACCGCCGGCAATGTACACATCACCTTCACCCACTTTGATTGCCCGCGCGGCTTGATTGATGGCGTTCAGCCCCGAAGCGCACAGCCGGTTGACCGTCACGCCGCCCACTTCCACAGGCAAGCCGGCAAGCAGCGCCGCCATCCGCGCCACGTTGCGGTTGTCTTCGCCTGCCTGATTGGCACAACCGAAGAAGACCTCTTCCACGAAGGCGGGATCCAGGTTCGAGCGTTGGACAATTTCCTTGATCACCAAAGCCGCCATATCGTCGGGGCGAACCGAAGCGAGACTCCCTCCCAAAGCACCGACGGGCGTGCGGATTGCATCCACAATGACAACGTCTGTCATTTCATCCTCCAAGATTTATTGATGAAGTGATTCTACCATCTCCAAAACGGATGATTTTCGTACATGCAGCGTGTGACGCATGGCACTACACCCTTGGCAGAGAAAAAGCCATAATCAAAGCGGTTGAATCTCGCTAATTATTGTCAAACTTCTCATATCCGAAGGGCGCAAAACACGCCCAACACAAAAAGGAGACCCAATGCCTGCCAGAGGTTGGATTGAAGTAAGCGACACGTACTGCAAAGGATGCGAGTTGTGCATCAACGCATGTCCGCAAGGGGTGATGGAATTGGACATGTCGAGACTGACCCCCAAGGGCTACCACCCCGCGCACACGTTCAAGGACGGCTGCACGGGGTGCGCTATTTGTGCGCTGGTCTGCCCGGATGCGGCGATCACGGTGTATCGCGAGGTGACAAAGGCGCCGGCGGCAGTGCAAGGATGAAAGAGGAAAAGAGGATCTCTTTCGTCTTTCTTCTTTCTTTTCCATGACATGACTTTTTACAAGGAACAATAACGGAGAAAACCAAATGCCCAAAGAATTATGGAAAGGCAACGAAGCCATCGCCGAAGCCGCTGTGCGTGCGGGATTGCAGGCTTACTTTGGTTACCCTATCACCCCGCAAACCGAAATTCTTGAATATCTCTCGCGGCGCATGCCCGAACTGGGACGCGCCTTTGTGCAAGCCGAGTCGGAGCTGGGCGCCATCAACATGGTCTATGGCGCGGCGTGTACAGGCGCACGAGTGATGACCACCTCCTCCAGCCCAGGGATAAGCCTGATGATGGAAGGGCTTTCATACATCGCAGGGACAGAAGTGCCGGCAGTGGTTGTCAATGTGATGCGCGGCGGACCCGGGCTCGGCAACATCGCCCCTGCGCAATCAGACTACAACCAGGCGGTTCACGGCGGCGGTCATGGCGATTATCCGCGCATTGTACTGGCGCCCTCTTCGGTGCAGGAAGCCATTGACTTGATGGGGCTTTCATTCGACCTGGCGGAGAAATACCGCATGATATGCATGGTCATCCTCGATGGCTCCATCGGTCAGATGATGGAACCGGCGGAGATGCCCGAGATGAAACCCATCATTGATCGCAACTTCGACTGGGCGACCAACGGCGCAATCAACCGCGAACGACGCGTCCTCTCCTCGATTTATATTGATCCACCCGCCGAGGAGGTTGCCAACATCCGCCTGGGCAAACGCTGGAGGGAAGTTCAGGCAAACGAAGTGCGCTACAAAGAATACTATCTGGACGACGCCGAGTTTGTCGTCGTGGGTTTTGGCACGGCGGGACGCGTGGCGCTTTCGGCTGTGCGCGCGGCGCGGGCGGAGGGGATCAAGGTGGGGCTGCTGCGCCCGATCACCGTCAGTCCGTATCCATATCAGGTCATTGACCAACTGGCGGAACGTGTGAGCGGCTTCCTGGTGACTGAGATGAACATGGGGCAGATGTTCGATGATGTCCGCCTCGCTGTGCGCGGGCGCGTTCCCGTGGACTTTTATGGGCGGACGGGAGGCGTGGTTCCATTTCCCGATGAAATTCTGGCGGAGATTCACCGCATTGCCGCCGGTCAATGGTCAACCAATCACGATCCCCGCGACATCTGGCTGACACGCATGGCATCCGTTCTTGAGAGGTAAAAATGACTGCTCCCACCAATCTGGTTTACGAACGTCCCGAAGCGTTTACCGATACCCCCACCCATTATTGTCCAGGGTGCACGCACGGCGTAGCGCACCGCCTGATTGCGGAAGTGCTGGAGGAAATGAATTTGATTTCCCGCACCATCGGCGTGGCGCCGGTCGGCTGCTCGGTCTTTGCCTATAACTATTTCGACACCGATTTCGTGGAAGCCCCGCACGGACGCGCGCCCGCCATGGCAACCGGCATCAAGCGCGTCCTGCCGGACCGTGTTGTCTTCACCTACCAGGGAGATGGCGACCTTGCCTCGATTGGCATGGGCGAAATCGTCCACGCGGCGGCGCGCGGCGAAAATATCACCGTCATCTTCATCAACAATGCCAACTATGGCATGACCGGCGGACAGATGGCGCCCACCACTCTGCCCGGCATGAAAACCACTTCCTCCCCGAACGGGCGCGACGTGGAGACACAGGGCTTTCCCATCCGCATGGCAGAGATGCTTGCCACGCTCGATGGAACAGGGTATGTCGTCCGCAGGTCGCTGCACGATCCGAAGAACATCCGCCTCGCCAAAAAAGCCATCCGACTGGCGTTCGAAACGCAGGTGCGCGGATTGGGCTTCTCGATGGTCGAGCTGCTTTCCACCTGCCCGACCAACTGGGGCATGACGCCGGTACAGTCGCTGAAATTCGTGGAGGAGCACATGGTCCCGGCGTATCCGCTCGGCGATTACAAGGTCGCGGCGGGAGTCGTGCAAATTAAGGTTTGACGTTGTGAGATACGAGTTAGGAGATAGGCGATACACGTTACGGGATACGAGTGACCTTTCCCTGTGTACCTGTTTACGTGTGTACCTGTCTATCTTCACGGAGTGAATCATGCAAAAAGAAATCATCATCGCAGGTTTTGGCGGACAAGGTGTCCTATTCGGCGGGCAGGTACTGGCATACGCTGCCATGGACACGGGCTGGCAGGTGACGTGGATTCCTTCCTACGGTCCCGAAATGCGCGGCGGGACGGCGAACTGCACGGTCATCATCGCAGACGATGAAATCGGCTCCCCGCTGGTAAAACATCCGCCGCTGGCAATTGCCCTGAACTTGCCCTCCTTCGACAAATACGAAGAACTGCTCGCCCCCGGCGGCACGCTGATCGTCAACCAGTCCATGGTGGACCGCGGCGCGAAACGAACCGACATTCACGTCATTTTTGTGCCGTGCAACGAGATCGCCGAAGAGATAGGCGACAGAAAATTACTCAACATGGTGGCGGTCGGCGCACTGCTGACAGCCCTGCCCGAATTGACCTTGCAGGATGTGGAGAAGGCGCTGGAGGCGCATCTGCCCGCCAGACACAAGCATCTCTTACCGAAGAACTATGAGGCGTTGAAAAGAGGCTACGAAGCCGCGCAGAAAGTCACAGCGTAGGTCAGTAATTAGTGATCGGCAAACAGGCACCCGTCTCGCAAGAGGCGGGTTTTTGTTTCACCAAGTGTATAATTTCTGCCATGAAATACGAAACCGTCCACAGCGTTCGACTTCCCAAAATCGGATTTGGCACCTGGAGAATCGGCGGCGAAAGTTCGCCCGACCCCAAGCTGGATGAAGCATCGCTCACTGCGCTGCACACCGCCCTGGAGGTTGGCTACACCCACTTCGACACGGCGGAAGCCTATGCGGCAGGTCACTGTGAAGAACTGGTTGGCAGGGCAATACGCGAATCGGGGAAAAAGCGTGAAGACTTGTTCATCACAACCAAGGTCGCGGCGGAGCATCTTTCTTATAACGATGTGATCAAAGCGTGTGAGGGGTCGCTGCGCCGCCTGAACATGGACTATATTGACCTGTATCTTATCCACTGGCCCCCCCGTTCCATTTCGACACTCGATGAGGCGTTTCCGGCGCTGAACAAACTCGTGCGTGACGGTAAAGTCAGGCATCTGGGCGTAAGCAACTTCAACCTCAAATGGCTGAAGCGCGCGCAGGAACTTTCCGAAACGCCCATCCTCACCGACCAAATCCCCTACCGCCTGCCGGACAAGTCTTATGTTGCCAACGGCGTAATCGAATACTGCCAACAAAACAACATTCTCGTCACGGCGTATTCGCCCGTCAAGTTCAGGAGCCTGCGCGTCAACCGCACACTCAATCAAATCGCGGAGGCGCACGCTGCCACACCGTTCCAGATTGCGCTGGCATGGCTGGTCATGCAGCCGCGAGTCATTACGATACCCATGTCGTTCAAGCCGCAGCACATCAGGGAAAACTTTGAAGCGGTAAACATCGAACTCACCGACAGGGAAATGTCGCAGCTTGCGGATGAATGGTAAGCAGTTTGTGGTATGGGCATGAACCTGCAAGTCGTCCCTGAAATCGAGATACTCGAAGAAACCGAGACCGAACTCGAACCGCTCTACCGCGTCATCATCCACAACGACCACGTCACACCGATGGGCTTTGTCGTGCATATCCTGACAACAGTCTTTTACCTCGCCACCGACCGCGCCACCGACATCATGTTGACCGCACATTTTTACGGAACGGCATACGTGCAAACCCTTGCCAAATCCGAAGCCGAGAGGCGTGTCAACCGGGCGCACACTGAAGCAAACAACGCAGGCTACCCCTTGAAATTTACCATCGAACCCGAATAACTAATCCCCTCCACTTTCCACTCCCCACTCTCTACTCCCCACTCTCTACTCCCCACTCTCTACTCCCCACTTTCTACTTCCCACCCCCCACTCTCCTCTTTCCTCTTTCTTCTTTCCTCCTCCATGCCCTCCCCCCTTGACACCCTCACCCGCATCAACCTCGACGACCTCGTTGCCTCCTTCGGCTGGCAGGATAAACCTTTGCTTGCATCGCTGGTTCGGCGTGCCTTCATCCGCCCGGCGCGCAAGTTCGCCCGTCAAATGGTGGACTTTGACGACCTCGTTGGGCGAACCAGCCTTGCCGAAGCCTCACGCACCATCATGCAAAGACAATATGTGCGGGATGTTCGGGTGTATGGACATGAACACGTTCCCTCGCCGGGACCTGCGCTCTTCCTCTCCAATCATCCCGGCATGGCAGATACCATCAGCCTGTTTGCCGCCATCCGCCGCGCCGACCTGAAAATCATCGCCCTGCATCGTCCGTTTTTGGAGGCGCTGGCAAACACCACACGTCAACTGTTTTTCATAGACGACGACCCCGCCAGACGCATGAACGCCGTGCGGCAGGTTTCGAACCATCTGCGGAACGGCGGCGCGGTTCTCACTTTCCCCGCCGGCGAAATCGAACCCGACCCGCTCGTGTACCCCGGCGCATTGGACGCCCTTTCCAACTGGACTGACTCCGCCGGTGTCTTCCTTCGCTTCGCACGTGACGTGAGAATTGTCCCCATCCTCGTCAGCGGCGTCATCTGGGAGCGGACCGCGCGTCACTGGCTGACGCGCCTCAAGCACACCCGCCTCGAACGCGAAAAACTCGCCGCCGCGTTGCAGCTGCTCGCCATCATCACGCGCGATGCCCGCCCAACGACTGTCCATGTGCAGTTTGCGAAACCAATCACGCTGGACGAAGTGGGGTCAACCGATTCGGATGCCATCCACGCCAAAATCATCGAGCGAATGCGGGGACTGCTTCTCAACAAACCCGAAGGCGCAGGCATATCCGCTCTCGAGTGACTCACTTTACGCCGTAACGTGAGATTTATCTCGTGCTTTCAGGCGGCACAAACAAACTGCATGACATCAGTACATAACTTCACCGCCGCACACCCCAAAATCAAAGATACAATGGAACCATGAAAGCGCGTTCGCTGTTTTTTACCGCCCCTAAACAGATAGAAGTTCGGGAAACGCCTCTGCCGCCGTTGAAAGACGATGAAGTGCTCGTGGAAACCGTCTGCTCCGCCATCAGCGCGGGTACCGAGATGCTCGTCTATCGCGGTGAGTTTCCGCACCTTGCAGATACGCACGACCGCCTCAGCAGTAACTTGCAGTATCCGCTGAAATATGGCTATGCGTGCGTGGGAATCATCCGCGAAACAGGCAGGGACGTGGACAAGGGATTGCGCGACAAACTCGTCTTTGGATTTCATCCACACGCTTCCTCCTTCATCGCTCATCCTTCATCCCTGATTTTTCCCCCCGCTTCTCTCCCCGCCGAAACCTGCTCCTTCCTCCCCAACATGGAAACCGCCGTAAACCTGGTTCAGGACGGCGTGCCGATTCTGGGAGAGCGCGTGCTGGTGCTGGGACAAGGCATCGTCGGCTTGCTGACCGCCTCCTTGCTGCGTGAATTTCCATTGCAAACACTGGTCACATCCGATTGCTACCCCCTGCGGCGCAAAGCGTCGCTGGAAATTGGGGTGGATGATTCGTTTGACCCTGAAATGTTGGGCAAAAATCCCAATCTCAACTCATCTAACTACCAAATTGGCTACACGCAAAACTTCGACCTGACCTTCGAACTCAGCGGCTCTCCCTCCGCGCTAAACGACGCCATCGCACTCACCGCCTTCAGCGGGCGCATCGTCATCGGCTCGTGGTATGGAGCGAAAAAAGCGCCGATTGACCTCGGTGGCGCGTTCCATCGCTCGCGGATTCAGTTGGTCTCCTCGCAGGTCAGCACCATTGCTCCAGCGTTGAGCGGGCGCTGGGACAAGGCACGCAGGTTCCGGGTCGTGTGGGAGGCGCTGAAACGCATCCAGCCGCAGAAGTGGATCACGCACCGTTTTCCCATCGAGGAGGCGGAAAAGGCGTATCGTCTGCTCGATGAAAATCCGCAGGAGACGATCCAGGTGATTTTCAATTACCAATGAACCTATCCACTGAACTGATCCTCGTCAGCGTTGCCAGCCTGCTCTTGTTGAGCGTGCTTGCCAGCAAGGTCGCGGACCGCTTCGGCATCCCTGCCTTGCTGTTGTTTTTGGCGCTCGGCATGCTGGCAGGGTCAGACGGTCCCGGGGGAATCTATTTCGACGATGCGGCATTGGCGCAGTTCATCGGCATCGTCGCCCTGAACCTCATCCTGTTCGCGGGCGGATTGGAAACCGATTGGGAAGACATTCGCCCCGTGCTGAAAGAGGGCATCATTCTCTCCTCTTTGGGCGTTTTTCTAACGGCGCTTATCGTTGGCTTGACCGCGCAAATCCTGCTCGGCTTTACCATCTTGCAGGGACTTCTGCTCGGCGCAATCGTTTCCTCCACCGATGCGGCGGCGGTGTTTTCGATTTTGCGCTCGAAGAGTTTGGGGTTGAAGGGAAAACTGCGCCCCCTGCTCGAACTCGAATCGGGGAGCAACGACCCGATGGCGGTCTTTCTGACCGTTGGCCTGATTCAACTTCTCACCCAGCCCGATTTTCGGTTCAACAATCTGATCGTCTCGTTCGTCCTTCAAGTCATTGTGGGCGTTGCCATGGGCTTCGTCTTCGGCAAAGTAATTGCCTTCCTTGCCAACCGCCTGCAACTCGGTTTTGAGGGGCTGTATCCTGTGCTGACTCTCTCCGTGATGTTCCTGACCTACAGCCTGACCAGCGCGGCATACGGTAACGGATTCCTTGCCGTTTATCTGGCAGGCATCGTGGCGGGTCATCAGGATTTCGTCCATCGCCGCAGTCTCATCCGCTTTCACAACGGTATGGCATGGTTGATGCAAATCGCCATGTTCCTGACGCTCGGTTTGCTCGTCTTCCCGTCCCGCCTCGTCCCCATCATCGGCACGGGACTGCTTGTCGCCGCGGCGCTGATTTTTCTGGCGAGACCCGTCAGTATCTTTCTCGGTTTGGCGTTTTCCAAATTCGACCTGCGGGAGAAAACCTTCGTCGCATGGGTGGGACTGCGCGGCGCGGTGCCGATCATCCTGGCGACGTTCCCGCTTCTTTCCGGACTGCCCGAGGCTGATTCGATTTTCAATATCGTTTTCTTCGTCGTTTTGACCTCCACCCTTTTGCAGGGAGCGTCTCTGCCTTATGTTGCCAAATGGCTCAAAGTGGACGCGCCCATCGAAAGCAAGCCGATTTACCCCATCGAATTCACGCCCGTCAGCGGGTTCAAAAACGAACTCAAGGAACTGCCCATCCGTCCGAACTCGCCGTTTGCAGGGAAAGCCATCGTCGAATTGGGACTGCCCGCTGAGTTTCTCATCGTCCTCATCGCCCGCAACCAGGAGTTCATCATGCCCAGCGGCGGCATCGAACTGCGCGAGGGCGACACACTCATCGTCCTTGCGGACAAAGAAACTTTCGCAGAAGTGGAAGCCAGCGCAAATCCAGTCCTTCCCGAAACCACATAATGGAGCCAACATGTACACACTCGGAGTCAGAAGAGATTTCATCGCCAGACATTTCCTCATCGGCGGAGATTGGGGGGCGGAGAATTTCCCCAACTCGCATCATTATGTCCTTGAATTGCAGCTCGAAGGGACGGAACTCGACCAGCACGGTTACCTCGTTGACATCGTGGAGGTGGAAAAGCATCTCGACGAGGTCGTGTGCTACTACAAGGAGCAAATGTTGAACGACAAGCCCGAATTCGCAGGCTTGAACCCGTCCATCGAGCATTTCGCGCGGATTTTGGCAACGGCGCTGAGCGAACGCATTCAGGCTGAGAATATCTCTGCGCTCAAGGTGGTATTGTGGGAGAACGAGTCGGCGTGGGCGGCATATCGGGTCGAACGCCGAAGGTCGAACGTCTGACATTCGACTTGCGACTTGTGACCTTTAACCTTCCTCATGAAACTCGGACTTGTCATTTACGGCTCGCTCGATACCGTCAGCGGCGGGTATTTGTACGACCGTAAACTGGTGGAGTACCTGCGCAGGCAGGGCGATACGGTGGAGGTCATCTCACTGCCATGGCGAAATTACGCTTCGCACCTGACCGACAACCTGCGCTTCCGCCTCCCGCCTGACTTTGACCTGATCATCGAAGACGAATTGAATCACCCCTCCCTGCTGTTTGCCAACCGCCTGCCGCATCCCTGCCCTGTGATCAGCCTTGTCCATCATCTGCGCTGTTCGGAACTGCGACCACAGTGGCAGAACGCTTTGTATCGCATGGTCGAAAAGAAATACCTGCAAAGCGTGGACGGCTTCATCTTCAACTCGAACACGACGGCGAGAGTAGTTTCTGAGATCATAGAGAGCAGGAAACCGTCCCTTGTCGCCTATCCGCCAACGGACAGGTTTTACAATCATGTGATTTCAGAGGAGGAAATTCGAGAGCGGGCAAAGTTGAACGAGTTGCGGATTTTGTTTTTGGGGAACGTGATTTACCGCAAGGGACTGCATACACTGCTAAAAGCCGTCGAACGGCGCAGGTCGAAAGTCAAGGTGGATGTGGTGGGAGGGCTGACGGCTGAACCGAAGTATGCAAAACAAATGCAGGAATTCATCGCGGCGAACGGGCTTTCATCTTTCGTCTTTCTTCACGGTCCCCTCGATCATCAGCCCCTAATCGAGATGTACCGGCAAGCACATCTCATGGTCGTGCCGTCGAGTTACGAAGGCTTTGGCATCGTCTATCTCGAAGGGATGGGCTTCGGTCTGCCCGCCATTGGGACGACGGCGGGCGCGGCGGGCGAGGTCATCGCACATGGGGAAGACGGCTATCTAATCGAACCAGACGACGATGCGAGGCTGGCGGAAATTCTCGATGAGTTGACGAATGACCGCGAGGCGCTCGTGAGGCTGTCTTTGAATGCGGTAAAGAGGTACAAGTCACAGCCGAGGTGGGAAGAGACGGCAAAAAGAATACGAGAATTTTTATATCGAATGGCAGGCGCTTCGAATGCGCTCCGTTCGAATATGTAAATGCTCCGGCGCAATTATTCACTGATGTTACGCACCGTCCCGAAGGTTTGGCTGGAAAATAGGCGAAATTTGCGAGAACCTTCGGGACGTTTCGCGTAAGGTGAGTTATTCAAAAAAATCGTGCATATTCTGCGTTCTCTAGCGCAACTGGGCGTTAGAGAACGCCCAGTACGCTTGAAAAACCAACCTTGCAATAGAACAATGAGTAAACGACATGGACTATTCCTTTCCCCGCTATCTGCTTTCCAAACAATCCGTTGACGACCGCTCGCTCAACAAGGATGTGCTCTCGGCGTTGAGAGCGAACCTGCCGCAGGAGCCGTTTCGCATCGTCGAGGTCGGCGCGGGGGTTGGGACGATGGTCAGGCGGCTGGTGCGGTGGGATGTAATTCGGCGTGCCGAGTACGTGATGGTGGACGAGATGACGGAGAACATCGAATATGCGTCAGAGTGGGTGAAGGTTTGGGCGGAGGAGACAGGCTTGAGCGTGGAGAGAAGCGGGGAGAATCAGGCGCGAGTGTTCGATAAGGCTCATGATGTCCGCATCCGTTTCGAGCAGGCAGATGTCTTCGATTTCATCCAGAAAAATCAAGAGCCCGCCGATTTGTTGATCGCACATGCGTTTTTGGATTTACTGCCGATGCCCGAGTCGTTGACGAAGTTGCTTTCGCTGACGAAGGGGCTGGCGTGGCTGACGCTCAATTTCGACGGCGTGACGACCTTCGAGCCAACGATTGACGCGGGGCTGGACGCGCAGGTCGAGCGGCTGTATCACGAGACAATGGACAGGCGGGCAACGGGCGGCGACAGCCGCAGCGGGCGGCATTTGTTCGGGCATTTGCAAGAGGCGGGCGCGGAGATTCTTGCGGCGGGCGCGTCGGATTGGGTGGTGTACGCGAGGGATGGAAAGTATCCCGATGACGAGGCGTATTTCTTGCATTTCATCTTGCATTTTGTCGAGCAGTCATTGACGGGTCACCCCGAAATGGACTCGGGAGCGTTTGCAAAATGGCTGCGGGAACGCCGGGCGCAAATCGAACGCGGCGAGTTGGTGTACATCGCCCATCAGATGGATTTTTTGGTGAAACGGTGATCGAGTTATCAGTCATCAGTCATCAGTTATCGGTTATCAGTTATCAGTGAGGGAAGAAATTCGTGGCTTCGTTGGGGAGAAGCAGGGTATAATCTGGTTATCAATCATCTATATCAGCAGTCCACCGCTGTGTTCGTTTGAGGGAAACTCATTCTTTACCAGGCACGACTTCTGAAGAACAGGAAAAGTTTTGAAATTCGAACAATTCAATCTGGATTCCCGTCTCATGCAGGGAATCAAACTCGCGGGCTATGAGACCGCGACTCCCATCCAGGAGGCAGCAATCCCCGCCGCCTTGCGCGGGCGGGACATCATCGGCACGGCGCAGACCGGCACCGGCAAGACCGCCGCGTTCGTCCTCCCCATTCTGAACAAGTTACTCGAGGGTCCGCGCGGAACGCCGCGCGCGCTCATCGTCACGCCAACGCGCGAACTCGCCGAGCAAATTCATCAAGTGACGAAGACGCTCTCGACGGGAACGGGGCTGAGGAGCGCAACCATCTACGGCGGCGTTGGAGCCGACCGTCAGATCAAGGCATTACGCCAGGGCGTCGAAATCTTGGTCGCCACGCCGGGGCGTCTGCTGGACCTCATTCAGCAGCGCCATATCAAAACGAATCACATCGAGATTTTGGTGTTGGATGAAGCCGACCGCATGTTCGACATGGGCTTCCTGCCCGACGTGCGGCGCATCATTAAAGCCGTCCCCGCCGAGCGGCAAACCATGCTATTTTCGGCGACGTTCCCGCCCGAAGTGGAACTGCTCGCGGCGCAATCGCTCAGAGAGCCGCAGCGCATCTCGATGGGCATCAGCAAACCTGCGGTGACAGTGACGCACGCGCTCTATCCCGTCCCGCCGCATTTGAAGTCGGCGTTGCTGGTCAAACTGCTCAAGCAGATCGATTCGGATTCGGTGCTGGTTTTTACGCGCACCAAACATCGCGCCGATAAAGTAGCGCGGCAAATCGCTCATGCGGGTTTCCGCGTCACCAGCCTGCACGGTAACCGCACGCAGGGACAACGCCAGAACGCGCTCAGCGGTTTCAAGAGCGGACACTTCCCCATCATGGTCGCCACCGACATCGCGGCGCGCGGTCTCGACATCGAAAGCATCACGCACGTCATCAACTACGACATGCCCGACACCGCCGACGCTTACATCCACCGCATCGGGCGCACGGGACGCGCCCAGCGCACCGGCGACGCGTTCACGCTCGTCACGCCGGAAGACAACGACATGATTCGGACTCTGGAACGCATCATGAAACAGCCGCTCGAACGTATCACCCTCCCCGACTTCGACTACTCGCCTCCTCCCCCGCCCCGCTCTGCTCCTCACCATCGAGAGGGACAGCGCCCTCCGCGCCCTGCTCCCACGCCGAAGAGTTTTTCGAAAAACAGACTGGCGCCGAGGAGGAAGTAGTTCAGTCATCAATGATCAGTCATCAGTGATCAGTCATCAGTGACAGTACTTACACAGATAGGAGTAATTGCATAGAGATTTTACCCTTGAGCATAGGCGGCTTGTGATA